>NZ_JADYUF010000016.1 GCF_021531655.1 Leyella stercorea | reverse complement strand
TTTTTACCCAGGGCGGTGCCCCGGGCTATGTGCTTCTGCCCCTTCGGGGCGTACTGATTTGACTTTTGACATACCCTCCACTCAGCCTTCATTTACAGTTAATTGAGTGGGTATAGCATGGATACTATTCCCTCCTACAGATAGCATTATTCTAATCTTTTCGACATTAGCAGCCAGCCTACTTCACTTCTGCAGCCACACTGCTGAAATAAGGTACAAATCGGATGTCGCCGTCGATGATGTCGGCAGGGATGGTATAGGTACCGTTGTTGAATCGGTCGGCTGTCACGACGGTCTCGGTCCAGTCGTCCGGTGCGTTGCCGTCGATGTTACGGCCGTGGCGTATTACGAGTTTGTTGAATCGGAAGCCTGGTGCCGGAACAGCCTTCACGCTCAACGGCTCGCCACACTTGGCTGTACGGCCCGTAACAGCCGACCCGTCGGCAAGCAGGATGTCGCCGTTGAGTCCGCCGCCAAGGTCGTCAACGCCTCGGCTGAGCGTCACGAGGTCGCCACGTTTGAAGACACGCGAGGTTGCAAATGCGCCTACAGTGAAGAACGGTTTTTCGTCGGCTGAGAGCACGATGTCGTCGATATAGGCGGCAAAGTCGGCTGTCAGATTGTGGGGAGACGTAGCATCGGGCACTATGAGCAGGTTGTGTATGGTCACGCCATTGGCTCCCGACACGGCAAACACGGCATCGTTCCAATGTCCGGCAACGAGCGGTTGCGAGGCTGTAGCCCAAAACTGCTCGGTCAGGGGCGACTGGTGCGGACGGTCGTCGCGGTTGCCCAGTCCGATGAGCATTGCTGGTCCGCCCTTGGGCGAGTATATCTTCACGTGCACGTATTGCACGGTCTTGGTCTGGGCGAAAGGTTCTTTAAGACCTACGAGTGCGCCGAACGTGTTGCTGCCGAAGCGCGAACGTTGCACGGCGAGGATATGGTGCGAGGGATTGGGGACAAAACCGCGCACAGGGTCGGCATCATTCAGGTGATTCTGCACTACCTGTATGTTTCCCTCAACGGAGTTGTTGCGGAAGGGCGAGTTCTCCCATGTGTCGTACACCTTTATCGAGCGGTAGGCATCAGCCGACTCAAAGTCGCACAGCTTGCGCTCGGTGTTCTGCGCCGATGCAGCCATAGGCAGTGCCAGCGCGGCTATGATTGTATATATATTGAAGTTCATTGTTGTATGATTTTAGAGAGATTAGAATACCGACAGACTCTGAATCAGCGGACAAGCCTTGCTGTCGTTGATGGTAATGCGCATTGCCTTCACCTTATATCCGTCGCCCTCGTAGCTCTTGGCGGTAGACCCGTTGAGCGGAATGATGCGCTTGTAGCCTATCGTGGTGGTCTGGATGTTGGTGGCGCGCGGCGTAAATATGGTGCCGTCGTCGCTTGTCTCTATGGTGAACGAGCGCACACGCTGTCCGAGCTTGATGTGCTCCATCAGCTGAACATATCGCACTGTGACGGGTTTGTCCCACTTCAGCGTGATGGTGGCATGTGTCGTTGCATCGTTCGTAGCCCAATAGGTATTCTTGTTGCCGTCGGTGAGTCGGCGTACGGAGTAGTCGGTGTGTGCACCTGGGGTGCGCTCCTCGCTCACACTGATCTTAGCCTTCAGCGCAAGGTCGTTGCCCAGTCGCGTCTTCAGCATGCGTCCGAGTTCAGCCATACGTTGAGCGGTGGCTTGCGGAATAAGTCCGTTGACGTCGGGGGGCAGATTGAGGATGAGCGTAGCGTTGCGTCCCACTGTCTCCAGATACATCTGGAAGAGCCGTTCGGCTGAAAGCACCTTCTCGTTCTTCTTCCAGAACCATCCGCCTGTGGTGGCCTTGGCGTCACTTTCGCCCGGACACCAGCGCCAGGCATCAGCATTGCCGCTCTCGCCCGACCCCATTGCCCAGCAGGTTTCGCCTGCGTGGCCTGCTTCATTGCCTATCCAGCGCACCTCACCGCCTACTCCCCACATCACAACGTTAGGAAGCAGCTTGTGAATGGAGTCGCGCAGGTTGGGAATGTCGTAGAATGTCTGTGCATTGTCTATCGTTCGGCGGCCCGTTGTACCCTTGCCGCCATATGAACCACCGTAATATCCGGCATGATCGCCACCCGTTGCACCGTCAAACCACATTTCAAACTGGTCCGACCCATACTGCGCCAGCTCTACACATTGGGGGAAAAACACCTTCTTGGCGTAGTTGTCGGTGTAGCGTCCCTGGCTGTCTTTCTCGCCCCAATAGATGCTGCTGAGGTCCCACGGCGACACGTAGAATCCGTATTTCATCTTCAGCTTGCGGGCAGCACGGGCAAAGTCGCGCGGAATATTTGTCTTGCGGGCTGTCTCGGTGGCTGAGTTCAAGACGCTGTGGTCGGTAGTCTTAGTGGGCCAAAGGCAGAATCCGTCGTGATGTTTCACTACGGCTATGCCGCCCTTCATGCCCGCCTGCTTTGCCACACGGAGCCATTGGGCAGGGTCGGGCACTCGTGTGGGTGCGAAGATGGATTCGTCTTCGGTGCCGTCGCCCCACTCCTTGCCGGTGTATGTGTCCATGCCGTAGTGGAAGAAGGCGTAAAACTCGGTTTCGTTCCATAGCATCTGTCTGCGGCTCGGAACGGGAAATACCGGACGTGGGGTGTTCTCAGGATTGGCAACATTGCATTGCTTCAACTGAAACTGACTCTCTTTGGCCTGTACGACGGCATCGTTTAGCAGTGGCGGAAGGCATAGAGCCATGAGTAAAAGTGAACTTAACTTCATGTAGTAATGGTTAGTTTATTGTTAGGAAGATGATTTTCAGAAGGGTTATTATTGCCTTGATACTAAAAATGGAGACTACGGCAGAAAACTTGCTGTAGTCTCCATTCATGTCTATACGTATTTCTGCGGAGCGTTATTTCACTGCGATGCACTCTACTTCAACGAGCGCATTCTTCGGAAGAGTCTTCACTGCAACGGCTGAACGTGCAGGGAAAGGCTGTGTGAAGAACTCAGAGTACACCTCGTTCATTTCACCGAAGTTAGCCATATCGCTCAAGAATACAGTTGTCTTAACAACGTGTGCCAGGTCGGTACCAGCCTCCTTGAGGATGTTCTGGGCGTTGGTGAGCGACTGACGTGTCTGCTCCTTGATACCACCCTCGGCGAAGTTGCCTGTTGCAGGGTCGATAGGAAGCTGACCAGATGCGAATACCATGCCGTTAGCCTCAATAGCCTGTGAGTAAGGACCGATTGCTGCGGGAGCGTTGTTTGTGTTGATTGCTTTGTTCATAGTGAATTGTTTTTATTGTGTTAATTATTCAATTGTCATTGTCTGAGCACCTCTCTTGCCTTCTCTATTATCGTGTCCTTGCCACGCAGAAGGTCGGTTTGCGAGAGCTGCACGTCGTAGTCGGGCGCTATACCGAACTCGGTGCTGTTGCCGTCCTTGTCGTACATGGGGCAAGCCGAGAAGCGTATGCTCCATCCTATGGGCAGTTCGCTGGAATAAGGCATTCCTGCTCCGCCACCTGTGCGGTCGCCTATCTGTACAACGTTAGGACAACAGCGCATGTACTTGACAAATTCGTTGGCGGCGCTATACACCGACCGGTTGGTAAGTATTGCCACGCGCTTCTGCCAGCGTATTCCCTTCGACGGCTTGAGGCGCTGCTCCTGCATCGACGAGAAGTCAGAATGGCCGCGTCCGGTCTTATGTTGCATGTAGCCGACAAGCAACGTGCTGTTGGTGAATCGTGCCGCCAGCTGCTCTGCCGACGTAACCATTCCGCCGCCATTGTCGCGTATGTCGATGATGATAGCGTTGCACGGCATGAGATAATAGAGTATTTCGTCGAGATTGCCTTCGCCCATTGACGATGCAAACGACTGCAATCGGATGTAGCCGATGTTGTCGTCGAGTATGCGATAACGCATGCCTGACGATATACGGTAATCGGTGCCGAGGTAGCGGTTGATGAGTGTGTCGCTCAGATTTGAAGGATAGTTCTCGTGCCACGACCAGTTGCGCGCCACATCCCACGACGAATACATATTGACATGGCCGTCCTTCAACTCGCCAAGCATATTGCCCAACACCTCAAATAGCTGGCTGTCGGTCATATCATCAGCTATCTGGCGCGAGTATTTGTCGTAAACGGCGTTCCAGTCGAGTCCATACTGCTCCTGCTTGTAGTCGAAGAAGCAGTAGTGTTCGTCGACAATCTTCCACAAAGCTTCAAAGTTGCCACGCGGATTGTCGGCATATTCCTCCTCGTCAACGCATGAACCGAGCGAGAGTATCGCAATGATTGCCACAACGATGTTGCGTATAAGCTTACTGTTTGTCATCTTGTTTATATTTATCCTCCATTCGTCGGGAGGGGCATTTCACATTCGTTTGCTGTCACTTCTTTGCTTAGTCTGTGGCTATTGCTTCACGGTGCGAAACCTCTTCACTATACCTATCATGAGCGAATGGGTGTAGATGTGGGTCTTGAGATTGTTCACCTGCGACTGTTCGATGGTTCCCAGGTAGCCGATTCGCCACGTTGTGTGTGCCAGACGGAAGTCGATCGTCAGCATCTGGCGCAACGACGGGGTTGAACCTATGGTCGTTGGCACGCAGTTATGGTCGTAGTTGCCACGGTTGAATATCTCGTAATACGACTGTCCGTAATTGGGTGAGAACATCAGTCCGAACAGAGGTGCCGAGGCTTCGTAGTGCAACACCACGGGATAACGTGCTGCGTCACCCGGTCGGAAGGCGATGCCACGCTTGCCGTTGGGGCGTCCTATAGGATAGTCGAAGCCCACTGTAGGCTCTATATGGAGCGAAAGCTGGGCGTTGGCAGGGTTGTTTCCATTGCGTGTATTGTATATTATGCCGATGTTTCCGGCTGCCGTTCCACCCGCAATGAGCTGCAACGGATGGCTCCACAAGCTCACATTCCACTTGCGCAGAAGCGAATAGCGGAACGTATAGCCTCCTGCCATCTCGCCGCCATTGCCCGAACGATTGTCAGCATAAGCCACGTTGCCCTCGTGCTGGAACTGATTGATCCACACGGTGGAGTCTTTCTCGCGACGAGTGTGCGAAAGAAAGCGCACATCCAAGCCACGATACTTCTCAGGCGAGAGATAAGTGTCGAGCAGATTGGTTGCTCCTACGCCTATAATCATGGCGTTTGTCTTCAGCATCGGGCGCTCGCTGCGGGCTGACAGAGCCTCATCCGGGACATAGTCGCTATCGGATTGTGCAGCAACCGTTGCCCCTCCATTGCACAGCAGCGCAATGGCAATGAATATGTTCTTAAAGATCTGCATTCTCAGTAAATATGTTGAGTTGTCCGGTCATTTCGTCTATCACCTGCTGCTGGCTCTTGCCTGCATCTGGATCGAGGTTTTCGGGTTCTTCATCGGCAGTGTCGTCAGCCTCTTCATTTTCCGGTTCGGGGAATCGGGTAGGCTCCAGTTCCTTCACATCGGTTACTTCGAGCGTTGTCACACGTTTGCCCTTTGCCTTGAATCCCTTTACTGCTATGAACTCATCGGCATCGATTTCGAGTGGCGGACGTTGCATGGTCGAGCCGTCGGGAGCCGTAGTCGGGGCATAGTCAACCTCCAGTCGGGGATAAACCGTATCTGTAAGCAGCACCAACCGGCTCTCCTGATTCTCGCCGATGTAGTTCTGCGGGCGCTTGGTTGCCTCCATACGGAATCGCTTAAGATACAGATTGTTGTCGTTGTCGGCATCGTACAGCACGGCTGTCCACACCTTGTCGGGGTCCCACTTCTCTATTATCTTTATGTTCGACTCATAATGGTTGTTAGCGTCGAAGGTTGATATATAGAAGTTGCCATCGTCGAGAACGACGAGTATTGAGTCGTCGTCGTAGAACTCGCCGAGCAGTCTGCCGTGCTCGTCGTAGTTGAGTCGGTTGACATCGGGGTCGTACCACACCTTCCGTCCGCCCAAAGTAGAGTGTCCATGACTCTTCAGACCGATGCGGTGGATGGGGTTTCGCGTCACGAGATTGCCCTTCGACGTGCGTCCCTTGATGCCTATTTCAGAGAAGTCCTTGTCGATGAATATTCGCTTCAGCTTCGGGTTGGCTTCGAGAGTAACCTTGATTACCTCGGCTTCGCCATTGGGATTGGCTGTAAAATAGAGCACACGCGAGCCTGGAGTGCCCTGCGTGAGGTCGTAGTCCTTGCCCACCGTCATCGTAGGAACGAAGAAACGCTTGATGTAAGCGGGTCCGTTCTTGCCGTCGCGATACACCACATTATATATAGTACGCTTGTCGTTGCGCTTGAAAACTTGTACATGCAGGATGTTCTTGCCCACAAATATCTTGTCGGCAGCGCGTACCATCTTGTACTTTCCGTCCTTGAAGAACACTATAATGTCGTCGATATCGGAGCAGTTGCACACGAATTCGTCCTTCTTAAGGCCTGTTCCGATGAATCCTTCCTGTCGGTTGATGTAGAGTTTCTGATTAGCCTCTACCACCTTCGAAGCCTCGATGGTGTCGAAACTGCGTATCTCGGTGCGTCGCGGATGGTCCTTGCCATACTTGTCGCGTATGTATTCAAACCAGTGTATGGTGACGTCGGTCATGTGGGCGAGGTCGTACTCTATGTCGGCAAGTTCTGCCTTGATGCGTGCTATGAGTTCGTCGGCCTTGTCCTTGTTGTACTTCAGTATGCGCTGCATCTTGATTTCGAGCAGTCGCAGAATGTCGTCGCGTGTGATTTCGCGGTGGAACGTGTATTCCACCATCTCCTGCTCCACAATGCCTTCAGCCGAAGTCTTGGCAGAAGGCACCCGGAATATCTGGTTTTTGAACGGTTCGAGCTTTGAGTCGATGAACGCTACAACCTCGTCTTGCGACTTCGACTGCTCGAACTTCTTCTCCTTATATATACGCTCCTCAATGAAAATGCGCTCCAACGACGAGAAGAACAGCTGCTCTTCAAGTTCAGCCTTGCGTATGAGGAGTTCCTTGCGCAGCAGACCCATTGTGGTGTCGGTGCTGTGGCGCAGCACGTCGCTGACGGTGAGGAAGCACGGCTTGTTGTCCTCGATTACACAGCAGTTGGGCGAGATGTTTATCTCGCAGTCGGAGAATGCGTACAATGCGTCGATGGTCTTGTCGCTCGACACGCCCGGAGCGAGGTGAACCTGAATCTCAACTTCGGCTGCCGTGTTGTCATCTACCTTCTTTGCCTTGATCTTTCCCTTGTCAATGGCCTTAAGGATTGAGTCGATGAGCGTTGTGGTAGTCTTCGAGTAGGGTATCTCGCGTATGACGATGGTCTTCTGGTCGAGCTTCTCTATCTTGGCGCGCACCTTTATTATGCCTCCACGCTGGCCGTCGTTGTATTTTGCCACGTCAACCGATCCGCCTGTAGGGAAGTCGGGATAAAGCTGGAATTCCTCGCCACGCAAGTAGTGAATGGCTGCATCGCATATCTCGACAAGGTTGTGCGGCATTATCTTCGAGCTGAGCCCTACGGCAATGCCCTCAGCTCCCTGTGCCAAAAGCAGCGGAAACTTGGCAGGCAGCGTAATCGGTTCCTTGTTACGGCCGTCGTAAGAGAGCTGCCAGTCGGTAGTCTTGGGATTGAACACCACGTCGAGAGCAAACTTCGAGAGACGTGCCTCGATGTATCGCGGAGCCGCAGCACGGTCGCCGGTGAGTATGTTTCCCCAGTTACCCTGGCAGTCTACGAGCAGATCCTTCTGTCCCATCTGCACCAGAGCGTCACCTATCGAGGCGTCACCGTGCGGATGGAACTGCATGGTATGGCCCACAATGTTTGCCACCTTGTTGAATCGGCCGTCGTCCATGCGCTTCATCGAGTGCAGTATGCGTCGCTGCACGGGTTTCAGTCCGTCCTCGATGTGCGGCACGGCACGTTCAAGTATGACGTACGAGGCGTAGTCAAGGAACCAGTTCTGATACATACCACTCAGATGATGAACGGCAGAAGCGTCAAAACGGTTCACCGGCTTATAGTCGGAATGATTGGTCGGAGCCGACGTATCGGCAGCAGCGTCGTCGCCGCCAGACTCGATATCGTTGTCTGAAGTGGCTTCGTCGTTGGGCTGTACGTTCTCCTTCTTTATCTCTTCGTTGTCTTTTATCTCGTCGTCCATATATTGCCGTAGTGGGTTTTTATAGTAAGTTGGGAATAAAAATTCTGTTGACTCGCAAAAGTACGAAAAAAAAGTGAAAAGTCAAAATATAATGTACGTGTAACTTCGGGCGTAATATTTTTTTGCATTTCAGTCAGCTTCGTTTTGCCATATAATTGATAACTTTGCACATTGTGAACGTTAACATCAACAATAACACTATGGAATCCAAACATCACTACACCGGTCTCACCGCCCGAGAGGTTGCCCAGAGCCGCTCGAAGTATGGCGAGAACGTGCTCACACCGCCCGCCAAGGCTCCGCTTTGGCTACAATTCTTAGACAAATTCCGCGACCCGCTCATCATCATTCTGCTCATTGCCGGCGCGCTCTCGATACTTATCTCGTGCTACGAATACTTCGCTCTGGGCGACGGACCGACCGTCTTCTTCGAGCCTGTTGGCATATTCGTGGCTATAATGCTGGCCACGGGCCTCTCGTTCTACTTCGAATATCAGGCCGACAAGGAGTTTGCCATACTCAACAAGGTGAATGACGACGAGCCGGTGGAGGTGA
Organism: Leyella stercorea; assembly: GCF_021531655.1. Next base: position 60,473 of record NZ_JADYUF010000016.1, on the reverse strand, counting down.
TTCGCGATTCAAACACGACACAGATACCACGCCGCGAGGTCGTTGTGGGCGACATAGTGATTGTAAACACGGGCGAGGAGATTCCTGCCGACGGCGAACTGATGGAATTAACGCTACTGAACGTCGACGAATCGACGCTGACGGGCGAACCTATGTGCGCCAAAACCACCGTTGCAAGCGAGTTTGACAGCCAGGCTACGTTCCCGTCCAACCACGTCATGAAGGGAACCAAGGTGATGGAGGGACACGGCATAATGCGCGTGCTTGCCATAGGCGACCATACCGAGCAGGGCAAGGTGTTCGAGGCGGTGCAGATAGACAATTCGGTGAAGACTCCGCTCGACGAACAGCTTGACGGACTGGGTCGGCTCGTTGCCAAACTGAGCTACTGCGTAGGTGCAGGCATCATCATAGGCCGCATCCTGATGTACTTCCTTTCGTCCTCGTACGTGCAGTTCGAATGGCTGCCGTTCATAGCCTACCTGCTGCAGACGCTCATGATAGCCGTCACACTGGTTGTGGTTTCGGTGCCCGAGGGCCTGCCCATGGCTGTGACGTTGAGTCTGGCGTACAGCATGCGACGTATGCTCAAGACCAACAATCTCGTGCGCAAGATGCACGCATGCGAAACCATGGGTGCAACGACGGTGATATGCACCGACAAGACGGGCACGCTGACGCAGAACCAGATGCGTGTGGACAGCCTGCAACTGTACGGACTCGACGAAAAGAGTTCGGCTGTGGCGGAGTCAATGGCGCTCAACTCCACCGCACAGCTCGATTTCACCGAGCCCGACTGCCCCTCCGTGCTCGGCAATCCTACTGAGGGCGCACTGCTGCTGTGGCTCTACGAGTACGGCACCGACTACCGTGAGCTGCGCGAAAATTCTACCATAGTCGACCAACTGCCCTTCAACACCGAGCGGAAGTATATGGCTACTGTGGTAGACTCGGCTCTGATGCCCGGCCGACGTATTCTGTACGTCAAGGGCGCTCCCGAAATAGTCTTCGCCATGTGCCGCACCATGGGCGAAGGCGCTACTCGTGAACGCATTGAAAACCAGTTGCTCGACTATCAGAACCACGCCATGCGCACACTGGGTTTTGCATTCCAGATGCTCGACAAGGGCGACGTTGCCATCAGCAACGGCAGAGTCACAGCCACCCGACTGCACTTCATAGGCATAACAGCTATTGCCGACCCCGTGCGCAGCGATGTGCCGGACGCCATCAAGGAGTGTCTTGACGCAGGAATAAACATCAAGATTGTCACCGGCGACACTCCTGCCACAGCACGTGAGATAGGCAGACAGATAGGACTTTGGAACGAAACTGACTCCGACCGCAACATCATAACCGGACCTGAGTTTGCAGCCATGAGCGACGAACAGCTGCTACAGCGTGTGCACGAACTCAAGATTATAGCCCGTGCACGACCCATGGACAAGAAGCGACTCGTCGAAACGCTGCAACGACTCAACCAGGTTGTGGCTGTGACGGGCGACGGAACCAACGACGCCCCTGCCCTGCGAGCCGCGCACGTGGGCCTGTCGATGGGCGACGGAACATCGGTGGCTAAGGAGGCGTCGGACATTACCATCATCAACAACTCGTTCTCATCTATCGGCAAAGCTGTGATGTGGGGACGCTCATTGTATCAGAACATACAGAGATTTCTGCTCTTCCAGCTCACCGTCAACGTTACGGCTTGTCTGATAGTGCTCATCGGAGCCTTCATGGGCACCGAGTCGCCGCTAACGGTGACGCAGATGCTGTGGATAAATCTGATTATGGACACCTTCGCAGCCATGGCTCTGGCGTCGTTGCCGCCGTCGGAGAGCGTAATGCACGACCGTCCGCGCGACCGCCACGCCTTCATTCTGACACGCCCCATGTACGGCGAGATTGTAGGAGTGGGCGCACTGTTCTTCGTGTTGCTGTTCTTCTTCCTGCTCGTGTTCAAACATGCCGACATAAGCAGCCTCAGCGATATGCTCTCGCTCAACTATCTGCAACTCTTCGCAGGCTTCGGCACTCTGACGTTCTGGACCGAGGGACACCTCACGGCATACGAACTGACGCTGCTGTTCACCATATTCGTCATGACTCACTTCTTCTATCTGTTCAACGCGCGAGCCTTCGAGACGGGACGTTCGGCGCTCCACTTCGGCGGATGCAAGGGTCTGCTCACCATCGTTGTGATAATATTCGCAGGACAGGTGCTGATGGTTGAGACTCCGATACTGCAAGACTTCTTCAACGTGGTGAGCCTCTCGCTGAAGGATTGGGGGACAATCATCATCGGTTCGAGCCTCGTGCTGTGGGTGCGCGAGGTATGGCATCTCGCCAAAGCAGGCTGCTGCGCACGCAGATAAAACAATTAAAACATTTGCAAATAAGGCGTTAAAGATGGTCTAAAACGTCCACACTAACGCCATATTCCGTTGATAAAGAGCCATTAAGCGACCGAAAATTATCGCTTAATGGCTTTTTTTGATTAACTTTGCACGTCAATAAATATTAGATATTAAAACAGTGTAATTACGACGAAATAACAGTGCTCCGAAAAATGTAGTCCTTTTGCATTGCAAAAGGGGTACTTTTGGGATGCAAAAGGAGTCCTTTTGGAGAGCAAAAGGACTCCTTTTAGAAGCCAAAAGGAGTACATTTGAAAAGCGTCGGTTTTTGCAGTTTTTTTCAAGAGGATTATAACGCTTGAACAAAGAATATAAAAAGGATAATAAAATCGTAAAAACAACATTTTAATTATGACAAGACATCTACGTTTTTTGTTTGTAGCAATGCTGACGATAGCATGCTCATTGGTAGGTAAAGCCGCTGAAGGTGACACCTACAAACTCGTAACTGACGCTTCGGAACTGAAGAGCGGAGACATTGTGGTAATTGCTTCGGGAACTAACGCAATGGGAGCGGTGAATACAGAGGGTACAAAAATAGACCCTGTTCAGGTTACTATCACTGACGGTATTCTCAAATATACAGAAGGATTGGGCGAAACCATACTTGAAAGCAATGGAAGCAACTGGTATCTGAAGTTTAATGGTCAGTATATTTCATATGAAAGCCGTTATAAAGAGAATGTTCAGATGCAGGCTTCAACAGATAAATATTGCCTTTTCAGCATTTCTATAATTCAAGACGGAAATGCAACTGTAAAGAACAACGAAAGACCAAGAAAAAAGAATCTGAGCTTTAGTAACGGTAGTAGTTTTGGCTATTACGATAATAACAGCACTGTACAAATCTATAAGAAACGGCGTCGCGACAACGGCATCACTTTCGCTGCAACATCAGCCACAGCCGACTTCAACGGAAACAGCAATGAGGCTAAGCAATATGTACGACTCATAAACCCAAACAGCTTGCCTGTCACATACACAAGTTCAAACTCTTACGTTGCAAGAGTGGACGAAAACGGCAATGTAACACTTAACTCTTGGGGCACAACAACCATTACTGCAACATTTGCAGGTAACGACAAATACACACAAGGCGCAGTTTCTTACGAACTGAACGTAAACAATGTTGTTGAGAATATCGACTTTAAGGTCATTGAATTCGTTGCCGGCAAAGACAAGGGACATACAAGTATCTTGAATGGCTCTACTCAATCGGACGAAATGGCTAAATATGGAGCCAAGATTCATTCTGGATTAGCTTCATTTGCTACAAACGAATATCATATCAATGGTAGAGGCAGCTCTACAGATATAACTGTAGAGAGCGGAAAAATCATCCGTATAGAAATGGTTGGTAGCGATATGAACAGACTGCAAGGCACTTCTGAGGGCAACTACAAGATAGAATCAGACAAGATTATATGGACTGGCAACTCACAAAAGGTGTCGTTCAAAAACAGTCATACGGTTGGAATCTACGCTGCTCCAACAAGCATCAAGATTTATGTCGACTATCCTGTAATTGATTTGGCAGAAGAAAGCGCCAACAACCTCAAGACTTTGGACAACACATACGTTAAGCTCAACCGCACCCTTGTAGCCAACAAGTGGAACACTCTTTGCGTTCCGTTCGCCATAAGCGAGGAAGAGATAAAGGCAAAATTCGGCGAAGGCACACTCGTAGAGAAGTTTGAGGCAGTCAACGGCAATACCGTTAACTTCGCTGACGCTACAAGCATTGAGGCTGGCGTGCCCTACCTCATCAAGCCTACTGTTGCCGGCACAACCTACACATTCAACGGTAAGGAAGTGAGCGCTGACGCTCCGAATACTGAAGGCAACGCTGACGTGACATTCCAGGGCATCTACTCGCCCATCGACATAACCAAAAACGGCACCGTTAAGGCAGCCGGCGTTACCGAAGACGGAAAGGTTCTGTTTGTAAATCCAGACTCTAAGACCAAGGCATTCCGCTGCTTCTTCACCATAAGCAACAACGCCTCTATCACACCCGCAATGCTCAAGATAAGCATCAAGGGCGTTGAAACAGCCATCAACTCTATCGTTATGGACAACAGCAACGCCACTGACAACGCCGTATACAACCTACAGGGACAGCGCGTCAACGGCAATTCGCTGACCAAGGGCATCTACATAAAGAACGGAAAAAAGTTTGCAGTGAAATAAACTACCGTCGCATACGGCACTCTGAATAATCAAAAACTTAGAGTGTCCGACAAACGACAGGAGGCTATGGCGTCCCCGCCATAGCCTAAGCAAGCTAACATTACAAATTACAGACATCAATAAATCAACTCAACAAAATGAAAAAGAAATCATATACAGCACCTCAGTCAGAGGTGATAGCTATCGACACAATCATGCCTATAGCTGCATCAGGAGAGGTCAACGACAGCGAAGACAACGGTAAAGTTGAAATAATACTGCCCGACGGCGGCAATACCGTCGACCAGGGTGTGCTCATGTCGCTCGACGATCCGCACCTGTGGGATTAATAAAATATCCATACACGCAAAAGAGGCTGTTTCGGTATTGTCCGAAACAGCCTCTTCTTATTTTAAAATTATTATTTTCCCATTTAATTAGCCAGACCTCATTGCGTTTTGACTTGCGCTCCGTCTTGCCTCAGGGGGAGGACAAACGATCATTTACCGTTGCCGTCTCCCCACATTCCTATTGCAGCACTGGCTGCAAATAGGGTCATCATCATTGTCATCAACATAACCTTTTTACCTTTAAAACCATTAAACCTATTAACTTCCAATACCTTTTACTTTCTACCTATTGACTTCTCTTACCTATTGACTTTCTCTTTACCTATTGTCCTTGTTATCCTTTCTATGCAATCTTCTGTCTTTACCTTTGACTTTACCGATCTTCTTGTTATCCCTTAATGCAATCTTCTGTCTTTACCTTCTTGCTAATACTTACTAATCATTGTGTTGTTATCTTAACTCAATCACCTTCTACCTTTTCAAGTCATCCTAATCTTTATTACCTTCTTCTGAGTCATCCTAATCTTTACTACCTTCTGAAGTCATCCTAATCTTTATACCTTCTATCAAGTCATCCTAATCCTTTACCTTCTCTTTGAATTATATTCTGATAGTCTATTTACCTTAAACCTCTCAAATTTTCTATACCTTCATGATGTGTTGTCTATCGAGGTTGCCTCGCGGTTCCCTTGTTTTGACGATGCAAAGTTACTATTGTTTACGTACACAACCAAGAGTTTATACGCATTTCTTACCCTTTCTCGCCTGATTTTTGATGTAAATCAAAGTATTGTGTGCGTACACACAACAAAATTAAGGTTGATTTGACATACATCAAAACCCCTGTTTGATATAGATCAAAGACATACAAAAAAAATGTAGCCCTTCTGAATCCTAAGGTATGAACCTATAAGAATCAAAAGGGCTACATCCTTCCTTCAACTACAGAAATCTCTGAACTTACGGACGTTCACTTACATTATTATATATATAGCAAACGGGATCTTGTAGACTATTCATAAATCCAGCAACCTGACGATTCAGCATTCTTGCCATCGCCCGAACGAGATGCCGATTTTGGAACATCGTTGGCACGATAGTATGCCACGAGGGTCACGTCAAATATGAGTGTAGAGTAAGCTGCACCCGGTGTGTTTGACGATCCGTAAGCCAACTGCTGCGGAATGATAACCTGCCAGCGGTCGCCGATGTGCATATACTGCAGAGCGGTGCTAAATCCGGTGACAAGACCTTTCACGGCAAACTTCACAGGCATCATTGTTGTGAGGTCGTAATCGCCTGTCCACGACTGGTCGAACACCTTGCCGTTGGGATAACTGGCAGAAGGCAGCAGTCGTCCACTGTAGTGTACCTTCACAGAGTCGGTATAGAGCGGGCATCCCGAGCCGTTTCCAGCCTTGAGCACGTTCACGACGATATGGTCGTAAGAGTGGGTTGCCACCTTCTCGTCAATGTTGTAAGCGCGCAAAACCTTACAGCTTGCGTCACCGGCATCAGCCTTCTTCTTAGCCTCGGAATAAGTCTTGTCGAAGTAAGTAGCGTTGACGTTCTGCCAATCGGCATACTCCTCAACCTCGTCCGATGTCTCGCTGCACGAGGCAAGTCCTGCAATGAGAACCGCTACGAGCGCCGAGAGTGCGAAAATATTAAAATTCTTCATTCTTTATATTACTGTAATTTCTTGAGGAGACTGGTGATGCTCACCTTGTCCTCGATGATGCTCTGAAGCTGATCGATGCTTACACGATCCTGCTCCATAGTGTCGCGGAAGCGAAGAGTAACGGTATTGTCCTTCAGAGTGTCGTAGTCGACAGTCACGCAGTAAGGAGTTCCGACTGCATCCTGGCGACGATAGCGCTTACCGATAGTGTCCTTCTCATCATAATGAGTGTTGAAGTGGAACTTGAGGTTGTTCACTATCTCGCGAGCCTTCTCTGGCAGTCCGTCTTTCTTTACGAGTGGGAGCACAGCCAACTTCGTCGGAGCGAGTGCAGGAGGCAGAAGCAGAACGACGCGGGTCTCTCCGTTGTCGAGCTTTTCCTCACGATAAGAGTGGCACATGATGCTGAGGAACATGCGGTCAACGCCTATTGAGGTCTCAATTACATAAGGAGTGTACGACTCTTTGGTCATCGGGTCGAAGTACTTGATTGAGCGACCAGAGAACTTCTCGTGCTGTGAGAGGTCGAAGTTTGTACGGCTATGAATGCCCTCAACCTCCTTGAATCCGAACGGCATGCGGAACTCGATGTCGGTAGCGGCGTTGGCGTAGTGGGCAAGTTTCTCGTGATCGTGGAAACGGTAGTTCTCTGCACCGAAGCCGAGAGTCTGGTGCCACTTCATACGTGTCTCCTTCCACTTCTGGAAGTATTCGAGTTCGGTGCCTGGCTGAACGAAGAACTGCATTTCCATCTGCTCAAACTCGCGCATACGGAAGATGAACTGACGTGCAACAATCTCGTTACGGAAAGCCTTACCAATCTGAGCGATACCGAAAGGAATCTTCATACGGCCAGTCTTCTGAACGTTGAGATAGTTGACGAAGATGCCCTGAGCAGTCTCAGGACGCAGATATACCTTCATTGCGCCTTCAGAAGTAGAACCCATTTCGGTAGAGAACATGAGGTTGAACTGGCGTACGTCGGTCCAGTTCTTGGTGCCGCTGATGGGGTCAACGATTTCCTCGTCCGCGATAATCTGCTTCAGCTCGGCAAGATCCGGACCCTGCATAGCCTTGGTATAACGTTCGTGCAGAGCGTCGCGCTTCTGCTGGTGCTCTATAACGCGTGCGTTGGTGGCACGGAACTGAGCCTCGTCGAACGAGTCGCCGAAACGCTTGCGTGCCTTGGCAATCTCCTTCTCAATCTTCTCATCATACTTTGCTATCTGATCCTCGATGAGAACGTCGGCACGGTAGCGCTTCTTTGAGTCGCGGTTGTCGATGAGTGGGTCGTTGAAAGCGTCAACGTGTCCGCTGGCCTTCCATATAGTAGGGTGCATGAATATGGCTGAGTCGATGCCCACGATGTTCTCGTGGAGGAGCACCATGCTCTGCCACCAGTATTGCTTGATGTTGTTCTTAAGCTCAACGCCGTTCTGTCCGTAGTCATATACTGCGCCCAGACCGTCATAGATTTCGCTGCTTGGGAATACGAAACCATACTCCTTGCAATGACTCACAATTTTCTTGAAAACGTCTTCTTGTGCCATTTTTTCTTTATTTTGTTATTCTGATATCTGTCCTAAATTCACTATAGGATGCAAAGTTACGCTTTTTTGGTTGATTTTCTTGTCTTTATGGAGTTAAATGTTATGAAACCCGAACATTTGCGCTTATCGTTTCGGGGTGAGATAAAACTCCTCGTATCGTTGCTGCATGCTGCGTATGGAGAAATTAAGGCGTGCATACTGCTGTGCCTTGTCGGCTATTCGGGTGCGGAAAGCGTCGTCGCAAAGGCGCTCGAAGATGCGGCGATAGTCGTCCAGGGCATTGCCGTGTGCCATAAGGGGCCAGTCGTGGGGCAGAGTATCGCGCAGTCCGGGAGCGTCGTTGGCTATGACGGGCAGACGATTGATGCTTGCCTCCATCGAGAGCATGCTCAGTCCCTCAAATACCGAGGGCATAAACAGATAGTGGAACGATGCCAAATATGAAGGGAGTGAGTATATAGGCGGAAGAAGACGGGCGTTAGTGAGCGGCAGTCCGGTTTCGCCGCCTGCCAGAGTGTGCTCCACGAGTGGGCGTTGGGAGCCGTCGCCGGCTATGGTGAAGAAGAAACGCTGGTCGGCAGACATCATGCGCAGCACGTCGCAAAGCACGTTCACGCCCTTCTGCGGTTCGAGTCGGCCGGCAAAGAGGATGTTCACCTTGCCCGGATGCAGCTGCGTCCATGGCTGCTGGGGCACCTCGCCCACCCCGTTATGTATTATCGGCGGCTCCGAGCCGAAACGTCCGGCATAGGCGTCGCGCACCGAATCGGATATGGCTACGTTAGACTGACGCTTTATGAACATACGTTCCACCCAGCGGGCTGTGCGTGGCAGTCCGGTCCAGAGCCTCGTATTGTGTATGGTGCGCACTATGCGTGTATGGCGAAAGAGCCACGGCATGAGTCTGACGCACACGTACAGAGCGAGGTCGGGGGTCTCGGTGTGGGTGTGTATGACGTCGGGGCGCAGTCGCAGCATAAGATAGAGCATGCGCAAGGGGAACAGCAGGGCTGCAATACGTTCCACAAGGAAGTGCCAACTGATGTCGGGCATCCACGAACGGTGGCACGTCACGCCCGCGGCGCGCAGCTCCGAGAGAAACTTGGGGGTGTAGTCTGAACGTCCGCGCAGTATCTCAGCGACATGATATTCCATACCTTTGCTCGTAGACGCGGCTATGTTGGCGGCGACACGTTCGGCTCCGCCAAGGTCAAAATGGGTTATCAGATGTAAGATTCGCATAGTTTTATCTATCACTATTTATACAGGCTGTGCCTGAAATATACACGTATAGGCTGAAGGGCTACAGCAGATAGCCGAAAAGGATTGTTCCGTTCCACGCCCAAAGCCACACCGTGAGCGATGCAACGAGCAGGCGCAGCGCCCCGGATGTACTGCGACGCAGCAGATAGGCGGCTCCGATGGGGAATATGAAAGCCCAGTGGGCGGTCATGATGTACACCTCGTTGAGTCCGAAACCGAACCCTAAGTGCATCATCATGTCGAAAGCAAACCACGAAGCGACCACGAGGAAGAAGCGTTCGCGGCGCGCCACCCACGCACCCACTATGAGCAGGAGCACGAGCACAGCCTCAACGACGTAATTAATAAATGAGCGATAGCCCACGAATACGGGGCGCGTCTGCTGCACGTCCTCCATAAGATGGTCGCGATGCAGCTGCAACGACTCGCCCATGAGATTGTCTACCACCGACTGCCAGCGCGAAGTGGTCATGTCGCTCCACTCAAGCAGGGGCACCTTCTTGGTCATAGCCTCACCGTTTTGACGGCGCACGAACTCGTCGTGCTTCTTCAACCGCTCTATACGTGCAGGATCTTTCTTAGCCACATGCGCCTCAATGCGCTTGATGCTACGCTCCTGCGGGACTATGATAAGGCTCTGCGTAGCCACATAGACGGCTCCAAGTATGAGCGTTGGCACTACGAACGACAGTATGCTGCGCACCGAAAACACGCGCTTTCCGTTGGCTATCCACGCTGCCAGCGCCACCTTGACGCCATTGGTGAGCGTAACGCCGGCGGTGAAGAAATACAGAACTGCCGACTGCCACAGCGGCATGCGTGTGCCGTGCAGCAAGTGCTTGCCTGTGACATAGAGCGTAAGCATGAGCAGGGGCAGCGACAGTGCGAAATGGTCGGGCACCATCGTTGCCACCATCACGTGCGCTATGCCGTAGAACATGGCTGTGAGCATGGCGGCATCCGAGCGGTTGGCACCTACAATATCGCGCAATATGCGGTGCAGAAGTACAGCTCCTGCCACGTCGCACACTATGAGTAGCGCCGCCATGAGGAACGGTGCGAAGTTGAACTCGGTCGGTGGCATGAGCATATGGTTGATCCAGTAGAGCGGCAGCAGCAGGAGCACGAAGAGCGGATGGCGCAACGAGTTCCAGTGCAGGCGCATGCACGATATGAATATCAGCGAGAAGACATCGTAGCCCGACATGTTCAGGTGGTTGTAGAACACCGACCAGAAGCCCACGTGCGCCCCTCGCGTGAACGAATCGTAGTGGGCGTATATGAGCAATGCGTTGAGCACGGTGAACACTAAGGCGGCAACGAGTGCCACGGGGCGTTCTTCTTTTCTTATCAGCATGGTTGTCGACAGTTATGCAAGAAGTGTTAGGCAGCTGCAGAGCTGCGTATATATATAATGTATAAGGCGCGGGCTGCTAATACAGATAGCCCACAATGAGCGTGACGTTCCACGCCCACAGCCACAAGGCGAGCAATGCCAGCACGCCCTTAAGGGCAAGCTGATAGCGGCGGCGACCTACGTTCTTGAGCAGGAAAGCAACGGCTATCGGTATGGCGTAAATCCAGTGTGCCGACATGATGTACACCTCGTTGATGCCAAATCCCAATCCTATGTGCAGCACCATGTCGAGTGCGAAGTACGACATGACAAGCCACATGAAGCGCGAGCGGCGTCCTGCCCACACTCCCAGCACGAAGAGGAGGGCTATGACAGCCTCAACGGCATAGTTGTACCAGTGGTTGTAGCTTACAATCATTGGTCGCGACTTGAGCACATCGCCCAGCACATAGTCCTGATGGAGCTGTATCGACTCGCCCAGCAGGTTCTCGACAATCGACTCCGAGCGCGACGTCGTGATGTCGGTCCAGCCTATGAACTCGCCATTGGCAATGGGTTTGCCGTTCTTGCGGCGACGCACAGGCTTCGGCTTTGCCTTGGCTATGGAGTCGCGCTGCACCGAATCGCGGCGCAACGAATCCATCTGCTCCAGCGTGAACGACGCTATGCGTATGGAATCCTGGCGGTGTCGCTCGGCAGCTTCAGCCTTCTTCTTAGCCTCCTTGGCTGCCTTGGCCTTGGCGCGTGCCGCCTTGGCTGCCACATCACGCGGCCATACGATATGGTCGTAGCTCATGCGTGCCGCTCCCCATGTGAGTGCGGCAGGCAGAAGGATGGCGAGGAAGAGGAACTTGGGGCGGAATATACGGAATCCGTTGACGAAAAGGTCGGACAAGTATATCTTCAGTCCGTTGTTGAGCGACGTTCCGGCGGTGAGGAAGAAGTAGAGTGCCGACTGCCAGATGGTGAGCTTGCGGCGGCGTATCATCAGCTTTCCGCTGACGTAGAGGGCAAGCAGCAACAGCATCATGGATATGATGAAGTGGTCGGGCACCATCGACGAGAGCATCACGAAGGCGAAACCGAAGAGCAAGAACGTAAGCAGCGTTGAGTCGGTGCGGCTCACGCCCACTATCTCACGGCAAATGCGATAGAAGAAAATGGCTGCATAGAAAGCCGAGAACAGCTGTATGGCTGTGACGATGAATATGGCGCAGTTGATGCCCGTAGCCCATATCAGCGCCTGATTGACAAGATAGGGCACGTACATGTAGAACGCCAGCAGCGGATGGCGGTAGACATTGTAGCCTGCCGTCCAATCGCTCACCACCGAATAGGTGATGGGGTCGAAGCCCGAAATGTGGAACTTGGATATGAACAGATGCCAATAATGGGCGTTGAGCGGTGTGAACATGTCGTAATACTTGCATACGACGAGCGCATCCAATGCCATAAACACCAGCAACAACACTATTGCCAACGCACGTTCCTCGCGCTTAATGCGGAAGAGCGATGTGAATATTCGAACTAAGGGGTTGTCTTTTATATTCATATCAATATCTAAATTGTAGCTTTTTTACTTTTTTACTCTTTTACTCTTTCACCTTTTTACTCTTTTACCTTTTTACTTTTTTACCTTTAAAAAGTATCTCACCAGCACAAAGTTGACCGGCACACAGACGGCAAACATCGGTATCGGTGCCCATTGCTTGGACAGTCCCAACCAGATGAAGAGATTGAGCGTGAGCATCTGCAGCACATAGTTGACGGCATGGCTTAGGGCAAAACCGGCTCCACGACGTGCCGAAGCCTTGACACGGAACGTGTAGCGTGTGGAGGCAACGAAGTTGAAGGCGAAGCTGACGGCATAGGCTATGGTCATGGCAAACGTGGGGATGAGCCACAGCACCAGCCCGAAATACACTCCATACTGTATCAGCGTGGCTATGACACCGACAACGGCGAAGCGCAACACCTCGCCCATTTTTCCGTCTGACTTATGTTGGATTTCCTTACACATTATCTTATTATAATATCTATATTGCAGTCATGACTGACCTATTAAAACACGTCGGATTGGCCGAAGAAACACTTCGGATTGACCGATGAAATCGCCCGGTGTTTCAAAAGGAGTCCTTTTGGCTCTCAAAAGGGGCCCTTTTGGCACTCAAAAGGAGTCCTTTTGCTGTACAAAACGAGTCCTTTTACAGGGCAAAACGAGTCCTTTTGGAATGGAGGTGGATTTGGGCTATTGAAACGGACGATAGAAAGCGTTGTCGGCAAAGGCGAGCAGCTCCTTATCGCCACGGCTATCGCCATATGCCTCAACGACATACGAGGAGCGTTGGGCGGCAAGTTGGGGATACTCGGCAAGCACACGCCGCACCTTCTCAGGGCCGTAGCAGTTGTTGGTGAGGAAGCGTCCGGTGAGTCTGCCGTTGCTGTCGGCCTCCACCTTGGTGCCTATGACACGGAAATCAGAAGCGCTGTGCGCCGTCAGTTGATAGAAGAACGGGCGCACCCAGTTGTCGATGCTTGCGCTGACTATTGCCACTGTCGAGCCCTGCCCGAACACGTGACGCAGCTTTTCGAGCGCCTTCGGGCGCAGCAGACTATGGTTGTCGGCGGCAAAACGGCGGCACACGTCGTCGAAATCGCTGGCTTTCATCCCTCGGAAATACCAAGCAAAGAGGTGTTGCTTGGCTCGCCAGTTGGCATAAAGGCCAAGCTTCATGAGCACCAGCAACGGACTGAACAGCGCAAAACCTATCAGGAAGCGCCACGTTCCGCAGGCATAGCGTATGAAGCACAGCAGGGTGTCGGCGGAGGTAAGCGTCCCGTCGAAGTCGAACAGATACAGCCGGCGCATCATATCACGTATATCATAAGGAGGAACGACAGCAGCCATGCCACTACGATAATCTGCGAGAAGTGGTCGCGCAGGATTATCTTGGTGGGGTCGCCGCTCTTCTCGTCGACCACGGCTATCTGAATGTAGCGCAGCAGGCCCAACAGCACGAAGACGAACGTAAGGTATAGGTAGGGCGTATCAAAACGCTCGCTCACCTCGGGCGACACGCAATACATGATGTAGCACACGAGCGTCACGGAGGCGGTGATGGTTATGGCCTGGTTGATGAACGTGAGATTGTAGCGCACGGTGTTCTTGCGTGGCGCCTCGCCGGTGGAATTCATGCGCAACACGTCGTCGCGACGCTTGGCAAACGACATGAACAGCGTGAGCAGGAAGGTCATTATGACTATCCAGTTGCTCAGAGCCAGCTCGCAGGCAAAGCCTCCCGCCAGTATGCGCAGCACAAAACCGAATGCCACGATGCACACGTCGAGTATGGCAAACTGCTTGAGCTTGGAGCAATAGGCGAGGTTGAGCACATAGTAGAACACGATGACTGCCATGACCTGGCTCATCACTTCGGGCGGCAGCAAGAGCAATATGCCCATGCCGAGGCAGAACGTCAGCGTCATGAGTATATAACCCAGGCGTATGCTAACTTCGCCCGATGCTATCGGACGCAGGCACTTCACGGGATGATTGCGGTCGGCATCAATATCGACAATGTCGTTGTAGCAGTATATCGACGATGCAACCAGACTGAAGGCGAAGAACGTCAGCACGGCAAGCCACACGCTGTGCAGGTCGAACAGTTCGCCACCGAAAAACATGGGGATAAAGACGAACATGTTCTTTATCCATTGCTTGGGGCGCGTAAGGCGCAGGATGCTCTTTATCATATATGTCAGTTTTTTTTGAATTGTTGTCTATTATCACGACCATTGTGGTCTATAGCCTTGCCGTCAGCAGTCCTATGAGTCGCTGCAGAAGCCATGCTATGGGCAGCGTTATGGCTACGGTGACGAGGAAGGTGAGCCAATAGCCCAGATGATAGGGCTGAACATACACAAGCACGAAGTGGATGTGGATGAGATAAGCCTCCAGACTCAACGCTCCGACGAACCGGAACGAGCTGTTGACCCATTGCGGCATGCGGCGGAAGATGCGGTTCATCACCAGAACGGTACACACCGTGAAGGGTATGTAGAGCATACGCTCTACGAAGAGGGGGAAATGTCCGTGGCGCACTTGCTCCAGATAGAGACACGTGCCGAACGTCATGAGGAACGTGATGAGCAGCAGCCACACGGCTTCACCGGGCAACTGCCGGCGCGTACGAACCATTTCGCCGAAGTTGATGCCTATAAAGAATATGGGCACACGGCTCCAGAATATCTCTATATGGCCCACGGCATGGTGTATGGGCAGCACCCATTGCACCATAACACACCATATCACCATCAGCAACGGCAACCATCGGTAGACGGGACGGCTCTGCACGAGCCGCATATACCACGGTGCCACAAGGTAAAGTGCCATTATTGCGGGCACATACCAGAACGTCAGCTCGTCGTGAAGCCAGAAATCCCAGTTGATGGTGATGTCGCCTATGAGGTCGACAAGGCTGCGCGAGAAGCGGCGCGCACCAAGATAGTCGGGCAGATAGAACGCCGTGGCAACGACAAGCCATGTCGGCACGATGCGCAAGAGGCGACGGCGGTAGAACCGAAGTACGTCGGGCGTCTTCACCCACGAGAACCACAGCCCCACTCCACTTAAAAAAAGGAATATGTCGACACCCACATTGCCACACCGGCGCAATCCGTAGAACGGGTCGCCACGGTCGAGTGCAACGTGAAAGAGTATGACGAAGAGCATCGCGGCTCCCATCTGCTCAGCGCGAAAGCGTGATATGTTGGCTAATTCAATGCTTGGTATCTTCATTGCGCAACTTGAAGTTATGATAGAACCACGCCAATGCTACTGACGCAACTATATACAGCAACAAGCCTGTATATACGTCGCCGTGGCGCGATATGGGTATTAATATCTTGCGAGTGATGGGGTGAAGCACGAAGAGGGCGGCTGATATGCCTCCCATCCAGGCTATCCACTTGTTGATTTTGGCAGGCGTGAGCTTGGCTATTCCTACCGATGCTGAGCACACGAAGAGCGGTGCCCACAGCCACAACTGGAAGTTGAAGCTGAAGAAGAAGACGAGCACTACGCTTATTATGGTCTGCGTCACCCAGAAGGCATGGCTCATCGGCTTGGCATGACGGGCGTAGAGCAGTCCGGCACAGAACGGAAGCACTCCGCCCATGAAGTTGTAGCGCACGCGGTTGAGGGTGTCGCCCTCGGGGTCGCAGAATGCCTGCATTGCCCAACATGCCACTATCAGCAGCAACGGGAAGATGTCGCCCTTGCGCCAAAGCAGCAGACGATAGACTATGTAGAGCTGCATCATGAGTCCGAAGAACCAGTACGGACCGGGCCAGATGACGTGGTCGGGGTCGGGCATCATATTGTTGAACATGAACAACTGGCCGAGTATGTCCATCAGCTGATAGTTGTGACGGCCCGGAGTGATGGCGTCTACCATGGTGAAGATGACAAATCCTACTATCATCATCTTGAAAAGCTTCGCGTAATGGTGGCCTACGAAGGGCAGGAAGGCGGTCTGCCTGGCTGACGGTTTGCGTCCGCCACAGTTCTCGTATTTCATCACCAGGCCGTAGGCTGACAAAAACAGGAACACGGGCACGCCGTAATGACCGAAGAACGAGAGCAGATGGACGGGCAGATTCCAGTCGGGCGACATAATAGCCTGAATGAGCTGCGAACTCTTCGATATAGTGAACGTGTACTCGTTCTCCTTCACAGCAAAGCCAAGCCAATGGCAATAGTTGTGAAGGAAAATCCCTATGATGGCGAGTCCACGCAATGCGGAACATTCTGTACGAGTGAGCATGGTGTTGAGTTACGAATTAGGAGTTACGAGTTAAGAGTTATTCTATTTATGAATTACGAATTAGGAGTTACGAATTACGAGTTATTCTATTTATGAGTTACGAATTAGGAGTTACGAATTACGAGTTTTTTTATTTATGAATTACGAGTTTTTTTATTTATGAATTACGAGTTTGGAATTGTGAATTACGAAATTCTTAATTCTTAATTCGTAATCGGCACAGCCGACAAATTCCTAATTCCTAACTCCTAATTCCTAATTCAACTTGTCGTAATCGGCTGAATTCTTGAGTATTCGCGGACGTGATTCGTCATAATGGGGCGACAGCAGATTGAGTCGTTCCTTATATTCGGGACACGATATTCCGGCAAGATAGAGTAGCATGTGGGGCAACGCGTCGGTCATATAACGACGATTGCGCGACGACATTATCTCCCGGAATATTTCCGGACGGCGGCGTATGTACTTGCGCGAACACCATATCCACATAGGTATATCAAATTCGGCGTGCGCCAGACGGGCGTCTACCTTGGCTGAGTGCATGCGACAGAAGAAGTGCATATCGCCCTCATAACACTCCTCGCCGTGGTCAGGAACGTAGATGACGATGGCGTCGTCGTTCTCAAACTTCTTCACTATCTCGGTCACGACTGAGTCGTTGTAGAGTATGGCATTGTCGTAGTCGGCGAGTATCTGGCGCTCGCGGGCGTTGAGATTGGGCTTCAGTTCCTTGTAATCGTCGCCGTGGAAGTGCTTGCGATTTCTCGGTGAGCGCTGGCGATAGGCCACATGCTGACCCAAAAGGTGGAAAATGATGAGGTTGTTGTCGCCGTTCTGACCCTTAAGTTCGTCGTAATCCTTGAGCAAATCTTCGTCAAACTCGTGCAACTTGGTGTTGCGGGTGTCGAACTGTGCCGCACTCAGCTTCGGATTGTTCAAGAAGAATCCGCCACTGAAGTCGTACACCGCCTCACCGGCTTTCGGTAGGAACTGGTTTGTGATGAATGTGACATGATAACCTGCCTTGCGGAACACGGCAGGGAACAACGGATAGTCGCACCACTCACCCTTGTCGCCTACAGTATAGAGCGAGAAGATGTGCTTGAAGACGAAGCTCGTGAGGTTCCAGGGGCTCACTACGTCGGTATATTTCACCAATCGACCCTGCTTCTCGAGCTTCTGCTGGCGTGGCGTTGTAGGCATGCAGTAGCCATACTGTGCCGAGTGGTGGCGGTTGTAGCTCTCGCCTATGATGAGAACGATATTGGGCGAGCGGAACGAACAAGAATCGACGCGCGCCTTATCAACCCTCGCTACAAGGCGGTCTACCTGCTTTGCGGTGAGCGTATTGGCGTAAAGGCTGAATGCCAGACGATAAATAGGCTGATAAAGGTTGGCAGGACGCTTCTCGGTGAGCGTATGTTCTACGTCACCGATTGTACGGCCCGACATCAGCTTGACGAAGGCTGCCTTGTTGTGGGAGCTTGATACAATCGAGCCTATAAGCAACAGGAGCACAGTCCATTGAGTAACGGGGCGCACCCGTTTAAGCATCAGCCCGAAACGGTCGAGCAACGACCAGAACAACCGGCACCAGTTCTTAGGTACGAAGTGAGGAAAGCGCAGCTGCAACGCCACAAGCAGATGTATGAACATGAGCAACACCACCCAACCTACATTGCTGAACAACACGTCGGGCGACACACATGAGCGCAAGAACTCACCTGCTTCGCGCGAGTCAGTTTCGCCTACGAGGAGCAGCATGGTTGGGGTGAGCGACGAATGGAACTTGACAAAGCAATAGACGTCGACCAACGCTACCGCATACAATATAAAATAGAATATGCCACGCACCCATGGGCGCACACGACGGGGCAGCAACGTGAGCACCAAGGCAAGCACATAGACATCGAGAAAGAGTTCGGGGTACAGGTTCTTGTACAGATGTGCTCCACGAACATCGGGCAATGTCGCCCAGGCAGATATACATCCAAGGACATACATGAACACGAAAAACGGGGCATTGCAACGCAACGGTTCGCACACGAGAGCCGCAAATCGGCGCATCTTTTGTAAGTATCTCATTCGAATGTTGATTTATTTTACGCAAATTTACATATCTTTTTTCAATTATGGAGCGTAAACCAACCTTTTATAAAGCCTAAGGACATAAAAAAAGGTGCCTTCCTTGCGGAAAGCACCCATATTGTTTGTTTTTTTACGATTACCTATACAATCGCCAAGCATTGCTGATTAGTCGGCGAGCTTAACAGTAGCACGACGGTTGTAAGAAACCGGTGAGAGGTCCTTAACACCACCCTTGCCTTCTGTAGAGATATTGTCGCGGCTAACACCCATCTTAACGAGCTCGTTAGCTACGGTCTCAGCACGACGCTCAGAGAGCTTCTGGTTGTAAGCTGCAGAACCTGTAGCGCTGTCAGCATAACCTGTTACAACGAGGTTAGAGTTGTTCTCCTTAGCGAAGTCAGCAAGTGACTTGATGTTAACGAGGTCCTTACGTGAAGCTACAGTTGCCTTGTTGATGTTGAAGAATACAGACATCGGAGTGTTGCTGTAGTTCTTAGCAACAGGAGCTGGCTCATCCTTCTTCTGAGCGAGG
Organism: Leyella stercorea; assembly: GCF_021531655.1. The sequence goes on along the minus strand of NZ_JADYUF010000016.1, from coordinate 41,241 downwards.
AGGTTCTTCAGGCGAGCGTTCTCAGCGTTAGCGTCATTGAGCTGTGCGTTGAGGGCGTCGATCTGGCTCTGTGAGAGGGCCTTGATAGCGTCTACGTCAGGAGTCTTGTCCCAAGTAGCCTTGCCAAGGTTGAATGTAAGACCGAGCTCAGCGTAGAGCTTGTTGTCGTGGCTGTCCCAAACGCGGCCACCGTAGTTGCCGTATGTAACGCCGTCGCAGTCGGACTCAGCCCAGTTCCAGCCGAGCTCGAGGTGGATTCCTACGTGCTTGCTTACGCGGAATGTGTTGAGGATACCTGCAGAGAGGTTCATAGCGTAAGTGTTGGCGTCGCAGTTACGGTTGATACCTGCACCTACGAAAGGAACGAAGTTCCAAACGCGTGTCGGGTTGTAGCCGTAGATCATGTTGCTGAGGTTGAAGAGAACGTTCTCGTTGAGTGTCCAAGTCTTGTTAGAGTACTTGTTCTCGTCTACTACAGTGCGGCCCCAAACGCCAGAGAACTTAGTGCGAAGACCAAGACCCGGTGTAAACCACTTACCGATAGCCAATGAGAAGCCCGGAGTTGCGCGGAAGCTCTTGAACGGACTACGTGCAAGACCCTGTCCATGCTCTTCGTTTGAGTAGAATGCGTTCCAATCAGCACCTACCTGAATAAACCAGTTGCTCCAGAATGAGTTTGTTGCAACGCTGTACTTCTGTACAGGATCTGTTGTCTCCTGAGCCATTGAGCCCATTGTGAGACCACACATTGCCAAAACAATAAATAACTTTTTCATAACCTTTATTATTTAACAATCAAATTATATACCAATTTTTCCTATTGAAATTTAGCTAAAGGGCATTATACCCCATTATTTTTCGGCAAAGTTACTAATAAAAACTAAATAACCGCACTATTTTGACGAAAATATTGTCATTATGGCTAAAAAAGATAAATAACGAACAGTTTAGCTGAAATTTTTATCTGATTGTATGTTAATATTTTATGCCATTGTGTATGTTTTGTGTCATTATGCTTGTCAATATTTCTTATGGTTTATGCCGATTACGGCCTATCCGAGCATGCGCTGTATTTCGGTCTGCTTCAGAATGGAGAGTATCTTGCTGCCGTCGGGGGCGTAGTTGAAGTTGGAGCAGGCAAAGAGGTCGTTTACGATGTTCTCCATCTCGTCGTTGCCGAGTACCTGTCCGTATGCCACGGCTGCGCTTCGTGCCAGGCATAGGGCTACGGTGTGGGTGGCATGGTCGAGCGCTGAGCTGGTATTGTCGGCTGCCGAGGCCACGATATCCTGCACGAGCGAGACGTAGTCAAGTCCGTCCAATCCCGAGGGTACGCCACATATGGAGTACACTCCGCCTCCAAGCTCGCTCATGTCGAAGCCTGCCGACTTCAGATCGGGCAACAGCTGCTGCATGACCACGTCTTCCGACTGGGCGAACTGTACCGATTCGGGAAACATCAGCTTCTGTGCGGCTGACTTGTTGACGTTGATCTGCTCGGTATAACGCTCGTAGAGTATGCGCATGTGGGCACGATGCTGGTCTATAATCATGAGTCCCGACTTCACGGCGGTCATTATGTACTGCCCCTTATATTGATAATGTACGGGCGACTTGTCCTCTATGGGCGACGACGACGGCGACGACGGTTCGTCTGTAGCGGTCATTCGGGATGCTATCGGGACGGGTTCGGGATTAGGAGCGACGCTGGCTGCCGATGCAACGGGCTGCAGGTCGGGTATGTCGGGCATCGTATCGGTGATGCTGCGATTGGCTTTTGAGCCTAATATCATGTCGTTGCTGCCATCGAAAAGCGATGTCTGGCGCTGGCGCGAAGAGCTGCTTTCGAGTCCTTCGAACATGCTTTCCCACTCTGATGGAGCCGAGCGTCGTGGCGAGGGTTCGTTGAATGGATTGTACGAGGGATTGTATTGCAGTTTGGGGGCACGCACTTCGTCCATGGTTCCGAGTGCCGGAATGTCGGGTTGGCCCTCGGTGTCGAACTCAATGGCTGTCACATCGCTGAACATTCCGACCGCATCCTTCACGGCTGCGGCAAGTATCTGCCATATCGTGGGTTCGTTCTCAAACTTGATTTCGGTCTTGGTGGGGTGTATGTTTACGTCGATGTCTTCGGGTTTGACGGTGAAGTAGATGAAATACGGCACCTGGTCGCCCTCGGGTACGAGTCGTTCGTAGGCTGCCATCACCGCCTTGTGGAAGTAGGGATGCTTCATGTAGCGGCCGTTGACAAAGAAGTACTGGCGCGCTCCCTTGCGTCGTGCCGACTCGGGTTTGCCTATGAATCCCGTGAGCTTGCACATCGTGGTGTCAATATCTATGGGCAGGAGGTGCTGGTTGATTTTCTTGCCGAACACGTCGACTATGCGCTGGCGCAAGCCAGAGGCCTTGAGGTTGTAGAGTTCGTTGTCGTTGTTGTAGAGCGAGAATGCCACGTCGGGATTGACGAGGGCTATACGCTCGAAAGCCGTGACGATATTGTTGAGCTCGGTGGCGTTCGACTTGAGGAACTTGCGCCTCACTGGAACGTTGTAGAATAGGTTTTCGATGAGGAAATTGCTGCCTACGGCGCACGAGCAAGCCTCTTGCGATACGAAACGCGACCCTGCCAGCGACAACTGTGTGCCCAGGTCGTCGTCTGCCATGCGTGTCTTGAGCGTCACCTGTGCCACGGCTGCTATCGAAGCGAGCGCCTCGCCTCGAAATCCCATCGTATGCAGATTGAAGAGGTCGTCGGCCTTGCGTATCTTGCTTGTGGCATGGCGCTCGAACGAGAGCCGGGCATCGGTCTCGGACATGCCCTTGCCGTTGTCGATAACCTGTATTGAGGTGCGTCCGGAGTCAACGCACACCACCTGGATGGACGTAGCTCCGGCATCGATGGAGTTCTCGACGAGTTCCTTAATGACGCTTGCGGGACGCTGTATCACCTCGCCTGCCGCAATCTGATTGGCCACTGAATCGGGCAACAGTTGTATTATATCGCTCATAGGATTTACGGGTTGTGTGCAAATATTGCAACTGAATCTTTGCTGTTATTGCAACTGAATGTTTTCTTTAGATGCAAATATAAGCATTTTTATCATAAATACAAACTATAGTCAGCACTTTATTGTCTTTGGCTGCCGTTCAAACCAACAGCAAAATGGCTGCCAGAAGAATTATCAGCACTACTACAACCATGACTCCTGTGGCAAAATACATGCCGCGTGTGCTGCGTCGGCGTCTTGTGCAACCGGTCTGTCCGGCTTCTTCCTGAAGCGAACGTTGTGCCAGAACTTCGGGCGATACACCCCGACGAAGGTCGTCGACGAGGTCGCGACGCTCGTTGCTGAAGCGCATTGTATAGTGAAATCCACGTGGACGGCGATTGAAAAAATACATAATGAAGGAACTTTTTATTTTAGATGGAATGGTTTATGGTTCATCCGACTATTAGAGTGGCTATAAGTATATGGTCATATTTATTTTTATATGAGCTACTTTCTATAAGAGGATTAGGCAAGAGTAAAAACAAAGCGGGCTGAAAGCCCAATGACCTTCATAGCCCAGGGCAACGCCCTGGGTAAACGGATACAAAGCGGCAACGCGCCCTGTAAGGGCAACTGTAAAAAATAATGTAATATTAAAGTTGCCCTTACAGGGCGCATTGTCGGTAAATACCTTATACCCAGGGCGTTGCCCTGGGCTATGGAAAACTTTGGGCTTTCAGCCCGCATTGTATGAGTTTTGACACCATCCTCATATATATGTAATGATTATTCTGAACTGTTACTTATTATAAGCTCAAGATTGCAAGTTAATATGAATACGTATTCATCGGGCTATGATAACGTATTCATCTGCCAACGATAACGTATTCATCTGCCAACGATAACGTATTCATTTCAGGACTGAATCGGGCGGCTTTTCAAAAGGAGTCCTTTTGGCATTCAAAACGAGTCCTTTTGGAGTGCAAAAGGAGTCCTTTTAGCATACAAAAGGAGCCCTTTTGCCTTGCAAATGTAGTCCTTTTGCACGTCAAAACGAATACATTTGCAAGACCAAAGGGCTGCGCTGTTATTTTATAGCGAATTTGTCGCCTTTCAATCGAACTTTTGCAGCGGTGCTTCGCGTCGCTGTATTTTCTTGAGTTGTGTGCCGCTCTTCTTGCCACGCCATTCGAAAATGTCGTTCTTGTCGAGCGGTCGTATATAGTCAAACCATTCGAACGAGGGCAGCTTCGACTTGTCGGGCGGCACCTGAGTGATCGGATACATTGTGCCGGTGGCCTTCGATGCCCATATACGTTCAAGCTGTCGGTCGGCAGACATGAACATTCGCATGGTGTCGGTTTCGAGATAATTCAGCTCGGTGAGTACAGAGTCCTTCTCGTCACGATTATAATATATAGTCATTACGTTGCCTATGGCATCAGTACGGCGCATGGCTCCATCGGTGAAATAAGCGTCCATACGCTTCGACGACACCTGGTTGAAGTGGTCCTTGGCGTCAATCTGCTCTACTGACAATGCCTGTTCGATGACCTCAGCCTTGCGAACGGTTGAGTCGGCAAAGTACACCTTTATCTCTTCGCCAAGTATCTGGCGGTTGAGATTCCACGCTATCGGGTCGCGATACATTGTCATGCACGAGTCGAGCGAGTTGAACACGAGCGAGTCGCACACCGCCTGAACGTCCTGACGGTAGGCACGCACATGCGGGAAGGCATGCACCTTGCGGTATACCGAGTCCGTGTTTATGTTGAAGGTGTATATCTTCATCGAGTCAGCATGCATCCATAGCGTGTCGCGCTGCGAATAGTCGAGCAGCAAGGCGCGGTCGGTGGCATATCCGTATCCGGTCTTCTCGTTGTAGAAGAGTCGGTTGGCATGCATCTCGTTCTTGTTCTTCTTGTCGACATATATCACGTTGCCGTATCCTTCGTTGTCGCCGTTTGAGTTGTCGTGGAACAGCGAGTCGCCCGTAATGGTCTTGTCGCCGTCGATGATGGTAGAACGTCCGAACAGCTGCGAGCGGTCGGTGCGCGAGTTGGTGTAGGCATCGGTGGTGTGGATAATCGTACCCTTCGACTTGATAGTGGACGGACCTACGACGTGGGCTATCTGCGTACGGGTGTCGTAATGCAAGGTGTCGGTGGTGATATGGTTCTTGCCCGAGAACATCTCGACTCCATAATAGAACGAAGCCTCGCGCGTTGCCGTGCTGTATGCACCCCAGTCGCTCACGAGACGGTCCTTGCCGTCTACCAGTTTGCCACCCTCGAAGAAGTAGGCAAGACTGTACATGCGGTCGTAGTCGAGCGAGTCGGTGTACAAGGTCTGCGTGCGATGCTTCAGCACCACGTTCTTGCGGGCGTGCATCATCTGCTCGGCACCGTTGTAGTCGGCATGGTCACAGGTGAGCGAGAGGGTGTCGCCCTGCCTGAAGCGCACGTGTCCGAAAGCCTCAACCGAATTCTCCACCTGAAAGAAGTAGGCGCTGTCGCACCACAACTGCATTCCGGCGTGCTTGAAATGCACCTTGCCCTTGAGTATTTGGGCTCCAGGCACGGCTCCCCATTGGTCGTAACTCAACTCGTCGGCATGTACAAGATACACGCGTTCGTCTGTTTTCTGGCGCTTCTTCTTTTTGTATGGAGCCGCCAATGTTGCCATCAGGCTAAAGCCAAAAAGGCATAGAACCGTCAGAACGACGATTCTATGCCATTTCATTTTTATAGAATTATTTTCATTCATTACCATTAAACAATAAGCCTTTTAAAGCATAATCGGATCATTTGATCCATCCCTCATACTCAAACTTGCACTTCTTGCAGCGGTCGTTCATCTTTACGTATGTGGTCTTGATCTTGTTGACTACCCACTGGTGGAGGAAGTCGGCGCGTTCTTTCTGCAATACCACGTTCTTCATCACCTGATAGTCTTCGGTAATGGAGGCGCGGTGGGCAGGAGTGCGGCTCTTCAGCTTGACTATGGCAGCCACCGTCTTGCCCTTTTCGTTTATCATCTGGAACGCTTTGCTTACATCGCCCACTTCCATGTGCTCCACTTCGCGAGCCACTTCTGTCGGAAGGTCCTTCATCTGGAACTTCGATGTGCGTCCGTCCTGTCCGTTGTACGACATGAGTCCGTGATTGTTGCGGGTGTCTTTGTCGTCGGATACCACCTGGGCAGCCTCCTCAAATGTCACCTTTGCGGCACGTATGTCGGTTGCAAGCGAGTCGAGACGTGTACGCATAGAGTCAACAGCCTCGGGCGAAACGCGCGGAATGCGTAGTATGTGGCGCACCTTGATCTTGTCGCCACGCTTGTCGATAAGCTGGATGATGTGGAATCCATACTCCGACTCTACAATCTTCGAAATCTTCTTGGGGTCGGTCAGGTTGAACGCTACACTTGCAAAGGCAGGGTCGAGCATTCCTCGACCTACGTAATCCATCTCACCTCCCTGACGAGCCGAGCCAGGATCTTCTGAGTAAAGACGCGCCAATGTGGCGAAAGAAGTCTCGCCCTTGTTGACACGGTCGGTATAATCGCGCAAATCGTTCTTTACTCTATTTATCTCCTCCTGGTCAATCTGGGGCTGACGTGTGATTATCTCCACCTCAACTTCAGTAGGAACGAAGGGGATACTGTCCTCTGGCATGTCGCGGAAATAGTTGCGCACGTCAGAAGGTGTAACCGAAATGTCGCTCACAAGCTTCTCCTTCATCTGCTGTATGAGCTGGTTGTTACGGAAGTCGTCGTGCAATTGCGAACGCATCTGAGCAACGCTCATCTTCTTGTATTCCTCAAGCTTCTCCTTAGAACCGGCCTGCTGTATCCAGCGATTGATCTGCATGTCGATGTTTTGGGCTATCTCACCCTCTGTAACCTGTATTGAGTCAATCTCAGCCTGATGCAGGAAGAGTTTCTGAACGGCAATCTGCTCGGGAATGGCGCAGTCGGGATCGCCGTGCCATGTCACTCCTTCGGCCTCGCCCTGGAGTCGTGTCATCTCAACATCCGACTTGAGTATAGGCTCGTCGCCTACCACCCAAATCACCTCATCAACCACACTATGCTCGGGAGCCTTGAAGTCGGCATCCACAGCACGGCTCTGTGCCGTGTCAGAAATGGCTACTGCCGATGTGTCGGGCTGCGACTTTGCATCAATCACAAGACCCTTGCCACGCTGCGCATTGGCACCGATGCCAGCACACAGCAATACAGCTGCAATAGCCATTAATATTGATTTTGATTTTTTCATCTATCTCTTTTTGTTTTATTCTATATCTTAATGATTACTCACTTTGCAATATCGGCTTCAGCATTCTAATGCCTGTTGACCGTAGCGAGCACCTCGCGGTTGACATGCACAGCATACTTGCGTCGCAATTCAGCCACCCATTTATGTTCGAGTTGCTCCTGCAGGTCAGACACTACAAGTTCGCGCACGTCGGTATAAGCCTGCGGACGCTTTATCATCTTGCCGAATGTGCCCTCTACATTATATATATCGTTGCTCAATGTGGATGCATCGGTCTTGTCGATGCCATATTCTGCGCGGTCGACTGTGGCATTGTCGCCCTTGGCAAAGATGCCTACAACTGCCTTGATGCGCTCGGTAGAATCGTTGAAATGTGTCTTCAGCGCCTCTGTCCATTTGTCGAACGGCATGCTGCGCAGCAATTTTCTTACGGCTTCGGCATCCTTCTGGTTGCGTGTATAGAAAGCCGCTCCCTTGAATCGCGGTTCTGTCCACGTATATTTCTTGCGATTCTTCTTGAAGAATGCTTGCTGGGCCCGGGTGTCGTTAGCAGCCCGTTCCCACACCATACGGTTTGATATCTCGTACAGCAGGAGTCCGTCGTGATACTCGCGTATCAATCCACCCATCTCGGTAGAGCCGTTCATCAGTTCTTCTGCACGTCGATCAATCACCTGCTGGGGTGTGAGCGCCGGCTTGGAGAGCTTGGCTATGGAGTCGATACGAGCCGAAATGATGCGCTCGCGCAGTCCGCGGCTTTCGATAAAGCGTCTTATGTCGGCACGTACGGAGTCGTATGGGAAGAAATTGCGCTTGTCTACCACTCTCACAATATGATAGCCATAAGGCGAGAGGAATGGTTTGGACATTTCGCCCTTGTTCAGAGCGAACGCCTGTTGCTCAAATTCCTTGATTGTTTGTCCGCGTTGTATCCACGACAAGTCGCCCCCTCGCATGCCCGAACCCTTATCGTCGGACATCCGGCGCGCCATGTCGGCGAAGTCAGCCCCGCCAATCAGGGCTTTATATATAGAATCTGCCTTAAGCGATGCTGCCCGTTGCTGCTTGGCATCAGCCTGCTGCGACAGTGCCACAAGAATGTGCTGCGGATGCACCATTCCCCCTTCGGCATCGATTCGTGTCTGTGTCTGCTTGTAGATGTTACGCGCCTCGCGCTCTATGTCGTCGTCGTCAATGAACGAAGGGCGTACCTGCTGGTCGCGATACATGAGAAATTCCTTGCGGAATGCAGCTGTAGTGTCAATGCCAGCCTGCTCGGCTGCAATGACCTTAAGCTTGTAGTTGACAAACAGGTCGACATATTCTTCTATGCTTTTTCTGTCTATCGTGGATTCAGCAGCATTCTTGTTGTAGGCATACTCAAACTCCGACCGTGTGATGTTCTTGCCACCAATGGTCATTATTATCGGGTCGGCGGTCTGGGCAAAAGCGCTGCCTGCCGTGAGCGACATAGCAACCAACAGTGTTTTTATCTTCATCTTGTCAACACGGATGTTATCCGTCGAATTTGCGTTATATTTAAACCGGTGAAAGCAATGGTCTGTGCAGTTGTCAGATACAGACATCTACACAGGCCATTGCCTTTTATGCTGTAGCCCAAAATCGTGATGGGCGTAGCGTCGTTTGATTCTGCACGTGGCAGCGATTACTGCGGACGTGAGTAGTTAGGAGCCTCGCTTGTGATGGTGATGTCGTGCGGATGACTCTCAAGCACACCAGCATTGGTGATGCGTGTGAACTTGGCGTTGTGCATAGCCTCGATAGTTCCGGCACCGCAATAGCCCATACCTGAGCGCAAACCACCGATGAGCTGATAGATAACTTCCTGAACTGTTCCCTTGTAAGGTACGCGTCCGGCGATGCCTTCCGGCACGAGCTTCTTCACGTCCTTGGTTCCTGCCTGGAAGTAGCGGTCCTTTGAACCGTTCTCCATAGCCTCAAGCGAACCCATACCACGATAGCTCTTGAACTTACGTCCGTTGAAGATGATGGTGTCACCGGGGCTCTCCTCGGTACCTGCAACGAGCGAACCGATCATAACCGAGCTACCGCCAGCGGCTATAGCCTTAACGACATCGCCTGAATAGCGCAATCCACCGTCAGCAATCAAAGGCACTCCTGTGCCCTGCAGAGCTGAGTACACGTCGTAAACAGCGCTGAGCTGCGGAACTCCTACACCTGCTACGACACGTGTTGTACAGATAGAGCCCGGGCCAATACCTACCTTAACGGCGTCAGCACCATTGTCTACGAGCATACGGGCAGCCTCACCGGTAGCCACGTTACCTACAACGATGTCGACATTGGGGAAGGAAGCCTTAGCCTCGCGCAACTTCTCGATAACGTACTTAGAGTGTCCGTGAGCTGTATCGATAACGATTGCATCGGCACCAGCCTCAACGAGTGCGCTCATACGGTCGAGTGTGTCTACTGTCACACCTACACCAGCTGCTACACGCAGACGACCCTTCTCGTCCTTGCAAGCCATTGGCTTGTCCTTAGCCTTAGTGATGTCCTTGTAAGTGATAAGACCTACGAGGTGGTTTTCGCCATCAACAACGGGCAACTTCTCAATCTTGTTTGACTGGAGTATATCGGCAGCAGCCGAGAGATCGGTCTTGATGTGAGTTGTCACGAGGTTCTCTTTTGTCATCACGTCGTCGATGAGCTTGTCGAGATGACGCTCAAAGCGAAGGTCGCGGTTAGTAACGATACCTACGAGATGGCACTCGTCGTCAACAACGGGGATACCTCCGATGTGATACTCGGCCATCATGTCGAGAGCATCCTTTACTGTCTTGCCACGACGGATAGTCACCGGATCGTAGATCATGCCGTTCTCGGCACGCTTAACGATGGCAACCTGACGCGCCTGGTCTTCGATTGACATGTTCTTGTGAATAACACCAATACCGCCTTCGCGTGCGATGGCAATAGCCATAGCCGACTCTGTCACGGTATCCATGGCTGCTGTGACAAAAGGCACATTCAGACTGATGTTACGAGAGAACTTGGTTTTCAACTCTACCGTTTTGGGCAGTACCTCTGAATAAGCGGGGATAAGAAGGACGTCATCGTAAGTGAGACCGTCCATTACAATTTTATCAGCAACAAATGATGACATATAACTTAAAAATTTATTGCGTGCAAATTTAGCAATAAAAATCCAATTGGGTGCATTTTCTTCCGACTTTATTTCGGGCGTTAATGCAAATTAACGGCTGGATATGAAAGTTGGGATGGTGAGACGGTGAGATGGCGTGACTTCTAAAAACGCCCCATAAGGAAGCATTAACATACAATGCCTGCCTTATGGGGCGCTTGACCCGGTTCACCTATTATATATATAGGATACACATATTATATATATAAGGTTCGCCTGTTATTAATATGGCAGCGTAACCTTGAACATCGGGTTGTCGGTATGCTCCTTCTTGATTACGTCAATGAGCTGCTTGACGATTTCGGGATGCTTGTCTGACACGTCAATGTCCTCGTGCAGGTCGTTGGCGAGATTGTACAGACGTGGCTTACCCTTTACTACTACCAGTTTCCAGTCGCCTCGGCGCACACCAATCTGATCGGTCTCGTGGAACTCCCAGTACAGATGGTCGTGCAGCTGCTGCTTGTCGGCATTGCCAAGGAGTGTCGGCGCGATGCTGATGCCGTCGAAACCGTCGCCTGGCAGGGCACGGTTGGTGTAGCGCTTGCGGAAGTTCTTCACACCGGCAAGGTCGCAGAATGTAGGCATAAGGTCGTAGAAGGCAAACTGCAAGTCGCTTGTTGTGCCAGCCTGAATGCGTCCCGGCCACCATGCTATGAACGGAATGCGTATGCCACCCTCGTAGCACTGGCGCTTCAATCCGCGCAGTTTGCCGTCGCGACCGAAGTATTCGGGATCGGCACCGCCCTCCTCGTGAGGTCCGTTGTCGCTTGTGAAGATGACGAGAGTGTTCTTGTCGAGTCCCTTCTCTTTCAGTTTGGCCATCACTTCACCTACGTACGAGTCCAGACGGGTTATCATTCCGGCGAAATGGGCGTGTGTATGCTCTACGGGATTATAGCGCGAGCCTTCCTGTCCGCCCCAGGTCTTGTCGACGAAGAACTTCTTCTTGTAACCTTCGAGTATCTGGTCGTCGGGCTGAGCCAGCTCGGCATGGGGCAGAGTGTAGGTGAAAAAGCCCACAAACGGATGCTCGGCATCCTGACTGTCAATCCACTCCAGAGCCTTGTCGTGTATGATACGTGCAGAGTACTGGGTGCGCTTGAAGTAGTCCTTGCCAAACATCGGATACTTGATGTTATCCTCCATCACCTCACGCACAACGGCTGTGTCGCCCTGCGAACGCGAGAAGCGGTTGAGGAAGTTGGGATAATACAGGTGAGCCTGGAACTGGCAGATGTAGCCATAGAACTCGTCGATGCCACGCTTGTCGGGTGTTGAAGCCGAACCTTCATAACCTCCTGCCCACTTGCCGAACACGCCTGTGCGATAGCCGCGGTCCTTGAGCATTTCGGGCAGAATCTTATGGGCAGGGTCGTAAGGCTCCTGACCTACTACGGCGAAGTCGACGTTGTCGCCATACTTCACGGTATTCTTGTACGACCAGTACTCCTTGTTGCCACGTACATGCGAGTGTCCCGAGTGCTGACCGGTCATAATGGTAGCTCGCGACGGTGCCGATACGGGCGAACCGGCGTATGCCTGAGTGAAGCGCATGCCCTCGCTTGCCATGCGGTCGATGTTGGGCGTAGAGATATAGGGCTGTCCATAGCATGCAAGGTCGCCATATCCCATGTCGTCGCACAATATAAATATGATGTTGGGGCGTGTCGGGTCGTTGGCCTTAGCGGCCTTTGCTGTCTTAGCCGCAAGCAGCGTTGGCACGCAAGCAATGCCTGCCGAGGCTAATAGAAGAGATTTGTTCATATCGATTGTTGTTTGTTTTCAGTTGCAAAGTTAATGTTTTTTGTCGAGAACGACATAAAAAAATCCCTACCTCCTTACCTCTATTCCGCTGAGAGAAGGGCAAGGGGGTAGGGCTTTACGTATCAATGTTTACTTGCCAAGTCCGAACAACTCGTTGTAGCCCGGATTCTGCGAAAGCTGGGGATTGAGCGCAATCTGCTTGGTCGGTACCATCATCAGATAGTAAGTGTCAAGCCATCCGCCACCAGCATCGAGCGGACTCGGATAAGTATATATCCATCCTGAGCCAGTAGAATTGTTCTCGCCTACTGACTTACCAGCATTCTGAATCTCTTCATAGTCGACAAACGAGCCAGAGTACTTGCTGCCCTTTGTGCCATAAGGATTGTCGGTAGCCGTAATCCACATACCGCACGGCTGGCGATTGACATAATAAGCTGCCTTAGCCCAACGACGAATGTCGTAGAAAGCGAATCCCTCGCCGAACAATTCTATCTGACGTTCGCGGCGAATCTCCCACAATACGGGGTCGACATTGTAGTTGCCGAACTTGCCGCCATTGCCTGTCCACCAAGGAGCGTTGCCCTTGTCTCGGTTAGGATCGAAGTCGTCGTTGATGTCGGCTACAACCATGTGTGCCACACCCGAACGGTCGCGCAACTTGTTTATGGTCTTGTCGGCTACGCTCTGGTCGAATCTGCCGAGCTCCCAAGCTGCCTCAGCATAGTTGAGCAGCACCTCTTCAATCTTGAATATAGGCTTGTCGGCTGTACAGTATGAGCTTGAACCAGTAGAGAATTCCCACATGTCGTAGTGCTTCCAAGTGTAGTAGCCTGTGCGGCAACGCATGTAGGCAGTTGTAGAGTTGTCGGTCAGGTTTGGACTGTTCTTCGTGAGCGACGCTCCCCAGTTCTGTCCTGGTACTCGCTTCATACCGGTTCCGCCGAACGTACCGCCACGCAGACACTGCGTATTGGCACCGAGATAGTCCATGTATGTACGATACTTGGCAGCCTCTTCAGCTGTTACGGTGTGACCCTCAATCACGTCGCCAGCCTTGGCGTAGCGCCACGACTTGAACAGATTGACTCCGTCGACATTGCCACTGTTAGGAACTACTACGTAAGGCGGCTGTATGTTCTGGTAAAGACGCGGGTCGCGGTCGGCGAAAGTGTCCCACATATCCTTGCCGCGACCGCCCTTATAGCCCGAGTTGGGATTGGCTATAGGCAGACCGTTCTTCATAAGGAACATGTCTACAGTGTACTGAGGCACGTCTTCGTGATGTGCTGCGATGTGCTCGTAGTCGTTGCCACGGTTCATCAGTATGCCGTCAACATACTGCTTGAAGAAGATGACACCCGGAACGTTGGTCAGGTCCTCAGTAGTCCACATCTCGCCATAGCCCGATGCAGGCGTATTCTCCGTACCATTATATAATGTAGGATACTTAGCCATGAGTTCCTGCGACACGGTGAGACACTTGTTCAAGTACTCCTCATACGGTTCGTCGAGTCCATGATACTTTGCCCATGTGCCCTCACGCAAGAGGAAGCGCGACAAGGCGGCACGTGCGGCATCGGCAGAGATAGTGTTGTCGCCGTCGTTGAAGTCGCCAATGTTGTTGATGGCATACTCCAGACATTCGATAATCTTCTGTGCCACTTCCTTACGCGGTGTGCGCGGACCGTAAGTTTCGGGACTCTCCTCGTTGATTACATTCTCAATCCAAGGCACATCGCCAAAGCGGTCGATGAGTTCCATATACCACCACGCCTTGAAGAAGTAGCCTACCGAGCGCCAATGCTTGGCTTCCGACTCCTTAAGCACGCCGTCGTCAAGATGCGAGAGCATGATATTGATGCGGCGTATATAGTCAAAGTTCCATCCGTTGCCCGTTGTTGTCTGCGTAACAGTGCGATAGGCATACTGGTTCTTGCTGTTGTCACGGCTTGTCACGAGTCCGCCGTAGAAGTCGCCGTAGAACTGCGAGTTGACAACGCAAGTGTTGAAGTTGGTGCGTATGTTAGTGTCAGTAAACATGGCGTAGCACGGATACATGAACGCCTTGAAGTTGTCGTACTCAAGGAATGCGTTGACCTCGGTCAGGTCGGTCTTAGGCGTCTTCTCAAGAAAGTCGTCGTTGCACCCCGTGAGCGTGAGTGTTGCGGCAAGAGCTGCCGCGGCGAATATCTTATTATTCATTGTTCAGGCTTTTATAGTTGTGTTATTAGAATGTGATGTTTGCACCAACAGATATTGTGCGATAGTAAGGATAGTCCCATACAATACTGTTGCTGGTGTTGCCTTCGGGATCGTAGCCCTTAGGCAGGTCACTGATAGTGGCAAGGTTCTCAACGCTGACGTACACGCGTGCCTGCTCTATGAGCGCCTTCTTCACCCAATTGCGTGGCAAGGTGTAGCCTAGGGTGATGTTCTTGACGCGCAGATAGGCTGCATTCTGCAGATACTTGTCGCTAACACGAGTGTTAGAACCTACGTTGTTGCCCTGATTGTAGATGCGGAACAACTTGGCGTTGGGGTTCTTTGCAACCATATAGTCGGGATCGGCAGGATCATAGCTCTTTGCCTGCCAGTAGTCGGTCTGGTTAGAGAAGAGCGGCTGGAACACAGCATCGCCCGAACCTGCACCTGCAAACGGGAATATTGAAGAGCCGCCGAGCCAGTAGTCGCGCTTGCCTACGCCCTGCAGACGTACGTCGAGACTGAATCCCTTGTAGCTTGCACCCAGGTTGGCACCGAACTGATAGCGTGCGCGAGTGTTGCCAATGATCTTACGGTCGCCCGGATCGCTTAATGTGCCAGCGCCGGAATTGATCATTCCGTTGCCGTCGAGGTCCTTGAACTTCACGTCACCAGGCTGAACAGAATAGCCCTGGATAGATGTCACGCCTTCCTTCAGAGTCCATACGCCACGCTTTGCATCGTCCATCACGAAGTCGTCGATGCTATAGTAGCCGTCGGCAACATAGCCCCACAGCTCGCCAAGCTTCTGTCCGACGTAGTACTGGCCGTCAATAATTCCGCTCTCGTTGTTGAATTTCTTTATCTTAGCCTGATTGTCGTAGATGTTGAAACCGATGTTGTAGGCGAAATCACCGATACGGTCGCGCCATGTCAGATTGAGTTCCCAACCGTCAGACGAAAGGTCGGCAATGTTCTGAAGCGGTGCCGATGTACCCACAACGCCCGGTATCTCGATGCCGTCGGCAAGCATTCCGTCGGTGCGGCGCTTGTAGTAGTCGAATGTCATCTGCAGACGGTTGTTCAGCGCCGTAACGTCAACACCGAGGTTGATGGTCTTCACGGTCTCCCATGTGAAGCTGCTGCTGATGAGTCCCGGCGAAGAGATTACGTTGACCTTGTCGTTCTTGTCGAGCCATACGGTGCTTGGGCTGACGGTCATGGTCGAAAGGAACTGATAAGGATTGATGTTCTGGTTGCCGATAGAACCGTAGCTGGCGCGCAGCTTGATGTCGTCGAGCCATGTGCGCGACCATTCCATGAACTTCTCCTGTCCCAAACGCCAGCCTACTGACACTGACGGGAAGAAGCCGAAGCGGTCGTTCTTGGGGAATTTGGACGATCCGTCGTAGCGGCCGTTAAGCTCGAGCAGATAGCGGTCCTTGAAAGCATAGTTGAGACGGGCGAAACCGCTGCGTATTGAATACTCCGAATAGCCGTCGGTGATGCTCTTGTCGCCCGAACCGCCTGCAAACGAAGGTACCGACGGAGTAGTCTGTCCCTTCACCTGGGCATAGAACGACTTGTACGAATAGCTCTCCTGGTTGAAACCAGCCATTGCCTTGAACGAGTGGTCGCCCCAACGATGGTCGTAGTTAGAGAACACGTTTAAGGCATTGTAGCGCTTCTGTGTGTCCTGCATGTTGTAGTAGTCCTGTCCCGACTCTACCGACCACTTGGCAGCCAGCTGCACATCGGCAAAGCGGAAGCGCTCCGAATAGAAGTGCGAGTCGGCATCCTTCTTGTCGAAGGTGTATTCGGCTGTGATGGTCCAGTCCTTCAACGGCTTGAATACAGAGCGTGTAGAGACACGCGTTACGGCTGTATTCAGATGTGATACCGGAGCCAGTCGGAGCATGTTGCTCGGTGTCTGCGAGGGCAGGTCGTCCTCAATTCCGAGTATCGAACCGGGTATGTTTCCCTCGGGATAGTAGCCAACAAGACGTGTGGTGTAGAATCCCGACATGTTGCCTACGTTCACCGGATTGGTCTTGTCGGCATCGGTATAGAGCAGGTTCACCTCCTGTGTAAACCACTTGTTGACATCGGCAGAGACGAATGCCGAAATGTTCTTGCGCATGTACTTGTCCTTGCTGGTGATGAGCGGACCATCCTCACGGCTCAGTCCTGCCGACATACGGAAGCGTATGCGGTCGTTGCCACCCGAGATAGACACGTTATGGTTCTGCAGAGCGCCCGTTGTGAGGATGCGCTTGTACATGTTCTTCTCGCTGAGCCAGTACACGCGGCCGTCCTCATCCTTATAGATGCCGTCGCCGACGGTGTTGAGCGATGACGGATTCTGCTTGTACTGCTGCAGATACTCGCGCCACTTTGCCACGTCGCCGTTACCTGCCCAGTAAGAGTTGGTGTAGCCTGCCTCAAGATAGGCATCAATATATTCGGTCAGACTCGACTGCTCAAGTACGTTGAGCGAGCGTTCCCAACCTACGTTGAAGTTGTAGTTGAGGTTGAGCTTAGCCTTGTCCTTGGGACGCTTTGTGGTAACGAGAATCACGCCACCGGCTGCACGCGCACCGTAAATGGCTGACGATGCGGCGTCTTTCAATACCGATACGCTCTCGATGTCGTCGGGATTGAGCAGACTGATGTCGCCCTCTACGTTGTCAATAAGCACGAGCGGACCGCCACCGTTGATTGACAGCGTACCGCGGATGTTGAACGACTTGCTTTGTCCAGGACCCGTACCGCCACCGATGGTGAGTCCGGGCATGGCTCCCTGCAATGCTGCTGCGGCATTGGTTACGGGACGGTCGCCGAGCACTTCGCTCATCTTCACCTGCGAGACAGAACCCGTGAGGTTCTCCTTCTTCTGCGTACCGAAACCTACAACAACCACCTCGTCGAGGGTCTTGTTGTCTTCCTTAAGAGTAATGTTGAGCGGTGTGCCGTTCCATACCACTTCCTGCGAAGTAAAACCGATGAACGACACTACAAGGCGGCTGCCCTTCTTCACGCCATTGATGGCGAAATCGCCGTCAAGTCCGGTCACTGTTCCGTTGGTTGTGCCTTTCACTACTACTGAGACGCCAATGAGTGTCTCGCCATTAGTGTCCTTAACGACGCCTTTGCATGCGGAAGTCTGCTGCTGCATGGTCTGCAAGACCGATGCCGAAGCACCAGGAACCGCACTCGCACCAGCCGGAGTTGCTGCCAATGCTGACAATAACAATGTCAATGGGATAGTCCTGTTTTTCTTCATCTTGTAAGAGATTGTTTATAATTAGTTTCTAAAATGTATAAATCGATATATAAGTTCAGGTTGCCGTATTGCTACCTTTAGGTTTCGTCCGTTTTGAAGTTGTAAAGATAAATATAATTTCGGCAAGTAGTTGTTTTTTTTTTACAACATTTTCATATGGTTAACGTTTTATTACAATTACAATATTTTTGACTGCGAAAAAGTCTTGTTACGGAAGATGGATTGACGCAAATAGACAGACAAGAAAGTAACTGTAGGAGGCTATGGCGTCCCCGCCGTAGCCTGAGCAAGCTGAAAGTGCAAATCATAACAATAGCAAATGCGTCGGCAAACTGCTCAGGCTACGGCGAGGACGCCATAGCCTCCTACTGTTTGCATTGCCTGTTCTATCCTGTCTTGAGCCTATGTTTTCATCACAAAACATTTCGGGTGGAACAGAAGAAAAAGCCCTCCGACTGTCGTCACGACAACCGGAGGGCTGGGATTATATTATTTCATATTAATAGAGAGAGAAATCTTACTTGCCGCCCAGATACGTCTGGGCGAGATTGAGCATTTCGCGTATGCCCTTGTCACGTGCACTTTGCTTCATGTCATCGAGTATTCCCATGCACGAGTTGCGCTCGTTGCTTTTCAGAAGTTTGCTATGCTCGCGACACAACTGCAGCATCTTGTTGACGGGCGGCATTATACGGTAGGCAAAGAAGGTCTGCTCCTTGCCCGCAAACTGCACTACCTGTATATACTCGGTGCGCAGATCGTTGAACCGCTGTATGAAGTCGCCGCTGTTCTTTATGGGCACATCGATGCTGCTTGCCTTCTTGTTGTCCTGCGGACGATACACTATGCTGTTGCCCGTGTTGCGGTCGTAGCGTATGATGGTGCCGTCGGAGTTGACCGTAATGGACGTGTTGGTGTCGTCGGAATTGACGGTAGTAGTGGTCTTGGTTATGGTCTTGGGCAGCGACCTCACATATTCGGGGTTCAGGCTGTATACACGTATGATGTCTACACACCACATTTCCTTTTTCTTCTTGTCCTTCTTGCTTTCATACCATGCCAATGCATAGCACGTGCGACGCTTCGAATCGGCAGGGTCCTTAAAGTAAAGCACGAAGTAGTTGCGGTCGGAATATTTCATAAACACTATCGTCTTTTCCGAATTCTTGCCGTAACCTATTTTACTGGCAGAGCCGTCATAGCCTGCCATACGCTTGTTCACAGAGTAGGCATTCGTCTGCTCGTCGTTGAAGACATCCATCAGCTGCTTGAACTTGCCGCTGTTCTTTGCCACAAGAAATATATTTCTTTCATAAACGCATTGCTTGCCGTCGGTGTCGGTGTCGGTTTCCTTGGAGGTTGAAATTTCTTCAACAGCGCCTTTCTTGAACTGCTCCACTACGCGTGCAATGGTGGTCTGCGCTGCCGCAAATGCCGGAACGAGCGCAAGGGCGATAATCATTGTGAATATCTTTTTCATAATCGTCAATGTTTTATTAGGTGTATTTATTCGATGCGAGTATATTATTCATCCGATGTCAATACAGTTCGTCGTCGGCTTCGTCGTCGATTTGGTTGAGCATGTCTACTGCAAGCAGCGTGTTGCGCACCTCGTCGACAAGCCTGAGCGACTCCATTATGTCGCGCTCTATGCTCTGGCGCTCTGCCTCGGGCAACTCGTGTATGGCTACAAGGCAGTCGGTGGCAGAGCCGTTCACGTTGGCGTTGGCTGCGGGCGTGATGCTGTCGGCGGCGGCAGCGTGCGCCAGATAGGTCTTGGGCGGAGCCAAGTAGTAGCGGCGGCGTACGCTTGGGCGACGACGTTGGGGCTGTGGCTTGAGCTTTACTGAGTCGGTCACGACGTTCTGTTCAGCCTCAACACCCGTGGACGTGCTGCACGTGTCGCTCACTACTACAGCCGATGCTATGGGCTGGACGGGTGCCGACGGGCGATGCATTATCAGCAAAAGAGCCACGGCTGCTGCCACTGCCGCTGCCCCACTCCACCATGCTGCCATGCGAAGGCTGTGTCTGCGCGGAGCGACAACCTTGCTGCTGTCGGGCGCAACACGAGTGTCTGCCTGCCCGGCTGAACCGTCAAACTCGGACAAAGCGCCTAATGGCATGCCATCGTCGAAGTAGGCGAACATGTCGCGGTAGGGCTTCAGCGAGTCGGGCACGTCGGTAGCAGAGCGGAAGTAGCGCGCTATGAGCTGCTCCTCGTCAACGGTTGTCTGTCCGTTCATGTATTTGTCTATGAGTTGCTGTATTTGCATAGCTGTCATTTTATTGGGGTTATTCATCTTACTGATTACTCTTTACGCTGCCAAGGATTACTCTTTACGCTGCCGTGCAAGCATTGCCTGCATCAGTTTGCGACGTGCCCGGGAGAGCAGCGTGGGCACCGAGGCGATGCCGATGCCGAGTATTGCGGCTATCTGCTGGTCGGTCTTGCGTTCCACCTGACGCAGGTGCAGCACCTGATACTCGGTGGATGGCAGTGCCTGCATTCTCTGTTCGAGCCACCGCTCATCGTCGGCTACCTCCATAAGCGTGTCGGGCTGGGTGTGGAGTTCGTCGATTATGGGGCGGCTGTCCATCGGAACGGTGCGCCGTCGTCGGTGAATGTCAATCGACAAGTTGCGCGCCACGGTGACGACAAGAGCCTCAACACGCTCCATCTTTAGCTCTCCGCGCAACGACCACAGCCTCAGCAGCGCATCCTGCGCCACATCCTCTGCATCGTCGGCATCAAGTCCGAGGCTGCGCGCTGTGTCTACCGAGCGTTGGCGCAGCACTGGTGCTATATGTTCAAACTCCTTGTCTTTCATTCTTTAGGCTTTCTGATATATAAACGCATAAACAACGGATTTATGAACAAGATTAACATTTGTTTGTATTTGGGAAGATTTTGAACGAGGAAGAATAAAGGATAAAAGTGGAAAGGAATGGTATAAGTAAGGTATAAGGTTCATACGGCGGATATTGTAAAGCATACTATAGGAGGAGCGTGTATCAAAAAATCTAAGCTGCACGCCCCGAAGGGGCAGAAGCACATAGCCCAGGGCAACGCCCTGAGGTAAAAAGCCACCCAAAACAATGCGCCCTGTAAGGGCAAAAGCGTTAATTATCAATGCTTTTGCCCCTACAGGGCGTTTTGCATTTATCAATCCGTACACCCAGGGCGGTGCCCTATGAGCTTATTGGGCTTTCAGCCCGTCAGCCACTTCTTGTATAAGCATTGGACAAAATTCTCATGTTTACATCACTCCAAATATCGGATGAGCCGAAAAGGACTCCTTTTGCACTCTGAAAGGACTCCTTTTACTCTCCAAAAGGACTCCTTTTGCAATCCAAAACGAACCCTTTTGCAACCCAAAAGGACTCCTTTTGAAAAGCGACGGAAATTTAAGGGAAAAGGGAAAAGGGAAAAGGGAAAAATCAATTGGATTTTCTATCCTTCCAAAACAAAAAACGACACGAACCCGAGGTTGCCCCCTTGCTCGTGTCGTCCTTACTAATCATACTTACTAACTATCTATTTCAGTTTGCGCACGCACACCTGCTTGCCCTGTCTTACAACCTCCACTATCACTACGCCTTGCGTTCCTGCCGTCATCGTTACGGCATCGGAAGTGGCTCGTGTCTGGTTGGCTATCATTCCGTTGGGCAGATACAGACGCACGTCGTCGTCAGTCTGAAGTCCCACAATGCGTATGCGGTCGGCTGCCACACGGCTCACATAGATTCTTGAAGCGTCGGCATCGGCAGTCTTGCGGAACGCTATCGAGAAGCGGTTGTTCTGCTCGCCCTTGGCTGTGGCGCTGAAGGTGTAGCTGCCTTCGAGCAGATCTACAGCCTTGCCTGTGCTTGCGTCCTTCAGCAATACTGCCTCATAGTCGGTGGCATCGCATCCTTCGGGCACCTGCATCACGTACATTCCCGCCTCGGGCACGCTGACTCCAATCTGCACTTCGCCCTCTTCGTCGAGTGCGCTGAGCAACGAGTAGCGTCCGCCGTTGCGTTCGGCGTAGATGAGGGGTTGTGTGCCCGACATCCACTTCACGCCGTCGGCTCCCATATCATAGTCGCTGCGAGCCTCGTCGTGAGGCACTGCCTGGAAGGCGAACTCATCTGACACATTGGCTTCAGAAGCCTGACGTGTGGCTGCGTAGGGCGCTATCGCTACTGCCATGCGTGTGGTCGAGGCGTAAGCTTTGCCCGAAACGCCGGTGGATTGTGCCACGCTGAACTTCTCGGATTCTGCAAGTGTAGCGGTCTGGGTGAACACTGCGTCGAACGGAGGGATGTGTCCTGCCTGCTCTGCATCAATAGTGAGATTCATATTGAGCGTCTGCATCTCGCCCGAAGCGTTGAGCCAGTAGGCTATGCGCGGATATTCCATGTCCTTGTAGTTCATCGAGCAGATGTAGGGCGAACCGAAGAGGTTCCATCCCATGTTCTCCTTGTGTGTGAACTTGGCTCCGCCGTCAGCCGGCGACGACCACGGCGAGCGGTTGTTGCTCTGCTGTAGTGTCACGTTGAGATTGTTGCCGGTTATCTGCCACTTCGGATGCTCGTCGAGCTGCTTGCTGTAGAAGCGTGCGGTGAACTTCGTTCGCGCCCCGGCATTGGGCACAAGTGCCAGTCCGATGTAGCTGAGTCGGTCGGCAGGATTCCAAGCTCCGTCATTGGCTTTGTACTTATAGTCGTACTCGGCTCGCTCCTTGGCGTTGTAGGTGTAAGCCTTGAAGCAGTCGGAATTGGTCACATGGTCGACCGTGAACGGCATGTACACATACTGCGACTGTCCGTTCTCGAAGTCACGTTCAACCGCCAGACGCATATATCCGAACCAGTTGTTGTGCGAACGCAGTCCGGCGTGGTGCTCAAGCAGCAGGAATGCTAAGTAAGCATTGGCGTTGTAGTCTGTGCCGGGGTTGGGATAGACACCGTCTTCGATAGCCAGTTCGCGACCGCTGCGCACGTACATCACCGAAGGACAATGCGGATAGTCGGCAGAGTTGATTGTCTTTGTCTCACCATCAACCAAGACGTTCCACGTCTCGAAGCAACCGTTGTCAAGATTATTGCGCAAACGCTTGTTGCCAAGTACGTCGTATGCGTGGCCTACCTTGTCTATACACATATTAGCAGCGGCATATTGTGTTGAGGTTTTAGGCCATCTGTCGAGATTGTCGTTGTCGTCGTCGTTGAGCTGATAGCAACGGTAGCGCAGCGACGAGGGCACATAGCACGTGTGGCTGATTGTGTCGGCTACGCTGACGGTGCCCGTTACTGCCTTGCCACACTTCCATCCCGGTGCCCGATTGGCATAGCTGCCAAGCAGATCGGGCATAAAGCTGAACTTATGTGAGGCATCAGTGCTGACATTCTGGATTGTTCCCTGGCTCGAAACGTTGACTGCTCGAACATCTGAAACGGTGAGCTGTGATATTGCCGAAGGCTTGGCGGTCTGCTCCCAATTGCTGTCGTAGACGAGCGAGTTGTACAGTACGCCCTCGCCCGTACCCGTTACGTTGCACTCAACGAGCGCTCCGCCGAGCAATCCCTTACGCAGTTGGGCTGAAGCCGTTATGTCAAATCCGTCGACTACGGCATCGGCATCAATCGTAAGATTCTTAATCTTCGACATGCTGTATCCGCTTTCGAAGGCTCCATGACGCTTGCCGAGGAGGTCGCTGACCACCTTATTGGCTCCGTCCGTGGTCTCGTCCGATGCTGATTTCTCACCGTTCATGTTGCCATAAACGTGTACACGGTCGAGTTCGAGCTTCAGATTGTCTACACTAACTTTCTGGTCGACAAACACGTAGCTGTCGTCTTCGTTGCGACGCGAGTAGAGTCCGGCAAGGTCAACAGCCGACTGGAGGTCGCCCATCGACTTGTTCCAGCTCTCGCCCGTGTTCTCAGCCGAAGCTATAGGCGTAACGTAGAGTATCTGACGCAGCTGTGCGTCGTGCTCGTAGGCCCCCACATCGACGGCATCGCCTACAAGTCGGCGCTTGTTGGCAAGCTCTACTTCGGTGTCGGGAATGGCTGGTTTGGCTGCCTTTATCTTTGCTTCGTCATAGCCGAGCACCTCCTTCTGATAGTGAGTATTCGAACCTCTATCGAGCAAGAAGAGCGACGGGCGCAGCGTATAGTCCTTTGCTGCGGGATTGGTGAAGTTTGGTCCGTTCATAGCATCGGCATTAGCCGGACCGTTAACGACTCCATCTCGCACCTTGACATCAGCATAATGATAGGCAAACGCCTTATTGTTGCGTGGCAATTCAGAGCCTTCTATGCCAGTAATGTCCGACCAGAACACTCCGCCTGGGGCGTAGATGCTGCCCGCCTTTATCTCGGTGGTTCCGTCGGCAAGCTGCGTCAGGTCGGTCTTGTTGTCCTCGTTCTGCCATGAAACGGAGTTGAATACGCGAGTATCTTTGAGCGAAGCCTCTCCAAACTCAGTTGTTGTAGGACTCGAAGCGATAGCCGGACCAAGGTTTTCGACAAACGTTGCGTTTACAACCGTTGTCTTGCCTGTAGTGACAAGCGCCGCATTGTTGCCCACCTTTGCGGCTTCTCCGGTTTCGTTCTTGATGTTGCTCTTGCACGAATCGCTTGCAAACACCGTATTATATATAAGCACCTTACCCTTATTCTGAGCCACAAACATTCCGCTTCCTACATTCTCACGGAATCCGCCGTTGCGTATCGTGAGCGAGCCTCGGGCATCGTCAACCTGCGCACGCAGTCCGCGACCGTAGTCGTTGCTGAATGTCAATCCCTCGATTGTTACGGGCTTGTGCTTGGTCATTACGTTGAGCAGACTGCCAGCCTTTAGTATCGGCAGCTTGCTCGGAACGATAACGGTCTGCTTGGAGAAGTCCTGCTGAGCCTTGTCACCATGTCCTTCGCCCGTACATGCGCCCTTTATCGTAACCGATTCGCCCCATTCATCGCTTTCACTTGCATACAACGAGAAGGCATTGCCGGCATAAAGTGTCGGCGAGAAGTACTCTCCGCCACGCACATATACGGTACGCTTCTTATATCCATCGCCCGTACTTACGGCACCATCTGGGTTTGCCATTGCGATAATGGCGCTGCGCAGGTCGGACGATTGGTTAGCCCAGTCGCGTCCGTCGCCGTCGCCTTGCTCGGTATTACCGATGTAAACGCCGATGAGTTTACGGAAGTCTATCTTATACTGATACTCATACAGTCCGATATCGATGGTCTTGTCGGCGAGAGTTCCGTCCTCGTTGAGTCCTCCTAGATAACGTGCGTAGTCGGTCCAGTGCGTATCGGAAACAGTGCTATTGCTGTTCATGTTCGACTGACGGCGCAACATATAGCGGCTTATACCATAATCGGCAGCGAAATAAGTGCGTATTGTGTCCGACACAACATTCTTCCAGAAGTCGTAATAAGATCCGGTCTCATTGTTGAAGTTGCCAGAGTTGTCCTTCTTCAACACTCCGTCGCCGGCATCAGTAAGTATTGAGATGCCTGCAGGGTTCCATTGCGACTTGAGGTCGTAGCCATCTACGCCAGCCAATGCGGTCGGTTTGGTAAAGCGCGGACCGTCAATAGCCATGTTGTCGGTGCTGAGTACGATGTTGTCGTTGATGAGTGTGCGTACAACGCTGCCGTCTTCGCGCGTCACATCCGTGTAATCGGTCTTCGGATTGAGATTGACAAAGACGTCGCTGGCTACATGACTCACATTCTTCAAGAACATCTGCTGACTCTTGTCTGCCTTGTTTCCCCATACAACACTGTTGCAAGAGAAGTGCTTACCTTCAAGAATCTTACCGTTCCAGTACATTCCTGCACCCTTAGTAGCCTTGTTTCGGGCTGCTATCGAGTTCATGAAGTGCATTTCGTGATTAGTGGCATCGTTGCCGACATTGAAGTATATGGCTCCACCCATACCGTCGCCTGTGCCGTCGAGCGACGGTTCGGCGCTGTTGTTGACGTAGAGCGAGTTGGCAGTATAGAAA
This sequence comes from Leyella stercorea, assembly GCF_021531655.1. The sequence goes on along the minus strand of NZ_JADYUF010000016.1, from coordinate 15,515 downwards.
CTTCCGTAGGCGTTCTGGTCGTCATAGTTGAAGTGGAGGGCTCCACCCTTGCCTGCTTCCGAACGCATGCGCGAGTCGGCTATAGCTTCGTTGCCTGCCACGAGCGAGCCCAATACAGAGAAATCGGCATCCTTGATGAAGGCGGCACCGCCATGTATGCCTCGATTGTCAATCAGTCGGCAGCGGTTGAGCGTTACGTTTACACCATTACTATATATACCTCCGCCGTGACCAACTTCGTTCAGTAGCTCCTTACCGCTGCTGTCGTCGAAGTCGAGGAACGACGAAGTTGCACCGTGCTGGATGGTTATTCCGTCGAGAACTATGCCCAGCTGCTGGCGCTTCTTTGCCTTGTCGGCTTCCGCATACGTCTTGTCATCGTAGGCATAAACTACGTGATAGGCACGTTCGGACTCATCGTTGAGCAGGTCGCCGGTAAGAATGGTGAGCGAGTTGAACTCCCACGGTTCAATGATATTGTTCAAGTTGCGGTCGACAAAATACGTAGATGTATTCTCCTTCTTGTTGCGTTCGGCGAGAATATCGGTCATCTTGCCATCGGCAACAAACGTGCCAGTAGGCTTGCCAGGGAAGTCTTCATAGACAAGTCCCTTGCCTGTGCAGTAGAGTTCCTTACCCGTAAATCCGCCATAGAGTGCCGTGTTGACCGGAATAGAGAACGAACACATACGCATATCGTTGTCGAGCTTGGTCGAAGTGGTGGTACGTGCCAGCACTGGTACGTAGGTTCCCTTAGCCAGGAGTATCTCGAAGTGGGTGTCGTCAGTAGCCTTTCTGCTTGCACGCATCTTGCGGATGTACTCCAGAGCGTTGCCGAGCGAGTTGAACGGAGTGTAGAACGAGCGTCCCACATACTTCTGCTGAATGTCTGCCGACACCTCGTTGCCGCCGTCGAGCGACACAAACAGTCGGGTGAAGAGTTCGTCGGTAGCAGCCAGGTGTACTGCAAACGCACCCACGGTGAGCTTGTTCTGCAGGTTGCTGACAGCAAATTCAACCGAGCGCATATCGTAGGTTGCCACGTCGAAGCTCTTCTTCCACACGTTGAGCATAGTAGCGTTGTCCGCTCCAGCGTGTATAAGCTGCGAGAAAGGACGCGGAACATACGTGTCGCCCGAACGGAAATAGCGTGTATTCTCGGATGTCATCGAGATGTTGGGGTGGTTCGACTTGATCTTGAAAGTCTCGATGAAGCAATCGTTGAAGGGATATTCGCGACCTGTGGCAGCATTCGTTCCATCTACAGAACCGTAGAGCTTGGTGTCCTCAAAGTCCCTGTCGGAAATGCCACTCAGGTTCTTGTCGGATGCGGCAAAGTTGCCCCACACCACGCAGTTGGCTGCCATAAGCGCTCCTTCTTCAAAGAATACGCCTCCACCTGTATTCTCAGCCGTGTTGCGGACGATTGTTGTCGACATGACATAGGCACGGTTGTCGGGTGTACCCGACTGAGTATCGCCGTTGTCAACATACATACCAGCACCCACACGAGCCTCGTTTTCGTCAATCATAGTGCCGCTCACGATGGCTCCAGGCATAAGATACAGACCTCCGCCACGAACCGCCTTGTTGTGCGAAATGACACAGTTGCGCACATGAGCGTTCTTCGGCACGATGGCAGCACCACCAAAAGCCTTGTGTCCGTCGTTAGTGATTGCCTCGCCGCTGACGATGAAACATCCGTCGATAGTGGCACTGCTGCTCACCGCTTCTTGGCTCCACTTCTGCAAATCGCCGGTTGGCCATGAGCCGAATGTTACGGCGTGATGACCCACAATGCGGTCAACGGTAGAGGTGGCAGGCAACTTGGCTACTGCCGACAGAACCGTACGGCTGTTGGCAAGGGTTCCGTCTGTCAGCTTGCGCCATCCGTCCCACACGTTGCGATTGTCGTCGTACCAGTTGTAGCCTACCAGTTTTATCTTCTTTATAGTTTCAGTACCAGCGGTTTCGCTTACGGTCTGCTGCTCACCCTCGTAATATCCGCCCATCAGCGTCACTCCGTTAGGGATGAGATAGGTGTAGCTCTGAGGGTCGGAAGGGTCGGCAAGGGTGTTGGGATGATATATGAATCCCTCGCTGGAGTTGTTCATATTGTAGCCAGCCACCTTCACAACGAACTTCTTTATTGCGCTTAAATCTCTGTCACCAAACTTCTTCGTGGCGAAGCATTCGCCCGCAACATTGAGCACCTTTTGCAGTTTATCGGCGCAGGCAGCATTCTCCGGATTGCGTCCGGAGTTGTCGCCGTAGCCAGTCTGCGTCACATAGAACACGATAGAGTCGTTGCGTGTTTCGTAAGCGATGTTAGAGTAAGTGTCCGACTCGTATGCTCCGATGTCCACCTTACAGTCCTTGATACGGTCGGAGTAGTCCATATCGGTGAGTGGGAGGTCTACCTTGTGCTCCTCATTGTTCTGGTTGAGGTTGTCGGTACCACCGTTCATACACTTGGTAGAGCTACTCAGACGATAGTCGTTGGTCTTACGGGCATTGTCACCGGCTTCAAACGGGTTGCAAGAAGACTCCTCGCTACCTTTATATATAATGTTGCCGTTGGCTGAAGAATAAAGTTTCTCGTCGGCATTGCTAACACCGCTCTCGTTCCACACACCCGCCGTGCTGTTTGTACCGCCTATAAGGAAGCAGTTGTGGGCAGGTTTGAATGTGCCGACGCTTGTCGACGACACTTGAGGATTGTCGGGGAAGTCAGTACTCTTGTTGCCGTAGACGATACAATTGTAAAGCGACAGCTCTGACGACACACCGGTGGCGTTGCCAGCCGATGCCCACTGCTCTATGCCGGCACCGTTTCGGCGTGAAGAATTGTATGCTACAGTGTTGTTGTAGAACTTGGCGTTCTCGATGAAGATGCCTCCACCGCTGCCCGACGGTGTCAGATGGCTTACCACACGATTGTTAGCCACGACCATATTGTAGCCCGTGCCCACAATCATATAGGCACCGCCACCGTAGTCATCATTATCGCCAAAGCCTCCAGTTCGGTTATACACACCTGCACCAACATATCCGTCCGACCAATTGCTCATCGTTTTGGCATTGTAGTCGGTAGTGAGGTTGTTGAGCACGAAACTGTTGGATATTGTCGAGTTGGCACCATCCATATACAGTCCGCCTCCACGTGTACGGTAGCCGTGTGTGAGGTTGTTGGTGATGATGAGGTTTTCGAGTTTAACGCCATGGAACACGCGCACACCTGCACCACCGTCACGGTTAGCCATATAATTAATAATGTAGCCATGACGAACGGTGAATCCGTCCCACTTCACATCTTCGTATTCCTTATAAACGCTCGGTTTGTTGCCACCGACATAGTTCTTCCAGTAGTATTTGCCAGTTTCGTAGCAGCGATACTCGTTGCCATTGTATGCACTGTTATTGCCATCGCCTGCCACATGCCAGGTTGTCACACACACGTCAGGCTGATACAGTACATAGTGTCGTTGGCACATGCCTGTAGCACCATTGGTAGCGTCTGCGGCACATTCATTTACAATTTTTTCAGCAAAAGAGGATATGTCAAGATTGTCACTTGTACTACCTTTCACTGGTGATTCCTTGCGTATCTGAAGTATTGTCTCGTAGTCGGACTTAGTGCGTGATGCGTCTGCCAAACGAGCCGGAACGTACTGCGAGAGCAGCGGTTTGCGCTCCTGTTCGCCTGGTGTTCCTTCCTTGGGGAAGCCTCCATACACCTTCACTCCATTGCGGATTACAAAGCCCTTGTAGTCGGTATATACTCCGGCACCTACCCATACAACCTTAGGCTCGAATCCTGCATCGTTCTTGTGCAGGGCGTTGTACTTGGCGGCTATTTCCACTGCCAACTGCAAACCGCTGATGTATCGTTCCTTGCGGTCGTTGTTGATACTGTTATAGTTGCCAGTTGAAGATGCCCAGTCCCACTGGTTGGTATTGCCTTGATAATACTTGTCCCACGCTTTCCTGCCAGCATCAGTATTTTGATAATTACGAGTCCAGTCAGGCACAAGGAAGCGTGTATAATGTCCCGACGCCGGACCATAATAGGGTTCGGTGCGTACTGGAGTAGTGGTTTTGCCGAGATACGTTGAGTAGTTTAAGTTATTATACGTAGCAGCAAGCATCATGCCATTCTCAAGCACATATATGGAATTGTCAAGCTTGTCCATATTGAGTGTGTCGCACATGGCATTGCCATGAATGGCAGTATCCCACGACTTTCCGTTGTAAACCACGCCGGGATTGTTCTTAAGCAGGCTGAAGTCGGGCTTTCCGTCGGTCTCGTCAAGCACCTCGGTGTTGTCCTTTGGTGCCACGGTGTTGTACGAACGCACGTAAATCACGCTACCCGACTTAGGCAGCAGAGCCTCAACAGCGCCCAAGTCGGGTGCTCCACCGAGGTCGCGCTCATCGTTATAGATGTCGACTGACATATCGTCAGCGTTGGCAGCAGCCTTGTTGATGACCACCTGCATATCCTCCGAACTGGTGAGCGGACGATAGTCGGCATTGCCGCCATAATAAACGTTGCCCGACTCGGCTGCACCACAGTTGACAGAGGGGTTGGAGAAGTTGGCAGCTCCGTCCTTACCCAATGATGCAATGTTAGATAATGTGTTGTTGCAATATGTTGTCACCGTGCCGGCAGGATACTGATTGCCAAGAGCATACGATGTGCGGGCATTGCGATTGAGCACGGAGTCTTGCGGAGCCCACGCTATGTTGTTGACAATGGTGACATGATTGAACTCAATATCCTTTGGCGTAATGCTCAAAAGCCACGGATCGTCGCTTGCAGCCTTTTCCTGCGACTCTACCACAGTGTTGTTGTTGATAACGCAGTTGCGCATCACAAGCTTCACGTTGTCAGCCAATGTGGTGGCTCCCACAGCCGGACCTGTATAGGCACGGTTGTTCTCGATGATGCAGTTGTCCATCTGTACACGTGCTCCATTGAACAGAAGCACACCTGCACCGGTGTGTATTGTAGAGTTCTCGGTAGCGTTGCCGCCTGTCACGGCAACTCCGTCGAACGTCACGTCGGCACCATTCTGCACGCGCACCGTATGATACGAGTGGCCGCTGAGCGCTCCGATAGTATAGCGTCCATCAAACTCGGTGCGGTGGTTCTTTATGTCGCGGTCGGCATCGGTAGGCTTAGCGTTGGCTGAAGCCGAAGGATAGCCGCCCACGATGCGCAGCGGACAGTCCATACGCGGAATACGGTGAGACACGGATCTGGCGTCGTTGTTGTCGTAAGAGTATTCGGGCTGGATGTCGCCCTCGCGCAGACAGATCTCGAATATGGTATTGTCGGGATTGAGCGTGATGCTATTTTGTCCTGGATAAGCATCAGGTGTCTCCACGTTAAGTGTATTGAACGACTTTGTAACTGGCAACGTGAAGTTCTCGAAGAAGACGAGTGCCTCGTGCAGCGACGGTGCATTGTTGCTCCATGACGAGCCGTCGCCGTCAGCCTTAGAGCCATTGGGGTCGACATACAGACGCACAACGTCCTTGCCGTCGCGACGCAACAGAGCCGGACGGAATTTGACTACGTCGGAGTAGTAGGCTCCGATGGTATAGGAATTGAATATTTCGCCGATGATGTCGGCAGCGGGACGGAACAGCAGTTCGGCATCAAACATATACTGGGGCAGTCCTGACGAGCGCAGCGAAGCGCCGTTCTTTGTGGGCCAGTAGTAGTCGATTGTGTTCCACGACGACTGCAATCCGATACAGTCGATTATCTGATCCCATGAGCCGTACTGCTCAGCACCCACGTCGTTGAGCTTGAATACGCAGTCAGCGGCATTGGCTCCGAGTGATATTGTGCCCGACTGGTAGACGTTGTTCCACACTGCCGAGTTGGGCGATGAGAGTGCATTGTTGTAGAACCGCACGTTGGCGGCAGTGGCATTGGAGGCATATATCTGTGCCTGCTGGGTTGCCGAACTTGCCAGAGAGCCCTCCGGGCGCTTGATGACGTTGTTCCAGATGATGTTGTTTACGGCATAACAGTAGCCGTTGACGTACACTCCACCCGTGTGCGAAGCGTTATCGTCCGACTCGTCGGTAGAGGTTGAGGTGTAGTTGTTGACAATGGTGTTGTGTATGAGATTGCCCGACTGGTCGGCATAGACGGCACCGTTGGCGGTGTTCTCGTTGTTGGCTACTACCGACAGGGCGAGTATGGCATGGTCAGCCACCTTGCCCTTCTTCATGTACACGCCTCCGCCATTGCGCGCCTTGTTGTTGGCTATGATGCAGCGCGACACGATGCCGAAGCCGTCGATGTAGACTCCGCCACCGTCGCCCGATGCGTTCACATTATTATATATAAGGCATTTCTCGACACGTCCGCCACCATTGTACACGGCAGCGCCTCGTCCTGCAGCATAGCAGTAGCGCACCACGCAGTCGCGCAGTATGGCATTCTCGCCCATAAGCACTCCGGCTCCGTCGTTGGGCAGATAGCCTTCGCTGACCGAACCGGATTCGACGGTGTGTCTGCCACCCTCGATGGTGACACCGTCGAGCACTGTCTCCTTGTCGAACATTGCCACCTTATTGTCAGACGTACCCACTCCATTGGCTGCAATGGGTGCAAACCATACCACATGATACGATCCGCTGCTGAATACCCACTCGCCCTTGGTGCTGTTCCATACGGGAACTGTGCAGGAATGGCCCTGGAATATGGTGCGATACTCTTCGTGGAACTTCCATGTATATTGAGAATCGCGGTTGGGTTGGTCATCGTCAGAACCGTCGTAATAGCCGTCGCGCTGGTCGATCGAGGTCTCCGTGCCACGGAATCCGCCAAAGACGTTGATGCCGCTGTGCATGAGGAATGCCACGGGGCTGTTGGTGTCTTCGGTGATATGGGCGCTGGGGGCGTATGTTCCGGCTGCCACCCACACCTCGCCACGCTGGCCTGTGCCGTCGTTGAGGGCGTCGATGGCTTTCTGGGGTGATGCGTAGGCAGTGGCCCAAGTAAGTCCGTCGTTGTCGTCGTTGCCTCCATTGGCTGCTGTCTTGACGTAACGACGGCGCGAAGCGGGCACCTTGGTATAGGCGTAGGCACCTATATCGATGGTGGTAGTATTGTTGTCGGCGGTGCCGAAACGGTTGTCGGCACTGAGCGCACGGTCGCCCCAAGTGGCAGATTTATACTGTGTAGGGTCGCCTTTGGCAATGAGTGCCGAACCGTAGTCAATGGCATACGACCACTTGGGATAATCGGTAGTGGTCCAGATGTAGCTACGGTCGTATCTGGCAGATGTAACCGGATCCTTGAAGTTGGGCGTTGCGCCGTCAGCTGCATTGTTGCTCTCTTCAAGAACTACGTTGGTGTCGTCGCCGGGGTTTGCCTCGCCACGGTGTGTATAGTATGCGCCATGACTGAAATGGGGCGCAGGCGAATACTTGTTGAGTCGGTGATTGCCCCAGACGATGGTGTTGTAGACGGTGAGCTTGTTATTTTTGTCAGGCGACACGTGGTCGATACCGGCGCTGTTGTTGCGCGAAATGGTATTGTTGACAACGGTAGTGGCTTCCGACACACGCATACCACCGTTGATGTTGCAGTAGACGAGGTTGTTGACGATGTCTGCCCTACCCTCTGCCCAGAGTCCGCCTCCAAGGTTGTCGTCGGCTCCTCGTGTGCCTGCCACGTTGTTGAAGAGGGTGTTGTAGCGTATGTAGGCACGTCGGTTGGCGTTGGGCTTGACGTTGGCTGCCACGTATATGGCGCCGCCACGCTCTGCGTAGTTATTGGTGAAGAAGCAGCGCGACACGTCATAACCGCGCTCGCCGGTGTTGTTGTCGGCTGTGCCGGCATCGGTGATGTACACTCCGCCACCGTAAGAATCGTCCGAATCCGACGCATTGCCGCCCACAATATAGAATCCGTTGAGCACAGTGGGGTCGTTGCCGGCATTGGGATTGACGGCAGTAGGGGCAAGACTCATCGTCACAACGTGACGGGCGTTGTCCTTGCGAGTAGAGTTCTGCGGAAAGAGCAGCCACGTGTCAGACACGGTGTCGTTGCAGTCGATGTCGGCAGTGAGCACCGAACGGTACTTCATGTGCGAGAGGTCGCTGCCGACACAGCCGCGTGGGTCATTGGCTTGGGTGTCGAGATTGTCGGGACTGATCTCGGTCTCGTTGCCTGCAAAACCTCCATACATGCGCACACCCGACGGCAGGACAAAGCCCTTGGGGTCGGGTACGGTGTAGTAGAAGTCTTCGCCGGTGGCTTCACCGGCTGTGTAGCCCTTGGCAAAGATGCAGTCGCCTGCCTTAACCTTTGCCAATGCCTGCTGCAGAGATATAGCCTTGTCCCACGAAGAGCCGTCGGCTGTGCCTTCTGGCGTAGCCGTAGTGAGGTCGTGAGGTGCCTTGACGTAGTAATTGGTCTGCGCATTGAGCGCAAGCGGCATTGCCATGAGGGCTGCCGCTGCCATTACATTCTGTATAAATCGAAGCATATATTAGAATGATATTTAGTTCGTACCCTGTGTTTGGGTGATGTTCCATGTGAATTCCTTATTGGCAGAAATGCCGCTCACTGTGGCGTTGATCTTGTACCAAGTGGCTGCCTGGGGCTGGCTGCTGAAGTTGACGGTGACGGCAGACTGCTTCGTCGTGCCGTCGGCGACTCCCTTCACGTCGAAGGTGAGCTTGGGCTTTGTGCCTACTGCCTTCTGCGACTCGGGGAAGACGTAGTGATAGGCACGGCCGTTGCGCTGGCTTATCTCGCTGGTGTTGAGGAATGCGGTGCTGCCACCTACCGCTTCGGTAGACGTGGCGAGTTCGGGGAAGAGACGACCGTAGCCTGCGCCAGTGACCGAAGGATTGGAGGTGTACTTGAATCCCGTAACGTAGGCACGCAACTGGCTGCCTGTGAATGCCGAAGCGGCATCCCACTGCACGTCTATCTTGCATGCCAAGCGCACGAGCCGAAGCACGGGCACGTTGTAGGGCGACTCTGCCGAAGCTGCGGCATTGGTTATGTCGATTGTGCCCTGACGGGTTTTGTCTTTCAAATCACGATAGTAGCCCGTGGCAACGCTTAGGAACTTGGACGTGGCATCGGCACTGCCTGCGGCGTAGGAGTTGGAAATCAACAGATTGTCAACTGCCTCCTTCGATGTGCATTGTTGCAGACCCCGGTATATGTCGTAATCGGTTGCGTCGGAGCTGTAGGCTATGCCGTAGCAATAAACCACTCCGGGCATAAGCTGAATGGTGTAGTAGCGCACATTGTCGTTGTCGTTGTAGCGTTCGAGTTGGTTGAACTGCGTGCGCGTTATGCGGTCGACTATCACAGTATTGGCACCTGCCTCGTCACTCTTGTAGACAAAGGCGAGCAGGAAGGTGTCCCACAAGTCGGCCTCGCCCGTTGAGGTGCCGGGGTCGGCAATGCGCGACGACGGAGCTTTGGGTGCCTGAACAAGCATGCGCAGCACCACCTTAGGCTTTGTGGAGGGCGACGGCTCGTCGCCACTGCTGCCGCATGAGGCGAGCAGGATGAGCGTGGCTATGAGTGTAAAGAAATAGTCTATGCGTTTCATTTGTATACGGTTTGTGTTGAAGGGAATTGTCAGATGTCGATATTGTGGTCGCCTCCGGGTTTCCAGTCGAGCTCGACGCTGGCACCTACATTGTGCAGATTGGGCACCACTTCGCCTCGGTTGTTTATCTTGCACTTGATGATGCGCAGCTCGCCTGCCCGTAGCGGCTCCTGAACGTAGAGCGTGGTCTTGGTGTAACGGCCCGCCATGCGCACCACTATGCCTATGCGCCATGTGGCGGTCTGGCTGATGCCGTCGGCTGAGGTGTAGGTTTGGGCTGCCATTGGCGACGGCATGGATGCGGCATAGAGCGCATACTGTCCGCCGGCACTGACGGGTGTGGAGCGCACAACGGTGTGGCGTGCGAAGTGATAGGTGCTGTCGCTGACGCTGAATTCGGTTGCCATGTCGTCGACATAGCCCGAAAGGCTCTGCACGACGTTGGTGCCGGGGTCGAGAACGAGGCACGAAGCGCAGTTCTGCATGTAGAGGTCGGCATGATAGGACTGGCTCTGGTCGTCAAGTGTCATGTCGAGTCGCGACGTGAAGAGTGGATGGGTGTGGGTGTCGATGGTGTCGGACGGGGTCTGGCTGAGCGTCAGCGCAGATGACGAAGCGGCTCCGTCGACAGCCACAAACGGCTCGGCTGCGGCATTGGCGAGTGCCAGGTTGCGGTAGTCGAGTTTCTTGAGATAGAGGGTGTACTGGGCATGCGAGGCATTGATGTCGTGCTGCTCGTGCTGCACGACGTTGCCCGTAGCGCTGTCGAAGAAGGAGAGGTCGAGGTCGGCGGCGGTAGATGCAAACACCCGATTGAGCGGTGCGAGCAACTGTGCCGAGAGTTGCTGCTCGGCAGGGGTAGTGAGGTGGCGCTGCAGAATGGCAGGCACGTCGGTGAGCTGGCGCACGGTGTAGTCGACGGTGTAGTTCTTGCCACACTGTGTCAGGTCCTCGTCTATGCACGAAGTGAGGCATGCCGTGGCAATGGCTGTTGCCGCGACAAGCCTCACGCCGTGTCGTAATGTCAATATAATCATGTACGTGTAGTGTTAAAATAGTGAGCGGCAGCCTGATCAAGGGCTGCCGCCCTATGGGGTGCCAGACTGTTGCTGGCTGCGGTTTTAGTCGATGTTTACATCAAACTGGAGACCTGCCTGCCAGTCAAGGTCAACCGAGAGACCGAGCTGGAGCTTTGTTGAACGCAGGTCGGGGATTGTGTTGTAAGCGCTCTTGAGCGAAGTGATAGTCAGATTCATTGTGGTCATGTAGTCGCTCATGAATACTGCGGGGTTGGCAACGCCTTCTATAGTCTTGGCATCAGGATTGAGCTGACCTACAAGATAGAACTTGCCACCGTCAGGGATAATGCCGTCTGCACCACGGAAGGCTACGCCAGAGTTGTTGGTCAACTCAATTGCTACGTTAACCTTTTCCTGCTTTGCAACGCCACGACCCTTGTCGTTAGGCAGAACGATGGTGTAGTTGGTTGTGGTAGACTCAGCGTTCTTGGCTACAATACCAGTAAGATTTTTGTCGTAGATAGTATAATCGAATTTGTCGTCAGATGGCTGGAAGTTGAAGCCTACCTTTGTGGGCTGACCGCCAATAAGCAGACCAGTAACGGTGAAGCCTTCAGTTGGAACGGTTACTGTACCTGTGAACTCATTGGGCTCAGATACTTTAAGACCCACATTGTCTGCCAATGTCTCAGCACCACATTTTACGGTAGTAGCGAGGTTGGCAACTCCGTAGTTGATGTTCTGACGCATTGCGATAGAGCGTGTTGTGGGCTGAACAGAGGCTGTCCAACCAGCAGCACCGTCCTTCAACCAAGGAGCAACTGTATTGCTTGTCCAATCAGAAGTAGTCTTAGGCCATGCTGTATTATCAAGCTCTGCAGCAGTAGCTGCAAGGTCGCTGCTCTGGAAATAATAGATAGATGCAGGGAAGCAAATCTTGGCAGCATCAAGTTGCTGAATACCAGTGAGATCAGACTTACCTGCATAAGAGAATGTCTTTGTTTCTTTTGCGTATGACAACTGCACTGCTCCATCAGGGAGGTTGATGTTGTTAGGATAAGTGTTTGCTGTTGTAATGGCAAATGTCTTGTTTGTTTGTTCAGTAACAGTAAATACGTTATCTGTCTTTATTGCTGTACGGATATTGTTAGCGATTGTCTTAGCATCAGCGTCACTACCTGTTGTCACACCACCAAGAGCGTTGTAGAGATCCTGGAGTGCAAGGCGAATGCTGTTGGCAGAACCAGCCTTAAGGGTAATGAAGTTCTTGTAGAGTTTGCCAAGTTCTGTAGTTTCAGCAACGGTTGACCAATTTTCTACTCCTGCAACAGCGTTGAGAACTGCAAGAAGCTTGTCTGCCGAACCATTGTCAGTACCCTTAACACCTACCAAAGCTGCCGAGATATCATTTGTAGCGGTAGCATTGTCTGTGCCAGCTGCAAAATTGAGCACACCCTTTGTGAAGTTATCGGCATTTGTAACGTCTGTTGTTCCCTGCGGAGCGTGAGCATAGAAGAGGAAGTGTGTAGTTCCTACGGGTACAGATACGTCGCTGTAGATCTTTGACGAAGCTGTTTCTGAAATGCCAGGAGCGATGTTGGCAAGGGTGAATGTGGCAGTACTTGTAGAAGAGGCGGTCGGTTCTCCCTTGAAAGAGTACATGCGGATGTCCTCCATTCCAAGGAAATTCTGTGTAGCCTGTGCGTTGTCACCGCTCATACGTGTGCCTCCGTTGGCGCGCGGAATGTTAAGGGCGAACTGGGTTTTCACTGCCTTTGTTTCGCCGGGGTTTGTTGTGGAGTCATTGCCGAGGTCGTCTGACGAGCACGATGACATCACACCAAGTCCTGCAAGGGCTACTGTGCCCATGAGGAAAAAGCTGCTTAGTTTTTTCATAAAAATGAACGTTTTTGTTAATGTAGATGCGTTGGTTTTCAAGCCCCGTACGTTGGGGTTTCAAGCCTTTTTAGTTGTGTTCTGCAAAAGGAGTCGTTTTGCATTGCAAAAGTTGTCCTTTTGCTCACCAAAAGGACTCGTTTTGCGGTCCAAAAGGAGTCCTTTAGCACCTCAAAAGGAGTCCTTTTGAAATGCCGCAGGATTGCCTCCTCGTAAGCGGTTGATTATCAACGCATTTACGATGTTTGTTTATAATGTTTTAATTCTCTTGTCGTATTACACGTTACGTTTTCTTGTTTTACTGTTCGGCACGCTGTATTGCCTCCCATTGGCGCAGGTTGTCCTGTGCCTCGGCGTTGCCATCGGCGGCAGCGCGACGTATGTATTCCATGCCTTCGGTACGGTTGCCCGTCATGTAGAGAGCCACGCCAAGGGCGTTGTATGCCCGGCGGTCGGTGCTGACTGTGCGCAACTGCTGCAGAGCCTCGGCATACTGTGAGCGGTTGATAAGCTCGGTAGCGCGGTTGATGGTGGCTGCTGCGGTGTCGGGCACATAATCGTAGTAGATGCGCAGATAACCTGAGTTGCGCTGGTCGGCAAGCACCTTGTCGCGCAAGAAGCTATATGGCTTTCCTCCGCGTAGTGTCTTCAGCTTAAGCTCACGCTTGTTGACATCGCTCTCGGTGTCGATAATGCGAAGCATCTCGTCGCGACCGTCAAACTGAAGGTCTTCTATCTGCGAGCGCAACTCGGTCCATGCCTCGCCTCCATTGGCTACGTCGAACATCGAGTCGGCTATCTTCACACGCTGCTGTATGTACTTCTTGAGCGCAGCTCCACGCGAGGCGGCAAGCTGCTCGTTGTGCTTGACGGGGCCTTCTACCGACGCAAGTCCTATTATCTGAATCACACGAACGTTGGATGTGGTGTCGGCAAGTATCTGGCGGGTTATGTCTACGATGCGGTCGAGCGTGGCGGCATTGTTGCGGAAGTCGTGACGCAGCGTTGACTTGTCAAGATCGAAGTGTACGTAGAGCGCTCCCTCTTCCTTGCGGAGTATGCGGTCCTTGGTGTAGGGACGATACTGGCTGTAAGGACGGAGCAGCGGATTGGTCTTCTCGAGTTCGCCTGCCTTGCCGGTGTTGTCGGGCACGAGGCTCAACTGGGGCACGAAGGGCGGAACGTAGCGCAGGGACGCAAGGGTGGACGGGGCGAGACGGTCGGTTGAACAGCAGCCGTCTTGCTCGCGAAGCACGTCGAGCGTCACACGGTTCTGCCACAGCCACGGATACTGGCTGCGCAATATGGCTACGTCGTAATGCACGGTGTCGCCAAGCATCACCTCGTTGCGGGCTCGCTGCATGGTGCTGCGGGGCGACGAATTCAAGCGGCGCATCATACGGTCGGACGTGGTTGGGGCGAAATGACGCTCGCGTTCGACATATCGCATGTTGCGACGACCACGAAACACGGAGTTCTGAAGGGTGATGGTGTCGCCCGTGGCACTGCCCAATCGGGGCATCGCCCATATTGCATAGTTGCTGCCGCTGCCATTGCGCGACTCGCTAAGGGCAAACGAAAGATGCAGCGTGTCGGCTGTCCATCGCATGTTGATGCCTGGAGCGGATGCGGTGGGATTGACAGCTGGAATTGCTGTGCGGGCTGCAGTGGGCATTACTATGCCCAACGACAGCAGCGACATCATTAAATATATAAAGGTGTTCATATAATGATTATGTGTTAGACGTAAAGCGGATTACTTGATATTATATACAAGCGAGATGGCTGCTTTGGTTGGCATAAACAATGTTTTGGTGTCGCTGCCTACCTTAGAACCGCATGTGGCACACTCATATTTCTCGTATTTCGTTATGCCTACGCCTACTCCAACCTCTGCCTCTATGCTCCAATGGTTGCCAGGCAACATCCATGAGTAGCCATATCCGAAGCCCAAAGCTCCAAGGTCGCCCTGGTAACGATAGTTGCGCAGGTCCTTGAAGATGCCTAACGGCAACTTGATGCCACCTATATTATAATGTGAATATACGAGATGCATGCCGAAGAAATGACCGGCATAGGGCGAACACAACCAATAACGTGCCTCGGGTTGCACAGCAATATGGCGCAACTTCTTGTTATCGGAAAAGGTGAAAGGATTGTATCCGGCAGATAACTCGGCAGTCCACTTCCGCCCTATCTTGGTCTCAAGTGCAAGATTGGGAGTGGTAGTGGCCCAATAAAGTGCATTGGTCTTCACCACAGTATGTTGTCCGAAAGCGCTTGCTGCAAACAATAAACACACAGCAAGTAATACTAACTTATACCTATGATTTTTCATATTCTTATCACAAGGGACTGAAAAAAGTCCAACATTTAACACGTTTCATTGCAAAGGTACATATTTATAATATACTACAATTCTACAGCTATAGAATATTAGTATATATTTGCGTTTACCTTCCCTTTTTTACAACGCTTAACATTTATATGATTATTATAATTCTCCATTCACTTTCATAACTTCCGACACAGAAGATTGTTAAAGAAGAATGTAAGAAATTGGACCATTTTGAACTTAACTTATATTAAGTAAAATAATGAGTAGTTTCCGTAATAAACAGAACAATTATAGAGAAGAATCACACCGTCAAAGCAACAAATATGCACTAAAACAACAAATAGTAAAAACATAATCTGATGCTCAAACACTTCATATTCGTGCTTCTATTGCAAATATCCTGCACATCAGGCATTATACGTGAATAAGCGTAGCAACTATATGGAGAATATGGCGTATAAAGTCTAAGCAGCACGCCACGAAGGGGCAGAAGCACATAGGAGAGTGTGTGTCAAAACTCAAACAAAACGGGCTGAACCAACGGTCACCGGCGCATAGCGGAAAGGTAAAGCCCAAAAAGCACATAGGAGGGTGTGTCAAAACTCCCAATATAAATAAAAAAAAACTCGTTGTACGTTCTTGTGTGGATGTACAACGAGT
>NZ_JADYUF010000015.1 GCF_021531655.1 Leyella stercorea | reverse complement strand
GTGACATACGGAAATACTCAAAGCCTTTTTTATACAATAAATTCAACCTCAAAGTCTAAATCCGAAACTTGAGTATTTATAATGTCAGTTTGATGTAAGCTCGGTCGTCGAAGCTTACGTTGCCTTCTACCAGTCCTTTGGTAGCAACAAAGTCGCCTATGTTCTGTGGATCATTGGCAAGATGTAGTGCCAAGGCTTCTTCGCTTTCTTTTAGTGTTGGTAGCAGAGTAGGGTAGCCGTCAGATGCAAGCACAACGGAATTTGATGCCTTAACGATGCGAGTGCCAGGCATATATATCGGTGTTCCGTCAATTACGGCATACTGTTGGTTTTGTCCCTCCAGCATAGCCTTTATCAGTTGAGGCTCAATAGTGCGTCGGGCATCTTTAGGCGACATCCCGTTCTTTATCAAAGTGGCACGCTGCATGGCTATCTCTTGCTCGTAAGGCTTTGAGTTGTCGTAATACGTTCCGTCTATTATGGCTTGGCAGTCGCCCACCATCCAAACCTCTTTTCTGCTTTTGCTATATATAATGGCAGAAGCCGTTAGGCGTTCCTCGGGATGTTCAGCCATACGCTCAGCGATGCTGCGCTTATTATATTCTTCAGCAATGCGAAGCGTTATGCCTCGGCAGAAGTCTGACATGGTATAGTCAGCTGGCATCTGCTTGATATACTCGCTTATGAGCAGCATGGCAAAGCGTCCGTTCTTCATTGGAGGGTCAAGCCTTGTAGGTGTCTTGCTCGTGCTGCCATCAATCACAGCAGCAAAGTCATTGGTTATGACAATGCCGTCCTCGCAGTCGGCAGCAGTATGCTTACCGCAAATGAAATGTTCAGTTATGGTCATATATTCTTATCAATTATTTTGTCAACATTCCAACTTGATGGGCTCCACGCAGAACAAGGGGCTTACGGTTCTCACGCTTGCTCCATTCTGTAATGGTCGTCAGTTAATTGTCTGTGTATCATAATAGTTGTATCATTTATTCTTACTGCAAAGATAACGATTTGTTCCTAAAGCATAGGCAAAATCATACTAAAACTATCCTAAAACATAGGCAAAAACAAGGTGAAATCTTCCTAAAGTATAGGCAAAAGCAAGCGGATGTTCGTCATATGAGTTTTATGTGCTCACCTCATTGCTTGTCTTATCCTAATATTTCTCCTCATCCAGCAAAAACTTATACACTGGCACCACCTCTATATCCATCCCAAGTTCGGCTGATGGTATTGTTTCTTCTTGGTCGTAAGTTATTATCATGCATTTTTTTGCATTAAGGAACTTTCCTACTTTTTGTAGTGCAGAGATTTCCCTATTACGAGTTGCGTCTTCAGTCATACGATACGACACCTGAACGAGCAATCCGTCTTTAGGCACACAGAAGTCGACCTCCATATTTTTGTTGTAATAATACAAGTCTTCGCCATACTTCTTGTATAGTTGTATTGCCACAATGTTCTCCAACAACTTAGTCTCTGGCTGGAAGAGAAACAGGTTCAGAATACCGTTGTCGTAGAAATAATGCTTTTTTATAGTCTCACGTTCGGTGATGGAGTCGGTGAAGCAACTGATGCTGAATGTTAGGAACGACTCGTGCAGATAGTCGAGATATGAAGCTATGGTTTCTCTTGCTATTTTTGTACCGTCTCCTTGCAGAATGTTTTGTAGGCGTTTAATTGCAGTGGGTTGCATAACGCTGTCAGCCAATTTCCTTATAAGCAAGCGAAGACTGCGCTCATTCCTTACACTCTTTCTTATAACGATGTCTGAGTACAGAATTTTTTGATAAAGCGACTGAAGCCACGACTTCTTGTCTTGCATGTTGAAAACTTCCGACAGTCCGCCATAGTAGAAATAATCGGAAAACAGTCTTAATACATCATTCTTTATAGGCGACAGTTCCCAGAATTTCGTAAGATGCACATGTCGGTATTCCAGATATTCCTCGAAAGAGAAGGGATGTATCTCCTTTGTCAGATATCTTCCCCCCAATGTAGAGCTTATCTCGCGACTAAGCATGTGGGCATTGCTTCCGGTGATGTATACACGATACTTCTCGTCTGCTAATCGGCGGGCAAAGTGTTCCCATCCTTCTACGTTCTGTATTTCATCGAGGAAGATGATAGGTTGATGACTGAACATCTCGCGATAAGCTTCAAGTATTAGATGCAACTCTTCCTTGCGTATGTCTGTGATACGTTCGTCCTCAAAGTTGATAAACAAGATTTCTTCCAAAGAATGTCCTTGCGCTACAAGATTCTGAATCTTCTGGTAAAGCATATACGACTTGCCCGCACGACGAATGCCAACCAACACATAGTTTGCATTTTCCTCCAAACTAATGTTGCGTCCTTGTAGTTTTACTTTGCCAACAAATTCCTGCTGCCAAAGTATTATTTGCTTTATAGCATTCTTGTCCATAATCTTTGCTTTTATACTGTTCTAATTGCAAAGATAGCATAAATAAATGATATAAACAGCATCTTTTCCGTAAAGATGCAGTCTATACACTGCATAAATCACCCCAAAGATGCAGTGTATAGACTTCACTCTTTGTTGTTTCATACAGATAGTAATGCTAAACACGCTTATTGCAATCATGATGAGTAGACGATAGTGACGGTTTTAGGAGAGCTTTTTTAGTTTTTACATATCTAATTCAAATGTTTTTCGTAACTTTGCGATGGATTTCTCCGTATTTCACGGTAGGATATCCAGACATTGTGGTAAAAAAATATGCATTCGCTATTATTTCGCGTTTAGCCAAGAGCCTCGGAAACTCATTTGGAATAAAAAGCACGAATAATATGTGACAGGTGACTCGTATAGTTATCCCTGGAAATTTGATAAGCGATGCACACGCAATAGGCGTGGTGCATTCTTAGAAATTTCCGGGGTTCCAATCCGAGGCCACCCCGTGCTAAACGCGATAAGGATGGCATCACGCTTTTCTTATGTCTTGTCGTACCGTGTCGCGTTTGCGGATTGATAGTTGGGTGCCAACTAAAAACAACTATCAATTTTTATGGCAAACAGTACATTATCAAAAGCAAAGGCTGCCAAGAAAGACGAGTTCTATACTCAGTTCTATGACATTGAGGCCGAGATGGAGGCATATCTTGATTATAACCCTGATGTGTTTCGTGGAAAAACCGTGTTGCTGCCTTGTGACGATCCTGAATGGAGTAACTTTACAAAGTATTTTGCGCAGAACTTTGAGGATTTGGGTTTGAAGAAACTTATATCAACAAGTTATGCGCCTGATAGCAAAACGTATAAAGACGGTACGCAACTATCGTTGTTTGAAACGCAATCGCCGAAGTTCGACAAGGACAAAACAAAAACCCACGGAAAAATCTTTGTGCTTACAGAAGATACTACAGGCGATGGAGTTATTGATCTTGATGATTTGCAGTGGGATTATCTTGAAGGTGATGGCGATTTTAGAAGTGATGAAGTAAAGAAACTGAGAGATGAAGCCGACATCATCATAACAAATCCTCCGTTTTCTTTGTTCAGAGTGTTTTTAGCTTGGATAGTTGAAGCTAAAAAGCAGTTTATCATTATCGGTAACATAAATTGTGTTACCTACAAGGAAGTATTTCCTTTAATTCAAAACAATAGTGTTTGGATGGGATGTACAATTCATAGTGGCGATAGGGAGTTTGAGGTGCCTGAAGGATATCCGCTTAAAGCTGCGGGGTGGCGTATTGATGAGAATGGGAAGAAGTATATACGTGTTAAAGGCGTTAGATGGTATACAAATATAGATCATGGACGCCGCCATCACCCACTCGAACTAATGACTATGGCTGATAATATAAAATACAGCAAGCATAAAGAGGTTAAAGGCAAACAATACAGTGTATACGATAACTTTGAAGCAATTGAGGTGCCATTTACAGATGCTATTCCAAAAGACTACGATGAGATAATGGGTGTGCCTATTACATTCCTTGATAAATATTACCCCGAACAATTTGAAATTGTCGGGATAACACAGAGTTGGTTTGGCATGGCAAGTAAAATCTATCCCAAGCAAATACAAGTGAGCAAGACTGGCAAGAAGTCTGTTGTAACAAAACTTAATGATGGTGCTGCTATTGAGGTGGATGGACCTATAGAAGGGGATGTGTATTATATTGTAGATGGCATTTATTACTCAAAATGTTATGCTCGAATCCTGATACGTAAGAAAAAGTAACAAATTCCCAATACTCAACAAACTAATCACAATGGAAGTAGAATTAAAGAAATATACAATCAAAGAACTTTGCGAGGGTTTCACTTTTAGCCAGATTGACGGCAAGGGACTCTACGGATTGGCTGGAAAACTCACTATTCAGCCAGAATATCAGCGTAATTATCTCTATAGTGAGAAGAATGGAACAAAGGAGGTTGCGGTAATAGACTCGTTGTTGAAAGAGTATCCTCTTGGTCTGCTCTATTTCAATCGTCGTGCCGATGGACAACTTGAAGTGCTTGATGGACAGCAGCGTATAACAAGTATTGGACGATTTCTTATAGGCAAGTTTTCTGTAATGTTTAATGGAAAGCCATACAAGTTTAAGCCTTTGCCAGTAGACAAACGACAGCTGATAGAGAATACAGAGTTGATAGCATATATATGCGAAGGAACTGAGTCGGAGATAAAAGAATGGTTCAAGATTATAAACATGGGTGGTGTTCAGATTAATGCCCAAGAAACACGTAATGCCATATATTCAGGTCCGTTCGTTACGGCAGCGCGCAAGGAGTTCAGTAACAAGGAAGACTCACGTTTGCAGAAATGGGGCTGTTATATACATGGGTCGGCGAACAGACAGGAAATATTGGAAACAGCGCTTAAATGGGTGAGTCGCAATAACATTGAAGAA
The DNA here is from genome assembly GCF_021531655.1 of Leyella stercorea. Next base: position 65,940 of record NZ_JADYUF010000015.1, on the reverse strand, counting down.
TATATGCAGGAACATCGTTTGGATGATAATATTAACGAACTGCGTATGTATTTCAATGATGTGATATCGTGGATAGAACAGACTTTCGATGATGTGTATCCAAAGATGTGCGGGTTGGATTGGGGCGAATTATACGAGCGTTTCCATAATAATCCATACGATCATGTAGATGTCTCGCGCAAGGTTGCAGAACTTTATAATGATGACCGGGTAAAGGATACTAAGAATGTATTTGAATATGTGCTTGGTGGTTGCAAAAATACAAAACTTTTGAATGTAAGAGTATTTGACGATATTACTAAACGACGTGTTTATGACCGACAGACTAAGAAAGCGAAGGAAGAAGGTGTTAGCAATTGTCCGCTTTGCGCTATAGGGCATGAAGCAAACAAGAATAGAATATGGAAATTGTCAGAGATGGATGCTGACCATGTAAAAGCCTGGAGTAATGGCGGACCGACAGACGAAAGTAATTGTCAGATGTTGTGCAAGACACATAATAGGGCAAAAGGTAACAGATAGTCTATTTTTACTAAACATGCAGTCTATACACTGCATAATTCCATTGAAACATGCAGTGTATAGACTTCACCCTTTGCTATGCTGCTTGTTTTTTCAGTCTATGCTGCACCCAAATGAAGGCTGGAATTAGGAATACATCTGCCATACACCAGGCTACGGGGTCACCTAAGCAGACACCAGTCCAAGTCAAGGCGGGGACGAGCCAAAGGCTTACACCACATCGGGCAATCATCTCCATCACGCCGCTAAGCATCGAGAGATTGCTGAAACCGAGTCCTTGAATAGAGTAGCGCAGTATGGTTAGCAATCCGAGGGTAGGGTAGAAGTAGTTGGCAATGCGCATGAACTGTGCAGCACGGCTTACTACCTCAGCCTCACCACTGTTTACAAATAGGCGCATCATCCAGTCAGCAAAGGGATAAATCACGATGAAGGTGAAGACGAAGTAGACCAGCATCAGGCAGATAGCATCCTTCACTCCCTTGGTGATACGACTCATTTGGCGTGCGCCAAGGTTCTGTCCGCAATAGGTAGCCATAGCCACTCCGATGTTCTCGAATACACAAGTGAAGAGATATTTAATTCGCATTGAGGCAGTGAATGCTGCCACGCATGTTGTGCCGAGGGCGTTGTTGGCGCTTTGCAGCATAATGATGCCAATGCCGGTAATGGAGAATTGCAGACCCATAGGCACGCCGTTGTTGAGCAGGATGCTTGTTCGCTTGTTGTCAAAGCGTTGTTCGTCGCCATGAGGAATGAGCAGTTGCATGTGCTTGCGTATATACCATACGCATAAAAAAACCGAAAGGGCTTGCGACAACCATGTGGCTATGCCCGCTCCCGCCACGCCAAGTCCGCAACCGAGTATGAGCACAACGTCGAGCAGAATGTTGATAACGGCAGATGTGATGAGAAAATAGAATGGCTGGCGCGAATTGCCGAGCGCACGTATCTGACCAGAGAAGAGATTGAAGCCGAATGTGAATGGTATGGCGGCAAACTGCAGCATAAGGAATATGTAGGAATCGTGGAAGATGTCGGCAGGAGTGTTGACCAATTGCAGGATTCTATGGCAGAACATAAGCGAGAGCAGCGTCACCACCGAAGCGATTACAGCCGATATTCTCACGGCATTAGCTACGTAGATGCGCATCTTGCGATAGTCCTTTGCGCCGAATGCCTGTGCTACGGGAATTGCAAATCCTGCACAAGCTCCGTTGCAGAATCCCATAACGAGAAACATTATGGACGACGACGCACCCACAGCTGCCAGCGCACCAACGCCAATCCATCTGCCTACAATGGCGGCATCGATGATGAGATACATCTGCTGCAGAATGTAGCCCAATATGAGTGGCAGGGCAAACTTGCAGATCTGGCGCAGTGGCGAGCCTACAGTCATGTCGCTGACTGACGCAGACTTTGAAGATGCAGAATGCGCCTGTATTTTGTTTTTCTCAGTTTTCATATTCTTCTATAGTTATCCTTTAAACAATAAATATCTGTATGTATATAGTCGTCGAATCGGTATTTGTTGATTCATGTAGGTGTCCTTTCGTACTGCAAAATTATAACTTTTATTCCAAACAACAATACACGCCGATATAATATTTGGAGTAGCTATTGTAGTCGGCTATCTCACCTCGACGGAGAACTGCTGGTTGGGTGTGACGTTATAGAGCAGGTTGACGGCTCCATTCGAACTGTCAACATTTCCCTCAATGCAATTGGCTTGTATATGTTCATTTGTTGAGTCTGATTTTCAGTGATTTATAGATGTGAAGCCGTGATTGTCATGTGCCGTCTCGAAATGTAGTCCTTTTGGCTTGCAAAAGGACTCGTTTTGGAGCGCAAAAGGACCCCTTTTACAATGCAAAAGGACCCCTTTTACAATGCAAAAGGACTCCTTCTGCATCGTAAAAGGACTACATTTCGAAATCAACCGATTATAAATAAAATAAAAGAGGTACTTTCTGCCCTTTCCGCCTGCATAAATGCAAGGCGAAGGGGTGGCCTTTGCTATAGGAATTGTATGATGATGTAGCCTACTCCTATTGATACGAATGTAGTGATGAAGCCTGCCAGCTGGAACGAATGGTTTATTACAAAGCGTCCGATACGCGTAGAACCCGTGCGGTCGAAATTGATGGCTGCCACCGTAGTGGGATAGTTGGGCAGGAAGAAGTAGCCGTTGACAGCAGGGAACATGGCTATGAGAGCCAGTGGCGGGATGCCCAGTCCTATGCCCAGCGGATAAAGCGTGCGCACCGTAGCAGCCTGCGAGAACAGCATGATGGCCATGATGAAGAGGGCAATGGCAAATAGGAACGGATACTGGGTGACGATGCTGGCGATGTGACCCTTGAAGAATTCCAGATTGCCGTTGAAGAATGTGTCGCCCATCCATGCAATGCCGAATATGGCAACCAGGGCGTTGATGCCTGCGGCAAATACGTTGCCATTGACGGCGTCCTGCACATTGGCCTTGCTCACAAGCAGAATGAGGGCTGCTGTCGACATCATTACAATCTCGATAATCTCCGGCATGCTGACGTGATGCAGCTCGCCGTCGAGCATGAACGACGGACGCAGCGACGGAACACTGCCGAATACTACTACCAGCAACACGCCCAAGAGGAAAGCCAGCACAGCATACTTGGCGTGCGGATCGGGATTCTTTATCATGTTGTCGATGAGCTTGCTGTCCTTCTCGGGATTGATAATGCCCTGGCGTACACGCTCCTGATATATCTCGTCCTCGTTCAGTTCCTTGCCCACGCGGTTCTGTACAAAGGCAGCTACAAGTATGGCAATGAGCGAAGCCGGAATGCAGACTATAAGGATGTGCTTCAGTTCGATGCCTGCACCACCCAGTAGGTCGGTGCTGATGACTGCGGCTGTAGCTGCAGAGACCGGACTGCCAGTGATGCCCAATGATGCCGATATGGTGGCAACGCTCAACGGGCGCTCGGGACGAATCTTTGAGTTGGTGGCAATCTCCGAGATGATAGGCAGGAGCGAGTAGCTTGTGTGTGCAGTACCTGCCACCAGACAGAAGAGCCATGTGGTGAGCGGACCGAAATAAGTAATGTGTGTGGGATGCTTGCGCAGGAATTTGGCTGCCAAACCTACAAGATAGTCAAGTCCGCCAGCCGCCTGCAATGTCGCAGCAGCCGTAATCACCGACACGATGATGAGCATCACGTCGATAGGCAGATTGCCCGGCTTAAGTCCGAAGATGAAGACAAGAATGAAGACACCCACCATGCCGTAGATGCCGAGTCCGATGCCGCCTACGCGGGCACCTTTGAAGATAAGAGCCAGTACGATGGCAAATTGTAAAAGGATAATAGCTGTTGCCATAAAGGATTTGTCTTTAGTGTTATTTGTTTCAGTTTTAGTAAATTCTATGGTGCAAATTTACGGATATTTCCTAAAATATGATTTTAATATTTCTGACAAAGATTTGTAAATTACGAATGAAATTGAAAAATCCTATTTATAGTGTCGATTTTTATTCTTACCTTTGCGTTATCGTATACCGCACCAATTGGTATGCCCCACATATTTAATATATATATACTATGCATACAAGAGAAGAAAAACTCAAGGCTTTCGGACGTCTGCTGGATGTGCTCGACGAGTTGCGCGAGAAATGTCCGTGGGACCGCAAGCAGACCAACGAGTCGCTTCGACCCAACACCATAGAAGAGACATTCGAACTGTGCGACGCCCTGCTCAAGGACGACGAGCCTAATATCTGCAAGGAATTGGGCGACGTGCTGCTGCATGTGTGCTTCTATGCCAAGATAGGCCAGGAGAAGCAGCAGTTTGACATGGCGGATGTCTGCAACAAGCTTGTCGACAAACTCATATTCCGCCATCCCCACGTATATCATCCCTCGCAGGTAGGAGCACCCGATCCTAAGCCGTTGCCTTATGGCGAGAAGGAGGAAGAGCGCGACAATTCGGAAGAAGTGAAGACCGCACAGCAGGTGATCGAGAACTGGGAACAGATAAAACTGCGCGAGAAGGACGGCAACAAGCGTGTGCTATCGGGTGTGCCCGATGCTCTGCCCGCACTCATCAAGGCCTACCGCATACAGGACAAGGCGCGCAATGTAGGCTTCGACTGGGAAGACAAGGGCGACGTTTGGGGCAAGGTGCGCGAGGAACTTGGCGAACTGGAGACCGAACTGCGCAAGGAAGACCGCGAGCATTCGACCGAAGAATTCGGCGACTTCCTCTTCTCGCTCATCAATGCCGCACGTCTGTACAAAATCAATCCCGACACGGCTCTTGAGAAGACCAACGCCAAATTCATCAGACGATTCAACTATATCGAGGAGCATTCGATACGCATCGGCAAACCGCTGAAGGACATGACGCTCGGCGAGATGGATGCGCTGTGGAACGAGGCGAAGGCTCAGGAAAAGAAATAATTAAATCATCGTAACATGAACAAGTTGAAGATATTCTTAGCTGTAGCAATCGTAATGCTGATTGCCAGCTGCAACGACAAGAAACAGAAGTCGCAGATGATAGCAGACGACGAGGTGGAAGTGGCAGACTCTACTGTATATGGAGTGTGCGGAAGCGGTACGTCGATGCACTCAATGGAACTCATCACCGATGCAGGCGACACGCTGACATACACCATTCTTGATGCCGAGGCAGATATGGACGGTGGCATCACTGAAGGTATCGTGTCGAATGTGGAGGGCGGATTCATGGCTGGCGACAAGATGGCGGTGACCGGATTGAAGACAGCCGATGGCGAACTTGTTGCCACACGTGTTATCAACGTTACATCACTGTTGGGCCATTGGACCAGCATCGACCGCAACTTCATGATAGAGGAGGGCGGAACAGTACACTCGGAAGTGAAAGCCGAGACCAACCCGTGGACATCATGGAAGATTCTGAACGGACAACTGCTGCTCAATCGCGATACGTTCGACATCACATCGCTCAGTGCCGACTCGCTCTATCTCGAAAACCAGAAGGGCATATACATATACAAGCGTCAGAAATAAAACAACAATGGAACCATTCAAAATCCATATACTCGGATGCGGATCGGCTCTGCCTACATTGCGGCATAATCCGTCGTCGCAAGTGGTGGAGCTGCGAGGCAAGCAGTTTATGATTGACTGTGGCGAGGGAACGCAGACCCAGATGCGACGCTCACGCATAGGATTCAACAAGATAGTGGCAATATTCATATCGCATATTCACGGCGACCACTGTTTCGGACTGATAGGTATGCTCTCGTCGTTCGGTCTGTTGGGCCGCACTATGCCGCTTGCCATATATGCACCCAAGGATTTCAAGCCCGTGCTCGATATGCTTCTTGCCACATTCTGCACCGATTTCGACTACGAAATACAGTTTCATGCCGTCGACACTACCAAGCAACAGGTGGTATACGAGGACCGAAGCCTTACGGTAGAGACTATTCCACTGAAGCATCGTGTGCCTACATGCGGTTATCTCTTTCGCGAGAAACCGACGCTGCCACACATACGTCGCGACATGATTGACTTCTATCGCATCCCCACATCACAGATAAACAATATAAAGAACGGAGCATCGTGGACTGACGAAGAGGGTAGGGAGGTGCCAAATTCGCGACTTACGACGCCTGCCGACAAGCCTCGCAGCTATGCTTACTGCAGCGATACGTGCTATCTGCCCGACCTCGCTGCACGCGTTTCGGGCGTTTCGTGCCTCTATCATGAGTCCACTTATGCCACGCCCGACATCGAAAAGGCACAGAAGTATTTTCATACTACGGCAGCACAGGCAGCCCAGGTGGCACGCGATGCGCAGGTGGGACGGTTGCTGCTCGGTCATTACAGTTCGAAGTACGATAATGAGGACGTGCTGCTCGAAGAGGCACGACAGGTGTTTGAAGCTTCCGAACTGTCGAATGAGGGAATGGTGGTGACGCTATAGAACAAAAAGAAAAAAGCAAAGAATTTATTACGTTTAAGCGTTGATTTTATCCACTTAAACCACTTATCGCTACACTTAAGCCATAGGACACATAAAAGCATTTGCAAGGTAGCCTGTTTTTGCGTAAATTTGCATTGTCAAATGATACCGAAACACAAAGGCTATAAACATAATTAAGGGCAAGGTGGAATTTAAGGACTAATCCACCTTGCCCTTTGCTTTTGCGCTTTCACGCATGGTTTGTCGTTTTATTATTTTGCCTGATTCTTCAGCAAATCACGTATTTCAGCCAGCAGCACCTCTTCGTTTGTAGGCTTAGGCTCCTCAGGAGCAGCCTTGGTCTTCTTCTCTTCTTCCTTCTTCTTGATGCTCGAAAGCTTGTTGATGCCCTTGACAAGCATAAACACACAGAAGGCAATGATTACAAAGTCGATGATAGTCTGTATGAAGGCACCGTAATTGATGGTTGCTGCCTGCATAGTTTCACCGGCAATCTGTACTGACGGAAGCTCGAACTTCAAATCGCTGAAGTTGACACCACCGATAAGCCAGCCTATAGGAGGCATGATGATGTCATTTACGATTGAAGAAACAATCTTGCCAAATGCACCGCCGATGATTACACCGACAGCCATGTCTACCGCATTGCCCTTTACGGCAAACGCCTTGAATTCGTTAAGAATACTACTCATGGTTTTATTTTATTTATGTTTATATTAGTGTCGGTGCAAATATAGTGAAAAAATCGTCAAAACCAATAGTACATTGAATGTTTTTTTAAGATAGAATGCCGCTTTTGTACAAACACGCTACCTATAATATATATTGTAGAGTCGGCAGTTATACAATGATGTATTATGTACGGATAAAATAATAGAATGCAATCAGCAGTTTGCCGAGTGTGTACTATTGGTTTTTGTGTGCGTTTTGCAAACTACATATTGCAATCGCTATAGTCAGAAAGGAAATAGTGATTATGTAATGAGATTTTTATATAAATTAATACTTTAATTGTCTTTCTTTTCAGAAAATAATTATTATCTTTGCAGCGAAATAAAAGGAGTAATCCTAACAAGTGTGGCGACATTCTTACGCTTCTATGTCTCATTAACAAGAAAAACGGACTTTGTTAATACATTTGTATGGTATAAGATACAAAATTAACCCTTTAAATAAAATAAAGTAAAATGATTAAAGTAGGTATTAACGGATTTGGTCGTATCGGCCGCTTCGTATTCCGCGCAGCTCAGACTCGCAACGACATTCAGATTGTAGGTATCAACGACCTTTGCCCGGTAGATTACTTGGCTTACATGCTCAAGTATGACACAATGCACGGTGCTTTCCAGGGTACAATCGAGGCTGACGTTGAGAAGAGCGAGCTCATCGTTAACGGCAACCACATTCGTGTAACTGCTGAGCGCAACCCTGCTGATTTGAAGTGGAACGAGGTTGAGGCTGAGTACGTAGTTGAGTCTACTGGTCTCTTCCTGACACAGGAGAAGGCTCAGGCTCATATCCAGGCTGGTGCTAAGTACGTAGTTATGTCTGCTCCTTCAAAGGATACAACTCCTATGTTCGTTTGCGGCGTAAACTTCGACAAGTACGAGAAGGGTACACAGTTCGTTTCTAACGCATCTTGCACAACAAACTGCTTGGCTCCTATCGCTAAGGTTCTGAACGACAAGTTCGGTATCGAGAACGGTTTGATGACAACAGTTCACTCTACAACTGCTACACAGAAGACAGTTGACGGTCCTTCTTTGAAGGATTGGCGTGGTGGCCGTGCTGCTGCTGGCAACATTATCCCTTCTTCTACAGGTGCTGCTAAGGCTGTAGGTAAGGTAATTCCTGAGCTCAACGGCAAGCTGACAGGTATCTCTATGCGTGTTCCGACTCTCGACGTTTCTGTAGTTGACCTTACAGTTAACCTCAAGAACGCTGCTACTAAGGAGCAAATCTGCGCTGCTATGAAGGAGGCTTCTGAGGGCGAGCTCAAGGGTGTACTCGGCTACACAGAGGACGCTGTAGTTTCTTCTGATTTCCTCGGCTGCACTTTGACTTCTATCTTCGACGCAAACGCTGGTGTATATCTCACAGACAAGTTCGTTAAGGTAGTTTCTTGGTACGACAACGAGATTGGTTACTCTAACAAGGTTCTCGAGCTCATCGCACACATGAAGAAGGTTAACGGTTAATTCGATTGACCCATAAACCATAGAATAAAGACCGCAAGGCATTTAGCCCTGCGGTCTTTTTTTTGATTAAATATTTGGGGTGTAAGATTTTTTTTGTAAGTTTGTAGCTTTAAAGCTAAAGCGAATATAAATCCATAATGTCCAGCAAAGCTATTGACAATATGCAAAACCAGAAAATGATAACCATACTCGGACCAACGGCAAGCGGCAAGACTTCGGTTGCGGCTGCTCTTGCGCTGCGTACTGGTGGGGAGATAATCAGTGCCGACTCGCGCCAGGTGTATCGTCGTATGGATATCGGTACGGGCAAGGACTTGGCCGACTATACTATCGGCGACGTCCATATTCCTTATCATCTTATAGACATTGCCGATCCCGGAACAAAGTACAATCTGTTTCAGTATCAGCAGGATTTTCACACGGCATACAACGACATCCGCAGTCGTGGCAAACTGCCAATATTGTGTGGCGGAACCGGACTGTATATAGAGGCTGTGCTTGGCGGATACAGTCTGTCGCCAGTACCGCAAAATCAGAAGCTAAGGGAGAGTCTTGAGGGCAAGTCGCTCGACCAACTCACGCAGATGCTTGTTCAGCTGAAGCAGAAGAACGGTTCGAATATGCACAACCGCACCGATGTGGATACTGCCCAGCGTGCAATACGTGCCATTGAGATTGAGACTTATAATCTTGAACATCCTACACCCGAACGGCAGATGCCTCCGGTGGATTCGCTTGTCATAGGCATAAATATAGACCGTGAACTGCGTCGCGAGAAGATTACACGACGGCTTAAGGCACGTCTTGAAGAGGGTATGTGCGACGAAATACGCAGTCTGATTGACGGAGGAGTGAATCCTGACGACCTTATATATTACGGACTTGAGTATAAGTTTGTGACAGAATATGTGGTAGGAAAGACAAGCTACGAAGAAATGTTCCGTCAGCTTGAGATAGCCATTCATCAGTTTGCCAAGCGTCAGATGACGTGGTTCCGCGGAATGGAAAGGCGTGGCTACACAATCCACTGGATAGACGCAGCCCAGTCGATGGATGAAAAGGTTGAGTCAATAATGTCACTCATGAATGAATAAAAGGTAAATAGGGAGGGTTGGTCTCTCCGGATTATAAACAAAACAAACCGATTATGATAAACGATAACCGTTGGGGCATACTCTATTGCCCAAAGCATGAAATGTTTGGAAGCCCGAAACGTCGTTGGGAGAAGATTGAGGCATGTCTCAAATCTAACGGCGTAGAGTATGATTTTGTGCAGAGCGAGAGTTCGGCAGGCGTAGATCGTCTCATAAAGATGATGATAAACAACGGCTATCGTACGATAGTGGTTGTTGGCGGTGACTCTGCTCTCAATGATGCAGTAAATTGTCTGATGCAAGCCGACCGCAATGATCGTGAAAGGGTGGCACTTGGTGTGATACCCAACGGTCTGATGAACGACTTCGCTCACTTCTGGGGATTGCGTGAGGACGACTACGACCAGATAATAAAGTGGTTGAAGGAGCGCCGTGTACGTAAGATTGACCTTGGATGTATTCGCTATGCCAATAAGCATGGCGAGGCTTGCCGCCGATATTTCCTCAACTGTATAAACATCGGACTCGTTGCCACTATAATGAATCTTCGTCGTCAGACCCGTCATTATTCAGGTTCACGTACACTGTCGTTCATCATGTCGTTCATACTTATGATATTCCAGCGACTTGAATACCGCATGCATGTCAAGATCAACAACGACGACCTTAACCGTAGCATCATGACAATGTGCGTGGGCAATGCTACTGGTTATGGACAGACACCCAATGCCGTTCCGTATAACGGACTGCTTGATGTCAGCGTGGTCTATCATCCCGGAATGACACAATTGCTTGAGGGAATATATCTGTTTGTGCGTGGCAAGTTCCTTAATCATAAGAGTGTGCATCCTTATCGCACTCGCAAGGTGGAAGTGCTTGAGGCACGCAAGGCTCTTGTCGGCATAGACGGCCGATTGATGCGCACACCATCCGGTCCGTTTACCATTACAGTAGAGCAGGAGGTGATAAACTTCCTTATTCCGGAATAAAAAAACGTTGAGGAAGTGGCATAAAGTCAATTGTTATTCTTACTTCTGTCTTTTTGACTTATGCCACTTCCTCATCATTTTTTTTATCTCTTGTTATATATAGTGTGTGCCTTATATATAATAAGGTGTATTTTATATTAATATAAAGTATTGATTTAATATTAATATAAAGTGCAATTTAATATTAATATAAAATGTATCCTATTATATAATAGGTATAACTGCCTTGTATATGAGTCTATCCAAGTCTTGAAATCTTTGCCAATTCTTCTTCACTGAGAATCCTTATTTTTCTTCCGGAAATCTCTATCAGGCCTTCAGATGCAAATGATGATAAAGTGCGTATTGCGTTGCTTGTGCTCATATTCGAAAGCGATGCAAGGTCGTAGCGGTTCATTATCACGTTGAGAGTCTTGTCGTCGTTCTCAATTCCATAGTTTGCCTTAAGCGCAAGAATCGTTTCGGCCAATCTGCCGCGTATGTGCTTTTGGGTGATAGTAACAAAGCGGTTGTCGGTTTCGCCGAGAGTAGTGGCAAGGATGGTAATGAAGTAATCGGTAATGCTGTGATGCATTTCAATCAGTTCTGCCATTATGTCGAGCGGCAGTGCTGCCACGGTAGAGTCTTCAAGTGCTAAGGCAGATGTCGTATTGCGTTCGTGTGCAAAGAAAGCGCGAAATCCCATGAATGACTGTTCTTTGATAATGCGCACAACTTGTGAGCGTCCCATACCGCATTCCTTTATGATTTTTGCCATACCATTGACGAGGAAAAGGATGTGGGTAGGAGTCTCGTTCTCTTGATAAATCAATTCGTTTCGTTTGAATGACCTCACTGTGAGGTTCTGTTGAATTTTGTTGACACAATAAGCGTTGTTGCAATGCCATATATTTGCAATGCTGTTGGCAATGTCTTTTTCCAGAAGTGTTTCTATTGGCATAAGCGTATGGTGTTTTTTTATTGACTTTAAGCTATCCTATTTGCAATACAAAGTTACGCTTTTTTGCTTTAATATGGTTGTCGTGAATATGTTTTTATGGCATTTTAAGCACAAAAAAGTGCTAAATAACATGTTTTTTAAAAATATAGACTTATTTCTTTTGCGCGTAATTATATTTTTATTACCTTTGATTTCGTAAAGCAGCTAACGCCTTTATCTTAAGACTACTGCCGAGCGCAAGCTCATTGGCTTAAACCTGAAAGTCCTACTACTTATTTGTTGTTTCCGACCTTGATGGTTGATGAGCCATATGGCTATTATAATTACGAACTAATAATGAACCTTAAATTAAATCTATGAGTTATCTTCGATTCGAAAAAGCTCTTATGACCAACCTTGAGGAGTCCCTGCCTCGTGAGTTGCTCCGTACAAACCGTTCGGGAGCGTATTCGTGTTCCACAATTGTTGACTGTAATACACGTAAGTATCACGGTCTGCTTGTGGTGCCGGTACCTGGCCTTGACGACGAGAATCATGTGTTGCTTTCGTCGCTTGACGCTACTGTGATACAGCATGGAGCAGAGTTCAATCTTGGTCTTCACAAGTATCAGGGCAATAACTTCAGTCCTAAAGGTCACAAGTACATCAGGGAATTTGATTGTGACAAGGTGCCCACAACATTGTATCGTGTTGGTGGTGTGGTACTTAAGAAAGAAGTAGTGTTCCAGCATTATGAGGATCGCATCCTTATTCGTTACACTCTTGTTGATGCCCATTCGGCAACGACATTGCGTTTCCGTCCGTTCCTTGCTTTCCGTAGTGTGCGTCAGTTTACACATGAGAATTCTGTGGCATCTCGCGATTACAGCGAGGTGGAGAATGGTATACGCACATGTATGTACGCCGGTTATCCCGACCTGTATATGCAGTTCAGCAAGGCCAACAACTTCGTGTTCCAGCCCGACTGGTATCGTGGCGTAGAATATCCTAAGGAGCAGGAGCGTGGCTATGCTTCAAATGAGGACCTCTATGTTCCTGGATATTTCGAGATGGACATCAAGAAGGGCGAGAGCATCGTATTCTCAGCTTCAACAACACAGTGCAAGACCGGTGGCTTAAAGGCTCTGTTCACAAAAGAGGTTGAAGAGCGCTCACCGCGCGACAATTTCCTCCACTGTCTTATCAATGCAGCACACCAGTTCCATAACCGTACAAGCAAGGACGAGCGTTATCTGCTTGCCGGCTATCCATGGTTCAAGTGTCGTGCACGCGATACATTCATCGCTCTTCCGGGTCTTACACTGTCTATTGAGGAAGAAGACTACTTCGAACTCGTTATGGAGACAGCAGCACGCGGTCTTTATGAGTTTATGGAAGGCAAGCCTCTCACAGTCAAGATTTACGAGATGGAGCAGCCCGACGTGTTGCTTTGGGCTGTGTGGGCCATACAGCAGTATGCTAAGTACGTAGGTCGTGAGAAGTGCAACCGCAAGTATGGCAAGTTGCTTTACGATATCTTGCAGTATATTGTATCCGATAAGCATCCTAACTTGCAGCTGCGTCAAAACGGACTGTTGTATTCAGAAGGCAAGGATCATGCTGTGACATGGATGAACTCAACTGCTAACGGTCGTCCGGTAGTGCCGCGTACTGGCTATATTGTTGAGTTCAACGCATTGTGGTATAATGCTCTTAAGTTCTGCGCTTCAATGGCTGCCGAGTATGGCGATCAGACTTTTGCCGCCGAAATTGAGAAGCGTGCCGAGTTGTGTGGCAGTTCGTTCGTCGATACATTTGTCAATGAGTATGGCTATCTGTTCGATTATGTTGAGCCGCTTGACTCGCCCGACTGGAGTGTTCGTCCTAATATGATATTCGCCGTTGCGTTCGACTATTCCCCGCTTAGCCAGGCTCAGCAGAAGTCTGTGCTTGACGTATGTACACGTGAGCTCCTTACACCGAAGGGTCTGCGTTCGCTTTCACCTAAGAGTGGCGGATATAACCCTATGTATGTAGGTCCGCAGGCACAGCGCGACTATGCTTACCATCAGGGTACAGCATGGCCTTGGCTTGGAGGATTCTATATGGAGGCTTGCTTGAAGATTTACAAGCGCACACGTTTGTCGTTCATTGAGCGCCAGATGGTAGGTTACGAGGATGAAATGGTGCAGCACTGCATTGGAACTATCCCCGAACTGTTTGACGGCAACCCACCGTTCAGCGGTCGTGGAGCAATATCGTTTGCTATGAATGTAGCAGAGGTGCTTCGTACGCTTGAACTGTTGGAAAAATATAAATATTAAAAATTGGGAGGATTCAAAAATATGAAAGTATTAATGTTCGGATGGGAGTATCCTCCTCACGTATATGGTGGACTTGCTACCGCTAACTTTGGTATCTCACAGGGACTTCATGCCCAGGGCGATGTAGAGACAGTATTGTGCTTGCCGCACCCGTTTGGTGACGAGGATCGCAGCGCTTGCCGTATTGTTGCTATGAATTGTGTGCCTATAGCATGGCGTGATGTCGACTACGATTATGTAAAGAGCCGCATATCCAATGTTATGGATCCCGACTACTACTATCGTCTGCGCGACCATATCTATGCCGACTTCAACAATATGCATGTCAATGACCTTGGCTGTATGGAATTTGCCGGTGGTTATCCGTCTAACCTGCATGAGGAAATAAACAACTATTCCATCATTGCCGGTGTAGTAGCTCGCACTGAGGAGTTTGATATAATTCATGCTCATGACTGGCTGACATATCCAGCTGGTATACATGCCAAGCATGTAAGTGGCAAACCATTGTGTATTCACGTACACGCTACCGACTTCGACCGTTCGCGTGGTAAGGTGAACCCTACAGTTTATGCTATTGAGAAGGATGGTATGGATAATGCAGACTGCATTATGTGTGTATCAGAACTGACACGTCAGACCGTTATCAACCAGTATCATCAGGATCCGCGCAAGTGTTTCACAATGCACAATGCCGTTTATCCATTGCGTCAGGAACTGCAGGACATCCCACGTCCAGACCATACTGGTAAGGACAAGGTGGTTACATTCCTTGGTCGTATCACTATGCAGAAGGGTCCGGAGTACTTCGTGGAAGCTGCCAATATGGTGCTTCAGCGTACACGCAACGTGCGTTTCTGTATGGCAGGTAGTGGCGATATGATGGACGCTATGATTTACTTGGCTGCCGAGCGTGGTATTGCCGACCGTTTCCACTTCCCTGGTTTCATGCGTGGCAAGCAGGTGTACGAGTGCTTGAAAGACTCTGATGTATACGTTATGCCTTCGGTTTCAGAGCCGTTTGGTATTTCGCCTCTCGAAGCGATGCAGTGCGGAACGCCTACCATTATATCTAAGCAGTCAGGTTGTGCCGAGATTCTCGACAACTGTATCAAGGTCGACTACTGGGACATCCACGCACTCGCCGATGCCATCTATGCAATCTGTCATAACGACTCATTGTTCCATTATCTGCAGGATGAGGGCAAGAATGAGGTCGACCAGATTACATGGGAGAAGGTTGGCGCACGCATCAAGAATCTGTACGAGCGTGTTCTTTCAGGCAATCTTTAAGCCTAATAAGTGTAACACACAATGTATAGTAATGCATAAAAGCAATAAATACACAACAATCCATTAAACGACAAGCAACAATGAAAACTATTTGTTTATACTTCGAGATACATCAGAATATACAGTTGAAGCGCTACCGTTTCTTTGATATCGGTACCGATCACTACTATTACGACGATTATGAGAACGAGCGTCTCATTTCTGACATCGCGGAACGTTCGTATATGCCTGCGCTCAATGCGTTGCTCGAAATGATTAAGGAGAATGGCAACTACTTTAAGGTAGCTTTCTCTTTGTCGGGCGTAGGTATCGAACAGCTTGAAAAACACGCTCCTCAGGTGCTTGAGAAGCTTCAGGAACTCAACCAGACCGGTTGTGTAGAGTTCCTTGCCGAGCCTTACTCACACGGACTTGCATCGCTCGCCAATGAGGAGAGCTTTGCAGCTGAGGTAAAGCGCCAGTGCACCAAGATGGAGGAATACTTCGGTCAGACTCCTAAGGTGTTGCGTAACTCTTCGCTTATCTATAGTGACGACATCGGTTTGCATGTTTCACAGATGGGCTTTAAGGGTATGCTCTCTGAGGGAGCGCGCCACGTCCTCGGCTGGAAGTCGCCTAACTATGTATATAACTGCGCTCTTGCTCCTAATCTCAAGCTTCTTCTGCGCAACGTTAATTTCAGCGATGATATATCATTGCGCTTCAGCAATACTGAATGGGAGGGCTATCCGCTCTTCGCAGACAGTTATGTTGACCGCATAGCAAATCTTCCTGAGGGCGAGCAGGTAGTCAATATCTTCATGGAGCTTTCTGCTCTTGGTATTGCACAGCCTCTGTCAAGCAACATCCTCGACTTCTTCAAGGCATTGCCTGAGTGTGCCAAGCAGCGTGGCGTGACATTCTCTACACCGTCAGAGATATGCGATTCGTTCCAGAGTGTCAGTGCTGTTGACGTTCCCGATACTTTGTCATGGAATGATGAGGAGCGTGATTGCAGCTGCTGGCTTGGTAATCCGATGCAGCGTGAGGCTTTCAACAAGCTCTATAGCGTAGCCGACCGTGTTCGTATTGCTAACGATCCGCGCATCAATCAGGATTGGGACTATCTGCAGGCATCTAACAATTTCCGTCAGATGACTACAAAACCGTCGCAGGTTGGTATCAACCGTGGAATCTATTCAAGTCCGTTTGATGCATTCACTAACTATATGAACATTCTTGGCGACTTCATTTCACGTGTAAACTCACTCTATCCAGAGGATGTAGACAATGAAGAGCTGAGCTCACTGCTCACAACCATCAAGAATCAGGATGAGGAGATTGAGATGAAGAATAAGGAGATAGTTCGCCTTCAGGCTAAGATTGAGAAAATCGAGGCTACAGAGGAGAAGCTTCGTGCTAAGATTGAGAAGACAAAGGCTCCTGTAAAGGCTGCTGCTCCGAAGAAGACTCCAGCTGCAAAGAAGCCTGCTGCCAAGAAGGCTAAGGCCGACGAGCAGCCTGCTGAATAATGAAAAGAACACCCGTTAAGGGTTCTTGTATAAATATTGGTTAATAAGAATGGGATGCTTTCCATGCGATATGGAAGGCATCCCAATTTTTTTTGCTTGCTATTGTTTATTTCATGTGCATGTCGGTAATATGCTTGAATCCGTTAAGGAAGTCGCGTGCAGCCATGCGTTTCTTTCCAGCCGCTTGCAGTTCTACTATGTCGAGCCATTCGTCGTTGGCGGCAACCATAAGTTTGGTGTTTTCTGTTTTCATAGTTCCGGGAGCTGTACCATTGCAATTTATACCCGTTTTGCAAGTCTTGAATATCTTTATAATGCTTGCCTCCGTCTTCTCGGTCTCGCTGTTTGATGCAAGTGTAGTCCATGTTCCAGGATAAGGACTGAGTCCGCGCACAAAGTCGTAAATGCGTTTGGCGTTGTTATTCCAGTCTATCTGACAGGTTTCCTTGAATATCTTCGGTGCAGCCTTGAGTTCGATGTCTTCGCGTTGCGGCTGAGAAGGAACATTGCCATCGGTAGAAATAACGAGATCGACAGTGTCCTGACATATGCCTGCGCCCAATTCCATAAGTCCGTCATAAACATATTCCACGTCAGCATCGTCTGGAATTGGGAATTCGCGCTGCATGATGATGCGACCAGTGTCTATGTCATGGTCGAGGAAGAAGGTTGTGACACCCGTCTTTGTCTCGCCATTGATGACTGCCCAGTTGATAGGAGCCGCTCCGCGGTATTGCGGCAGCAATGCGGCATGCACGTTGAATGTGCCGAATCGTGGCATATCCCATATCACCTCGGGCAACATACGGAACGCCACCACTACCTGCAAGTCGGCGTTGTATTCTCGCAACTGTTCTACAAATTCCGGATCCTTCATCTTTACCGGTTGCAGTACTGGCAATCCGTGCTCCAAAGCATATTCCTTAACAGCCGAAGCGCGCAGCACCGAACCATGTCGTCCTACGGGTTTGTCGGGTTGGGTAACAACCGCCACAACATTATATCCATTCTCCACAAGCAGCTTGAGCGAACCCACGGCAAACTCAGGAGTTCCCATAAATACTATGCGTAAGTCTTTCTTTTCCATCGTTTCTTTTATTGTTTTGTATGCAAAGGTAGTGTTTTTTCGTTGTATCGTTGACGGTTTGTGCTTAAAAATACGTAACTTTGCGTGTTGTATAAGAAGTAAACACACACTAAAATATAAAAAACGATGACACAGAAAGAAGATATCAAGAATGCCATTGACGCAATGAAGAAGGGTGGGGTGATACTCTATCCTACAGATACTGTTTGGGGATTGGGCTGCGATGCCACCAATGCTGAAGCTGTAGCTAAAATCTACAAGATCAAACAGCGTGATGATTCCAAGGCGCTAATATGCCTTGCCGACTCCGTTGACCGTGTACAGCGTTATGTACGCGATGTTCCCTCGGTGGCATGGGACCTTATGGAATTGTCAGACAAGCCAACGACAGTTATTCTTGACGGTGCCGTAAACCTTGCTCCCAACCTCATTGCCGAGGATGGCAGCATCGGATTGCGCGTCACCAACGAACCTTTCTCTAAAGAGTTGTGCTATAGATTCCAGAAAGCCATAGTCAGCACAAGTGCCAATATAAGCGGTGAGACTGCTGCCCAGAACTATTGCGACATATCGCCTGAGATACTTGAGGCGGTAGATTATGTCTGCTGGACCCGTCGTCAGGAACACAAGCCGCACAAGCCGAGCAGTATCATAAAGCTTACCAAGGACGGTAGAGTAACAATTATCAGAAAGTAAGAGATGCAACAATCGGTTTCAAGCACTTCAGCAATAAGAAGTCTTGGATTGCGACTCTACCAATGGCGTATCAAGCACCTTAGTGATCGTCAGGCGACGATAATCCTGGCTTTCTTCATCGGCTTCTTCGCCTCGGTAGCCGCATTCCTTCTGCACTCGCTCATACACGAGATACAGCAGTTGCTCACGTCGCGTTTCCATGCCAACACGTTCAACTGGATGTACCTTATGTTTCCTGTTGTAGGTATATTCTTGACTTCGTTGTTTGTACGCTACGTTGTCAAGGACAACATTTCGCACGGTATCACACGTATTCTATACGCCATATCATCCAAGCAGTCGCGTCTTAAGGCTCACAACTGCTGGACTTCGGTAGTTGCATCAGCCATAACAATCGGTTTCGGTGGTTCGGTAGGAGCCGAGGCACCTATCGTACTTACGGGTTCAGCCATCGGTTCCAATCTTGGACGATTCTTCCGTATGGACAACAAGACGCTCATGCTGCTTGTAGGATGTGGTGCCGCAGCCGCCATAGCCGGTATCTTCAAGGCCCCGATAGCCGGACTTGTGTTTACGCTCGAAGTCCTTATGGTAGACCTTAGTATGGCTTCGCTGCTGCCAATCCTTACGGCTGCCGTCACAGCCACGTGCTTTACATACGTATTTATGGGCAGTGACTCGCTCTTCACCTTTCATCTTGACAGCGGATGGGTAGTAGAACGTGTACCTGCCAGCATCATTCTTGGAGTAGTATGCGGACTTGTCAGCCTCTACTTCATACGCTCCATGTCGGTATGCGAGGGCATTTTTGGGCGGATGAAGCAGCATCGTTGGGGCAAGTTGGCATTAGGCGGACTGATGTTGAGTTCGCTGATATTCCTCTTCCCCGTACTTTATGGTGAAGGATATAGCGCCATCAACATTCTGCTCAACGGTTCGAGCGAAGCCGACTGGAACGAAGTGCTCAAGAATTCTATGTTCTATGGCAATGGCCATCTGCTCATACTCTTCATCGCCTTGGTCATTTTCACAAAGACCTTTGCCACTGCAGCCACCAATGGTGGAGGCGGTTGTGGTGGAACGTTCGCACCGTCATTGTTCGTCGGTGCATTCAGCGGATTCCTCTTTTCGCGTCTTTGGAATATGTACCAGATAGGAACGTATATTCCCGAGAAGAACTTCACATTGCTCGGAATGGCTGGTGTGATGGCAGGTGTAATGCATGCTCCGCTTACGGGTATCTTCCTCATAGCCGAGATAACCAACGGCTACGACCTCTTCATGCCGCTTATGATAGTGGCAGTAAGTTCGGTTATGACGATAAGCATTTTCGAGCCTCACAGCATTTACGCCATGCGACTGGCACGTGAGGGCAAGCTCGTCACCCACCATACAGACAAGTCGGTGCTCACGCTTATGAGTATGGACAGTGTGATAGAACGCGACTATACAGCCGTTGACCCCGATATGCCGCTTGGACGATTGGTCAATGCCATATCAAAGAGCCACACCAGTTTCATTCCGGTGCTCAATGCAGCCGGATCGATATTGGGTGAGATAGACATTACGAAGATTCGCCACGTCATGTTCCGTGCCGAATTGTACAATAAGTTCACCGTTCGTCAGCTTATGCAGCCAATTGCAGCACAGGTAGCCGAGGGTGATTCGATGGAAGAAGTGATGCGCAAGTTCGACCTTAAGGGCACGCGCTATTTGCCGGTAGTGAATACGGCAGGTCATATAACGGGATACATATCGCGCTCACGTGCCTATAGTATGTATCGCAAGATGGTGGCTGACTTCTCTAATGAGTAGTTTTTTAGTTGAGAATTTTCAATTCTCAACTAAAAAACTCTCAACTCTCAATTATCAATTATGAACTGAATATTATTTGCAGTTCTTCAATTCGTGTATTGTCTTTATCGGGTCGGCTGCCTTGAATATGTAGCTGCCGCTTACCAATACGTCTGCTCCTGCCTCTACCAGCAGCGGTGCGGTCTTGTCGTTAACGCCACCGTCAATCTGGACAAGGGCCTTGCTGCCTTTCTCCTCAATCATTTTCTTCAGTCTGCGTGTCTTTTCCACGATGCCGGGAATAAACATCTGTCCGCCAAAACCAGGGTTAACGCTCATGAGCAGCACCATGTCAACATCGTTGATGATGTCCTCAAGCATGCAGATAGGAGTAGAAGGATTGAGCGTGACGCCGGCTTTCATACCTGCGGCATGTATCTCCTGGACGGTGCGGTGCAAGTGTAAGCACGCCTCGAAGTGTACGTTCATCATCATGGCGCCCGTAGCAGCCACCTGCTTGATGTAGTTTTCGGGATGTACAATCATCAGATGCACGTCGAGCGGCTTCTTGCACTCCTTAGCCACAGCCTCGATAACGGGGAAACCGAAAGAGATGTTGGGTACGAATACGCCGTCCATAATGTCCAGATGAAGCCAGTCGGCCTCGCTGTTGTTGATCATCTCGATGTCCTTCTTGAGGTTGATGAAGTTGGCAGACAGCAGTGAAGGTGAAATAAGTGTTTCCATATCTGTGATAGTCTTTCTTTTATAAAATAGTTTTAGAGATTAGTTTGTCATATACGCTTCGTTTTGTCCGTCGCCTTTCATCACCCGATAGGCGTATGCTATCTGGCGTATGATGTTCAGCGTAAGTTCTGAGGGTCGAGCCTCGTCTGGGGTAAAAATCTTCATAGGCGAAATGTTTTGTTTGTTGTTACGTCTTTATTATCATTAACGACGATGATTGTTTATTATTATATTCTGGCGCATTTTATTTTTTTCCTATATAATAAAGGTGTAACAATACATTTTTATACTCAGAATACACTAAATCGAACAAAATATCAGTGATTGGATAAAAAAGTCTTCAAAAAACTTGTGAATTAATAATTATTTCTTATTTTTGCAATCGAATAGATTACTAATTAAAAGAATACAGTATATGAATAATGCACAGCTTACATTCTGGTGGTGGCGTAGCTCAAGATCTGAAAAGTCGTGAGAAGATAGCACCTACGCATTATTTTCGTATATAGAGATAATAAGACAGGCCTGCCGCTCACGCGACAGGTCTTTTTTTATATCCGTATTCAAGGGAGTTATAACAGTTGACAACATTTAAAAGGATTGTAATATGGCAACAATGAAGTTGATTTTGGAAAAGGTGCTTGGCGGCGAGAAGCTCAGCCGTCAGGAGACAAAGGACATTCTGCTTGGTATAACACGCGACGAATATCCCAGCGAACAGATTTCGGCAATGCTCACAGCACTCCAGATGCGAGGCGTGACAGTAGACGAACTGCTCGGATTTCGCGACGGAATACTCGAAACGGGAGTACCTGCCGTACTCGACTGCGACCGTTACATCGACGTGGTAGGCACTGGTGGCGACCGCAAGAACACCTTCAATATCTCCACAACTTCATGTTTTGTCATAGCAGGAGCTGGATACAAGGTGGCAAAGCACGGCAACTATTCTGCCACATCTACCTCAGGAGCCTCGAACGTCATCGAACAGCACGGCGTGAAGTTCACTGCCGACCTTGATAAGCTCAACCGTTCTATCAACGAGTGTGGCATCGTTTACCTGCATGCCCAGCTCTTTGCCAAGGCAATGAAGTTTGTTGGTCCGATACGCAAGGCTTTGCAGTTTCCCACATGCTTCAATCTGCTCGGTCCGCTGGTCAATCCATCGCAACCCAAATGTCAGCTATTGGGCGTAGCCACTCTCAGTCAGATGAAGCTCTACAGCGAGGTGTATCGTCGCTTGGGTGTCGATTACGCTATAGTCAACAGCATCGACGGATACGACGAGATTTCGCTTACGGGCGACTTCAAGGTTGCCACCAATACCTATGAGCGTATCTTCTCGCCCTCCGATCTCGGTATGCAGAAGGCAAAGCCCGAAGAACTCGTAGCCGGTGCCACCGAAAAGGAAGCCGCCGAGATATTCGATGCCGTGCTTGAGAACCGTGCGCTGTCTGCACAGAAGAACATCGTGATAGCCAATGCGGCATTCGGTATACAGACATTCGAACGCGGACAGAAACCCATTGAGGAATGTATCGACATAGCACGCGAGTCGATAGAGAGCGGACGAGCACTGGCAACGTTCAAGAAGTTTAGGGAGATTAACGGATAAAGACCCTACCCCCAGCCCCTCCCCAGCAGGGAGGGGAGCGGTATGTACCATAGCTTATGGCATTTATTATGGATATATTAGAAGAAATCGTAGCACGCAAGCGTGTCGACCTACAACAGATGAAGGCCCAGTTTACTGAGCGCACTATACACCAAGAGGTGGAGCTGCTCATGCAGCAAGGCATAGCCGTTCAGTCGATGAGTAATGCGCTTAAAGGCAGCCCGACGGGCATAATAGCCGAATTCAAACATCGCTCGCCGTCTAAGGGATGGATAAAGCAGGATGCCGATTCGGCACAGATTCCACTGGGCTATCAGCAGTCGGGAGCTTCGGCACTGAGCATACTCACCGACACTCCTTACTTCGGAGGTGACGACAGCGACATACAGAAGGCACGCAACAGTGGCGTGACGCTGCCCATACTCTACAAGAATTTTGTCGTCGACGAATACCAGCTCTTTCAGGCTCGCCTCTGCGGAGCGTCGGCTGTGCTTCTGATTGCAGCCTGCCTGAAGAAGGACGAGTGTCGCGCTCTGATTGATATGGCTCATGAACTCAACCTTGAGGTGCTGCTCGAAATGCATAGCGAAGCCGATACTGAATATGCCGACTTGCAGCCTGATATGTCGGGAGTGAACAATCGCAACCTCGGGACGTTTCACACCGATGTGCAGACATCGTTCCGTCTTGCCAGTCGTCTGCCCGAATACACTTGCCGCATAAGCGAAAGCGGACTGAAGGATGCCGCCACTCTTGAGGCTTTGCGCATGGCTGGCTACCATGGTTTCCTCATGGGCGAACGCTTTATGAAGGAAGAAAACCCGCCTTTGGCGCTCAAGCAAATGCTACAGAAATAGCGGTGCAGAACATGCCGTTTCCGAAAGGACTCCTTTTGCACTCCAAAAGGACAACTTTAGCATTCCGAAAGGACCCCTTTTGCACTCCAAAAGGACCCCTTTTACAATGCAAAAGGACCCCTTCTTGAAGGTAAGATATAAATCATTGAAAATCAACGTAATACAAATCGCAAAATGAGCAATACGATTAAACCACTTATTAAGGTGTGCGGAATGCGCCAGCCCGACAACATACGTGCCGTGGCCCAGCTGCCCATCGACTACATGGGATTTATATTCTATCCCAAGAGCAGCCGCTATGTCGACATGAAGCGTGTGCGCACCGGACTCATGCCCGACCTTGCTGATGCCGACATGAGCCATGCCACCGATGCCAGTCAGATGCGCCACATTGATAGAGTGGGGGTGTTTGTCGATGCTACGGTGCAGGAGATCATTACGCATGTAGTGGCTTTCAAGCTTGACGCAGTTCAGTTGCACGGATCCGAGTCGCCCACGTTCATACGCAATCTGCACTCTACCATAGTGCCCGACATACGTCCTGAACTGAAGATATTCAAGGCTATGAGCATAGCCTCTGCCGACGACATTGCACGTTGCGCACAGTACGAGGGCTTGGTCGACATGTTTGTCTTCGACACCAAGTGTACAGGTTATGGCGGAAGCGGCATGCAGTTCGACTGGTCGCTGCTCGACAGCTATCAAGGCACAGTGCCATTCCTGCTGAGCGGAGGCATAGGGCCGGACGATGCCGAACGCATCAAGGCGGTAAGTCATAAGCAGTTTGCAGGAGTCGACCTTAATTCGATGTTTGAGACCGAGCCGGCTCTGAAGGATGTCAGGTTGCTCGAAGAGTTCATAGGGCGATTGCTCAATATATAAGATAATCTAAAAAATAAAAACCATAGGATATGAATAAGATAAACAGATTGTTTTCAGAGCGTGGCGACCGCAAGCTATTGTCGCTGTATTTCTGTGCAGGCTGTCCCGAGAAAGACATGACTGCTGACGTAATACTCGCCATGCAGTGCCACGGCATAGACATGATTGAGGTGGGAATACCATTCAGCGACCCTCTGGCTGACGGTCCGGTGATACAGAGTGCGGGAACCGTTGCACTGAAGAACGGCATGACGCTCGAAACGCTTTTCGATCAGCTTGACGCAATCAAGTCGCAGGTAAATATCCCGCTGGTGCTTATGGGCTATCTCAATGTCATCATGCACTACGGATATGAGCGCTTCTGCCAGCGTTGTGTAGAGTGCGGCGTTTCGGGATTCATCATTCCCGACCTTCCGTTCGACGACTATCTCAATGAGATAAAGCCTCTTGCCGACCGCTACAATCTGCGTTGCGTCATGATGATAACGCCCGAAACGTCTGAGGAACGCATACGCTTTATCGACCGCCATACCGATGGATTCATATATATGGTAAGTTCGGCAAGTATAACCGGTGCGCAGCAGAATTTCGACGAAGCCAAGCAGCAATACTTCCAGCGTATCAATGCCATGAATCTGCACAATCCGCGCATGATAGGCTTCGGCATCAGCAACCGCCAGACGCTCGAAAGCGCGCAGAACAATGCCGCCGGTGCCATCATAGGCAGCAAGTTCGTCACTCTGCTTCGTGACACAGGCAATGCCGACGAGGCACTCAGCCAGTTGTTCGATGCATTGAAGAAGTAAGTACACCTTATTATATAATAACCAAAACACAAAAGATTATGACATTAGCAAAACCTAAAAACGGATTTTACGGTCGCTTCGGCGGCGCCTATATACCTGAGATTCTGCACAAGTGCGTTACCGACTTGCAGGAGGCTTACATCCCAATCATCGAGAGCGAGGAGTTCAAGAACGAGTATCGCGCACTCTTGCGCGACTACGTAGGTCGCCCTTCGCCGCTGTATTACGCCCGTCGTATGAGCGAGAAGTATGGATGTCAGCTCTATCTGAAGCGTGAAGACCTCAACCATACGGGTGCGCACAAGATAAATAATACCATCGGGCAGATTCTCATGGCTAAGAAGATGGGCAAGACACGCATCATTGCCGAGACCGGAGCCGGACAGCACGGAGTGGCCACTGCAACTGTTTGCGCATTGATGGATATGGAGTGTGAGGTGTTTATGGGCAAGACCGATGTCGAGCGCCAGCACACCAACGTGGAGCGTATGCGTATGCTTGGTGCCAAAGTGCATCCCGTCACTACTGGCAACATGACGCTCAGCGACGCATGTTCGGAGGCTATACGCGACTGGTGTTGTCATCCGCAGGACACTTTCTACATTGTCGGTTCGACAATGGGCCCGCATCCATATCCCGACATTGTGGCTCGTATGCAGAGTGTCATCTCCGAAGAATTGAAATGGCAGCTTCAGGAGAAGGTGGGACGCGACTATCCCGATTTTCTCGTGGCTTGCATTGGTGGCGGAAGCAATGCCGCCGGAACGATATATCACTATGTAGACAATCCGAAGGTGAAGATGGTGCTGGCTGAGGCTGCCGGTCATGGCGTAGACACCGACTACACCGCTGCCACGATACATTGCGGCAAGGAGGGCATCATTCATGGTGCGCGCACTATGGTGATGCAGACAGCAGACGGACAGATAAAGGAGGCATTCACCATTTCGGCTGGTCTGGACTATCCGGGCATAGGGCCTATGCATGCCAATCTTGCCCAGCAGGGACGTATTGATGTATTGGCAATAAAGGACGACGAGGCTATTCGCGCCGGATACGAACTCACCCGTATGGAGGGCATCATCCCTGCCATAGAGTCGGCACACGCCATTGCTGCGTTGCAGCACCTAAAGTTCAAGAGGGACGATGTGGTGGTACTCACCGTGAGCGGTCGTGGCGACAAGGATGTGGAGACTTATCTCAATAACAAGCAAATGGCTGGCGAATATGGAAACTTCTAAATTCAAATACAATACAGTGTCGTGCGACATGCTCGCCGACATGTACACACCCGTTTCGGTGTATATGCGCATGCGCTATCGTGGCGTGCAGAGCGCATTGATGGAGTGTAGCGACTATCACGACCGGTCGAGCAGCCGCTCGTTTGTAGCCACTCATCCCATAGGTAGCATTGCTATAGGTCATGGGCTGGCGACATTCTCGCTTCCCGGAGGTAGCGTATTGCGTCGCAACATCGACGACAACTATACCTGCGATGTTGCCATCAACGAGTTTATGCAGCGCTTCGACATCAGTGGCGAACATTCGGATGTGTTCGGACTGTTCGGATATACTACATTCAATGCTGTGCGCTACTTTGAGCACATCAATGTTAAGGACGAGACGCAGAAGGAGAACGATGCTCCCGACATATTATATATAATGTATAGGGACATCGTTGTTATTGACCATTTCAACAGTCGTATGACGCTCGTCACACTCGGTGGCGACGACGCTCTTGATGCTATGAAGCTATCGCTCGATTCGGCTGTGGGTCAGGACTACGGATTTCGTGCTGTCGGCGAGTGTACTTCGCCGCTCACCGACGACGAGCATCGTGCCAACATACGATGCGGAATACAGCACTGTCTGCGTGGTGACGTGTTTCAGGTGGTCATATCGCGCCGCTTCATACAGCATTTTGAGGGCGACGACTTCAAGCTCTATCGCACTCTGCGCAGCATCAATCCCAGTCCTTATCTGTTCTACTTCGACTTCGGAGGATTTCGTATATTCGGCTCTTCGCCCGAAACTCACTGCCGTATAGAGAACCGTAAGGCTTACATCGACCCTATTGCAGGCACTACACGACGTACGGGCGATGCCGATGCCGACCGCTGTGCTGCCGAGTTCCTGCGCAATGACCCTAAAGAGAATGCCGAACATGTGATGCTGGTTGACCTTGCGCGCAACGATCTCTCGCGCAACTGCCATGATGTTAAGGTTGATTTCTATAAGGATTTGCAGTATTACTCGCACGTTGTGCATCTCGTGAGCCGTGTCAGCGGACAGCTTGACGAGGGGGCAGATGCCGTAAAGACATTCATCGATACGTTTCCTGCAGGCACGTTGTCGGGTGCGCCCAAGGTGCGTGCAATGCAGATCATTTCCGAACTCGAACCTCACAACCGCGGCGCTTATGGAGGATGCGTAGGATTTATCGGACTTAACGGCAATCTGAACCAGGCCATTACAATACGCACGTTTGTAAGTCGTGGCGGCGAACTGTGGTTTCAGGCTGGCGGCGGCATAGTAGCCAAGAGCAACGTTGAGTACGAATTGCAGGAAGTCAACAACAAATTAGGAGCATTAAGAAAAGCAATAAAAGAAGCTGAAAAATGAAAATAGTGATTATAGACAACTACGACTCATTCACATACAACCTCTCCCACCTGCTCAAAGAGCTGGGAGCGGAGGTCGATGTGGTTCGTAATGACAAGTTCGAGTTGAAGGATTTGGAGCAGTACGACAAGATTGTACTAAGTCCCGGACCCGGCATTCCGTCTGAGGCGGGCTTGCTGCTCGACGTGATACGCACATACGCCGGACGCAAACCTATACTTGGCGTGTGTCTCGGACATCAGGCTATAGGCGAAGTGTTCGGTGCGAGTCTTGAAAATCTTAAAGAAGTGTATCACGGAGTGCAAACCGAGGGAACGCAGTTGGGCAACGACTACATCTTCGAAGGTCTGCCCGAACGTGTCATGATGGGACGTTATCACAGCTGGGTGGTAGCAAAAGATTCGGTGCCCGAATGCTTGGAGGTGACTGCCATGTCTGATGATGGCGAGATAATGGCTATGCGCCATCGCCAGTATGACATCCACGGCATACAGTTTCATCCCGAGAGTGTGCTCACACCTGAGGGAAAAACAATAGTTGGGAATTTCCTAAAACACTGATTTTAGGAAATCCCCAACTGTATATCGGATAATTCTGTCTTACATATTTATATTGACAACTGCAGTGTCATACCGTATGTCTTTGCCATGCGTCGCATGTTTAGCACAGCGTAACGCATGCGTCCGAGAGCGGTGTTGATGCTGCAGTTTGTCGTTTCGGCAATCTCCTTGAACGACAACTGCTGATAGAAGCGCATATATACTACCTCGCGCTGTATCATAGGAAGCATGTCGAGCAGTCGGCGCACATCCTTCAGCGTCTGACTGTTGACGTATTGGTTTTCGATATTGCCTACAACCAAGCTCGGATCGCTGATGTTTGAGAGGTCATTGTCTTTGTTGGCTTCGACAAAGTGGAATTGTGCCAGACTGCGATACCAGTCCATCACGGTGTTGTGGGCAATGCGCATGAGCCATCCGCCAAACTTGCCCGACGTGGTGTAGCGCCCGTCCTGCATGTATGCAATAGCCTTCACGAACGTATCTTGAAACAGATCTTCGGCTGTTTCACGGTCGTGTACAATAAAAAGAATGTATGAGTATATGTTCGACTGATTGCGAAGCAACAGCAAATCAAAAGCGCGGTTGTTCCCATCGATATATGATAATGCCAACTCTTCGTCGGTCATATCCTGTATTTTCTTCATTTTTCTCTATTTTTGATTGAGTAAATGTGTTCCGATAGGCAAATGTCTCGCTTTTTGATGGTTTGTTTTAAAATATCTTATCGTATGCAAAGATAAAAACTTTTGACGAAAATGCCAAAAGTTTTTATCTTTTAATGAATTTACTAAAATATTATTGTCTTGTGTCTTACTGCTGTGTTGCAGCTCTTCATGTACTATTTTACTACTATTTTCTTTCCTCGTACTATGTACAGTCCGGGTGCAACGGTCACGTGTTTGGCGGTGTTTGCCTCGGTAATCACGTCACAAACCTTGCTGCCATCAATGCGGAATATCGGCAGACGCTCAGCTTTTTCGGTAAGGATTGTTATCTCGCTCGTGCCACCAAGCACGTAGCTTGAAGCTGAATCCGTAACTCCGCTTATTGCGTTGGGCTTGCCAGCTATGTAGACAACGGGATTAGAACCATTAAATTTGTATCCATAATTCTCGTTTCCAACGATAGGGATAAAATAATTTGGTAGAGATGTTGGGATAGCATCATTCTTGCCGTTGCTGTCTATTTGCTCAATCAGTGGGTAAATGGTGTTTCCTCCTGCAAATTCTGGGGTAAATGATATTGGCAGATAAGTAATTTCGCCGTTTCCCGGTATCTTCTTCTTATAAACAGTATTGACCAACTTATAACTATCGTTTTCTAAATTCCATACCCAGAATATGTATTTTAGTACTCCAGTTCCTCCATTATTACGTATACCAAATGTAAACTCTGCTTTCTCATCGTCTACTCGTGGCACTTTCACTTTATCTGTATTGATGTATGCTTTTTCTGTTTCATATACACCAGGTGTTGCATTTGTAGTAACGCTTACTATTGTATATGATGGCTCTGTTGTCTGTTCAACATTAAACTTCTTTGCATTCAGCAGCATTTCGCCACTTTCTCCGTCTTCAATCCACACGTACATATCGCCAACGGTTGTTGGTGTGATACCGATTTCGCGTGTTACGGTAGAGTGGGCGGGTATGGTCATGTATGGTTGTGCGATTGCATCATCAGGGCATGTGGCTGTACTTGATGTGTACGCATTGATCAGTCCGATAAACTCATCGTCACCATTGTTGGTGATACTAAGCTCGAATGTGCCTTCAACTCCACTGTATTGTGTCTCTTTTGATGTTATCTCGGCTGTGAGTTGGGTCTTTACAAGCGACAGAGTGGTAGCCGTAGACTTCACAACGTATGGTTGCATATAATAGTAGGCACACTTTTTCCATGTCTTTCCGTTGTCGATGCTGTATATGGCGTATATGGTATAAGTGCCATTGGGCGAGAAACGATTGTTTATTTTTAATGTTGAATAGCGTAACGAATATTGTCCGTTATCTTTGATTCCATCTATCTCAATGTTTTTTGTTTCAGATATTAGTTCGTATCCGCCTTTGCCATTGCTTATGCCATATCCGACTGTGCAATTTATTTTTGTTGGATAGGGATTAGCCCACCACTCATTTATTGTGATAGTGAAGTTTTCGTTAATATTAGTGCGTGTGGCGTTGGTCAACTCAATACCTGTCGTTAAATTGTTGTTGCTAAAGTGTTCTATTCTAATTGCAGGCACGTCAACCAAAGGCTCGTCCACTTTGCCGTTGTCTGGCTGTATACCTATAATCATATTACAGTTGCGGTTGTAGCCATCAGTTACGTTTCCGGCACCTATTCCACCCTGACCAGGATTAAGAATGGTGATGTCGAAGTATCCGTCTTGATAGCCGCCCCATCCCCAATTGATATGATAGAGTCCGTTGCCGTCGCTTCCGTCGCATACAAATTGGTGACCACCATTTGTAGTTCTGCCGCTGTATAGAATCGGACGTTTTGCTTGAAGTTCCTTATCAATGATTGCTGTCCACTCCGCAAGAGTGAAGCATGTGCGCGAAAGGTCGAGCATCAGGTCGGAATCATAACCGAAGTATTTGGCAAGACGGCCAGGTGTAACGATGGCTCCCGATTCCTCACCATAGTCCATTTCTACAGCTTTACCACAATGCAACATCAGTTTGGCTACGGCATCGGCTTGAGTCTGGGTATAATTATTATTGGTATATGTGGGGAGCATATTGTCCCAGTCGTATTTCTGACCCTTTAATTCGCCTGCAACCTGCAACTTGTGTGTGTAAGTCTCGTATTTATTAATGTCGGCTTTCAGTTCTTTGGGATATTTCCAGTACATCATTACCTGCGCCATAGCAGTAGCTACGCATCCCGTTGCCGACAGATTGGTGCCGTCGTATGAAGGACACATATTGTTATAAGGCTCTGATTGATTCCACTTTATATCTCCCAGCAACGGACTTACGGCTGTAGTTGCACGTGTGTTGTTGGCGCGCAGAGCCTTGGCTTCAGCTATATTCTTTATAGCTGAGGCGTTGCCTTGCTTCATAGCTTCAATCGTAGCACGATAATTGTTGAGAAAAGCTGCCATTGCAGCAGGCATATTGTTGGCATCGTAGGTTCCATGGTCGGCATAACCTACAATCTCTGGCATATCGTCATCGCCCGAAACAATGGCAAATCCCTTGTTTTCGCCAAATGGGAAAACGTAGTAGGGTGACACGGCTGTCGTTATTCCACCATTCATTGAGGGTGCTTTGGCAGCTGCCTTTTTGTCAATCTTGATGCCAAGCAATGCCGCTTTGCGTTCGGCTATGGCTTTCGCTTGGCTGAAAGTACGTGGAGAGGCTAACGCCGATGTGCTGACAAACAACATTATCAGCATCGATAATAGGTATAGTCTTTTCATATATTAATTGTTCTGGTTTTTCTTTCTCTTTATAGCTTTATATGTTTGTCTATATCGCTTTATATGTTTCTCTATATCGCTTTACATGTATGTATAACAAACCGGGGCATTGTGTGGGCTTGTTTGGATTTTGTTGCGTTGTCAATGCAATAATGCAAATATAGTGTAAAAATAAAAAATACGCAAACGTTTGAGTCCTTAATTACCGTATTGAACTCAAATATTTGCGTATTTGTTGCTTTTATGTTTTAAAGTGGAGATTGTTTTTTTAGAAGATTCCCCACTTCTTCTTGCGCTTTGGAGCCTCGTGCGAATTGAGCGAAGGACGTGCATTGCGTATCACGTCATTCCATGTCATATTGTTGTGCACCATTTGGTAAATCAATCCCCAGTCGGGCAGTCCACCAAGGTTGCGATCGTCGATAAACAGATCTGCTTTCAGCTTGCGCGAGAAATGATTGTTGTTGGTCATTGTCTCTTCCGGATAGTCGCGGTTGACGGCATAAAATTCAATGCCACGTTCGCGACACCAGTTGACAGCTTCGTCCAAAAGCTTACCCTCACGTACGCTCCACAATATCACTTTATGGCGTTCGGCAATGAGCATACGAATCGTTTCGGTAGCGAAAGGAATCTCCTCGCCAATCGCAGGATATTTATGTTCGACAATAGTACCGTCGAAGTCTAATGCAATTACCATATATATATAATGTATGTACTTATTATATAATGTCTATTTTTGTTATGCTTTTATTGACTTGTCGTTCTTGTTGCCATAGCCGCTGTTGCTGTAGTTGCCATAACTTCCGTACGATCCAAAGCTACCATAACCAACATTGCTACCACTATTGCCGTATTGTCCGTACTTGCCGTACTTGCCATAGCCGTAATAGTAGCCGTATTTCTTCTTCGACATGTCGATACCGTTGATAACGATAGACACCTTTGGCAGCTTATGATCTGAACTCAGGCCGTTGATGAGGTTGAAACTTGACTTTGGAGTGTAGTCGGCGCGACACATATATACTGTAAGGTCGGCAACACGGGCTATCTGCAATGTGTCAGTAACGAGTCCTACAGGAGCTGTATCGATAATCACGTAGTCGTATTTCTGCTTGAGTATGTCGAATATAGCGTCGAGCGACTTGCGTGTAACAAGCTCGGCTGGGTTTGGCGGGATTGGTCCTGCCATCAAGAGATCGAGGTTCTTGTTGACACCTGAAGGTATAATCTGGCTGTCAATGTCAGCTTCTGTAGGCTCAGACTTTACAAGCAGATTGGTAATACCATGTCGATAGTCGTTGATTTCGAACAGTTCGGCAAGTCGAGGCTTGCGTATGTCAAGACCAATAAGTATCACTTTCTTGTCTAGCAGAGCAAAGCTTACTGCCAGATTGGCTGCTGTGAACGTCTTGCCTTCGCCCGATGTGGTAGATGTGAACATCACGGTCTTCTTGCCTTCGGGCAACAGGAATTGGATATTACTACGCATTGAGCGGAATATTTCTTCCATAAGATTGTTCTCGTTCTCATGTATCACGATGTCGGCCTTTGTCTTTGCAGTGTCGCTTGCAATTGCAACGTCACCGATAATGGGCAGCGATGTGAGGCTTGCTACATCGTCGTGACCCTCTATCTTGTATCGGAAGAATTTGATGATGAACAATATTCCGACAGGAATAGCAAGTCCCAGAACAAGCGCAATGAGAAGGATTATAGCACCCTTGGGACTTATCTTGCCATTGTATTGCGGTTCGTCAATCAGTTTACCTTTATCGGCAGTGGCAGCAAGTGAGATCGAGTTCTCCTCACGTTTTTGCAATAACATAAGATACAGACCCGACTTTACCTCCTGCTGGCGACCTATCTGAGTAAGAATACGTTCCTGCTCAGGGGTAGAAGCAATCTGGCTTGCATAGGTGTTGAACTGCTGCTGAATGCTGTTACGCTGAATTTCGTTGTTGCGTTGAGCCTGACTCATAGCGCGACGAATGCTCGATGTCAGTTCGTCGAGTTGTGCTGTGAGCGGCAATACGGCTGGAGAAGTCTCGCTTGCACTACGCAACAGGCGGTTGCGCTGCATAACAATCTCATTGTATTTGTTGATGAGGTTGGCTGCAGTAGGGTCGGTTAAGCCTACATTAGAAGGTAGAGTCTGGTACTTGTTGGACGGTTCGTTCATGTACTCGGTGATGCTATACAGCAGTTCTATCTGTGTATTCATCTCTGCAAGTTTCTGATTGAAAGCGTCGGTATTGGCTACTGCCGATGTAGAATTAATCTTCGGGTCGACAATACGATAATGACGTTTGGTCGATTCGAGATTGCCTTCAGTCTGTCCAAGCTCGCTGTTAATCTTCTCCAGACGAGTATTGATGAACTGTTCGGTACGCAGAGCTATCTCGTTCTTGTCCTCATTGGCCTGACGGTTGTAGCATTCAGCCAACTGCTTAAGATAGTCGGTGGCACGTTTGGGCATTTCGTCATTCAATACAAGCTGTGCGATAGTAGTAGTCTTTGACGTCTGGCTTACCGAAAGACTCTTCGTATATTTCACTGCAGCCATAGTCGGCGACATGATACAAATCTTCAGAACCTTGCCTTCGGGCAGAGCTTTGGCTTCGGTGCGCTTGAGCGAGATGATGCCGACGCTTGTGTTGATGCTGAAAGGCAGACGGTCGGCAGTACGGTCGATAGTATATTTCACCGGCTTGGCGCTTTCGTCGTTGTCCGATATGTTCTTGTACTTGCCCGTAATGTGGTATCTGCCATCCTGATATTTGACTTCAAGGAATACTGGGAACTTGAGTTTCTCAAGATGTATAGGGTCAATATCTGCTCTTATCGGCTCATTACCATATATAATATTGTCCTTGATGCGTCCCTCTTTCTTATATGTGACATACAGTTTGAGGTCGCGACAAGTCTGTTCGGCAAGTCTTGCCGACTTGAGTATCTCCATCTCGTTGTCGATACCAGCCGAGTTGGTCATGATGCCGAGCGTGCTTGATGTCATCAATGCGCTCTTGCCCGAGCGTGAAGTTTGAGAGTCGTCGTCCTTGATAAGCAACTTTACGCTTGCCTGATATATAGGAGTGGCGTATCTCAGATAGCAGAACGCCAAGCCTAGACATACGATTACCGACAATACAAACCACTGCCAGTTGAGCACCAGTGTCTTGTATATGAGTTGCAGATTGATTGACGAAGACTCCTCTACGTCTTGTTGTGAATTGTGTTGTACAATGTGGTTATTCTCTTCCATTTCTTTGGATATATTATTTCTCTTTGAATTTTGTTTTAGAGGCACTACCTCTGTGCGGGATAATGTGTGGTTGTATGCTGCGGTTTAGCCTTCATCGGCGAGTCGCAGCAGGTATTTGCCATATTCGTTTTTGCTCATTGGCTCTGCTACTTCCTGGAGTCGTTGAGCTGTTATCCATCCTTTCTTGTATGCAATTTCTTCGAGGCAAGCTACCTTAAGGCCCTGACGCTTCTCAATGACTTCAATGAATGTGCTTGCTTCCGACAGACTGTCGTGTGTTCCGGTATCGAGCCATGCAAAACCGCGCTGCAGAGTCTTTACTTTCAGGTTGTCATGTTTCAGATATTCTTGATTTACTGTTGTGATTTCGAGCTCTCCTCGCTTGCTTGGCTTTATTGTTTTGGCAATGTTCACGACGCTGTTGGGGTAGAAATAGAGTCCAACAACAGCGTAATTGCTCTTCGGATGTTCGGGTTTTTCCTCGATACTGAGGCAATTGCCGTTGCTGTCAAACTCGGCAACGCCATAACGCTCAGGGTCGTTGACGTAATAACCGAATACAGTAGCGTTGCCATCCTTCTCGGCATTGAGCACACTCTCATGCAGAAGTTGTGAGAATCCGGCACCATAGAATATATTGTCGCCCAATACAAGGCATACAGAATCATCGCCAACAAACTCCTCGCCAATGATAAAAGCCTGAGCCAGACCGCCGGGATAGGGCTGTTCGGCATACTCAAAGTGTACGCCAAAGTCGCTGCCATCGCCCAGCAGGCGCTTGAACGACGGAAGATCGGCAGGAGTTGAAATGATAAGGATGTCCTTAATATCTGCAAGCATTAGCACTGATATAGGATAATATATCATCGGCTTGTCGAATATTGGTATAAGCTGCTTGCTTATGCCCTTGGTGATAGGGTAGAGGCGTGTACCCGATCCACCTGCTAAAACGATTCCTTTCATATGTGGGTGGTTTGGTTGTATTACTCTTTTTAATAACTAATGTGTTAAATGTGTACAAAGATACTACTTTTTGTTGGTTTACGATGTGTTTGTAGCTTTAAAAATATAATATGTAACTAAAAAGGGCAAATATTGTAGCATAGGGGGTGAAAAAACTTGTCTGTTTGATATTTTTTTGTAATTTTGCAAGAAATAATCATCAAAATATAAAGATAATCAAACATTATAAAATCAATTATGGGACTTTTTTCAAAGATTTTCGGAAAGAAAAACGACGATAAGAACACTGGTGGAATGGAAGATTATATGAACCTTGTTAGGGTTTACTTCCAGGCTACAATAGCTTCTAATGTTGGTATTACCAATCTTGCGGCTCTGCCCGACTTGCGAGTGTTTAAGACTACGCTACACATTCCTACTGTTAACAACAAGCTTGGAGTAGGGGAGAAGACCGCTTGTCGCAAGATGATGAAGGAGATATATGGCACTGACGACAGCTTCTTTAAGGAAATAGACCAGAGCGTACGCAAGAACTGCCGCAAACTGCAGGACGTGCAGGCTTATCTTGTACAGTTCCAGGGTTTCACACAGGACTTGATGATGCTTATGGGTAACCTTATGAAGTTCAAGCTGCGCCTGCCCTCGATTTTCAAGAGTGCTCTGTACAAGATGACCGAGAAGACTGTTGACGGAATATTCAACAAGAACGACTATTCAGACGCTGCCGTATTGAAGTCGGTATTGGCTGTGCGTCAATACAATCATCGTCTTGGATTCACCCAAAAGTGGACTACTGATTTTGTGTACCAAGTGGTGATGCTTGCCAAGAAAGAACCCAAGGCAGCAGAGGACGGTGCGCCTAAAAAATAATAATGGCAGAAATGTAGAAAACTGTCTATATTTTTGTGACATTCGCAAAAATAAACTAATTTTGTAATCAAAACGTAGCAAAATGGTAGCTGACTCCAACTCAATCAACCTTTTCACTACACGTGTCAGGCAGATGATACTTCAGTATGAAGAACTGAAGGAACGGAATAC
This sequence comes from Leyella stercorea, assembly GCF_021531655.1. Next base: position 28,767 of record NZ_JADYUF010000015.1, on the reverse strand, counting down.
TGCTTTGCAGGCCACTATCGACAGCCAGGCTGCCAAAGTGGATGCGTTGGAGAAGCAGCTTGCACAACTGCGTGCAGACTACGATAGTCTTAAACTGGCACGTATGGTGACTATAACCGACGGCGATATGGAGACAGCGCAAAAGCGAATAGCACGCTTGATACGCCAAGTCGACAAGTGCATAACGCTGCTTGGCGAGAGCGACAAGTAACCATAGTCGGACCCAACTGGCGACTGTAAAGCGCCAATAGTAGCCGATGTGACAAATCATTGCAGAGCAATATGGCTGAAGACAAATCAGAGAAACTTAGGATAAGGCTGCATGTCTATGATACAGACATACCAGTCAACGTGCGTCCGGAGGACGAACCACTGTATCGCGATGCCGCAAGTCTTATCACAAATACGATAAATACGTATGCAGCGAGATATAAAGGACCCGTAAATATGAAAGAAATCTTTTATATGGCGCTCGTCGACATAGCCTTGCGCTATGAGATGGAGCTTTCGCGCAACGATACACAACCTTATCGTGACGTAATCTCACAATTGACTTCGGAAATAGAGGATGCTCTGAAGGCGTAAGCCTGAAGGGTAGGAGTTTTGCATACTTTGACTTAATCGGTAGACAGAACCTGCAAAATCTATATAACAAAAGAAATAACAAGAACATAATAAAGTAACAAGTAACTAAAGAATATGTTTGGTATATTAATCACAGCCTTAGTGGCACTCGTCGTAGTGGTTGCCGCAGGCTATGCTGTTTTCCGCTATATAAAGGGAAAATATAATGAAATGATAGCAGCCGCTACTAAGGAGGCTGAAGTTTTGAAAGAGAAAAAGCTCTTGGAGGTAAAGGAGAAGTTCCTCAACAAGAAGTCGGAACTTGAAAAGGAGGTGCAGCAGCGCAACCAGAAGATTCAGCAGAACGAGAACCGTCTGAAGCAGCGTGAGATTTCGCTCAATCAGCGACAGGAGGAACTTGGACGCCGTAAGCAGGAGGTTGAGCAGTGCCAGCAGCGCATTGACAACGAGAAGAAACTTCTGGCTATCAAGCAGGAGGAGCTTGACAAGATGCAGACCAAGGAGCGTGAGAAGCTTGAGGAACTCTCGGGGCTGAGCGCAGAGGAAGCCAAGAACCGTCTTGTAGAGAGTTTGAAGGACGAGGCTCGTACCGATGCCGCAAGCTACATCAACGAGATTATGGACGAGGCAAAGCTCAACGCCAATACACAGGCTAAGAAAATCGTCATACAGACAATCCAGCGTGTGGCTACTGAGACTGCAATTGAGAATTCAGTGAGCGTATTCCACATTGACAACGACGAAGTAAAGGGTCGTATCATTGGCCGTGAGGGACGTAACATCCGCGCTCTTGAGGCTGCCACCGGTGTGGAAATCGTAGTGGACGACACCCCTGAGGCTATCGTAATATCAGCCTTCGACCCGGTACGTCGTGAGGTTTGTCGCTTGGCTCTGCATCAGCTTGTAGCCGACGGACGTATTCATCCTGCACGTATCGAGGAAGTTGTGGCTAAGGTAAAGAAGCAGCTTGACAACGAAATAATCGAGACCGGTAAGCGTACAGCCATCGACCTTGGCATACACGGACTGCATCCCGAACTCATACGTATTGTCGGCAAGATGAAGTATCGTTCGTCTTACGGTCAGAATCTTCTGCAGCACGCACGCGAGACAGCCAATCTCTGTGCTGTTATGGCTGCTGAGCTTGGTCTTAATCCCAAGAAGGCGAAGCGAGCAGGCTTGTTGCACGATATAGGCAAGGTGCCTGACGAGGAGAGCGAATTGCCGCACGCACTCTATGGTGCCAAGATAGCTGAGAAGTATAAGGAGAAACCGGACATCTGCAATGCCATTGGTGCTCACCACGATGAAATGGAAATGAACACATTGTTGGCTCCTATCGTTCAGGTGTGCGATGCTATCTCTGGTGCACGACCCGGTGCACGTCGTGAAATCGTAGAGGCTTACATCAAGCGCCTTAACGATCTGGAGGCAATAGCAATGTCTTATCCTGGCGTGACAAAGACATATGCCATACAGGCTGGTCGTGAGTTGCGCGTAATTGTGGGTGCCGACAAGATGGACGATAAGGAAACAGAGAAGTTGTCGGGCGAGATTGCCAACAAGATACAGACCGAAATGACATATCCTGGTCAGGTAAAGATCACCGTAATACGCGAAACACGTTCGGTAGCTTACGCCAAGTAAATACTGAAAAACGAAGATATAGCGAAAGCCCCCAAGAAGTTTTATGCTTCTTGGGGGCTTTCGCTGTTTTGTATATATATAATGCTTGCTTGCATAGATATGATGCTTGATTGCTTATATAAATGCTTGTTTGCATAGATGTAATGCTTGTTTGCATATATATATAATAATGTGTATTTAGGGCGTTTTCCTTTCGTTTTTCAGAAGGAGTCCTTTTGGGTTGTAAAAGGACTCCTTTTGGAATGCAAAACGAATCCTTTTGGAATGCAAAAGGACCCCTTTTGGAATGTAAAAGGAGTCCTTCTGATAGTGTGGCAAATCTCGTTGTGAAATATATTGTGATATGACGCCTACAGCTATTCAATAATCGCTACTTGCTGACGATGTAGTTCATGACATTTGCAGGCGGTCGCTTGGCAGCCAGTTCGCCCTTCATAAACTCCATGTATGGGGCTATGTGCTTGAAGAACTTGTGATAGCCGGCACACAGATAGTTGAGTCCCGGATTGCCGTAGCGGTCGTTTATGAATCGGTTTTTGGGACATTCGCCGTGGCATGCGAACAGAACGTCGCACTCCTTGCATTGCTGCGGAAGCATCTCTTTCTTCATACGGGCAAACTCACGTTGCTTGGCTGAGTACATCATCTGCGTCACTGTGCTTTCGCGAAGATTGCCGAGGCGATGCTCGGGATAGACGAAGTGGTCGCATGAGTACACGTCACCATTGTATTCCATTACTCCAGCGTGTCCGCATTCGGCTGCCATTGTACACAGTCCTGGAGCAACGCCAACCCAATTGGCAAGTGCGCTGTCAAACAGCTGTATGAAATATTCGCCCACGTCGTGACGCACCCATTCGTCGAATATGGTGCAGAGGAATGTGCCCCACTGTTCGGCTGTAATGCTGAAGTCGGCCATTTGTCCTCCTTCGGTCATGCCCGGAGCGAGCTGTAGTCCGTCGGCACGGTCGTCGACTATGCGCTCCACGATAGGTGTGAACTGTATGAAGTGGCAGTTTATGTCCTTGAAGAAGTGGTAGAACTCAAGCGGATGCTCTACATTCAGGTTGTTGACAACGGCAAGAGCGTTCCATTCCACATTGTATTTATTGAGCATTCTTATGCCGCGCATCACCTGGTTCCATGTAGGCCTGCCAGTAGCTGTCTTGCGATAGGCGTCGTGAAACTCCTGTGGTCCGTCAATCGATACGCCTACAAGGAAGTTGTTGTCGTGGAAGAATTTGCACCATTCGTCGGTGAGCATAGTGGCATTGGTCTGTATGCAGTTGTCGATGCGTCGGCCTCCGGCATACTGTTGTTGCAGTCGCAGTGCCTTCTTGTAGAACGATATAGGACGCATCAGAGTTTCGCCACCGTGCCATGTGAACATCACTTCGGGCATGGTTTGCGCTTCGATATAGTCCTTTATGAACTTATCGAGCAGCTGGTCGCTCATTATATGCTTCTCGTTTTTGTCGTATAATTTGCTTTTTTCGAGGTAATAGCAGTACTTGCAACGTAGATTGCAAAGACTGCCCGCCGGTTTAGCCATAAGATATACCGGGCGGGCAAACGGGTTTATAGTTGGCATTTCTTGATTTTGTTATTTCGTTATTTCTCCGCAGAGGTTGCGGTTCATGAGTGTTCTTATCACATTGCAGTCGGTATAGTGTCCTTGCAGGAACATCAGTTTGGCAACGGCGCTCTCTACTGTCGAGTCGTAACCGGTCAAGATGCCGGCATCCTTGAGCTGGTAGCTTGCCTCGTATCGTCCCATCTTTACGCTTCCGGCTACGCATTGGCTGATGTTGACAACGGTCACGCCGCGTCGTGTGGCCTCCTTAAGGAGTTGTTGCAGCCAGGGCTTCTGAGGTGCGTTGCCGCTACCGAAGCTGCGCAGCACAATGCCTCGCAGTTCGGGAGCTTCAAGTACGTGTCGCACGATGTTCTGCTGTATGCCAGGAAACAGCGAGAATACCACTACGTTGGGGTCCATGGCGAAGTGTGGTGTCATCGGTTTGGTGAAGTCGCGTTTTAGGATGTAGTGCTTGTTGAAGCTGAACTCCACTCCTGCATCACAAAGATGGGGATAGTTGAACGAGTTGAATGCGTCGAATCCGTCGGCGTTCTGCTTTGTACATCTGTTGCCTCGAAGCAGTCGTCCGTTGAAGTAAATGCATACCTCTGGCACCATTGCATGTCCTTCTTCGTCTTTGATGCTTGCAAGTTCTATACTTGTGACGAGATTTTCCTTTCCGTCTGTGCGCAATTGTCCAATAGGCAATTGCGATCCGGTTAGGATTACGGGCTTGGTGAGGTTTTCGAGCATAAATGACAGGGCACTTGCTGTGTATGCCATGGTATCGGTGCCGTGCAATATGACGAATCCGTCATATTTGTTGTAGTTGTCGGCAATGATGCGTACGAGTTGGGCCCAGCGTCTCAGCGACATGTCCGACGAGTCGATAGGGGGTGTAAACTGGTAGGTGTCGATGTCAGTCTGAAGATAGGCAAACTCTGGCAGGTTTTCTATCAAGTGCTCGAAGTTAAGCGGTTCGAGAGCTCCCGTCATGGGATTGCGCCCCATACCAATCGTGCCGCCGGTGTATATCAGCAGCACTTTGTTTTGTCGAGAGTAGGCTTTGTCGTTGTTCATTTTATAAAAGTAGTGTTTGTACACGCAAAATTACTATAAATAAGTGACATTATGTCAAGTAAGTCAAAGTTTTTATGCTTAATCCAGGGTTTTATATTGTTAAAATGAAATTGTTTTAGGGGTGGCAAAATTATTTGTTGAAAACTTTGTGAGTGTCGGAAATAAGTAGTATTTTTGCAGAAGCAAATTAAATGCGGTTAGCAATACATTATAATATATATGAAGAAAATTATCTTTCCTATATTTTTGCTTGTGGTGGTTTTGTTGTTGAACGGTTGTTCGTCAGCAAAAAAAGTCGCTTATTTCCAGAATATTGATACTCTGAGTCTTGCCGCTTCGGCTGGTTTGTACGATGCACGTATTATGCCGAAGGACGAGCTTACGATAACCGTTGTCACGTCAGACCCTGAGGCAGCCCGTCCTTTCAATCTTTCGGTACAGAGCACACTCGGTGCCGGCGGCAATTTGAGCAGCGGTTCGGGCGCATTGCTTACTTATCTTGTAGACAATAGTGGCAATATCGACTTCCCTATTGTGGGTAAGCTGCATGTCGTAGGTATGACAAAGACAGAATGCGAGACGCTTATTGGTGAGAAGATAGCTCCCTATCTTTCAAGCGAGGAGCATCCCGTAGTGACAGTCAATATGTCGAGCTATCGCATTACGGTAGCAGGTGAGGTGACCACACCTAAGGTGGTGCCCGTTACAACACAGAAGATGAGCGTGCTTGAGGCTTTGGCGCAGGCAGGCGACCTTACCATTTACGGTCGTCGTGACAATGTATTGCTTATCCGTGAGACTGCTACCGGTCAGAAGGAAGTACATCGTCTGAACCTCAATGATGCCAATATTATCAACTCGCCGTACTATTATGTACAGCAGAACGACTACATATATGTAGAGCCCAATGGTGTGAAGTCAAAGAACTCAGCTATCGGCTCTTCAACGACTTTGTGGTTCTCATTCGTGAGCATCTTGACGTCGGTGGCTTCTTTGTTGGTTAATATTATCCGAAACTAAATACATTTGTTGAGCGTTGGGCTGTTTGCTTGACGCTTAATTTTTATACATATGCAATCTGTGTGTACGCACAGATGTCATAAGGATAATCAAATTTTCGATAAACATACGCTACTGCAACTTGTCACGTTACACAATGACGATACTGACAAATACTGCATAAGCACAGGATATAGAGTTATATTAAGTAAAGTTAAGAAACCGTGGAACCACTTAAACATGAGTGTGGCGTGGCAATGATCAGATTGCTCAAGCCACTTGAGTACTATCAACAGAAGTATGGTACTTGGATGTTCGGACTAAACAAGCTCTATCTGATGATGGAGAAGCAACACAACCGTGGCCAGGAGGGAGCCGGCATGGCATGTGTGAAGCTTGACGGACAACCTGGAACAGAATATATGTTCCGTGAACGCGCTGAGGGCAAGGATGCCATAACCGAGATTTTCGGACGTGTGCAGAAAGAGTTTGCCCGAATGTCGCCCGAACTGCTTGCCGATGCCGACTTTGCCAAGGAGCATCTGCCGTTTGCCGGCGAGCTGTATATGGGACATCTGCGCTATTCCACGACTGGAAAGAAAGGACTTTCGTATGTCCATCCTTTCCTGCGTCGCAACAACTGGCAGGCAAAGAACCTGTGCATCTGCGGCAACTTCAATATGACTAATATCGACGAGATATTCCAGGAGATGCTGACGCGAGGCATGTTCCCGCGTATTTACAGCGATGGATATACGCTGCTCGAACTGATGGGTCACCGACTCGACCGCGAGGCTGAACGCAACTATGTGGAAGCTAAGGCAAAGGGACTCGAGGGAATGGAACTGACACATTATATAGATGAGCATATGGACATGGCCAACGTGCTGCGCACATCAATGCCCGACTTCGATGGTGGCTATGTGATGTGCGGACTGACGGGTTCGGGCGAGATGTTCTCAATGCGCGACCCGTGGGGCATTCGTCCTGCGTTCTACTATGCCAATGATGAGTTTGTTGCAGTGGCATCTGAGCGTCCTGTTCTACAGACGACATTCGACCTTGAATGTGAGGATATACAGGAGCTGCAACCAGGATATGCGCTGCTTGTAAGCCGCCAGGGTGAGACGCGTATGGAGCAGATACTGCAGCAGCGAGGCGACTCTGCCTGCTCATTCGAGCGCATATACTTCAGCCGTGGTTCTGACAGAGACATCTATCGTGAGCGCAAACGCCTTGGCGAACAGCTTGTGCCAAAGATACTTGATGCAGTTGACGGAGATGTCGACCACACCGTGTTCTCGTTCATACCGAACACAGCCGAGGTGGCATATTACGGTATGCTGTCCGGATTCAAGAAATATAGCAATGAGCTGAAGGTGAAGCGCATCCAACAGCTCGACCATAAGCCTACCGATGAGGAACTGCATGCAATACTAGATACATACGTGCGTTCGGAGAAGGTGGCTATAAAGGACATCAAGCTGCGCACGTTCATCACCGAGGGCAACTCGCGCAATGACCTTGCATCGCATGTCTACGACATCACTTACGGCTGCATCGAGCCTTACGTCGACAACCTCGTCGTGATAGACGACTCTATAGTGCGTGGCACAACACTCAAGGAGAGCATCCTGCGAATACTCGACCGCCTGCATCCGAAGAAGATAGTTATCGTGTCGTCGGCTCCGCAGATACGCTATCCCGACTATTACGGCATCGATATGCCGCGTCTGGAGGAGTTCTGCGTGTTCCGTGCAACGATAGAACTGATAAAGGAGCGTGGCATGCAAGACCTGCTGAAACGTGTATACGAGTCGTGCAAGCTCGAACTGCTCAAGCCAAAAGAGCTGATGCGCAACTGTGTGCGTGACGTATACAAGCCGTTCACTATCGACGAGATAAACAACAAGATTGTTGAGATGCTTCGTCCGGAGGAGCTGGAGACACCAGTTGAACTCGTATATCAGTCAATCGACGGTCTGCATGAGGCGATACCAGACCATAAGGGCGACTGGTATTTCACGGGCAAGTATCCGACACCGGGTGGCACAAAGCTATGCATACAGGCTTTCGTCAACTATATGGAGAAGCAGATGTAATGGGAAATACGGGCTGATAGCCATGTTTCCATAACGCGCCCTGAAAGGGCAAAAGTAAAATACAACAACACTTTTGCGCTTTCAGGGCGTCTGTGCGCGATAAAGTGGGGGAGGCAGGTAACCTTCGCTACAATAATGAAATTGTGAAACAATAAGAACAATAACGAGAAAATATAACTATGAGAAATGTAACTTTAGTATTGGAAGACGGAACCAAGTTCCATGGTAAGTCATTTGGTTATGAGGCACCTGTGGCTGGAGAGGTCGTTTTCAACACGGCGATGATGGGTTATCCTGAGTCGCTGACCGACCCTTCTTATGCAGGACAGCTCATGACTCTGACATATCCGCTTGTAGGTAACTATGGCGTGCCTCCTTTCTCAATCGAGGAGAACGGACTGCCCACGTTCATGGAGAGTGACAAAATCTACGCTTCGGCTATCATCGTTGCTGATTATAGTGAGGAGTACAGTCACTGGAATGCCGTTGAGAGCCTTGCCGAGTGGCTCAAGCGCGAGCACGTGCCCGGCATTACAGGCATTGACACTCGTGAGCTGACCAAGGTGTTACGTGAGCATGGTGTGATGATGGGCAAGATCATCTTCGACGATGAGCCCGATAACATCCCGACAGCCGAGTATGCTGGAGTTAACTTTGTCGACAAGGTGAGCTGCAAGGAGATTGTACGCTACAACGAGGGTGCTGGCAAGAAGGTTGTTCTCGTAGACTGTGGCGTTAAGGCCAACATTATACGTTGTCTTATCAAACGCGGTTGTGAGGTTATCCGTGTGCCTTGGAACTACGACTATACCGACATGGAATTTGACGGACTCTTCCTTGCCAACGGTCCTGGCGACCCTGACATGTGCGAGGATGCCGTTAAGATTATCCAGAAGCAGATGAGCCTTTCCGACAAGCCTATCTGTGGTATCTGTATGGGCAACCAACTGCTTGCTAAGGCTGCAGGTGCTCATATCTATAAGCTCAAGTACGGTCATCGTTCGCACAACCAGCCGGTACGCTTGGTTGGTACAGAGAAGTGCTTCGTGACATCACAGAACCACGGTTATGCTGTTGATGCAAAGACACTTGGTGCTGACTGGGAGGAATTGTTCGTAAACATGAACGACGGTTCTAACGAAGGTATCCGCCACAAGTCAAAGCCTTGGTTCTCAAGCCAGTTCCACCCGGAGGCATGCTCAGGTCCGGTAGACACCGAGTTCATGTTCGACAAGTTTGTGGAGGCATTGGGCTAAGTGAAGAGTGAAGAACGAAAAGTGAAAAATCCAAATGTTTAAGTTTCGTGTTTATGGCATAGCCAAATAAACATTAAACATTAATCATTAAACATTAGAATAAATGAAAGACGAAAATATAAAGAAAGTATTGTTGCTCGGTTCGGGTGCCTTGAAGATTGGCGAAGCGGGCGAGTTCGACTATTCTGGCTCACAGGCTCTGAAGGCTCTGCGTGAGGAGGGTGTGAAGACAGTGCTCATCAACCCTAACATCGCAACTGTGCAGACATCAGAGGGTGTTGCCGACCAGATATATTTCCTTCCCGTCCAGCCTCACTTTGTTGAGGAGGTTATCAAGAAGGAGCGTCCCGATGGCATCCTGCTCTCGTTCGGTGGACAGACTGCTCTAAACTGTGGTGTTGAGCTTTACCGCCAGGGCATTCTCGAGAAGTACAACGTGAAGGTGCTTGGTACTCCTGTTCAGGCTATCATGGACACTGAGGATCGTGAGCTCTTCGTTCAGAAGCTCGACGAGATTAATGTCAAGACTATCAAGAGCGAGGCTTGCGAGACAATGGAGCAGACCCGTAAGGCTGCTGCTGAGCTTGGCTATCCGGTTATTATACGTGCTGCTTACGCTCTTGGTGGACTCGGTTCTGGTTTCGCTGACAATGAGGAGGAACTCGACAAACTTGCCGAGAAGGCATTCTCATTCTCTCCGCAGGTGTTGGTAGAGAAGAGTTTGAAGGGATGGAAGGAGATTGAGTATGAGGTAGTGCGCGACCGCTACGACAACTGTATCACCGTATGTAACATGGAGAACTTCGACCCTCTGGGTATCCACACCGGCGAGTCAATCGTTATTGCTCCTTCACAGACTCTTACCAATTCAGAGTATCACAAGCTTCGTGCCCTTGCCATCAAGATTATCCGTCACATCGGCATCGTAGGTGAGTGTAACGTGCAGTATGCTTTTGACCCACAGTCAGAGGATTATCGTGTTATTGAGGTTAACGCTCGCTTGAGCCGTTCGTCAGCTCTTGCTTCTAAAGCTACCGGTTATCCTCTCGCCTTCGTTGCTGCTAAGCTCGGTATGGGCTACGGTTTGTTCGAGTTGAAGAACTCTGTAACCAAGACCACATCAGCATTCTTTGAGCCTGCGCTCGACTATGTAGTCTGCAAGATTCCACGTTGGGACCTTTCTAAGTTCCGTGGTGTAGACAAGGAGTTGGGTTCTTCAATGAAGTCGGTTGGTGAGGTTATGGCTATCGGCCGCAATTTTGAGGAAGCTATCCAGAAGGGTCTGCGTATGATAGGCCAGGGCATGCATGGTTTCGTTGAGAACAAGGAACTTGAGATTGAAGATATTGACGCAGCTTTGCGCGAGCCTACCGACAAGCGTGTGTTTGTCATCTCTAAGGCTATGCACAAGGGTTATACAGTCGACCAGATTCACGACCTTACCAAGATTGACAAGTGGTTCCTTGAGAAGTTGCAGCACATCATCGACATCGATGAGGCTATGAAGAAGTGCAACATCAACACACTCGACAAGGAACTTCTCCGCACAGCTAAGGTATACGGTTTCACCGACTTCCAGATAGCACGTGCCGTAGGACTTGAGGACGAGCTTAAGTCAATGCGTAAGGCATCGCTTGTAGTTCGCTCACGTCGTAAGAACTATGGCATCCTGCCTGTTGTAAAGCAGATCGACACACTTGCTGCCGAGTATCCTGCACAGACCAACTATCTGTATGTGACATACGCTGGCGTGAAGAGCGACATCACATTCGAGAACGACAAGCGTTCTATCATCGTTCTCGGTTCGGGTGCTTATCGTATCGGTTCTTCAGTAGAGTTCGACTGGTGTGGTGTTCAGGCTCTTAACACAATCCGCAAGGAGGGCTATCGCTCGGTTATGATCAACTATAACCCAGAGACCGTGTCTACCGACTATGACATGTGCGATCGTCTCTACTTCGACGAACTTACATTCGAGCGTGTAATGGATATCATAGACCTGGAGACACCTTATGGCGTTATCGTTTCTACCGGTGGTCAGATTCCTAACAACCTTGCTATGCTTCTCGATGAGCAGCACGTGCCAATCCTCGGTACCAAGGCTCAGGATATTGACAACGCTGAGGACCGTGCCAAGTTCTCGCAGATGCTTACCAACAATGGCATCAATCAGCCAGAGTGGAGCGCACTTACAAGCATGGAGGACATCGACCGCTTCATCGAGCGTGTAGGATTCCCGGTACTTGTGCGTCCGTCGTACGTACTCTCAGGTGCTGCCATGAACGTTTGTTCTAACGAGGACGAGCTGAAGCGATTCCTCCAGTTGGCTGCCAACGTTAGCGAGGACCACCCAGTAGTAGTGAGCAAGTTCATCGAGCATGCCAAGGAGATTGAGATGGATGCCGTTGCCAAGAATGGTGAGGTTATCGCATACGCTATCTCTGAGCACATCGAGTTTGCCGGTGTACACTCAGGTGACGCTACAATCCAGTTCCCACCGCAGAAGCTCTATGTTGAGACCGTACGCCGTTGTAAGCGTGTAGGCCGTCAGATTGCCAAGGAGCTTCACATCAACGGTCCGTTCAACATCCAGTTCATGGCACGCGACAACGATATCCTCGTTATCGAGTGTAACCTCCGTGCATCACGTTCGTTCCCGTTCGTAAGCAAGGTTCTGAAGATAAACTTTATCGAGCTTGCAACTCGTGTAATGCTTGGTCTGCCGGTAGAGAAGCCGAGCAAGAACCTCTTCGACCTCGACTATGTCGGTATCAAGGCATCGCAGTTCTCATTCAACCGTCTGCAGAAGGCCGACCCAGTGCTTGGTGTAGACATGAGTTCTACTGGTGAGGTAGGTTGCTTGGGCGACGACACCAACACAGCATTGCTTAAGAGTATGCTCTCTGTAGGCCATCGCATCCCGAAGAAGAACATCCTTCTCTCTACAGGTGGTGCAAAGCAGAAAGTTGCCATGCTCGATGCTGCCAAGATGCTCCTTGAGAACGGCTACAACCTCTACGCTACTGGCGGTACAAGCAAGTTCCTCACTGAGAACGGCATAAAGAACACGCTCGTACTTTGGCCTTCAGAGGAGGGTGACGAGCCTAAGGCTCTCGACCTGTTGCACAACCACACTATCGACATGGTGGTCAACATACCGAAGAACCTTACAAGCTCAGAGCTCAGCAACGGCTACAAGATTCGTCGTGCCGCTATTGACCTCAACGTGCCTCTTATCACCAATGCTCGTCTTGCAAGTGCGTTCATCTACGCTTTCTGCACAACGAAGCTTGAGGATATCGACATCAAGGCTTGGGGTGAGTACTAATATTCGAGTCGAAAATTAAGAATTGAGAGTTGAGGGTTATGAAATCCTAACTCTCAATAACATAAAAACGACAATAGAGACAATGACAGACAACCGCTATAGAGTTGTCCACATTGTCTCTATTGTCGTTTTTTTTATAGCTTAATACTACTTGTACATGTATATTGACTTTGACTGATTTTATGATGATGTAACCTACGCCCAATCGAAATTATCCTTTCCAGCACCAATCTCGAAGTGCAGTCTGGCTATGCCTATATCCATCTTGGTATATCCCACCATTGAGAAGCCTCGATTGGCAAGAATCTTTGGTTTCTCTCTTGTACCTTGCTCGTTAGGCAACAGCGTGAAAGAAAACTTCTGTTGATTGATGGCAGTAGGAGCCAGGAGTGCAGCTTCCACACCATTGCGAAACCATTCGGGCGAGTCATTACAGATGTTGCTCACTTCTTCGGCTTTCTTAATCTTATGGCTTACACCTTGTGTAGCTCCATATCCCAAGGCAATCATACACGTTAGTTTCTCGTCATCGCCCACTATGTAAGCCTCATTCACCTTACGATAACTCAGTCCTGCCCAACAAGTATTTAGCCCGAGCGTTTGTGCCAGCAGTACAAGCTGTTCTCCGTAATAGCCCACACGCTCGTCAAGGTCGTCAGCCTTCTTGCCAACCATAACCAGATAATTCTCCACGCCCGAAAACTTGCCATACGAGAAGATGCCCGTAAATGCCTTTGTCTCATTAGTAACAAGCTGAATGTGCAGTCCGCCCTCAGCGTTGCACTCCTCAATCTTCTTCTGTAACGTCTCAATGATGTCTGCCGACAGCGGCTTATGAACGTACCTGCGCACACTATGTCGTTGCTTTATAGCTTCAAGTAATGTCATAATCATATATATATTAATGTTTATTTGTGCTCAAAGATACACATTTTTTTCTTTATGAAAGATATCAGAGGAATATTTGTACACAGGTAAATTCACTGCAACCAATACAATATTTGCATTTATGACCGCTCAAAACTGTGATCTGAACGCACAAAGAAATCTTTGGCTCAGAATTCTTTAGTTTTGCGCGGTTTTTGTTATGTTGCTTGTATACAGCGAGTTATAGCGATTGTGAAGCTATGGCGCAGATTTCAGTTACAAAAAAGAGGTCCTTTTGATATAAAAAGGACCTCTTTTGCTATACATTTGGGCTACATTTACAAAGCAAATGTACTCCTATTGCCATGCAAAAGGACAACTTTTGCAAGGTAAAGAAGCCCCAAATGACGAGTTGGAATGTCTTCGTAGCTCCAAAAAACTATAAAACCTACCTTTGAAATCTCTAGAATCGATTTTTCATTTGTAACAGATTTTTACCGCTTGTACGATATTTGTAAGAAAGAATTCCTCTATAATACATTGTATGGTTGCTTTAACTTTAGAATCGTTAGGAGAATTCTTATTGTTGTCATTAAGAATGCCGAATTCGTATGCTTTTTCTTCCTCCCAGATATTATTGTTTTCTACAAATTCTATTCGATACTGAACACCATAATCTGTTAAGAATTTATATGAACCATTATCTATTATCCATCCAGACTTTGTAAGGAGAATGAAAATTGAAGTGAGTTAAGTTAAAGGCATTGTATTATAGACTTATAACACACCCTCTTCTTGTTCAGTAGCAAACGCCTGCATATAATTTATCTATTGGGAATATCAAATCCCAATTCTTTCCCCAAACGATATTGCCAAACTCTATCTTGAACTTTTTGAATTTGTTTTCATTCAAGTAAGAGTTGTATTGCGGATGTGGATGTTTTCTGATAAAAGCACCAACATCTACCGTCTTAATGATGCCATCATTGAAGTGCAATTCCACTTTTAATGGCGCCACATATTTTGCAGAAACAATACTTAAGTTCATAATTTCTTTGTTATTTTAGTTGAACGTATTCTTTTCTTATAAATAAAGAAGTTTACCCATTTATCAACTATATTCTTATAGTACTTCTTAACAAAGGCCTCAGCAGTAGCTGCATCCTTTTCACTTAATGGTGGAATCTTGTTAGAAGTTCTTCTGTGAATATCAACAAGTTCGCCATTCTCTAACATTATCTCGAATATAGCTTCATGTCCATCCTTCATAACATGAACATGTATAGGTTCATGTTCATTCGAATAGAATAGAAAGATAAATCCGAAGTATTCAAATATCTTTGGCATTGCAACCTCCTTTTTTAATCAGTCTCGCTTACAAAGCTAAGCTTTTATTTTGAAAGCGCAAAGAAAACAGAAGAAAAGTTTTGGTAAATATTGTGGTAGCTTTTGAAGAGTAAGGGTCTATACGCCACCTTTTCATCGTGGCATATAGACCCTTGTCGTTTCCCGTGAGGTGCGGGGGATATGTTTGCTGGGCAACTTATACTCCTGCCCAGCTTAGGAGTTAAACCAATCTGTATTTATTATTCAACCTTATATCTACACGTTATGGACTTAAATTCACGCCCAAGGAAATTTTTGCTGTTATGTTCATCACTACCAGCATAATCTATATCGTTATTAGCTGTATATAAATAATCGTCAGTTTCAATCATCTCTTTTTGATAGTCTGACAAAATTAAATCTATATTTGGGGTAATATATTCAAATATTGGCCAATTTCGTGCATCAGCATAGTTTATAGGGCCAAAAGTCAGCTTTGAAAGCTGATCACATTTTTTAAATGCACCAGAACAAAGTTTATTAAGACTCGGCGCTTCTACTACAGTGAGATATTTGCACTCTTTAAAAGCATATTTCTTAATTTCTTTTACGTCAGACATTTTGACTGACTTAAGTTGCAACATATTATAGAATGCCTCTTCTGGAATAGTTTCTACACCAATAACGGTCAACTCAATTGTACCCAAGTCGTTAGGGGCGGCACCTTTGATGGCTTCTCTTATTGCCATAAATTCATCAGTGCCAGCATTGGGAGCGAGGTTGAGTCTTATAATAGTCTTGCCATCTGCTACTTTTTGCTCAATAGCTGACTTTATTTCTTCTGCACTATTTGCCGAAATGACAGTAGCATCCAGAGCATAACTCTTAGCATTTTCTGTTGCTTGCATGAATGTATGAGTTGCCAAAGTTGCTTCTCTATATTTCACTGTAACTTCGGAATTATTTTCAAAAGTACCATATAAATAGGCATTGCCCTTTTCATCCGAAGTAAGTGTATAATTTCCTTTCTGTTCCATATCGCTGCTGCCCGCAGGAGTGAAATATTCGGTATCAACTGTTATTTGCTCATTGGGTAGAGTTGCAATACGCAAGCGGGAATATTTGCGTGTTGCCTCGGCAAAAGATACATTTATACCATTACCAGTGATTCTAGCATTTCCCTCGATATATTCATCTGTTCCAGGATCCTTACCTTCTTTCAAAACTAATTTGCCGGCTTCCCATTTGTAGTTAGGGGCATAATATACATGAGGAAAGGTTGGCACTTCGTCTTCTTTATAAGACAGCTCGCCACTTGTCAATTCCCAGCTACTGCCATTATATGTAAAAGCAGCATACTTGGTTCCTAAAGTCTTACTGGTCATCTCCAGAAGCAACTCATCTCCTTCTGCCCATGAAGTCTTGCCTTCATCTGGTGTACCAATAGCACGAGTCTGTGAATCTCCGAATGTCGGAAATTCACCAACAACCAACTGTACGTTGTTCTTGCCTGTTGTTGCGGTTGTTTCTTCTATATCACTTGTGCATGACGCCATTACTATAGTAACGACAGCCAGCATGATGTATTGAAATATCTTTTTCATATTCTTTCCTCCAATTATTTGAGTTCATCTTCGTTTGTCCAACCAGTCATATTATCTATGCTGATTCTGGTCAGTTCCACTTTGTCTTTTCCTACATCGAGTTTGTAGGTGTAGCGATGGCCCTCTTGAAACTCCGTATTTGACTTCATTTTTGCATGGAAGTTTTGGTCGCCAATCTTGAATTTCACGAAAATCTCGCCAGTTTTGTATGAACCAGGGATAACGATTGCTGAAAACATATCGCCGTCATGCTTACAGGCTTTTACCCAATCAGGATTACCAGAAGGTGTACCCATTACTAATTGCCCATGGTCAGGGGCTCTAAAAAATCTAACACTGTTGTTTTTTGAATACACTTGTGGTTCACTAATATCCTTATCAGGATAATCCGCAGTACCAACATGATATACTATCGTAACCAGCGACATGCGATGCTTCATAGGAATATCTACATAATCTTTAGGGACATCGTACCAACATCCGTTTATTAAATCTGCAGCTTTCAACTGAGTCTCATCACTTTGGTCTGTATGCAAATTATAGATAGGAAAATTGGTCATATCAGAAGGATACCAAGCAATCAATTCGCATCTTCCCACTTTTTCCCAGCGAAGTCTTACGATAGGTTCCCAATGGTATAACCCATTTTCTTCCACATATTTATATTCACCAGTTCTAGTAGTTTCATCACCGAAAATTTGCAGTACACTTATTAGGTCCTCATTCTCCCAATTGTTACCGTCTCCCAATGTATTGACACGAGTCTGCATACCTCCAACAGAGAAAGTGGCATTGATTTCCTGCCCTTTCAGCGTAGGAGCCATATCTTCATTTTGCGTACATGCTGTAAAGCCCATAGCCATAAGGCCCATTACCGCATAGGAAATTCTTTGTTTTATCGTCTTCATAATCTTCAATTTTTTATTGTTAGTGAGTTAGTGAGCGGCCAAGCTCACTAACCCTGTATTCCCTATTTTCAGTACCTTATTTATCATTACAAAGCTATATCTGCGTCTAAATCACTTGAATCACCATTTTCCCAAGGAACTATATTAGCTTTTTCTATAGTAATCCCCGTATTTTTAACAGTTATGTTGTATGTATATTTTTTGCCACCTTCAAATTGTCCATTGGTGGATGGTGTTATAGGGGTTGTGTATTTTACTTCGCTATCATTCAACAACAAGTAAATCTCTATATCCATCTTATTGCTTTCAAGGCTTTGCGGCAACATGATATAAGCAAAACTTTTTTCGCTTTCAAAAGGTACATCAACAAAATTACGCACAATAGACATTCTGTCACCAACATTTTCAACCAAACCTGTTCTTGTGTCAAATTTACCGCTTGTAAATATTCCTTTCAACTCTAAGCGATTGAATTTATAATTGTTATATTTGACACCCTGCCCTGGTTTAATTTTGAATTCAACCAAACTCATACAATGCTTAAAGCGATGTTCGAGATCTGTAAAATTCACAGTTGGAGATGCTTTGCTTGCAGTAGCTCCTGAGGCAAAAAGTACATCAGCCTTACAAGGTTGGTTTTCTTCTACCTCAGCCATATTCCAATCCATTTTACCATCAGTTAAGGATTCGCTATAAGGATAGTATGCACTAAATGTTGTCTCTTTGTTGTCCTTGAAATAGATGATGTTGTTATTGTCAGCAGCTTCAAAAGTACCATCCCCATTTGTTGTTACATACTTTTTGTTGTCTCCTGTTGTATTGCCAGAAGATGTGGCATATACGCCAATGGCATCGCCTGCTGTCCAGCTGTTGTTGTCTGCAGTTCCACGGGTTTTGATATTGTTGGAAATATCCGCCTTTACTGTAGCAGCAACAGGACCATTGTTGCCGATACCGTCTTCTTCGTTAGCGCAAGCTGCAAACAGCAATGCTGCGGCAGCGATGTACAAGAATCTAAATTTCTTCATATCTCTTGCTTTTTAAGAGTTGTTATTGTGCTATATGTTCATTGTCGTCTCCAGCCTTTATCCAAGGCTCAATGTTTCCAGAAATATCTACGGCAGAACGACTCAATTTTACTACTGTATAGTGGTATCTTTTGCCACCCTCAAGTTTTACAGGCATTGTCCATACGAAAGGAGCGTCGTAACCATTCTTGAGGTCAAACTCTATCACTCGGCTTTCTTCTTCTGTAGGGAGCAGGATTGCCTCATACAGCTTGCCAGCTTCGGTAGTTTTCATCGTGATGTCCGCAGGATTTTCTTCACCAGAGATAGTCCCATCCGCAAGATTGAAAGTGGCTTTGGTATTCTGACCTTTCACTGTCACAGTCATTTTCTTAAGGTCTTCTTGCGTAAGACCGTTACCTGGTTGAACTTCCAAAACAAGATTGCTTAACTTATGGTAGAACTTCAAGAATACCTGTGGCGTAGCTTTGTTGCAGCCTTCTGTCTTGGCATACATAAAGTCGATAGCTTCTTGTTTCCTTTGGTCTGTTACATCAAGTGCTACCTTGTAATCATTGACTGTGGTCTGTGGATAGTAAGAATAGAAGTCCACATCTCCATCTATCGGGAAGAAAATAGTCTTACCTCCAGAAACAGGTGAAAAACCTATACTTCCATTTGACTGATAGCAAACATTGTCAACTCCCTCTCTGATTGCATCTGCAGAGAGAGGCTGATTTGTACCTGTCATGAAGATACCAATCCTGTCACCATCAGCCCAGGCTAAACCGGAAGCACGGGTGTTTACGCTGATACCACCAGTAAACTGCACGGCTACCTTACCATTTGCTGTTGTAGGAGCTGTATCTTCTGTACTGCATGAAACCATTGCACCTGCCAAGAGTGCAAGGGCAAAAAACTTCGTCATCTTTTTCATCTTATCAATATTTTAAAAGTTATTATTATTATTTGATTTCTACTTCATTGTTGAGGTTCGTCCAACCGTTGATGGTAGCTTCCAGATTCATCTTTGGCTGCATCTGGTTGTAGTTGAGTCGCAACTCATACTTTCCTCCAACCTTCATCGCAGGGGCGGTGATGTCATACTCTTGCAAGGTCCCGTTAGGGAGCAATAGGCGGAGATAGATATGAGAGGCGGAACTTCCCTGTATGGTCGGCATCAGCCGGATGACTTCTGATTGCAAAGTTGACTCAGTAGCCAAGATAGTAGGTATTTCCACTTCCGTTGGCTCTATGCTCGGCAATCCATATTCTCCATCACTATTCTTCTGTGTAGGGAACAGACACCAGGCTGCATCTAATGCCTTGCCACTCATCTCTGTGCCTTTCGGCACATTCTCAATGATGACGGTCAGTTCCGAAAGCACGCTCTTCATAGGGTTTTGCACCACATAGCTGCTTTCCTTGTTGTCTATCTTCACATCGGTCACTCCGAAATAGGCATTGTTCCTTACATCCTTAGGATTGGTCAAACCTATCTGAATATTGTTCCAGTTAGTCAAAGCCCTGGTCTGGTCAGTGGTGAAGAATGGCTCTATGAGATTGGTAATAGCCAATATCTGATAATGCCCTTCAGGAAGAGCGAATCGTTGGCTTGCCACCTCCTGCGCACTACCATAATGTTTTTCCTCTACAAGCGAACCGTCATCGGCATTGAATATCCAGAGCTTCACGTCTTTCACTTCCGTACCATGGTCGGCTTCATCCGCCCAAGTGAGCGATACTGACAAACCACCCTCATCCTCACCATCATGAACATTATGGTCGCAACTTGCCAACAGGCATGGGACGCATAACAGCACCCATAACCAAATATTAAATCTTCTTTTTGCTTTCATTTTCTATCTTGTTTTATGGGTTACTTATGATTGTCTTTAGTCTCTACTCGGCGAGCCTTATCCGCATCTTGGGTGTCATCGCTGCCATTTCCTATTGCAGTAATGCGACTTGCCTCTATGCCATTCTTCACAAGCCAAGTTTTTACGGTTTCTGCACGCTGGCGAGATATACGTTTATTGACAGCCACGCTGCCTTTTGTGTCGCACCAACCTGTTACCGTCACCTTCATGTTTGGATTCTCTTTCAATGTTTTGAGAATAGCATTCAATTTAGTCTCTTCATTTTGTTGGATGTCGATACTATTGAAGGTGAAATATATGACAGGGAAAGTCACCTTTGTAGATTCTTTTATGTCTTGTTCAGCAACTTTTGTTTCTGCCTTATCCACAGTTTCTTTCTGATTGACATTCTCCGAAGAAGTTGGTTCCTGTTGTAGAACTTCCTTTTGTAGAACCTCCTGTTGTGGAACTGATGGAGTTTCTGCTACCTTGTTCTTCTTTTTAGAGAGGTTAATCCCTAATCTTACTCCACTTTCCCAAACAAAGTTGTTCTTATGCAGATGCTCAGGCATTCCGTCCATACGTTCGCCAGTAAGACGGGTCAGACCGGAATAGATGCCCAATTTCAGACATGAGGTCAGTTGGTAGCCCACCTGCAAGTCTGCGCCATAACCCAAATGCCAGTTGGTAGAACCTTTCATTACCTTGGCATCATCGGCTATAGTCTGAATATCAGCCTTGGTCGTTACTGCATATATATGAGGTGAAACTGCCAAATCCCATCGGCTGTTAGCTGTCTTATGGAACAGTCCAAGGAGATTAACGTTCACTCTTGCTCCGTATCTGCCCATCTGGACATGGCTTTTCAGATTGGCATATTCCCAACTGTCCATGCCTAAGACACCTGCGTTGTAAAGCACGCCGTCGCTACCCAACCAATGGTTACGTTCTACGCAACAATCTTGTGCAGACAAGTTCATCTCTCCATACTTGGCAGATAACTCAGCCGAGAATATGGAGTTGGAACGATAGCCACCATATAAGCCAGCAGCCCAACCGAGGTGCGTCTTGTCATGTCCGAAACTTGAGAAAGTAGAGAAACCGAAAGGCATTCCACCCTCAATACCGACGTACCAGCCTTGCTGACCGGTCTTTCCATCTTCTTTTACTTCTGCTTTCGCGAAAGAAAATGGAAGAATAAAAGCAAGTGCTGCGACCAGCAACCGATTTTTTGTTGTCAAATAATTTTCCATATCATTCATTTATTTTTTATCGTAAAAGTAAGGATCTGTCTCCAATTACAAGACAGGTATCCACCATAAAGCTAATTCATCCATTCTATCCGAAAATCACTCCAGGAAATACAAGAGGTTTGTCAGCAAGATAAATATGGATGCCAACAGCAAAAAGATATAAAAGCGTTCTCTCTTGATGAAGTCACGAAAGCTATAGCGAGCCTTCCAATGATTCTCAAGATACATCCTGTACTCATATATCATGGCATATCCGAAGATAATACATAATATGAGTACAAACACCCCGATGATGATCAGGGCTAACTCTATCCTTGGCATAGTTTCTATTATTCCCTTCATGTTGCAAAAATAGTTTTTTTCATTTGAAAGGAGTTTCCACTTGCCATGTTCATGTGTCGCATTCATACCAAAAAGGTGTCGCATTCCTACGAATGCGACACCTTTTTGGCCGTTTGACGATAAAAATTCTACTTTTTCTTTGGTATTTTATAAAGAAACATTTTGTGCTACATCAGTATGTCGGGAGCCCCTCCATTCTGTAGGAGAACAGCCTTCTTTTATTTTGAAGATTCGGTAAAGATGAGTGCGACAAGAGAATCCACACTCAGCTGAAATGATGTCGTTGCTATAATCAGGATATTCCAACATCATCTTTTTTGCAGCGTTGAGACGTATTTCGCTGAGCCATATTCGAAAGTTGGAGTGCAAGCATTGGTCGAAAAACTGGCTCAATTCGTTCTTTGATATACAAAGTGTACGAGAAAGCGTCAACATGTTTACATTACAATCTTTATAGCCCAAATCCATACACCATTGGTCAAGACTGTTTTGGATAAAGTTTCTGCGCTCCTCAGATAATTGCTGTAAAGTTTTTTTTTTCTATCCCCCCGCTTCGTTGATTTTCCTCTTCTTTATCCAATAGCTCTTCTGTTGGAATATATCTGCTGCCGAGAGCGATAAACGTAAGATTGAAGAACAACAAGGCAAGCAATACAGCTGGACCTACTATATATAATAAGGTAGTAGAAAATATGGCAACTGGCATGGCGAGAACTGCGAGCCATAGAATGATTACACTTGCACGCGAATATCTTACGTAAGGCAACAAATCCGTTGCCGCCATTGTCTCCAACATATTTTTACGCCTGATCATCTCCTGAATAATCATGTATATGCAATAGAAAACACTTACGCAAAACAGAGTCAGCATCAGATAAAGCCCCTCTCTGATATACAGGCTATGATGAAGACTGATACCCACGCAAAAGACCACAATGATGGCAGCATAAATGCCACTACACATCAGTATCATCTTTCTGAGGTTGGAACGTGTGGCCTCTATGTTGTAGATTCCCATGGAGATAAGTGAAAAACATGGGGTATAAACGAGGATATTGATGACCGCGCCTAAATTATCGTTCATGGCACGGAATCCGCAAACCATCTGCACGGCATATTGTATCGCCAATCCTATCAAGGCGACAACAATCATCCATCGTGAACGCTCATACCGCTTGTTTTCCCATCTAACATGCAGATGAGAGAGTGCCACGATGAAGGCATTGACGAGCATGAATATAAAACATGCAAACTGAAGTAGAAATAATGAATCCATTCTTATCTTATGTTTACTTTCTTGTATTTTTGATTACTTGCTGTAGGATTATCCGGATTAGTCATCTGCAAATATCCTGCTGCAACAAGGGAGGTGATGTAATGTTCACGATTCTCCATTCTCCAATTGTTCGTTTAAGGCTGTCGTAGTTTACACCAACCTTTATCAGTCGCTTGCCTTCTGCCGAATACGGAATAAGATAACCCTTGTCGTTGATTTGTTTCAGGGCAGCGTCGGCAGAACCGTCATACTTTAGCTCTATCACGTATATGGCGTCTGGCAAGTGCAGCACGGCATCTGCTCAGCCTATTGCGCTACATTCCTCCACCTTGATATAAGCTCCCATAAGATTGAAGATGAGATAGAACACGGTTTGGAAGTTGCGCTCGTTATTTTTCTTATCTCTTGCATCTCCATAGCCTTGTGGTTTTGATATTTCGTTGTGAAGTTACAAATAAATAGCCGAACTTACAACTTAATCTTCCGAATTTATTAGTTTTGTGTAGTGAAATAATAACTCATGCGCTGTTTAAATAAGTATCCGGTAGGGTTCTGCGCCTTGAAATGATCGTATCATACCTTGAAATGACCGTTTCATGGCTTGATACGACCGTTTCATGGCATGATACGAAGTCTTTTTACTCTTTATTGTCTTCTTTTTAATTATTCAGCTGTTCAATATCATGTATCTCCAGCCCGGTAACTTTGGCAATGTCTTCTAATGTCATACCTATGCTTAATAGATTTCTTGCCACATCAGCACGACCCCCTTTTACTCCTTCTTTGCGTCCTTCTTCTCTTCCCTCTTTGCGTCCTTCCTCTCTGCCTTCCTCCATACTTCTCCTATTGGGATCAACAAACAGCAGGCGTTCTGCGCCAAGTTTATCCCAAAAGTCCTCGTAGGCAAGCAGCTCGTTTTTCGACATAGCAGATTCCTCTACAGTTTTCAATGCCTTTGAGGTTTCAGGATTGTCCAAGAGTTCTTGCGGCACTTCCTTTGTCTGTTCGTCAATCTCTGTAAGGAACCTAAGCCACAGCACAGCCATTTTCTTTTCTTTGATGGAATGAGCCTGAAACTTGGGAAGCTCTACGAATGTGAAATGCAGTCCGTCGATAATCTCGTTGCTATGCAACTCGTGCACAACGTTATAGTTGTGGATAAACTCATCGGGGTATTCCTTTATGAAGATTTCGTTTACAAGATTGAGCGAGTAGACAGGTTGAAGCAATTCATACTTGCGCTTTTTGTCAAGTTGGCGCACAAAGGCCTTGGAAGCGTTAAACAGCACGCGCTGCTTGAAAGCTTCTGTCCACAGCATCTGCATCTCGACAATAAACTGACGGTTCTTCACGTCGCGGCATCTCACATCTACTATACTGTTTTTGCCTACATAAGTGTCGGGCACAAGTTCGGGCGAGAGATACTCCACACTCTCGATCTGCTCGTCGTCAGCCAATGGCAACAGAGCATTAAGAAGACTGATGAGCAAGTCCTTATGCTCGCCGAATATCTTTTTGAAAGTAAGGTCGGCTTTGGGTCAAGATATCTCATAATGGAAAAGTATTTACGGGTTGACGACTGTGACTATATATTATATGTGGCAAATTTACTAATAATAATCGAGATTTATGATAAAAAATATTAGTTTTGCGTAGCGAAATAATAACTCTTGTGTTATTATTAATGTAAAAACAAATAGAAAGAAATGACGTGAAAATACAAGAGTTTGTGAATGGTGCAGAGAGTCTGCGCGATGGTTTGCTCAAGCAGGCTATGCACTATCTTGGTAATGGCTCTGACGCTGAGGATGCTGTTCAGGAAACTCTCTTGAAACTGTGGACTGTACGTGAGCGTGTAGCGGATGCTACAAAGATGCAGCACATGGCTTCGGTTGTGTGTAGGAATGTATCGCTTAACATGCTTCGTGGCGCAAGATGTAATGTGCAGATAGAGAAGGTTGGATATATGGCTAATGCTGACAATCCGCATAACCAACTGGAAATTAAAGAGAGTGACCGTATGCTGAAACAGAGTATCAGCGCACTTAGCGACAGGCATCGTGCCATTATACGGATGCGCAACGTCGAGAATATGCCGTATGCAGATATTGCACGTATACTCGGCACTACGGAAAGCTCGGTGCGTGGAATGATAAGCAAGGCACGAATGGAACTTATTAAGAATCTTAAAAAGGCAAAACAATGAAATACTCAAGAGAATATATAGAAAAACTGTTGGGCAAGTTTGTTGATGGTCTTACTACTGAACTTGAGGAACAGCAGCTTGCAGAATACTTCGATACAGCTGATGATATTCCTGCGGAATGGCAGGTATATAAGGAGATGTTTCGTAGCTTCAAGACCGATGATTACAACTTCAGCATTGCGGAACTTGATGCAATGCTCACATCTGATGTGGCTGTTGAACCCTCTGCAGCGCATATACTGCCAAAACATACATCACATGTATGGCGTTGGGTGGCTGTTGCGGCATGTGTAGCAGTAGTAGTGGCATTCGTTGCTATCCGACCATGGGCAGCTTTTACAGGCAATACTTCTGATGTAGACAATATGGTTGCTGTAGAAAAACCGAAAAAGGCAGACGAGGTAAAATATGATGTGGGCATTGTCAAGACACATGATACTGACACAATAGAAAAATCTACAGAGGAAAGGGTTGATAATAACACTCAAAGGAAGACTCAATCCAAGCGATTGACCAAAAAGCGATTGCCTACAGTCGAACCAAGTGTAGTCAATAGGGTTGATAATATCATCGCTACGGTCACATTACCAAACGAACAGGTGGAAAGTTATGAAATAAGAAAAGTGGGTGAGGCAAACATTGTGACCAAATGTTATGATGATGGAACGTCTGCCTCCTTCATTGTCTCATGTTCTGACGATGAGTTGAGCAGTCAGCTTATTGCACTCAATTAAAACCTATAGCTCTCGATAGAAATAATAAACAACTTAAAATATTATACTTATGAAAAAGTTTTTTGTCATTACATTTATTGCGCTCTTTGTGGCAGCAGCATCGTATGCGCAAGAAAACGTCTTTATCATTAATGGCGAGAAGATAGAGAATTTCGACGGTTCGCAACTAACTGGAAAGAAGATTCTCTCGTTTAATGTTATCAAGAATGAAAAAGGTGATATTTATAATGTACATACTGACGACATATTGCCTGATAGTTTGAAAAACCGACCATTGAAAGTGACGTCTAAAGTGCAGCACATCACATCAAAGGCTTTGTTTGTTGTGGATGGTAAGGAATACAGTGGCTCTATCAACTATATCAAACCTGGCGACATTAGTTCGATAAATGTGTACAAGCCTGGGTCAGACGTAGCCAACGCCTACGGAGAGAAAGGGAAGAACGGTGTGCTGAAAATCTTCACCAAGGCAAGCAAGGATAATGTCCAGTATGTAGTAGATGGCAAGTCGGCAACGTCTCAGGAAGTGAAAGACATTGCACCATCGAAAATCTCAAATATCGTTGTGCTGAAGCGTGGCTCAAAGGCTGCTATGGACTATGGGGAAGTGGGCAAGACGCATGATATCTGTATTATCAAGACAAAGTGATGCTTGTGTAATGAATTACTATGATAAGAAATAATCAATATATGAAAAAACTATTGTTACTATTCGGCTTTTTATGTGTCGCATCTCAGATGATAGCACAGGACAAGATTGTTCCAATGTATAGAATTGGAGGCCATTATTTTTCTAAGGAATTGCCGATGGATGAGGCTTTTAAGATTAGCAGTTCGATAATGGCTCTTGCTGATAAGGACGGAAATAGGGTTGTAAATCTCTTGGTAGGCGACGACTTCAAGGTGCCGCAGTCAATAAAGAAGTATGAGATTCCTTTTGAGAAGGTGCTTAATGGTGAGCAACTTGAGGAAGGAGCTCTGAACTTTGCCAAGATGAAAAAGCTTATCAGTTCAACTGGTGTCGAAAAGTTTATAGTTGGCAAAGCTCTGCCGGATGATTTCGTAGAGAAAGATATTGATGGCAAGACATGGACCAAGGATGCACTTAAAGGTCGTGTAACGGTTGTAAATGTGTGGTATTCTGGTTGCGGACCGTGCCGTAGGGAGATGCCAATCCTATCGACGTGGAAAGACAAATATCCTGATGTACAGTTCGTTTCAGCCAATTTCGAGAATGTCGACAAGGTGAAGCAAATCACGGAGAAGGAAGGCTTTAATTGGACGCATATTGCCAATGACACGTATTTCACCAAAAGAGTGGGCAATGAGGGCTATCCATTGACCATTGTTGTAGATAAGGATGGCATTGTAAGATATTGCAAGCATGGCGTTAATAATAATGCCAGCAGTGATATATTACAACAGATAGAAACATTAGCTGGTTGCTGTTAATGCATGTTAATGCTGTTCAAAAATAATGCTTTAATACGTTATATAATCAAAACGTCAGAATTGGCACCATATTTAAAATAATCAGCGTATGGAAAACGTATTAAAGAAACTTTTTGTTGTGTTATTGCTCTGCCTTGTGCACTCGGCTGTGTGTCATGCCGACACGTTCAAGGGTAAGATAGTTAATGCCGAGACGGGCGAGATACTTATTGGAGCGACAATACGAAGCGAGATTAATCCACAGCCAGGATGGTCGATGCAGAATCAGGCTGAGACCGACAGTACTGGCTGCTTCTTTCTCAATGCAAGTTGGGAGGGCCGCATCATGTTCACGTTCAGTATGATTGGATATAAGAATGCGCGCAAGGTGGACTATGCTTACGGTAAAGAAGTGAATGACACTACCGATCTTGGCATCATAAAGCTTCAGCCTACTGCCCTTATGCTGAAGGATGTGGAGGTGACGGCAAAGATGCCTCGCATCACTATGTCGGGCGACACCATTGTTTTCAATCCCGAAGCATTCAAGCTGAAGGAGGGGGCACGTCTCGACGAACTCATCAAAAAGTTGCCAGGAGTGGAGAACCGTGACGGCAAACTCTACTGGAACAACAAACCCATACGCTTGATGATGAATGGCAAGAATTTGTTTGGCGGCGACCAGATTATAGGTCAGTTGCCAGCTGAGGTGGCAGGCAAGCTGAAGCTGTACGACCGCAAGTCGGAACTGGCTCGACATACCGGCAAGGATGAAGGCGATGAAGACCATGTGCTCGACATTCAGGTGAAGCCAGGTTTTCTTGACAAGTGGTATGGCAATGTTGAGGCGCAATATCAGACAAAGAAGCGCTACATGTTTAATGTCACCGCCAGCAAGCTGAGCGACCACGACCCGCAGATGGTTTATGCACAGGCAAACAATGCCAATCGCTATATTGACAGAACCATGAATTCTTCAATGAACGCTAATATCGACGGCGACGGCAAGAGCCAATACGGGTCGTACAATTATCAGCACAACTGGCAGACTAAGGGTGCTGACAAATTCGACAACAATAGCTTTGACATTAGTGCAAATATGGGACATAGCGACGGTTGGAACACAACAGGTCAGTCTACCGAGACCTTCTTCCCCAACCAGGAACGCACGTTTGCCGTATCGGAAAACTATCGTTACAAACATAAGATAGCCCCACAGATGCAGGCACGTCTCTTCGCCTACACCGACTCGCTGAACACTATCAACCTGAGTTCGGGATAAGCGACTGTCGTTTTTCTTGCTATGCTAGATTTCCGATAGGTGCATATTACATTTGCCCTCCAAACAATATGGATGGCAAAATGCAAGAATTGTAAAGTC
>NZ_JADYUF010000014.1 GCF_021531655.1 Leyella stercorea | reverse complement strand
GAGTTGTTCTCGGCTATGCCTGCGATTGAGAGTTGGTCAATTATGAGTTGTTTCGCACCCTAACAATTTAACATTAAACATTTAACACTTAACATTGGCACAAAGCCTTTGGCAATGTTGAATTTTGAGTTGTTCGGTCGTGAATTAACCAGAAATTATATCACGAATTGAAATGTAGGAGGCTATACGTCCTTGCCTTAGCCTGCGCAGTTGGAAGATACATTCTTATTGTTAGTTCCTCACACCGCAGCTTGCTCAGGTTATGGCGGGGACGCCATAACCTCCTACAGTTAGTATTGCAACTCCACATTGTATAATTCTTAATCGTAGGCGTTAGCCGAGAACAACTCCTAACTCAAAATTCAAAACTCAAAATTCAAACAGGTATCCGTAGTTGTTTTGCAATGCCTCAAATTCTGTTTCGCAGCGATTATGCAGTTCTTTATCGCTGTCCTTGAATATCTTTATAGTTTTCTCTATCTCTTCCATTACGGTTCTTCCTGCTTCAAAGATGGGTCTAAGCTCGTCCTTGAAACAGTCGATGAAAGGTGCATAGTAGTAGCCTATCTCTTCTATCATGAAATAGAAGGTGTCATAGGCATCTTTCATATCCAGTTTCTTGTCTCTTACATCTGCAAGTGTCTGAAGACGGAGCATTTCTATGTTTTTCACCTGGGCTGACACCTCTTGGGCGGTCTTCACCTGATGAAAGTATCGGTCGATAAAGGCGTTGCGCTCATGCAGATTGCGCTTGTAGAACAGCTCGCGCTCTTTTTTGCAAGCCTCGTTCTTGTTAACCTCCTCAAAACGTTCGGCATGTACACCTGACAAGGCTATGGCCATTCCACCGACATCCATGACGAGCCTGCGGTCTCGGGCTATGCGGATTACATAACCTTCGAGTCCGGCATATTCACCTGTCACGATGCGAAGTAGGGTGCGGTTCTTGGAATAATAAACGAAAGGACGAAGCAGGAAGCGGAGACGTTCGGGATCGGTTTCTGCCACACGCATAAATGGCTCCATTTGGTTGCAAGGGATAGTGGCTACTTTTCCTGTACTACAATTCTTACAGAGTTTGTATGATTTTATGTTTTTATCCAAGTAGTCCTGTAATGTTTCCGGGGCACCTTGCAAGAATACCAGTCCACTTACAGAAGGGGTTTCCACTTCGCGCATTCCGCCTCTATTCCTGTGGCGGGGAACATATTTTATTGTCTTATGCACAAAATGGGTTAGTCCATCTTTCTTTAGCTGTTCTTCTATCGACTTTACTTTTTGGTTGTGTACAAAAAGATAACTCCATGACGTGCAGTTATCTTTCACCTGCGAACACTTCTTTATCGCTGAGCCAGTCTTTTCGTCTGGCTCAGAAACGTGTGTGCCCTCTGGAAATTCATTGCTTTCAGATGTCTGAAAACGCTTTGTTTCGTCGGCTGTAGACTGAGAGACCGTGCAATCCTGCTTCATAACCTCTCCGCTACTTTATGTCACTATTGGCTGCCATCACCTGGGAAGACGATGCCAAGTTTACTATAGCAATGTTCATAAATCCATACTATCTGTGGATGTATTAGTCAAGTAAAACACCTACTGTTTTCACATGATAAAACGGTATCTACTCTACAAAAGTACTACTTTTCCTTCACTTCTTATCATTTTTGAATCAAAAAGTTTTGCTAAACCCCGAATTCCTCCTAAAATGTTTTACATATCCGACTTTTCAAGGTTTCAAAAGCCCTTTGTTTACAGCATTCTTTCTCATTGTGCATGTTTATGCCAGTCATAAAGAAAAACCACAACGCAAGAGCCGTGAGTTCCACAGACAGCTAAGAGTGAATAAGTGATTGTAGAAAATGAGGGATGAAATTTGAGTTTTATAGTTGCCATAAATCGTTTTTTGAATTAGCTTTGGTTAATATTAATTAATAACGACAATAAAGTAAGGGCGAAGTGGCTTGGTTACGATAAAAAAGAGTAACTTTGCACCCGCTATTACGAGATAGTAGCATAAATTCAAACCAACAAAACAATAATTTTAAAAATGGCAACAAAAATCAGATTGCAGCGCGGCGGTCGTAAAGGCTACGCTTTCTATCGTATCGTTATCGCTGATTCAAGAGCACCACGTGATGGTAAGTTTACTGAGAAGATTGGTACATACAACCCTAACACCAATCCTGCTACTGTAGATTTGGATTTTGACCGTGCCCTCTACTGGGTAGAGTGTGGCGCACAGCCCACAGCTACAACTCACAACATCCTTAAGGGTGAAGGCGTTTATCTTATGAAGCACCTCCGTGGTGGCGTTAAGAAGGGCGCTTTTGATGAGGCTACTGCCCAGAAGAAGTTCGACGCATGGAAGGCTGACAAGCAGAAGGGTCTTGATACCGTTCGCGAGAGCGAGGCTAAGGCTAAGGCTGAGGCTGCCGCTAAGGAGCTTGAGGCTGAGAAGAAGGTAAACGAGGCTATTGCCAAGAAGGTAGCTGAGAAGAAGGCTGCTGAGGCTGCCGCTAAGGCAGAGGCTGAAGCTGCTGCTAACGCAGAGGCTACAGAGGAGACTCCGGCAGAGGCTTAATTACCAGTCAAAACGAAAAGCCACGATCCGTAAAAAGGTCGTAAAACATAAATCCCAGGAACTTCAGTTCTTGGGATTTATTGTTTTATCAGGCTTTGGTTTTCACCATGTACAACTACACCTTATTATATATAAGATACACTTTGCATTTCACAATACATAATTTATGGCAACAACAGAAGCACAACACTCACGCCTACCCTACCGCGCTATAGCTCTCGACCTTGACGGTACCCTGACCAACAACGCCAAGGAAGTGACTCCACTGACACGCGAAACTCTACTGAAGGCACAAGCCGACGGAGCACATATCATATTGGCTTCGGGCAGACCCACATACGGCATCATTCCCGTAGCCGACTGTCTGGGACTGGAAGAGACGGGCGGATACATACTGGCATACAACGGAGGAAAAATAGTTGACTGCAAGACTATGGAAGAACTCTATTCCAACTTCCTTCCCGCAGAGGTGATACCAATGTTGCACCAATATGCAAGAAGCAAAGGCTACGCTCTGCTGGGCTATGCAGGCAACGAAATCGTAACCGAAATGCCCGACGACCAATATGTGAAGGAGGAGTCGCGCATCAACCATATGAATATAAGAAAGGTGGAATGCCTGACTGACCATCTTGAAGCACACCCCACAAAGCTTCTCATGACGGGCGACCCAGCTGTAATGGTTGAAGCAGAAAAGGAACTGACAGAACTGGTAGGCAACTATATCGACGTGTTCCGCTCGGCACCTTTCTTTATAGAACTTGTACCGAAGGGAATAGACAAGGCTCAGTCGCTCGTCCGTCTGCTTACACAACTTGAGCTGACCCCGAAAGACATGATTGCCTTCGGAGACGGATACAACGACCTTTCGATGCTGAAGCTGGCTGGTATTGGTGTGGCTATGGCTAATGCCGCACCCGAAGTGAGAGCCGAAGCCGACTATGTGACATTGTCGAACGAGGAGGACGGAGTGGCTGCTGCCATAGAGAAGTTCTGCTATGACAAAGGATAACAAACCGGAAAAGCAAATGAAAGTAGACACAACAACATATAAGGAGATTAATCGCCCTATGTACATCCTGGAAGAGGAGCGCCTGCGTCGCAACCTCTCCATCATTAGCGATGTGGCAAAACGTGCCGACGTAGAAATCATTCTGGCATTTAAGGCCTATGCCTTGTGGAAGACGTTCCCCATATTCAAGGAGTATATCAAGTCGACTACAGCAAGCTCGTTGGGCGAAGCAAGACTCGCCGTGGACAAGTTCGGCAAGAAGGCACATACCTTCTCGCCTGCCTATACCGACTATGAGATTGACGAGATGGCACGTTGTTCAAGTCATCTGACGTTCAACTCGCTCTCGCAATACGAGCGTCTGCACGATAGAGCCAAGAATGCAAACGAAGAAATAAGCTTCGGACTGCGCATCAATCCCGAATACTCGGAAATAGAAACCGACATATACAATCCTTGTGCAGCCGGTACACGATTCGGCATAAGTGCCGACAAGATGCCCGAGACTCTGCCTTCGGACATAGACGGATTCCATTGCCATTGCCATTGCGAGAACGGATCGGATGTTTTCGAACGCACCTTGAAGCATATTGAGGATAAATTCTCGGGATGGTTCAAGCAGATAAAATGGATAAACTTCGGCGGCGGACACCTTATGACACGCAAAGACTACGATATAGAACTGCTCGTAAACATACTGAAGGAATTTCACAATCGCTATCCTTGGCTCAAGGTCATAATGGAACCAGGAAGTGCATTCGGATGGCAAACCGGTCCGCTGGTAGCCCAAGTGATAGACATTGTAGAAGACAAAGGCATAAAAACAGCAATTCTGAACGTTAGTTTCTCATGTCATATGCCCGATTGTCTGGAAATGCCATACCATCCGGCAGTAAGAGGAGCCAGAACCATTGAGGAGAATCCCGACTATAGCAAGCCATATACTTATCGTCTGGGAGCTAACAGTTGTCTGTCGGGCGACTTTATGTCGGCATGGGAATTCGACCATGAACTCGAAATCGGCGAAAATATCATCTTCGAGGACATGAATCACTACACAACAGTCAAGACAACCATGTTCAACGGCATCTCTCATCCGGCACTCGCTTTTGTGCATTCGGGCACAAATGAACTGGAAATTATGCGAGAATATGGACCCAAAGACTACATTTCGCGTATGAATTAAAGAAAAATGCACTTTTTCTTGAAAATTCTTGTCAAAACTTTTGGAGTTTCAAGAAAAAGTGCTACCTTTGCAACCGCTTTCAAGAACGAAGCAATCTGAAAGAAATAACAGATGCGGCAATAGCTCAGTTGGTAGAGCACAACCTTGCCAAGGTTGGGGTCGCGAGTTCAAGTCTCGTTTGCCGCTCAAAGTTCTGAATAGATAAAGGCGCAAGTCTTATTTTGCCCAGGTGGCGGAATTGGTAGACGCGCACGTTTCAGGTGCGTGTGTTTAACGACGTGCAGGTTCGAGTCCTGTTCTGGGCACTGACTATTCAGAACAATCACATAACTACATTATGGAGAGGTGGCGGAATTGGTAGACGCGCTACTTTGAGGGGGTAGTGACAATTGTGTCGTGGGAGTTCGAGTCTCCTCCTCTTCACTTGTTAGTAATGTGAAAACAATGCGGCAATAGCTCAGTTGGTAGAGCACAACCTTGCCAAGGTTGGGGTCGCGAGTTCAAGTCTCGTTTGCCGCTCTTCTTTTAAAAGGTTTTAAAATCGGTATTTTTGAAGAACAAAACAGAATTCAATGAACTTATACTTAAGATATTTTGACAAGGAGACGTTGGTAACAAACGTTGACGATGCATTGGATTTCTTGCGCTCAATCCAGGAAATAGGAATGAATGCAAACCTTGAAGCTGATGTAAGAGAATACGCCAACAGCGATGTATATTATCCCAAAAGATATAAAATCAGACCACGCGTCTACTTTATTATAATTAAGACAACAGCAGCTACAATGCTTGACTTCAAGCAGAAGAAGGCTCTGCATCCCGTACCACAAAACGGCGCGGCAGGCGATAAGCATGATATGGCTTCGGTTGTAGCTTCACGCCTGAACGAAGCACATCCGGGATGGTACGAAGGCGAACTGGACTTCAAGCGCGTAGTATTGATTCCTGCTACTGGCAAGCACGAATATCGCGACACGCACTTTGTAGTAAGATGCAAAGCCAATTCGGGACAAGACTGCTACAACCGCATTGTAGAGCATCTGCGCGACCGTGTGGACAACCGCTCACAGTTCCCGTCAGCCAAAGGAAAGAACTTCCACTACAAGTATCTTGGTATGTGGAAATAAAACATACTGTTTATTCATGTCATAGGATGTCGCATTATACACGGCATCCTATGTTTGGTTTATCCTATAACAACAAAAACAGACTATTATGAACAAAGTAATGCTTATAGGAAACGTTGGCAAAGAGCCTGACGTGAAATATTATGATGCCGACCAGGCTGTAGCACAATTCCCATTGGCTACAACCGAAAGAGGATATGTACTGCCCAATGGCACTCGTGTGCCCGACCGTACCGACTGGCACAATATAGTAATGTGGAGAGAGCTTGCCAAGATTGCCGAAAGATATGTACACAAAGGCGACAAGATATATATTGAAGGCAGAATACGCTACAGATACTACGACGACAAGAAAGGTCAACGCAGATTTATAGCCGAGATATATGCCGACAATATGGAACTTCTCACACCAAAACAAGCCTCAACCGCGGCCCAAAACTTACAGCCGAAAGACAATACTCGTACTAATATTAAAGAAGACGCCGACAACGACACGTTGCCATTCTAAACATATATAATAATTGTGGAAACATACTTAAAATTCATTTCTGATTCACTCTCCGACGTTTATCTCATAGCTCCTACTACGGGTGTATTGATATGTGTTGCACTTACTCTGATGCTTATGGCTATGTCGGCATTTGCAAGTGGTTCGGAAATAGCCTTCTTCAGTCTGTCGCCATCTGACATGGCTGAACTGAACGCACAAAAAACATCAAGCGACAGTAATATCCTGAAATTGCGCGAGGATAGCGAGCGCACGCTGGCAACAATTCTGATTACGAACAACTTCGTCAATGTAACGATAATCATGCTGTGCAACTACATCTTCGGCAACATCGTTCATTTCGGAGAGAAAGCATATTGGCTGCAATTCCTTTCGCTTACAGTAATGCTGACTTTCCTGCTTCTGCTCTTTGGCGAAATTATGCCTAAGGTGTACAGCCGTCAGGATCCGCTTAACTTCTGCAGAAAAGCCGTAAAGGGAGTATGTATTTGCCGAAAGGTGTTCTGGCCTATAGAGAACATACTTCTGCGTAGTGGCATTATTGCCGAGAAAGTTGTGCAGAAGGAAAAGCACGTGCTGAGTGTTGACGATCTGGAACATGCTCTTGAATTGACCGACAAGAACGACATCAAGGACGAACAAAGCATGCTTAAGGGCATCATACGCTTTGGTGACGAAACTGCCAAGGAGGTTATGACAAGCCGACAAGACATTGTAGGACTCGACATCAAGTCGAACTATACAGAAGTGCTCAACTGTATTGTCGAGAACAACTACAGCCGTATCCCCGTATATCAGGAGAATGGTGACAACATTCGCGGTATATTATACATCAAGGATTTGCTGCCTCATCTGACTAAACCAGCAAGTTTCCGTTGGCAAAGTCTGATGCGTCCCCCCTATTTTGTTCCTGAGACAAAGAAGATTGACGACCTCATGCGCGAATTCCAGGAGAACAAGATACACATAGCCATTGTTGTAGATGAGTTTGGCGGCACGAGCGGACTTGTCACATTGGAAGATATTCTCGAAGAGATTGTCGGTGAAATCAACGACGAGTACGACGAAGAGAGCAAGCTGTACAGCAAGTTGAACTACAATACATACATATTTGAAGGCAAGACTTTGCTGACCGACTTCTGCAAGACCTTGAACGTCAACGACGAAGAATTTGCTGACGTAGAAGGCGATGCCGACACGCTCGCAGGATTGCTGTTGGAGATAAAAGGCGACTTCCTTAGCATTCACGAGAAGGTAGACTTCAAGAACTATACATTCGAGATAGTAGGCATAGAGGAACGCCGTATAAGCAGAATCAAAGTCACGATACACGAGAAAAAGAAGGAAGACATCCAGGAGAAATAACCTTAATGGATGACAACCTTCGGGGAGAAACAATATTGTAGATTATGCCTCTATTATATATTGAGAGAATTGACAAACGTACGCAATTAGGAATATGGCAGTTTGATGACCGCACACACATAGAGGACGTATGTCCGCCAGAAGTGTACAACAAGATAAAGACGATGTGCAACAATCGTCAGAAAGAAACGGCTGCAGTATATGCGTTGCTTAACGAGATGCTGGGCAGAGGCGGCTGGACTATTGACCACGAAGACTCTGGAAGACCGATACTAAGAGATTCAGGGTTGGAGATAGGCATCAGTCACACCAACAACTATGCAAGCTTGATAATATCCGAATCAAAGCGTGTGGCTTTAGACATAGAACATGTAAGCGACAGGATATGTAAGATTGAGGAGAAATTCATGCGTAGCGACGAGCTGGAATATAGCCATACTCTAATCAAACCGGCAAACATCCCAGACAACAACCATACAAACAAAGCATGTATTCTGCTATTGTTCTGGTGTGCCAAGGAAACGATGTATAAATTCTATTCGGACAACCATCTGGCACTACACGACATAAAGATAGAACAGATAGAAGAAGCCAACAGCAATAATGGCAGTATAAGATGCTGCAATATACAGAATGGAGACAAGAAAACAATATTCTATAGAATAGACAAAAATACAGTTTTGACTTATTTAGCATAAGCAAAAGCGGTTCGGAAAAAGGAATGACTCAGATCATTCAATTTCCGAACCGCTTTTTTGTTTATGTATAATCAGCATACATTATTATCAGTACATCTTACAGTCAATACATATAATAATACCAATATGTGTTGCCATAGGTATCGCGCAATGCAGTCTTTCGCTCACGAGCATCGGTTATGGAGTTTTCAAGTTTCTGCATATCCTCAAAGTCAGCATCCAGCACATTATCATGAAGCACGACACACGGATTAGCATGCGAATGAGTATAGAGTATCAGAGCCTCCTTGTAATGCTTTGGCAACTGCACAGAGTCGTTCACCTCATAGTATCTGGTAATGTTGTGCGCAAAGGCATCAAGCTTCTTGTCCATAAGATAGGCACATAACAGATAATCAACAGAACGACGATTAAGGCGCTTATGCCTACGCTGATAGTCAAGATAGTGCATAGTTGACATCCGTTGCAGATATGCATTGCCGAGATATGCATAGAATGTGGTGTCAGCCAACAATCCAAAACCAATGTTATCGCCATTAGGCATTAATGCAGCCGAACCTCCCTTCAACGGAAATTCGAAAAGCCTTTCAGGCAATTCACCTTTACGTGAAAGCGAGTAAGCCGTAAGCATCGTCAGATTCTCGTCGGCATCTGAATGCTGCTGCAATGTGAGCAAAGCCTCATCAACGTCGTTGTCTGCCAAACATTGTTCTACATGCACACGGTCGTGAAGCACTCTGTCGGAATTGCTCCAACCACAAACAAATAGCATCTGAAGCAGCACTAAAGCAAGGTTAATCCACAGCTGACGTGTCTGATTCATGGAATTCATACTATACTTTTCGGCAATACCCGATGAATTCAAGATCCAGACAACGACAAAGAACAATATAAAACACGATGGCAACACGTATCCACCCCAACCAAATTCAAGAAAGCCATTAGCGGCAGATGCCGACTGACGTACATCAGTAATCATGGCAAGCAGAAGTGAGGAAGGGACAAACGTAAATGCCCATGCCAATCGCATTCGCTGAAACAAACGGACAACACCCACCTGTATGAGGAGCAGTACTATTGTAATTAGTACCGCTCCCACAAAGTGATTGTAATGGGTTTGTCCTTCTGACAACACGTGCTGAATAATCGTCATTAAATCTGCCTGATAAAAATACAGGAAGAAAAACGAGAACAACGTAAAAACGAATGTACACAACACGCGTTTCAATGTATCCTGACTATACTTTACCCTATTCATTAATTTCTTTTTAATACTACAGCCGAACGGGCTGGAATATAAAGCTTAAGCCATTCCTTACGGTCGTTCACATACAACGGGTCGTAATTGGTAAGATGTGTGATTGTATCGTCTGCAAGACCATTGCCGCCAAAGTCCTTTGAATCGGTATTCAACACTACATCGTACGAACCTGTAGGCACAAGGAATCCGTAATCGACGAACGACTGTGTCGGACTGAAGTTGAAGACAAACACCAAGTCGCCACGCATATAAGCGAGAATCTGATCTGAATCGTTGTGCCAAATCTCTACTACCGGCTTGTTCTGAATGTTCTTCTCAAGCTTGAGCGTTGACAACATTGCCTTGTCAAAATCGCCAAGATAATGATAGTTGAGTTCGGGGTTGTCTACAAGGTTCCATTGACGACGTGCATACTTATAGCTCCAGCCGTTACCCTCACGCGGGAAGTCAATCCATTCGGGATGACCGAACTCATTGCCCATGAAGTTAAGATAGCCGCCATTGATAGTAGATGCTGTGACAAGACGTATCATCTTGTGCAGGGCTATACCTCTATTAGCGCGGTCGTTTTCGTCGCCTTTACGGAAGTGCCAGTACATATCGGCATCAATAAGGCGGAAGATAATGGTCTTGTCGCCTACAAGAGCCTGGTCGTGGCTTTCACAATAGCTTATGGTACGCTCATCGGAACGACGGTTTGTGACCTCCCAGAAAATAGAGCTTGGTTTCCATGCTTCATCTGGAAGTTCCTTGATGGTCTTAATCCAATAGTCGGGGATGTTCATGGCCATACGATAGTCGAAGCCATAGCCGCCATCGGTAAACTTGGCAGCAAGTCCTGGCATGCCGCTGACTTCCTCTGCGATGGTTATTGCATTGGGATTAACCTCATGTATAAGAAGATTGGCAAGTGTCAGGTAGCAGATGGCATTATCGTCCTGATGTCCGTTGAAGTAGTCGCCATAGTTGCAGAAAGCCTCGCCAAGTCCGTGGCTATAATAAAGCATTGATGTAACGCCGTCGAAACGGAATCCGTCGAAATGGAATTCCTCAAGCCAGTATTTGCAGTTAGATAGCAGGAAGTGTATCACCTCGTCCTTGCCATAGTCGAAGCATAATGAGTCCCAAGCCGGATGTTCGTGTTTCTCGCCCGGATAGAAATACTGGTTGGGGTCGCCTGCAAGGTTACCCAATCCCTCTATCTCGTTCTTTACGGCATGTGAATGTACAATATCCATGATAACGGCAATGCCGTCCTTGTGAGCCTGATCGATAAGATCCTTCAGATCCTCTGGAGTACCGAAGCGTGAAGAAGCAGCAAAGAAGCTGCTCACATGGTATCCGAACGAACCATAATAAGGATGCTCCTGAATGGCCATAATCTGAATACAATTGTATCCGTCCTTCTTGATTCTCGGCAATACATTCTCACGGAACTCATTGTATGTTCCTACCTTTTCGGCATCCTGCGACATTCCGATATGGCACTCGTAGATGAGAAGCGGCGACTTGTTGGCCTTAAACTTGGTCTTCTTCCATTCATAAGGCTCGGGGTTCCAAACCTGTGCTGAGAATATCTTTGTCTGCTCATCCTGAACCACGCGAGTAGCCCAGGCAGGGATACGTTCGCCCATTCCGCCGTTCCAATATACATGCATCTTGAAGAGGTCGCCATGTTTGACAGCCTTTTCAGAAAGTTTCAGCTCCCAATTGCCAGCCTCATCGATACGCTTTGCGCTATAACGTTCGCTTTCAGTCCAAGCGTTGAAGTCGCCTACAAGATATATTGCAGTAGCATTAGGTGCCCATTCGCGGAACACCCATCCGCGCTTTGCTTTGTGCAGACCATAATACTTATGTCCATTGGCAAAATCCGTAAGTTTTGTCTTTCCATTATTTGTCAATGAGTTGAGCTTCCACAGAGCATGGTCATGACGTCCCTTTATCGCTTCTTCGTAAGGCGCAAGGTAAGCATCATTCTTGACCAATCCAATATGTTTAACTTTGGACTCGGAGTTTTTAGTCTGTGTCTTTTTTGATTTTAATGCCATAGCTATAAAATTAGTACGTTAGTTAATCTTCAAATCGTTTGCCATTTTCATAATGACCACGTTTAATAACTTGGCCATTCCGGTCTTTCTCTACAAAATTTCCATCTCGTCGGCCGTTGACATACGAGCCTTCAAAACGTTTGCCGTCTTTATTTTCTTCAATGGCGGCACCATTGCGGCGTCCGTCCTTGTACATACCCTTGAATTTAGAGCCGTCAGAAAAGTGGATTATAACCTGGCCATTTATCTTGCCGTTCTTGAATTCGCCATCGAAGACATCACCGTTCTTCTTGACAAGTTTGCCATGTCCGTTCTGGCGGTCGTTCTTCCACATACCTACATACATATCGCCATTTTTCCAAAGGAAAGTACCCATGCCATCCTTGTCACCTTCGTTGAAATGACCTGTATATTTATCGCCGTTCTTATACTTGAATATACCCTCGCCAGTACGCTCGCCCTGTACGTAATCGCCCTCATAAACGTCGCCGTTCTGGAAGCGATACACGCCCTTGCCATTCTGTATGTCGTTGAGCCAATCGCCAGTATATACATCGCCATCGGCATACTTGTTTGTACCCTTACCCGAGCGCTGATTGTTGAGCCACATTCCGTCGTAAGTGGTTCCGTCGTTCCATGCAAAGAAACCTTTGCCCGACTTCTGGTCGTTATTCCAGTTGCCGTCGTAGTAGGCACCGCTTGCGAATGTGTATTTTCCCTTGCCCTGGCGCTTGTCTTTCTGCCAGTTGCCATCGTAAATATCACCATTATAATAGTACATCACACCATGACCATGCTGATAATCACGATACCACATTCCCTTATAGCGGTTGTTGTTCATAAACCAGAATGTGCCAAAGCCGTGCTGTTGGTCTTGAAACCACTCGCCTTCGTACTTCTCACCGTCGGAAAATGTATAAATACCTTGTCCTTGGCGTTTGCCCTTGACATATTCGCCTTCGAATATATCACCATTCTTAAAAACAGTACTACCCTTGCCTTGCGGCTTTCCTGCCTGCATCTGACCCTTGTACTGTCCGCCATCATGAGTAATGCACGAACCCAAGGTGATTTTTTGCGCAAATGAGCCTACAGAAAAGACAGACAACAGCACAAATAAGTATATAGATTTTTTCACTTTTATTCAATTTACAATTATTCTATGCCAAAATTATCAATTAATTGCGAGACAACAAAATGTATTTAGGATTTTTAGCGGAAATATTGCGAAATAAACATTAAATTTGCAGACTAAATCATTCTAAAACAACAACCGGCATGCTTACAAAAGACAAAATAAAAAAGATTCAAAGGTTTATAAGCATTGACATTTGGGGCATTAATCGCGAAAGTGTGTCACCATCCAAATATTTCATGCTCTCAATTGTCAAGAGACTTATTCTTGCAATTGAGTTCACAACGGCAAAACGCATAACAAGTGCAGCCGCAGCACTCACCTACTCCACCCTGCTGGCTATTGTACCAATATTAGCCGTAGTGTTTGCCATAGCCCGTGGATTCGGATACAACAAATACATAGAAGAGTGGTTTCGCGACTCGTTCTCAAGTCAGCCGCAAGCTGCCGAAACAATAATCGGATTCGTCAACTCATACCTTATTCATACCAAGAGCGGACTGTTCTTGGGGATTGGCCTTATATTCATGTTCTTTACTGTGCTGATGCTTATCAGCAATATAGAGCTGACGTTCAACAACATCTGGCAGATAAAGAAGCAACGAAGCGTATTCCGTACCATTACCGACTACACGTCGATGTTCCTGTTGGTGCCGATAACCATCGTGATAACTTCGGGCGTAAGCATTTTCTTTGCTACAATATTCAAGCAGATTGAAAACACCATGCTCATAGGTCCGCTCACACAGTTCATCCTACAGCTTATGCCATACGTGCTCATGTCGAGCGTGTTCATAGCATTGTACATATTCATGCCCAACACCAAGGTGAAACTGACATGTGCCATAGCTCCAGGCATACTTGCCGGTGTGGCAATGCAAGGGCTGCAGATATTCTACATCCACTCTCAGATATGGGTGAGTTCGTACAATGCCATATACGGATCGTTCGCTGCATTGCCGTTGTTTATGCTTTGGGTGCAGATTTCATGGCTTATCTGTCTGTTTGGCGCAGAACTATGCTATGCAA
Source organism: Leyella stercorea (assembly GCF_021531655.1). The sequence goes on along the minus strand of NZ_JADYUF010000014.1, from coordinate 62,027 downwards.
GCCAGAATATGGAAGACTTCGCTTTCCGCACAAAGGCAGAAGACCTGAGCCATCGCTACAAGACGTTGCTGTGTCTGATTCTTACCAATCAGATATGTAAGCAATTTGCCGAAGGAGGCAAACCCTACTCGGCACTCGACTTGAAGCTACGCACCGGCATTCCTATCCGCATCGTCAACGAACTGCTGTACGAGCTGACCCAGATAAACATCATTACCGAAATATCAGGTGGCGACAAGGGCGAGACCACATATTACCAACCGGCAATATGCCTGACACGTCTCACCGTAGGCACTCTAATCGACCGGCTGGAAGCCAACGGCAAATGGGCTTTGAGCATAGACATGCGCAAACTTGCATCGCCTGTATGGAAGGAAGCTTTTGCCAACCGCTCGGATTATCTCAACAAACAGAGAAGTCTTCTCGTAAAGGATCTGTAATCATTTAAACAACGACAATAATATGCAAATCAAGAATTCACTTTACATCCTCATTACCGCTGCATTGACGCTTTCAGCCTGTACAAACCATCAGAAGGCCCGCAACAGCACACATACCGCTATGTCAAAAGATGCCGATGCAGCACAAGCGTCTGCCGAAGGCAACGTTGCTTATCTTTCTACAGCCGACTTCCGTCTGAAGATTATGGACTACGAAGCACATCAGACAGAATGGGTGTTTGAAGGCAAGCGCCCTGCCGTAATCGACTTCTACACCACATGGTGCGGACCTTGCAAGATGATGGCGCCTATTGTGGAGGAAACGGCAAAGAAGTATGCCGGCAAGGTAGACTTCTACAAGGTGGACATCGAAAAGGAGCAGGAACTGGCTCAGACGTTTGGCATTCAGAGCATACCCACTTTCCTATTCATCCCCGCCAAGGGCAAACCCACAATACAGATGGGGGCTATGCCTAAGGAGACTTTTGAGAATATGGTGAACGAAATCAGTAAATGACACATACAATCAGAAGCTGATGCACATACGGGCGCAAAGCACAAAGAAGTCGCCATTGTCATTGTTGATGTACTGGAACGAAGGCTGCAAGGCTATTGTCTTGTTGATCTGTCGTCGCCATGTCAGTTCGACAGAACGTTCTGTGCCCTGATTGAAACGGGCGTATTGTGCTGACAGTCCACATTCATTGCTGCTGTCGGTATATGCGCATCCCAACTCGGCGTATCTGTAGCAGCCATTATCACGACAAGTATTCTCAGAATACTGTGCCATGCACGCTACGCTTCGGTCGGCTGCTGCCCATACTGTCTGTTCGCCATAAACCCACCATGCGCATGAGGTGTGGCGACATGCCTCATCGGCAGAGGCCATCTTGCCCTCTTCATCAATCGGAAACTGACGGTTGTGTACAGCCACTCCAGCAAAGTAATTGGAGCCTCCGCGCGAATATTCCAGTTGCGAAATATTAAAGATACCATCTTTCTTGGGGCGCACTATGAAGGGATTGTCACGGCGCTTCCATCCGTTGTAGCCTACACCATTGTAAAGGCTGTTGCGGAATGTCCAGGCACCCTTTGTAACGTCAAAATAAACGGTAAGTCCCGACACGGGATAGTTGGCTATCGGATAGCTTGCGGCAATGGTTGGGAAGATACCTTCCGAGCCATTCAAGAAAAGCGACGTGACATCGGATGTGAAGAAGTCTTCATTGACATTGCGCACTCCTAAAAACACATGTCCCGACTTCCACTCGTGCATAAAACCTAATACAGCTATGGATGCAAACATATTGTCGGCTTCGATATTGGAGAATCCTTGCCAATCATCAGCAATGGTGTCGTCGGTTTTTGCGACATGCAGGGTTGCCGCCTCAAAAGAATCCTTACCATTGCCAAATGGGATGTTCAGGTCCAAACGGAGTTGGTTGACCCAGTTGGTTTTCTTCTTCATATCCCACTGCCATTCTGTAGTGTATTCGCCACTAATATTCTGCGCTCTCGCCAAGCTTGCATTTATACAGCCTAATAAAAAGACAAATAATACACGATTCATAATCGTACTCACAATGTTATAGTTATAGTACTCTTTTGGAATTGCAAAAGTACGACTTTATTCATGACATAAAAATACCTAATAATAGGTAAATTATCCGCAATGTCTGTTTCGCAATGCAAAACTATTCAAACAATCACATATCATCAGTTAGAAAGTTATTAGATTAGTATTAGAAAACCATTAGACTTATATTTGCATTTTTAATCGCTCAAAACTGCGAGTTGAACGCACGAAGAAATCTTTTGCTCAAAATTCTCGAGTTTTGCGCGCGCAAGCGTATATCACTTACACACAACAAATTATGCAAATACCGACAGAAGTGTGCAATTATCGCATAATCTAAAGTTGTCCTTTTCGTTGCTAAACGAATACATTTGTGCAGAAAATAAGCCTCCGTTACATTACAAAAGGAATCCCGAAAGCATCCCGAAGGAATCCCGAAGGAATCCCGAAGGACTACTTTTGTAATGCAACGGAGGCTTATTTGATAAAAACATGATGTATTACGCCGTAACAAGCAATAAAAACGGCTCTCGAAATCTCTAGAATCGTTTTTTTATTTGTAACACATTTTTACTGCCTGTACGATATTTGCATACTACAACACCTACATTTCAGCTATGCTTTGCCAGCCAATGGCGAAGGCTGAACGTATGTGCGTGCGGCAAGTTCCTTGTCGAGCATATAGAGTCCGTAGCCGTTGCCCTGAATCATTCTGAGATTGTCGATGATGTTTTGTGCGTTTTCTTCTTCCTCCACCTGCTCGTCGATAAACCATTTGAGCATACTTTGTGTTGCATAGTCGTTCTCTGCAGTAGAAAGAGCAAAGAGATTGTTGATGAGCGATGTCACTTTTTGCTCGTGAGCGAGCGTGGCTTCAAACACCGCAAGCGGCGACTCCCATGTAGTAGGCACCGCCTCGATAGGCTTTAGTTCTACTCGACCGCCACGCTGTATGATGTAATTGAACATAATCTTGGCATGGTCTTGTTCCTCCTTAAACTGTACTTCAAACCAGTTGCCCATTCCAGGATTACCATTGGCGTGAGCATAAGCAGCCATAGAGAGATAAAGATAAGCCGACCATAATTCGGCGTTAATCTGGGCATTGAGAGCCTCTTCGATTTTTTTGTTCAGCATAATAATTTTGTTTTAAAGGTTTACTATTGCAAAGTTATACATTATTTCTATTAAAATAGACAAAAATGGTATTTTTAGGCGCTATAAGTGCTGTAAAGTCATAAAAAAATAGTAATTTTACACTTTGAAAGCGATGCTGCAAATCGCTTAGAAGCGAAATAAACGGCAAAATCGGCGATTTTGCGCTTTTAGAGGCTTGTAGAAAGCAGTATGTGGCAAGCGTCAGAAAGAAACTTAAAACAATATAATATAAAATGGACGAAAATCAGACAATTGATCAGGACAGGATTCTGAAGATTAACATTGAAGAGGAGATGAAATCCTCGTACATCGACTATAGTATGTCGGTGATTGTCGCTCGTGCCCTGCCTGATGTTCGTGACGGATTCAAGCCCGTACATCGCCGCATTCTTTACGGAATGCTGGGCATCGGAAACACAAGTTCTAACCCTTACAAGAAATGTGCCCGCGTCGTAGGTGAGGTGCTGGGTAAGTATCACCCGCACGGCGACGCTTCTGTCTACGGTGCATTGGTGCGTATGGGTCAGAGCTGGAACATGCGATACATGCTTGTAGACGGTCAGGGTAACTTCGGTTCGGTAGACGGCGACTCGCCTGCTGCCATGCGTTATACCGAGTGCAGACTCTCGAAGATGGGCGAACATATTATGGACGACCTGGATAAGGACACCGTAGACATGATGCCTAACTTTGACGACACACTTATGGAGCCGTCAGTAATGCCTACCAAGATACCGAACCTTCTGGTGAATGGCGGTAACGGCATTGCCGTGGGTATGGCTACCAACATTCCTACACACAACCTCGGTGAGGTGATTGACGGATGCTGCGCGTATATCGACAATCCCGACATCGACGTAGACGGACTTATGGAGTATATCAAGGCTCCTGACTTCCCTACGGGTGCATATATATATGGTCTGACGGGTGTGAAGCAGGCTTACGAGACTGGCCGTGGCCGCATCATGATGCGCGCAAAGTCGGAAATAGAGAGTGGCGACGCACACGACAAGATTGTCATCACAGAGATTCCTTACGGTGTAAACAAGGCCGACCTCGTTGCTGGTATTGCCGACCTCGTCAAGGAGGGCAAGATTACCGGCATCTCGAACGTGAACGACGAGTCGGGCCGTCAGGGTATGCGTATCGTTGTTGACGTGCGCCGTGACGCTAACGCCAACGTCATACTCAACAAACTGTACAAGATGACTGCCATGCAGTCGTCGTTCTCGGTAAACTGCATCGCCTTGGTGAAGGGACGTCCACGTCTGCTCACTCTTAAGGAATGCGTGAAGTACTTTGTAGAGCATCGCCACGACGTGACAATACGCCGCACTAAGTTCGACCTTAAGAAGGCACAGGAACGTGCCCACATACTTGAAGGACTTGTCATAGCCTGCGACAACATCGACGAGGTAGTACACATTATCCGTGCCTCGAAGACACCGAGCGACGCACAGCGCAACTTGGAGAAGCGCTTCGACCTGGACGAGATACAGTCGAAAGCTATCGTAGACATGCGACTCTCGCAGTTGACCGGTCTGCGTATAGATCAGCTGCATGCTGAGTTTGAGGAACTGGAGCGTCAGATTGCTTATCTGCAGTCGATACTCGACGATCCCGAACTGTGCAAGAAGGTAATGAAGGACGAGCTGAACGAGGTGAAGGAGAAGTATGGCGACGAGCGTCGTACTGAAATCAAGCCTTTCGAGCACGAGTTCAATGCTGAGGACTTCTATCCTAACGACCCGGTGGTTATTACAGTAAGCCATATGGGATATATCAAGCGCACTCCGCTGAGCGAGTTCCGCGAGCAGGCTCGTGGTGGCGTAGGTTCGAAGGGTGCACGTACACGCGAGCAGGACTTCACAGAATACATATATCCTGCAACAATGCACCAGACAATGCTGTTCTTCACACGCAAGGGTCGTTGCTACTGGCTCAAGTGCTACGAGATACCGGAGGGCGACAAGAACTTCAAGGGACGTGCCATTCAGAACATGCTCAACATCGAGCCGGACGACTCGGTAAATGCAATGCTGCGTCTGCGCGGACTGAACGACGAGGAGTTTGTCAATTCACACTACGTTGTGTTTGCCACAAAGAACGGTACTATCAAGAAAACATGTCTGGAGGCTTACTCACGTCCACGTACCAATGGCGTTAACGCCATAAACATCGTAGATGGTGACGAGGTGGTAGACGTTCGACTGACCAACGGCAAGAACGAAATTATCCTTGCCAACCGCAACGGTCGCGCCGTACGCTTCGACGAGAATACAGTACGCTCTATGGGACGTGTATCAACAGGTGTACGTGGTATGCAGCTCGATGGTGACGACGACCAGGTTGTAGGTATGATTATCGTCAATAATGCCGAGACCGAGACCGTTATGGTGGTATCGGAGAATGGTTATGGCAAGCGTTCGCAGGTAGAAGACTATCGCAAGACAAACCGTGGCGGTAAGGGTGTGAAGACATTCTCTATCACAGAGAAGACCGGCCGACTGGTAGCCATCAAGAACGTGACCGACGACAACGACCTCATGATTATCAACAAGAGTGGCATTGCCATTCGTCTTGCCGTGAGCGATTGTCGTGTAATGGGACGAGCCACACAGGGTGTACGCCTTATCAACCTCTCGAAGAAGAATGATGTGATTGCAAGCGTATGCAAGGTTATGAGCTCTGAACTTGAAGCCAAACTTGCCGACGACAACGCAGAACAAGAGACTGAGGCTACAGACACACCGAATACAGCTGAGAATAATTCAGAAAATGAAAAATAAAACATTTTAAATATATTTGAATATGAGAAAATTGTTTATGTTGGCAGTGATGGTAGTAGCTACCTCAACTGCATTTGCACAGGACGTAAAGAGCGTCCTTAAGTCGAAAGACTACGCTGAGGCAAAGTCTCAACTCGAGGCTTGCATTTCTTCATTGAACAATGAGGAAAAGGCAAAGGCTTACAACAAGCTCGTAGAGCTCTCGCTTCAGAAGGTCAACAAGGAAATGGCTGTGATGAGCGAGAACCAGGTGATGGAACAGATGGGACAGAAAGACGCCAAACTGAAACCAGTAGACAAGGAAGGCATGTACACATCGCTCACCAACGCTCTCAACGCAGCTATGGAGTGCGACAAGTATGACCGCATGCCTAATGCCAAGGGCAAGGTGGCTCCCAAGTTCCACAAGAAGAACCAGGCTGCTCTGTGGCCTCTGCGTCTGAACCTTATCAATGCCGGTCAGGACTGCCTGCAGAAGGAAGACAACAATGGCGCTTTCAACTACTATGCTGCTTATGTCAACAGCGGTACTTCTGCCCTGTTCGACGATTTCGACAAGACAAAGTCGCCGGATACATACCTCGGCGAGGTAGCTCGTGTAGCTGGCGTAATAGCTTATCAGGCAAAGAAAATGGACGATGCCAACAAGTACATCGACATTGCCCTGAACGATACTGCTTCATACAAGGATGCCCTTGGACTGAAGATGGCTATGATGCAGCAGTCGATGAAGACAAAGGAGGACTCTGTAAAGTGCCTCAAGAGCTTCGAGGACCTCTATGCCAAGGACAAGAGCGAGACTATCTTCACAAACCTCGCCACTCTGTATGGCAACCTTAACATGAAGGACAAGCAGATGAAACTCATCGAAGAGCGTCTGGCTTCTGATCCTAACTGCTTCACAGCATGGGCTGTCAAGGGCCAGGCTGAGATGAACGACAGCAAATGGGATGAGGCTCTTGCCGACCTGAAGAAGGCTAATTCTATCAAGCCGAACGCACTTGTGCTGACTTGGATGGGATTCTGCAACAACAACAAGGCAGCTAACTTGCAGGACGCAAATGAGCAGAAGAAGATTCTAACTGAGTCACAGGGCTACCTGGAGAAGGCTCGCGACCTCGACCCTAACCAGCAGGAGGCCAACTGGAAGTATCTGCTCTATAATACATACTATGTTCTTTATGGTGCAGACGACAGCCGTACAAAGGCTTTGGATCCTAACAAGTAAAGTGTAACAGCTTCAACAAATTAAGGTGCGCACCATGTTCTGTGAAAGTCATGAATGCGCACCTTTCATTTTTACAGTAGGGTATGTTCAGGAAATTATTGTTTATGGTATTGGCTTGGGGCATCTGCCTTCCAACGATGTGCTATGCACAGAAGAAGGAGATATCAAAGGCAAAGGATGATGTCAAGGCAGGTAAATCGTTAGCTGAGGCAGAGGCTTCAATGCGTAAGCTTCTTACCGATTCAGCAAATAAGGACAATGAGAAAATTTGGCTCGTACTTTTTGACGCTGTAAGAAAACAGTATGAAACGGTAAACGAGCAGATGTATCTGAAACAAAAGGCAGACACATCCAAACTTTTCCTTGCGGCCTACAGAATGTTTGGTGTTTTGGAAGGGCTTGATTCTGTAGAATGGAATCTTAAGGGCATGCAACAGGCAAAAATGAAATACCGCAAACGTCATGCAGAATATCTAAATGCATTGAGAGGCAACCTTTATAATGGCGGACTGTTCTTCATCGGCAAGAATGATTATAAGAATGCATACAACCTCTTTGAAGCGTATATAGATTGTGCAAGGCAGCCTATCTTTGCAGCTTACGACTATCAGAACAAAGATAAGAGAATAGGAACTGCTGCATTCTATACCGTTTACTGCGGATACAAGCAGAGCGACGCAAAGCGTACGTTGAACTACGCAGACGTTGCACAGAAGGACACAGCAAGATTGGCCATGACATATCAATACATGGCTGAAACGTATAGGCAGAAAGCTGATACTGCAAATTTTGTAGAAGTACTTGAGAGTGGTTTTGCCCACTATCCGCAGTCAAAATATTTCTTCTCGCATCTGTTTGACTATTATTACAAGCAGAGCAAGTATGACGTAGCTACTGCATTGTGCGACGACGCTATTGAGGCTGACACTTCAAGTGTTGTTGCCTTGTTTGCCAAATCAACAGTACTGCTTGCACAGCAGAAATATGACGATTGCGTGAGCATTTGCGACAAGGTGATTGCAAAAGACAAGAATTTTGCCGACGTTTATCTGAACGCTGGCTTGGCGTATTTCAATCAAGCCACTTACATTGAAAGGACAATGAGGCACAGCCGTGAGAAAACACAAAAGCTGAAAGCGCTTTTTAAAAAGGCATTGCCCTATATGCAAGAGTATAGAAAACAAGCTCCTAACGAAAAATCAAAATGGGGAGTACCTCTCTATACTATCTATCTCAACTTGAATATGGGACGTGAGTTTGAGGAAATTGACAAACTCATGAAAAAATAAATGAGAGTTGAAAATTGAGAGGTGAGAGTTGAGAGTTATGATATGTTGATTTTGATAATATTATATCAAAGGTAATCATAACTCTCAATTTTCGACTCTCAACTGTTAACAACTCTCAACTGTTATAGGTTCTCAAGACTCACTGGCTGTTCTTTCGGAGTCTTGTGTTCCTTTTGTTGCTGGTCGGCAGGTTGCTGCTCCTTATTTACAGAAAGTGGCAACTGGCGTTCTACAGGATTGCCATCCTCGTCAAGAACTATTTCCTCTTCGACTTTCACACTATCGTTAAGCGAAGTGTCAGCCTTGGCTCTTGGCACATAACTTGAGCAATTATACATTGAGGCTGTTATGCTCTCATCCTTAGGCTTGCCGAATTTTGCACGATACTTACTGAAAGCAGGGTCTTTCAACAAAGCCTCAAGGAAGTATCCGCATATTGGCAATGCCGTACGCGAACCCTGACCCAAAGCTCCAGTTCGGAAGTGTATGCAACGATACTCACCTCCAACCCATGCACCTACTACAAGATTAGGGCTGACACCCATAAACCAAGCGTCAGAGTGATTGTTTGAAGTACCGGTCTTGCCACCCCAATCTGTATCACGATACTGTCCTACATAACCATTCAGGCTCATTGATGTACCGCCTGGTTCACGCAGACCGCTCATGAGCAGTTGCTGCATGAGGAAAGCGCTTCTATATGGAATCACCTGTTCCTCGTTTGTGGGCGATGTATAAATCTCTTTTCCATTACGGTCAAGAATACGCGTCACAAGCTGACGTCTTACATACTTGCCATCGTTGGCAACAGTAGAATAAGCATTGGCCAATTCAAGGAGGTTGACATCACTTGAACCAAGAGCAAGAGCCGGAGTCTCATCAAGCGGACTTTCAATACCCATCTTGTGTGCAGTCTCTGCGATGCGCTGAATACCCATCTCCTGTCCAAGACGAACTGCTACAGAATTTATGCTTCGTGCAAATGCACCCTTCAAAGGAATGGAGTCGCCTGAGAAAGAACCATTGGCGTTAGTAGGTGCCCACGTCACTTCCTTGCCTGCTACCTTGTCATATACCTGCATTGAGATATACTCATCGCGACGCTTGTCGCAAGGCGTGAGTCCCTGATTCATCGCCTCGGTATATACAAAGAGCTTGAATGTAGAACCAGGCTGACGCATTGCCGTCACCTTGTCATACTTCCATGACTTGAAGTCGATGTCGCCCACCCATGCTTTCACAGCACCAGTCTGCGGTTCCATAGCAACGAATGCACAATGCATGAAATGAACCATATAGCGGATTGAGTCCATTGTAGACATCTCCTTTTCTATGGTGCCATGCTCGTAATCGAACAACTTCACCTTGTGCGGACGGTTGAGATAGTACTCAATTGAATCAGGGTTATTGGGGAAGCGTGCCAGAAGATTCTTGTAAACGGGTTGCTTCTGTGCTATTCCTTCAATGAAATTAGGGATGACATTATGATTTTCGTCCTGCCATGGATCCTGATTGCCCCAATGGTTGTTGAAGTTGCGCTGCACCTGCTTCATCTGTTTTGCAGCAGCTTCTTCGGCGTACTTCTGCATGCGCGAATCAATGGTGGTATAAATCTTCAAACCTGAAGTATAAAGATCGTAACCGTTTTCACGACACCAGTTCTTCAGTTCGGCAGAAACAGCCTCACGGAAGTAAAGAGCCTGGCCATCATAGTTGCTCTCAACACTATAGCTGAGCTTAATAGGCTTCTGGCTAAGTTCGTCAAATTCGGTGCGTGTCAAATCGCCATGCTTGAGCATATTGCTGAGCACCACATTGCGACGACGCTGCGAGTTCTCAGGATGCGAGATAGGATTGTAGTAAGTGGTAGCCTTAAGCATTCCAACAAGCACAGCAGCCTGATCTGTCGTCAATTCTTTTGGAGTACAGTTGAAATACGTCTTTGAAGCCGTCTTTATACCAAATGCGTTAGAACCAAAGTCAACTGTATTGGCGTACATTGTGATAATATCCTTCTTGTCGTGGGTCAACTCCAGCTTCGTGGCGATGATCCATTCCTTAGACTTCATGATGAGCATACGAACACCAGGAATCATACCAAGCAATCCAGTAGAATAGTCGGTGCGTACACGGAACATATTCTTAGCCAACTGCTGCGTGATTGTAGAAGCTCCACGAGCATCATGATGCATGACAGCATCCTTCACAGCTCCTATAAGTCCTGGGTAGTCAATTCCATGATGACTGTAGAAGCGCTCGTCCTCGGTATCAATAAGGGCTTTCCAGAAAGCAGGATTTACCTCCTCATATTTTACCGGAGTTCTATTCTCGTTAAAATATTTGCCAATCATTACACCATCGGCACTATATATCTCTGAGGCTTCGTGAGTCTCAGGATTCATAATAGTGTAAAAACCAGGTGATTTACCAAACAGCCACAAGAAGTTTGTGTCTACCATGCCAAGGTAGATGAAAAACGCTACTATGCAGGATGCGATTCCTACAAGTGTCTTGGTGTACCACGCTTTGCCTTTGTACAAATTGCGATACCAAGGCCAAAAAGCCTTGACTTTACGCATACACCAGATGAGAAAGTCTTTTATTTTTTTCATCTTTAAATGATTATTTTGTTTGCTAATCTTGGTATATTATCTTGCAAATGTACGAAAATAGTTTAACCTATCAGTTGGTTGTCTATATAATTTATGATTTCTTTAATATTGTCGGGATGGAACCACATGATATTCTTATCCCGCTTGAACCATGTCTGCTGTTTACGACAGTAGCGTCGGCTATTGCTTTGTATGTTGAATATACATTGATCGATGGTTATAAGTCCATCAAGATATTCGAAGGTCTCCTTGTAGCCTACTGTGTTCAATGAGTTGAGGCCTCGCTTGTCGTATACGGCAAGTGCTTCGTCTACAAGTCCTTCGTCAAATATTTGAAGCACGCGCGCATTAATACGATTGTACAATTCTTCACGGTCGCGGTTCAGACCTATCTTTATTATGTCAAACGGACGTTGTTTCTTGGCGTTCTGCCTGAATGAAGTGTAAGTCTTCCCCGTCATATGGCATATTTCCAAAGCATGCACGACACGGCGTGGGTTGTTGCGGTCGACAATCTTCCAATGCTCAGGATCTAAAAGTTTAAGTTCTTCGACAAGCCTGGGCAACCCTTCTGTTTCCAATCGCTGTTTCATCCATTCACGTGTATTGTCGTCGATTGTCGGTATGTCATCAATACCATTGCATACAGCGTCTATGTACATCATAGAGCCTCCACTCATAAGCGCCACATCCGAGGTATTGAAGAGATTGTCGGTAAGAAGTTGCATAACATCTTCTTCGAACAACGAAGCGCTATAATAATCTTCAAGATGATGATTGCCTACAAAATAATGCTTCACACGCTGCTGTTGCTCTGGTGTAGGGGCTGCTGTTCCAATTGGTATTTCGCTGAAAATCTGACGCGAGTCGGCATTGACTATAGGAATATTGAGATGTTCGGCAATTTGCAAACATAATTCCGTCTTTCCTACACCAGTGGGACCTACAATAACAATAAGTTTCTTGCTCATTATTGTCTTTATGTGAATATAAAAAACGGGAGTTAAGTAGACTCTTGTCTTTTACCATTCTACTTAGCTCCCTTTATTTGATTAATACGTTTAGCGTATGATACCTCTCTTAGAAGATTCCACGAAATCAATAATGTATTGAACTTCATTAGTAACCTCAAGCTCGTTCTTAATCTCCTGAATGCCTTCAGACATTATACCCTTAGAGTAGAGTTTGCGATAAGCATTGTGGATAAGGTCAATCTTCTCGTTAGAGAATCCGCGACGACGGAGTCCGACAAGATTCAATCCACAATATTTTGTAGGTTCCTTGCCAGCGATGATGAACGGAGGAATGTCCTGGCTGAATCGGCATCCACCCTGAATCATCACATATCCACCTATTCGGCAGAACTGATGGCATAGAACGTTTGCAGAAATAATAGCATTGTCGTCCACAACAACCTCACCGGCAAGTTTGGTAGAGTTGCCAATAATCAGGCCGCTACCGAGAACACAGTCGTGAGCTACGTGTACGCACTCCATAAGCAGATTGTTTGAACCTACCACAGTCTCGCCTCTTGAAGCTGTACCACGCGAGATAGTTACATTCTCGCGTATGCTGTTGTTGTCGCCAACACGGCAGATTGTTTCCTCGCCTCTGAATTTCAAATCCTGCGGCTTGGTAGAGATGCTTGCACCCGGGAAGAACTCATTGCCATTTCCGATGCGTGCTCCTACGTGAATAGTTACGCTGTTCTGCATAACATTATTGTCACCGATTTCTACATTACGGTCAATGTAGCAGAAAGGGCCAATGATATTGTTGTCACCGAGCTTTGCGTCGGGATGGACGTATGCTAAGGGGCTTATCTGATTCATCTTGAAGTTATTTTTTTGAATTGAATTCTACTTGTTCTTTACAATCTGAGCTGTAAATGTTGCTTCTGACACCACATGGTCGCCTACAAATACATAGCCTTTCATTGATGAGATGCCATGACGCAATGGTGAAAGCAAGTCAACCTTGAAGAGCAATGTGTCTCCTGGGACCACCTTCTGGCGGAATTTCACGTCGTCAATCTTCATGAAATATGTAGACCAACGCTCTGGCTCCTCAAGAGTGTTGAGTACGAGCAGACCGCCACATTGTGCCATTGCCTCAATCTGAAGCACACCTGGCATTACCGGCTCCTGCGGGAAGTGGCCAGTAAAGAAAGGTTCATTGGCTGTAACGTTCTTCACACCCACAATGCTTGTAGCACCAAGAGCTACCACCTTGTCAACAAGCTGCATAGGATAACGATGAGGCAGAAGCTCACGTATTCTGATGTTGTCCATTATGGGAGCTTCATTCGGATCGTATATCGGAGCCTGAATCTCGTGCTTGCGAATCTCGCGACGCATCTGACGTGCAAACTTGTTGTTGATGGTGTGGCCAGGGCGTGTTGCAATGATGCGTCCCTTGATAGGCTTGCCGATAAGCGCCATATCGCCAATGATGTCAAGCAACTTGTGTCGTGTACACTCATTCTCCCATACCAGAGGCTTGTGCTGTATGTAGCCCAATTCGTTTGCATCACGACGCTCCACCTTAAGCATGTCGGCCAATGAATCAAGACGCTCCTGTGTGGTCTGCTTCTCGTATATAACGATGGCATTGTCCAAGTCGCCACCCTTAATAAGGTTGGCCTTAAGCAGAGGTTCGATGTCACGAACGAAGACGAATGTGCGTGCCGGAGCTATCTCTTCAGCAAATTTCTCCACACAGTCAAGTGTAGCAAACTGTGAGTTGATGAATTTAGAATTGAATGAGCACATTGCTGTGAGTGAGAATTCCTCGTCAGGCAGAATAGTGATGCAAGAACCAGTCTCTTCATCCTTCACTTCTATCTTATGACGGATGATATACCAGTCCTTAGGTGCATTCTGTTCTTCAACACCAATTTCATTGATTTTCTGAACATACAAGGCTGCGCTGCCATCGAGAATAGGGAATTCAGGACCATTTACCTGAATAAGACAGTTGTCAATACCCATAGCATAGAGTGCTGACATACCATGCTCGATGGTAGAAACACGTACATCATCCTTGCCTAATACTGTGCCACGCTGTGTGTCTACTACATTCTCGGCAATAGCCTGAATTGTTGGCATTCCGTCAATGTCAATTCGTTGTATCTTATATCCGGAGTTCTCAGGAGCTGGATTGAATGTGACTGTAAGGCTCAAACCTGTGTGAAGTCCTTTGCCGCACAGGGAGAAACTACCCTTTAGTGTCTTCTGTTTTGATGACATATATTTTTATTTTTTCAGTTGTTCAATTTCCTTTTTAATGTCTGCCAGGTCTTTGTACATTTCGGGCAGACGGCGGAAAATAGCTTGTGACTTGAAGTAGGCACGTGGATTCATCGGAGGAGTTCCGATAAGTTCCTCCCCACCCTTAAGACTTCCTGGTACGCCTGATTGTGCACCGAGGAAGGTCTTGTTGCCGATGGTAATGTGGCCGGCAAGTCCTACCTGACCGCCAAACATACACCATGAACCTACCTTTGTACTGCCCGCAATACCTACTTGGGCAGACATCACAGTATTCTCACCTATTTCCACATTGTGCGCTACCTGTACAAGGTTGTCAAGTTTCACACCCTTACGTATAATGGTAGAACCCATTGTAGAACGGTCAACACAGGTATTAGCTCCGATTTCTACATTGTCCTCGATAGTTACAATTCCTATCTGCGGAATCTTGTCGTAGCCATCAGCATTAGGTGCGAATCCGAATCCGTCAGATCCGACAACGCTACCTGCGTGCAATGTGACATTATTTCCCAATTTGCAACCTTGATAGATTGTTGTATTGGGATAGATTATACAGCCAGAACCTATTTTCACGTTATCACCAACAACTGCATGCGGATATATCTGGCAGTTGTCACCTATAACAGTATTTTCGCCAATACATGCAAACGGTCCTACATAACAGTCTTTGCCGACTTTAGCAGTTGGAGCTATGTAGGCTTGTGGTGCGATACCTGTCTTTTTGGGCTTGCTTGCCTCGTATATCTGCAGAAGTTTGGCTATACATTCATAGGCATTCTTTACTCGTATGAGTGTTGTAGCAACTGGTTTTTCCAGTTCTACATCCTCATTTATTATTACAATGGATGATTTTGTGTCGTATATGTAATGGGTGTATTTGGGATTTGAGAGGAACGAGATTGCTCCTTCAACACCTTCTTCTATCTTTGCAAAGGTATGTACGGCGGCATTGTTGTCACCTTCCACTCTTCCACCGATAACACTGGCGATTTGTTCTGCTGTAAATTCCATTTTATAATGTCTATTCTTTGTTTCTTATAAGTTAGTAAGTGTTGTAGCATAGGTGAATAAGCACTCTTAGCCACAACACATAATATTATTTTTGCAAAAATAAGAAATTTTATTGTAGATACAGCATTTTAGCACTATTAATTTCGTGTTTTGAACATAATAATGCCAACTTCTATCCTCAAATATGTTTATTTGTGGTTAGATGCCATACTTTTGCAGTTCTTGATCCATCTGCTTCTGCAGCTCTTGCGCCTTATGGGCAGCCACCTCGGCAAAGTCTTCGCCATTGGATGCATAGATAATGCCGCGTGAGCTGTTCACCAGAAGTCCGCATTCCGAATTCATACCATATTTGCACACCTCTTCGAGTGAACCGCCCTGCGCACCTACGCCCGGAACGAGCAGGAAGTGATCGGGTGCAATCTTACGGATGTCTTCAAACATACGACCCTGTGTAGCGCCTACTACATACATCATGTTGTCCTTCGAGCCCCACTGCTGTGATGTGCGGAGCACTTTCTCAAAGAGGCGCTCACCCTGTTTGTCTTCAGTAAGCTGGAAGTCGTAGCTGCCCTTGTTGCTTGTCAGAGCAAGTACAATCACCCATTTGTCCTTATATCCGAGGAACGGGGTGACGCTATCCTCGCCCATGTAAGGAGCAACAGTGAGAGAGTCAACATCGTACTCCTCGAAGAATGTGCGTGCGTACATTGCACTTGTGTTGCCTATGTCACCACGCTTGGCATCAGCTACGATGAAGTGGTTGGGATAGTTCTCTTTAAGATACTTGATGGTCTTCTCAAACGAGATGAGTCCCTTCACGCCGAAAGCCTCATAGAACGCGAGGTTTGGCTTGTACGATACACAGTAAGGAGCAGTGGCATCGATGATGGCTTTGTTGAAAGCGAATATCGGGTCTTCCTCATTGAGGATATGTGATGGAACCTTCTTGAGGTCGGTGTCAAGACCTACGCACAGAAACGTGCGCTTGGTCTTTATCTGATTTACCAATTCTGATCTGTTCATAACGATTAGTATTTATAAATTGATGATTCAATTAGTATTTACAACGTATGTTACAACTGATGATTACAGTTCGTTCTCTTTCATCTTCTCCGCATTCTCAGCCACGGTAAGTGCGTCAATCATCGACTGAATGTTGCCGCCCATGAAGCCGGGAAGGTCGTATACGGTCATGCCGATGCGATGGTCGGTGACACGGCCCTGCGGGAAGTTGTATGTACGAATCTTTGCTGAGCGGTCGCCAGTAGAGACGAGAGTCTTACGACGGTTGGCAATGTCGTCGACATATTTCTGGTGCTCCTTATCATAGATATATGTACGCAGGCGCGCAAGAGCTCTTTCCTTGTTCTTGGGTTGGTCACGTGTCTCGGTACATTCAATGAGGATTTCCTCTACCTCGCCGGTATTAGGATTCTTCCACATATAGCGGGCACGTACACCCGACTCCACCTTGTTCACATTCTGACCACCTGCACCTGAAGAGCGGAAGGTATCCCACTTGATTTCGCCCTCGTTGATATTTACCTCAAACGGGTCGGCCTCGGGAAGAACGGCAACGGTAGCGGCAGAAGTCTGCATACGACCGTTTGATTCTGTCACGGGGACACGCTGTACGCGGTGAACACCCGACTCATACTTCAATGTGCCGTACACGTTGTCGCCGCTTACTGCAAAGCAGATTTCCTTGAAGCCGCCTACAGCACCTTCGCTTTCGCTTGTGACAGACACAGTCCAACCCTTCGACTCGCAATACTTCTTGTACATCATGAATATCTCGCCTGCAAAGAGACAAGCCTCATCGCCACCAGTACCGGCACGAATCTCCATCTGTACGTTCTTAGCGTCCTCCGGGTCTTTCGGTACAAGTGCAATCTTTATCTCTTCCTCAAGTTGAGGCTGAAGTTCTTCGTTTGTAGCAAGTTCCTCGCGCGCCATCTCCTTCATGTCAGGGTCTTGCTCGTTCATGATAATATCCTTTGCCTCGGCAATGCCGTTAAGACAATTGATGTACTTCTGACGAAGTTTCATGATGTCCTCAAGGTCCTTGTATTCCTTTGTCAGTTTCACGTAACGCTGCTGGTCGGCAATTACAGAAGGGTCGGTGATAAGGGTTGACACTTCCTCGTAGCGTGCTTCCAGTCCGTCAAGCTTTTCTAATATATTATTGTTTTCTGCCATTTGTCAAATTAATGTTGATATGATGCAGGGGTGATGTGGTGAAATGTGTAGAAGTTGTTATTAATATTCAAATTCACCATACTCCGACTTGATGAGCAGCGAGCGCTTACCTTCTTCGATGTGGCCTACAATCTGTGCATCGATGTTGAAGCTCTTGCTGATCTCAATCACCTTCTCGGCTACTTCCGGACGTACATAAATCTCCATGCGGTGACCCATGTTGAATACCTTGTACATTTCCTTCCAGTCGGTCTGGCTATGCTCCTGAATGAGGCGGAACAATGGAGGAACGGCAAACATGTTGTCCTTGATAACACGGCAGTTGTCGCCTACGAAGTGCAGAACCTTGGTCTGTGCGCCACCGGTGCAATGAACCATACCATGGATTTCAGGACGCAGTTCGTCAAGCAGACGCTTGATTACCGGAGCGTAGGTACGTGTAGGTGAGAGTACGAGCTGGCCTGCGTTTACAGGTGCGCCTTCTACTTCGTCGTTCAGACGGCAGCCGCCGCTATAAACGAGTTCCTCGGGCACAGCGTGGTCGTAGCTTTCAGGATATTTCTCAGCAAGATACTTTGCGAATACGTCGTGACGGGCACTTGTCAGTCCATTAGAACCCATACCGCCGTTGTACTGCTTCTCGTATGTTGCCTGTCCGAAAGAAGCCAGTCCTACGATAACGTCACCCGGACGTATGTTGGCATTGTCGATAACGTCCTTGCGCTTCATACGGCAAGTTACGGTAGAGTCGACAATGATGGTGCGTACGAGGTCGCCAACGTCGGCTGTCTCGCCGCCTGTAGCATATACGCCTACTCCCATTTCGCGCAATTCGGCAAGCAGCTCGTCGGTGCCATTGATGATGGCCGAGATAACCTCGCCCGGGATGAGCATCTTGTTACGTCCGATAGTGCTTGATACAAGAATATTGTCAACAGCACCTACACAGAGAAGGTCGTCGGTATTCATGACGATAGCGTCCTGGGCAATGCCCTTCCATACGCTGATGTCGCCTGTCTCCTTCCAGTACATATATGCAAGTGACGATTTTGTACCGGCACCATCAGCGTGCATAATATTGCAATATTCCGGATCACCGCCCAGGATATCGGGGATAATCTTACAGAAAGCCTGAGGATAAAGACCCTTGTCTATGTTCTTTATAGCATTGTGTACGTCTTCCTTGGCGGCGCTGACTCCGCGCATCATGTATCTATTGGATTTGTCCATTGTTATATTATTTGATATGTTTCGATTTTGAGTTTATTATATATATTAAAGTTGCTCCTCGCCGTTCCAGAAGTCCCAGCTGGCAAAGGCTTGAAGCAGCAGCATTTCCAGTCCGTTCTTTGTTGTGGCACCATGTTCAGCTCCCTTCTTCATGAATAGAGTTTCGTCGGGATTGTATATAAGGTCGTACAATATATTGTGGCTGCCCATAGCTTCGTATGGGAGGTCTGGGCAAGAATCGGCTTTGGGGTACATGCCTACCGGTGTGCAGTTGACGATGACGTTGTATTCCTTGACAAGTTCGGGAGTCACCTCGTCGTATGTGATGCATCCGTCTCGCTTCGTGCGGCTTACGAACAATGTTTCCAGACCCAATGTATTCAGTCCGTACTCTATTGCCTTCGACGCTCCACCCGTGCCCAATATGAGTGCTTTCTTATGGAATTTCTCCAGCATGGGTTCGATGCTTCTTGTGAAGCCGATAACGTCGCTGTTGAAGCCCTTGAGGATAGGATTCTTGCCTTTGTGAGTAATTCTGATAACGTTTACGGCGCCAATAGACTTAGCTTCCGGACTTATATCATCAAGATAGCTTATGACCTTCTGCTTGTATGGAATGGTTACATTAAGTCCTTTGAGTTCGGGATTTGAAGCCAGAATCTCGGGCAGTTCATCTATTTGTGGAATTTCAAAATTAATGTAGCGTGCATTTATGTTCTCATTGGTAAATTTCTCGTTAAAGAAACTTACCGAGAATGAGTGGCCCAATGGAAATCCTATTAATCCATACTTGTCCATATATTCTACTTTTAGATGGTTATGAAATAAATGTTTTTACTTCGTTGCAAAATACATTGTGCAGATGCCAAGCGTAAACCTCTTGAATGACGCTTCCGCAAAACCTGCCTTTTTCAATATTCCTATCATTACCTCTCCTTGCGGAAACGCTTCTATTGTTGCTGTGAGATATGAGTAAGCCGTCTTATCACCCGAAATCATTCTGCCGTATAATGGCAATATTGTGTGCGAATAGATCTTGAACAGTTGGCGCATGGGGAAGTGCACCGGTGTTGTCAATTCCAGTATGCAGAGATGTCCTCCCTTCTTCAATACTCGGTGCATCTCCTCAAGTCCCTTGTCCAAGTTCTGGAAGTTGCGTATTCCGAAAGCTGCTATCACAGCATCGAATGAGTCTTCAGGAAAAGACAGATTCATACAGTCCTCTTTACTGAATGATATGGTGTCGCCCAGCCCGAGAGCGTCGACTTTCTGTCTGCCGATATTCATCATCCCCTCACTTATGTCAGCTCCTACAAGCTGCTTGGGACTTAACATCGCGGCAGCCTGAATGGCAAAGTCGCCTGTTCCTGTAGCTACGTCAAGGATGTGCTGTGGCTTGAATGGTTTCAGCCGGTTGAGAGCCATCTTTCGCCACGCCTTGTCGATGTTCCAAGACAGTCGGTGGTTGAGTTTGTCGTAGGAGTGGGCGATATTGTCAAACATCTGTTCCACTTGCTCTCCCTTTTCCTGTGTATTGTTGTAAGGGGTTATCTTTTCCTGTTTGTATGTCATTGTTGCAGTGTTACGGAAATCAAAAAATGTTGGGTGTTGAACGTTATTTATGTCAGCCTCATTGTCAGCCCATTAGATCACATTCATCACCCAACATTCCATATACTACTTGCGTGTAGCGAGGTAAGAAGCTACATTCTTTTCTATACGTGCGGCAATGTCACCGTCTTCTGCAGTCTTGTCAAACTTTTCACCGGTGATGTGCTCGTACAGCTCGATGTAGCGTTCGCTTACACTTTCTGCATACTCGTCGGTGATTTCGGGCATAACCTGTCCTGGCTCATTCATGAAGTTGTGTTCAATGAGCCACTGGCGTACAAATTCCTTAGAGAGCTGCTTCTGTGGCAGACCCTTCTCAAACTTCTCCTCATAGCCGTCAGCGTAGAAGTAGCGGCTTGAGTCGGGAGTGTGGATTTCGTCGATGAGGTAGACCTTGCCATCGCGCTTGCCAAACTCGTACTTAGTGTCAACAAGGATAAGTCCACGCTTTTCAGCCATTTCCTGACCGCGCTGGAAGATACGACGTGTATAATCTTCCATTACTGCATAGTCCTCTGCACTTACAATACCCTGTGCTATAATTTCTTCCTTAGAGATATTGAGGTCGTGACCCTCGTCGGCCTTTGTCGTAGGAGTGATGATTGGCTCCGGGAAACGCTGGTTTTCCTTCATTCCTTCAGGAAGCTTAACGCCACATATTTCACGGCATCCCTCCTTATAGGCACGCCATGCTGAACCGGTAAGAATAGAACGGATAATCATTTCCACACGGAATCCTTCACACTTCAGACCTACTGTCACCATTGGGTCGGGAGTTGCAAGTTTCCAGTTGGGACAGATGTCGATAGTTGCATCAAGGAACTTAGCTGCAATCTGGTTCAATACTTGTCCCTTGAATGGTATGCCTTTCGGCAATACCACATCAAAAGCGGAGATTCTGTCGGTGGCTACCATTACTATGACATCGTCATTGATGTCATATACGTCGCGCACCTTACCATGGTACACGCTTTTCTGTCCTTCAAAATGAAAATCAGTTTGTGTAAGTGCTTTCATACTTTCTAATATAAATTTATATTTGTTTATGAATTCTGATTTGCTGTGCCTTCTTTTCGTTCGGCATTGCTCTTGTCGTGAGCCTCGTATGCGTTGACAATGCGTGTTACGAGTTTGTGACGCACTATATCCTTCTGCTCCAATGGCACAAAACCTATTCCTTCCACATCTTTTAAAATGCTGAGTGCTTCCTTTAGTCCGCTCTTTTGTCCGCGTGGCAGGTCTATCTGCGTCATGTCTCCAGTGACAATCATCTTGGTGTTCCATCCCATACGTGTCAGGAACATACGCAGCTGAGCCGGTGTGGTGTTCTGCGCCTCATCGAGTATCACTACAGCGTCGCTGAGCGTACGGCCGCGCATGAATGCAAGTGGAGCTATCTGTATGACGTTCTTTTCAATCATGTCCTGCAGCTTTACTGCCGGCAGCATGTCTTCCAAAGCATCGTACAGCGGTTGCAGATACGGATCTATCTTGTCCTTCATGTCGCCAGGAAGAAATCCCAGTTTTTCGCCAGCCTCCACAGCAGGACGCGAGAGAATTATCTTGCGTATGGTCTTTTCCTTCAAGGCTCTGACGGCAAGAGCGATACTTAGATAAGTTTTGCCGGTTCCTGCAGGGCCAGTTGCAAAGACCATATCGTTCTTTTCGAAAGCGTCAACCAGCTGCTGCTGGTTCTGGCTCTTGCATTTTATGGGCTTGCCGGATATGTTGTAGACAATTACGCCCTTTACTCCGTCGGCTTTTGTCTGCTTGCCTTTTATAATGTCGAGAATGTCCTCTTCACTGATGCTGTTGTATTTCAGCACGTGACGGCGCATATTCTCGATATTCTCCTCGAATGAAGCCATTTCCTCTTCATCGCCCAAAACGCGTATTACATTATCGCGCGCTACGATACGTAGTTTCGGGTAGAGCGACTTGATCATCTGCAGATGTCCGTTGCCCACACCATAAAATACTACTGGGTCTATGTCTTCAAGTATGATATGTTTCTCTATCAAAATTTATAATATGTTATTTTAGATGCAAAGGTACGTTTTTTTGTACAAATTCAAAAAAAAAACTCAGATATTTCCAAAAATAAATTACCTCTGTTTTGGCAGTATTTGCATTCTTGTGTAACTTTGCACTTACTATGATGAAAATAACGAAGAAGAATTATACTCAGATATTCGGCATTACGGTTGTATTGCTTGCAATTTTCAGATGTGCGTCCATTGACCGCGCTTGCGGCAATGGCACTTCATTAGCATCGGCAGACTCGGTCAGCACTAATGCAACTGCCGATTCGATTGAATCAGACGGAATGGAGGAATTGGCTACAGCTACTGTTGCAGAAGTAAAGCCTAAAGGACGTCCGTCGCTGTTCTTTAACGCAGACGGAACTCAGGTGAAAAACCGTATTTACAGCGTTCCACATTTCGGCAACACTTTCCCCGACCAGAACGATGTACAGCTTGCAGCTGCCCAACGCCATGGTGTGAAGGCTGTGCTCGACCGTAAGGATGCCGAACGCCGCAAGTCGGAACTTGTATATGTGGGCAACAACCCCTTCTTTCATGTTGACCGACTCAACAACAGCATCCCTTATCTGGTACCTTCAGCTTCCGAATTGCTACAGGATATAGGACGGGCTTTCTTCGACAGCTTGCAGACCAAGCAGATCCCGCTTCACAAGATTATAGTCACATCTGTGCTACGCAGCAAGGCTGATGTAGCAAAGCTACGCCAACACAACTCCAACGCCACAGAGAACTCATGCCACCTGTACGGCACAACGTTCGACGTCTGCTACAACCGATATAAGACCGTTGAAGACCCGCAAGGGCCGCGCCGCCGACAGGTACGCAACGATTCACTGAAGTGGGTACTGAGCGAAGTGCTCAACGACATGCGTCAGCAGAAACGATGCCTTGTAAAGTACGAAGTGAAGCAAGGATGCTTTCACATCACGGTGAATTAACGGCTATTCACAGCCTAACGTTTATGGATAATTACTCCTGCATCGGCTACCGAAATATTAAATGGAAAAATTGAAACTTCTGAAGGGCGATTTCGCCTGCAAACTTTCGCTGGCACTTGCCCCTACCATAAAGGCTGGATTTCCAAGTCCTGCCGATGACTACCTGCACGACAGTCTCGACTTCAACCGCGACCTTATCAAGAACCCCGAAGCTACGTTCTACGGACGCGTGTCGGGCGACTCGATGATTGAGGCTGGCATCTGCGACGGCGACATTGCCGTCATCGACCGCTCGCTACAACCTTCCGACGGCGACATAATAGTGGCTTTCGTCAACGGCGAGTTTACCATAAAATATATCGACCTCAGCCACAAGCCCGAGGGATATATTGAATTGCGGCCTGCCAACCATGCCTACTCCCCTATACACATAGATGCCGACGACAACTTCCGCGTATGGGGCGTGGTAGTGTGGACCATTAAACAATGGCGACGCTGACCACTACACTTGTCATTTAGCCACATCATCGTTTGTTACACCACATCGTTTATATAATCCCCGACTCATGAAATGGTATGCCATATGCGATTGCGACAACTGCTACGTCAGTTGCGAACGTGTCTTCCGTCCCGATCTGGAGGGCAAGCCCGTCGTTGTGCTATCCAACAACGACGGTTGTGTCGTGGCACGAAGCAAGGAGGCAAAGCTACTGGGCATCAAGGCCGGCACACCATTCTACAAATTGCGACAGCAGCTACCGGGAGTCAGGATTGAGGCGTTCTCGTCAAACTATGAACTTTATGGCGAAATAACCGGACGCGTCATGACCATCATACGCGACATGGCGCCCATGTGCTTCCGCTACTCCATCGACGAGGCGTTCGCCATTCTCGACGGATTCACGCCCACTCAGCTCAAGCAATGGGGCACACAGCTCCACGACCGTATATTGCAGTCTGTAGGAATGCCCGTAAGCATAGGCATTGCGCCTACAAAGACTCTTGCCAAGATGGCTTCTCACTTCGCCAAGAAACACCCTGGCTACAACCATTGCTGCATTATCGACACAGACGAACGCCGCATCAAGGCGTCACGGCTCTATCCCATCGGCGATGTATGGGGCATCGGCAGACGCTACGCAGCACGCCTCAACAGCATAGGCATTGCCACCGCCCACGACTTGACCAGCCATTCAGCCACGTGGGTACACTCCACATTCCGCAACTTGGTGATTGAACGCACATGGGCCGAACTCAACGGCACCGACTGTATACCCGACGACCTGCCGGCACGCAAGAAGAGCATCTGCACGAGCCGCAGCTTCGACGGAATGGTACACGACTTAGACACGCTGCGCACACATATAGCCAACTACGCCGCACGATGTGCCGAGAAACTGCGCAAGCAGCGGTCGGCTGCCAATATCGTTGGCGTATTTGTCGACTCCAACCACTTCCGGCCCGAATTGCAGCAATACTCCAACATGACCGAGCTTAGCCTCCCCACCCCATCGTCGTCGACCATCGACATCGTAAAGGCTGCTACAACCTGCCTGCACAGCATATATCGTACTGACATCTATTACAAGCGCGCTGGAGTGATACTCATCGGCGTAGTGCCCGACACAGCCATACAGCCCGATTTGTTCTCCTTCGATGCACTACGCCACAACCGCATGACGCAGCTCGACACCACAATCGACCGGATAAACAAGATAGACGGGACGGAAACCGTACTGCTTTCGTCACAACAATACCCCCATGGACGCAAGTTTGCCGATGCCATAAGGCACGAACACAAGAGTCCATGCCCCACAACACGATGGAAAGATATTATCAAGCTAAAATAACAGGACTGTTTATTCGACAATAATCATAGAAAAACAAATATGGCAACCCAACAAACACTAACAATACGCCACGCCACCGAAGCCGATCTGCCAATAATCATGGAACTGGTGAAGTCGGCTATAAAGATTATGCACGACAGTGGCAACACCGGACAATGGAAAGACGGCTATCCTGGCAAAGATGTCATCATGGCAGACATCACATCCGACACCTGCTATCTACTCCTGGCTGGCGACAAGCCCGTAGGTTCGTTCGCCCTTAAGCCTGGCCCCGACCCTACCTACTCCGAAATCTACGACGGAGCATGGCTCAACGACCTGCCTTATTATGTAATTCACCGCGTCACAAGCCTGCCCGACACTCACGGCACATTCGCCGCTGCGCTCAACTACAGCCTCGGCATCTGTAGCAACATACGCATCGACACCTTCCGCGACAACACCATAATGCAGCACCTGCTCAAGAAGAACGGCTTCAAATACTGCGGAATCATTCACGTTGCCAATGGTGATGAGCGTCTGGCATTCCAAAGGGCGTAGACGCACGTGCTTACATTGCACCACGCACGCCACACGTAACAAATGCTCACGCCACACGTAACATCTATTGCACAATCGCCACACATGTATTACCTTTGCAACGTAGACAGACAAAGCGCCTCCAACATTCGTGGGATTAGAGAAATTCGTGGTGAAATATCACAACACGAATCGCACGAGTCACACGAATAATTCATGGTCAATTCATGATAATTCGTGACTATAGCGTACCCAACATTCGAGGGATTAGAGAAATTCGTGGTGAAGCAACACAAATCGCACGAATCACACGAATAATTCATGGTCAATTAATGATAATTCGTGACTATAGCGCACCAAACATTCCTCGGGAGAGAGAAAAAAAATGGAAACAGTGCCTCTGTAAGCCGGGTTCTGTTTCTCACACACCATTACTGACGTACGAGCCTTCTGCCATTTATCTACTACGCAAGTCGCCCTGCGTCTCTAGCATTCTACCCTCCACCGTATCCTCGAAAGGAAATCGGACGGGAAGCCCTCAAACGATGGTATACATGAACTTGCAGCCCCCAGATGGTACAGCCCGATGATTGCCCATCGGCTGGTGGTCTCTTACACACGCCTTCTCACCCTTACCACACACAAGGCATGGCGGTTGTTTTCTTCTACCGACACCTGCCGTCGCCGACAGCTTCTATTTTCGGAAGTGGGGTTCCCTATGCTGCCCGGACTTTCCTCTCCTGCGCACAAGCACAGCAGCGACAGAACCGAGGCACTGTTTCCATTAAGATGCAAAGTTACTGCAAAAAATTGGATTAAACGAAGCTGAAATCAGATTATTTCCTTCTCGCTGTGGTTTTTCGTACAGTTTTCTTCTTTGTAGTTGTTGTCTTCTTTACTGTTGTCTTAGGCGGATTGTAGTAAGTTAGAGCCTCTGGCAGTTCCTGCTTGATTGCAGCAATACGCTTGGCATCTGACGGGTGGTCGCTGAACATATCGCTCTGATTGCTATTGTTGCCCTGCGACATGCGCTGCCAAAAACTAACTGCCACGTTCGGGTCGTAGCCAGCCATTGCAGCAAAGATAAGTCCCATGCGGTCAGCCTCAGTCTCATTGTCGCGCGAATACTTCAAGCTTCTGAACTGCAGACCCTTCTGGGCTATAATCTGAGCCAGCTGTGTGGTAGACGAACTGACACCGGCAGCATTGAGCACCGAACCGAGAATCTGTGTACCATACTGGTTCTTTATCTGCTTGCTCATCTGCTCTGCCGAATGCTTGGCCACGGCGTGGGCAATCTCATGACCGAGAACAATGGCAAGCGAAGCCTCGTTCTGAGTGTAAGGCAGCAATCCCTCGTACACCACAATCTTGCCACCAGGCATACAGAAAGCGTTGGCACTCTTGTCCTGCACAAGATTGAATTCCCAACTATACTGCTTTGTCTCGGCTGCCAATCCGTGATTGTTGAGATAAGCCTCAACGGCTGTGGCAAGCTTCTGGCCTACACGCTTCACCATTGCCGTGTTGGCAGCATTGGTAGAGAGCTTGGCTGACTTCATATAGTCGGAATACTCCTGATTGCTGAGCGAAAGAACCTGCTCGTCCGACACAAGGATGTTCTGCTTGCGACCAGTAATTGGCACAGTACGTGTTGTGCCACACGAAACAACGATGGCGGCAACAAGGGCCATCAATACAAATTTTACTTTTTTCATAACTCAAAAGACATTTTTGTTGTTATTATATGCTGCAAAAGTATATAAAAATAAGAAACAAAGGAAATTTATCAGATAAAAATATCGTACCTTTGCACAATCATTGCCCTATCTTCACTTTAAAGATACGCAAACAGAAGGAAAGAACGTAAAAATAAATAACAATATCAAAAATGGAAAAAGAGACAAACAAACTTATTGCTGCACACTATCAGCTTTTCACCATTAACGAGAACGGCGAACGCAACCTCGTAGAGGAAACAACTCAGGAACAGCCTTTCGTGTTCATTACTGGATTCGGTACAGCCCTTGATGCCTTCGAGGACATACTTAAGAATCTGGGTCGCGGCGAGAAGTTTGACTTCGAACTCGACAAGGACAAGTCGTTCGGCGAATATGACCCGAAGCGTGTTATCGAACTCAACAAGGAGATGTTCACCGTTGACGGACACTTCGACAGCAAGAACATATTCAAGGGAGCACAAATTCCTCTCAAGAACGAGGACGGCAACTTCTTTATAGCAAAGGTTCTTGAAATCGGTGCTGACAAGGTTAAGGTTGACCTCAACCACCCGCTCGCTGGCAACAAACTCAACTTCAAGGGCTACGTTATTGAGAACCGTGAAGCTACAAACGACGAGATACAGACTCTGCTCAACCACATGAACGGTGGCGGATGCAGCGGACATTGCGGCGGATGCGAGAACGAAGGTGGATGCAAAGGCGAAGGCGGATGCGGACACCACGACGAGAAGCACTCGAAAGAGGGCGGATGCTGCGGACACTGCCACTAAATTATATATATAACAGAACCTTCGCAAGCAGGGAACAAGAACAGCCCTGCTTGCGAACATTTAAATAATCTAATTATGCGAAATACATTTGGAAACCTTTTCACGCTGACAACGTTCGGCGAGAGCCACGGACCTGCCATAGGAGGCGTAGTGGATGGAATGCCTGCAGGAGTGGACATCGACATGGAGTTCATACAGAGCGAACTCAACCGCCGACGTCCCGGACAGAGCAAGATAACCACAGCACGCAACGAACCCGACCAGGTGGAGTTTCTCAGCGGAGTGTTTGAAGGCAAGTCGACCGGCTGCCCTATTGGGTTTGTCGTGCGCAATACCAACCAGCACTCCAACGACTACGACAATATGCGCTCTGTATTCCGCCCTTCCCATGCCGACTTCACATACACAAGCAAGTATGGCATACGCGACCATAGGGGCGGCGGACGCTCTTCGGCACGCATCACAATAAGCCGATGCGTGGGTGGAGCATTGGCAAAGCTCGTATTGCGCAAAATGGGCATAAGCATAACTGCCTACACATCGCAGATAGGCGACATAGCTCTCGACCGCGACTATAGCAAGTACGACCTCTCATCTGTCGAAAGCAACATAGTAAGATGTCCTGATGCCGAGGTTGCCACCAAGATGGAACACCTCATAAGCGAGGTGAAAGCGGAGGGCGACACAATAGGAGGAATCATTACATGCGTAGTGAAAGGGTGTCCAGTGGGCGTTGGCGAACCGGAATTCGGCAAGCTGCACGCCGTGCTCGGAGCAGCAATGCTCGGCATAAATGCCGCCAAGGGGTTTGAAATAGGCGAAGGCTTCAACTGCGTCACGTCAAGAGGAAGCCAGCAGAACGACATCTTCACATCCGACAACGGCAAAATACACACAACATCCAACCATAGCGGAGGCATTCAAGGAGGAATAAGCAATGGCGAAGACATCTACTTCCGTGTGGCTTTCAAACCCGTAGCAACCATTCTTCAAGAGCAACCTACCGTAGACAAGGACGGCAACAATACAACACTCCGTGCGCGCGGACGACACGATCCGTGCGTTCTGCCTCGTGCAGTACCGGTGGTTGAAGCCATGACTGCAATGACCATTTTGGACTATATTATGCTCAACAATAATATTGTAGTATAAGATTAACATAGATTAAAATAGAAATAATACTTCTTAGCATTTTTTTCAAAATGGGGGGGGGAATATTTCATGAATTATCACTATTTTTGCACATGATAATTTGGGACTCGTGAGAGCCTTAGATTAGCTTAGTTAAGTCTAGTTTAGTTTTTGTGTTGGTTTAGGGCAGTCAATTGACTGCCCTAAATTTGTTTTATTACGGTATAATAAATTATAAATTTATCGGCCAAATATTTTACAAGTCAATAAATTTATATAACTTAGCCATTGAATTTACAAATAAACAGCTGATTGTACAACTTTTTAAAAAATCAATATTATGATTAGACTGAATGCATTTTTCGAAGTGAAAGACAACGCCAGCATTGACGCAGTAAAGAATCTCGGTACTGAACTTGTGAACAAATCACGCAACGACGAGGGCTGCGTTTCGTACGACCTCTTCACAAGCGCTACACGTCCATTGGTGATGATGTTCTGCGAAACATGGAAGGACGAGGAAGTATTGAAGGCTCATATTGCCTCGGCTCACTTCACCAGTCTCGTGCCCAAAATCGAAGCACTCACAAAGAACGGATTGAAACTGGAGAAATTCGAGTTCTAAACTCGTTTTCGTACACTAAAAACTTTTGTCAACATATATCTACAAAAGGATATTCTTGTTATGAGTTAACACGAAAATATTTTCGTCATGAGTTAACACGAAAAATATTTTGTCATTAATTATCACGAATTATCCATGAATTCTAATTTGCTAAAAAACTCATGGATAATTCGAATGGTAATTCATGACTATAAAGCACAATACAAAAACCTACTTTCTTCTTGTATTGCGACCGTTGTCCTTACGGTTTGCCTTGGCGCCATGACCATTGCCGTTAGTCTTGCTGCCATAACTGCCGTTGCCATAATTGCTGCCACCGTAATTGCCACCAGCAGCATTATAGCCTTTTCCGCCACCATATTTACCGCCGGAATAGTCACGCTGCTTGCCATAGCCATCACGCTGAGTGCCCTGCTTGCCGTAGCCATCACGCTGTGAACCTTGCTTGCTGTAACCATCACGCTGAGCGCCTTGTTTGCCATAACCTTCATACTTATCCGACTGCTTGTCGTGTCCACGACGGTTCTTGTCGCGTGGCTGAATGTCACGTTCGAATTGCTGACGCTCAAATTCTGGACGACGATTGTTGCCGAAGTTGCGTCCCTGATTGGGAGCAGGCACACCTGCATATAGCTGCTGTATAAGGTCGGGACGACCTATTCGGCGCAATTCCTGCTCAATGCCACGACGCTCTTCTGGCTTATACCAGAAGAAGAACTGGCGCTGGGCAAGCTTTTCGCGCAGAGTCTTGGCAGAGAATACCGGTTCGAGAGTATAAGGATCATAACCAGAATACCACGTCTCCGTACTTACAGTCATCGGCGTAGGCGTGAAGTCCTGCACCTGCTCAAGATGAAAGTCAAGACGCTTGGTAATGACTGCCAGCTCTGCCATATCCTCCTCACGGCAGCCCGGGTGCGAACTTATGAAGTAAGGAATTATCTGCTGGCGCAAATTCTCCTCGGTATTGATCTTGTCAAAGATGCGCTTGAACTCCTCAAACAGTTTGAATGAAGGTTTGCGCATAAGCTTCAACACGGCATCTGAAGTATGTTCGGGAGCCACCTTCAATCGGCCGCTCACGTGCTTACAGATAAGTTCACGGGTGTACTGACGTGCAGCAGCATTCCACTTCTCCTCCTTGCTCTTATGCAGAAGCAAGTCGTAGCGCACGCCACTACCTATGAAACTCTTCTTAATTCCAGGAAGAGCGTCTACCGCATGATAGATTTCAAGCAGCGGAGTGTGGTCGGTTACGAGATTAGGACAAATCTGCGGATTGATGCACGAGGGACGCTTGCACACAGCACACGCCTTCGGATTCTTGCCGTGCATTCCATACATATTGGCCGAGGGTCCGCCAAGGTCGGACAGATAGCCCTTGAAGTCGGGCATTTCTATCACCTTCTTCACCTCCTTTATTATGCTCTCCTTCGAACGGCAAGCTATGAACTTGCCCTGATGGGCGCTGATAGTACAGAAGGCGCAACCGCCAAAGCATCCACGATGCATGTTGACCGAGAACTTGATCATATCGTAAGCTGGAATGCGCTTGCCCTTATATTTAGGATGAGGCAGACGCGTATATGGCAGGTCGAACGAGCGGTCGAGTTCTTCAGATGTCATCGGTGGATATGGAGGATTGACAACGGCATACTTGCCGTCTACCTCTTGCAGCAGACGTTGTGCGTGCATCTTGTTCGATTCCTCCTCGATATGACGGAAATTGTCGGCTTCAGCCTTCTTGTTTCGCAGACATTCCTCGTGGCTGTGCAGGACGATGTCGTCCGAGGTTATTCCGCCAGGTATCTCGTCCTCCTTTGTGAGATATACCGTCTGTGGAATATTGCGTATTTCAGCAATCTGCTTACCCTCGCTGAGCTGGCTGCAAAGTTCCAGAATAGGTTTCTCGCCCATTCCGTAGATTATCATGTCGGCACCCGAATCGCAGAGGATACACTTATGCAGTCCGTCCTTCCAGTAGTCGTAATGAGTCAGTCGGCGAAGTGAAGCCTCAATACCTCCCAACACGACGGGAACATCAGGGAAGAGCTGTTTCAGAATCTTAGTATATACAATGGTAGGATATTCCGGACGGCAGTCGTGACGACCGTCAGGACTGTAGGCATCCTCCGAACGCAGACGCTTGCCTGCTGTGTACTTGTTGACCATAGAATCCATACATCCCGGAGCAATACCGAAGAAGAGATTGGGGCGTCCCAACTTCTTGAAGTCGCGGAAGTCGCCGTGCCAGTCGGGCTGCGGCACTATTGCCACTTTATAGCCCGCCGACTCAAGCGTGCGACCGATAACAGCGGCACCAAACGACGGATGGTCAACATACGCATCGCCCGAGAACAGGATAACGTCAACGCTGTCCCATCCCCGGATTTCCATTTCCTTTTTTGTAGTAGGCAGCCAATCGGTGAGCCTATATTCTTTCATTGTATATACTTTACGTGTTATTAATTCTGTTCTGTTTCCTCTTCAGCTGACGGCTTGTTCTGTTCCCACTCCTTATAGAGCGTCACAAGATTAGACAAGCCGATAGCCTTCATATTATTGTTGTAGATTACATCAAGACAGAGGTCGAGCAAGTTCTTGTCGCTTATGCCCGACGACTCCAGCAATGAGCGCACGTTAAGCTTAAGCTTGTCGAGCACAGTCTCGTCGATAATACCGTTGCTGTCTACCAAGCTGTCAAGAAAAGAATATTTGCGAAGCGTTTCTAGATGCAAGTCACTCACCTCAATGCTTCTTGTGCCTGATGCATTTGCCTGAATTTTGTACATAATCATTAGTTTTTTAAAGTTATTAGTCTTGTTTCTATCTCTTGACGAGGAAGTCCATTACGGCCTTCATCACCTGTCGGCGTGCATTCATATTGTTGATGCACTCGAAGGGGAAGCCCATAACGAAGCACTTGTAGTCGCTACCGTCATAAGCTACCGCAGCACTCGAACCGTCGGCATACTGCATTGCGCAAAATGCCGACGAAGCGGCAGGATGCATTACGTCTACCGACGTTGCAGCATAGTGCATGGGGTTGAGATGGCGGATGATGTCGAATTTGATTCCCAGTCCGTTTATTACATTATTATTAATGGAGCGGTCGGCACGTTCGTACGATGCCTTGACCACATTGGCAAGAAACTGTCGCTCGTCGGCACGCAACATATCGCTGCCCACATAAGCTCCGCTCACCATAATGCGTCCGCCACGACCCGTAAATGCCTCAAGCTGCTTGCGCAGTCTCGATGTGAAGGTCTTGTAGCGCACAAGCGAATGACCGTCGTCCTTCTGCAGTCCGAAAGCAATGTCCATAACGTCATAGTCTGTCGAGCGTACGAAATCGTTCTCCAAAGCTTCCACCGAGCAGCTCACCACATTGTAATCTCCCGAGGTTGCAATATTTTCCACGTGACAAACCGATTCATTCTGCTGATTGCCCATCACAAACGAGCCTGCAAGTTCGTCTCCACAATATCCCAACGCTCCCGGACCTTCGCTTCCTGCACGACTACGGTCGAAGCATTGCTGACGACCGTTCCACCCTGCTGTGAGTCCATAAGAAACGCCTATATCGCTGTCCATGTCGAAGCCCTGCTGTGTTTCATTG
Organism: Leyella stercorea; assembly: GCF_021531655.1. The sequence goes on along the minus strand of NZ_JADYUF010000014.1, from coordinate 28,370 downwards.
TCAACTACAGCCGGACCCGAAAGGCGCTTGAATCCATTCACCACAAGAACGTTGCGTGCATGAGGAACCGATGACAGTTTGGCAGCCAACGTCTCCGACGGGAAGCTCTCGCCTCCCCTATTCACAGCGGCTACGCGGAATCGGTAGACTACATCGGGCTGCACGTCAATCACATAAGAAGTGGCGTGCACCATACGTCCGTTGTCAAAACCGCCTGCGCCTTTCGCCACATATATATTATAAGATGTGGGCACGGCTGTAGGCTCCTGCTCGTCCTTTACGGGAAGCCACAACAGTCGCAACTGGCCGTTTCCGATATTCTCTATACGGAAATTGTCTACCGGCAGAGGCTGAACTATACATGGACGAGAATGGTTGCTGCTGACGTAGCGCAATATGGTCTTGTAGAGCGAGCGTGCCATAGTGAACTTGAAGTTAGGGTCGAATCCACGCTTGAGGTCGGCAAAGTTCTGATGCGACATAGTCTCGACTATAGCCGACGGAACTTCCGGGCGGCGGGTCTCGCTATAGTTACGGTCCCATAGATAGCGGCGAGTCCACTTGCCATACTTGAACGTAAGGTCGCGACGCAATCCTTCGAGCAATTGTTCGGCGAAGTCGTGCGAAGCCATGCGCGAAATGCCACTATTAAGCCGTCCGTCGTTGAAGTTGGTGGTGCATATTGCCAGCGAACCTATTATCGAGTCGGGCACCGACGTATATCCTGCATCACTATGCACAGCAAGCGAGAGTTCGATAGGAACCTTCTTGCCCTCGCGTGTCGGCACATAAACCGAGCCTCCTGCAAGCCAGTTGGCCATATTCGAGCGGGTATTGATGTCGTCAGAATAGTCGTCTGTACCATTCTTCCCACCATAAACGCTATAAGGAGCACCCGACCACTGGGCATTGTAACGGGCACCCTCCAGACAACGTGGCATTCCACTCGTGACGCCATAGCGCTGCACATTGCCCATGCCTCCGCCAAAACGCACAGCATCGGTTGTTATGATACCCTTCTGGTCGGAAAGGTTGGTGATTATCACACGGTTGTCGGTGCTGCTGCCGCTGCCGAAATCAAAAGTGCCAAGATAAACCCATGTGCCTCCACCCATTTGCTGGTTGACACGAAACAGAGTGCGCTGACCCTTATGACATACTATATACTGCACGTCAGACACGCTATTGGGCAGAGTCTGATAGCTCACATACACAGCATAACGGCCTGCCTGCGGAATCTGAGGCTGATAGGAAGCCCACGATTCATGACCCTTACGCACGGTACGAACCTGACGCACGGTGCCTTGAAGGAACGGGTTCTCGCCGTCACGATACACTCCATTGCGCACGGCAAAACCTTTTTCCTTGGCAGTCTGCCACTTCTCACGGCCGTCGTCTTCTACATATCCACGACCGTTGTCGTTGTCTACCAGCACTTCGTTCTTCTGCCAGTCGCGCTCGCGTGGAGTATAAATCACAGCTCCAGCACGCTCAAGCATCGGAATGAGATAAGGCACAACGATGGTTTGGGTGAAAAGGTCCTCGGTAGTGCCATACAGATTTGGGCGCTGCCAACGCCAGCGTGACTTCTTCGTATCATAATATATTCCGTGCGAAGCCCACAAAGAAATGTGCCTGTCGAACAATCCGTGCGAGATGAAGTAAGGGCGCGACTCATCGTAAACCCATGGAGCACCGTCATATTCTATCTTGCCCCATGCCGATGGTACGCCAGCATTTTCCACACATGCACCAGCCACAAGCTGCTCAATGGGCAGACCTGCAGCCACAATGCTGAGCGAATACTTGTTGTAAGGCTTGGGCAGAGACTTCGCCAGACGCTTGTAATAGAACTTTACCGACTTCTCGGTAAACTCCTGCGTAGCAAACGACGTACTGACATACACCCGTAGCTCACGCTTGCGGTTGTCCACACTAAACTTCTCAAGATAAGGCTGTGTATGGTAAGTGACATTCTTTGCCCTGTTCTGCAAAACATAGTTTTTCAGAAGAGCTTCCACTTTTTCACTTGGCAGCGTCTTGTTGCTGCCAGCTACAGCCTGAACTGCAACCATCGAAAAGGCACAGAATAGTATGGATATGACTCGGTTCATTTTACAACTCTGATTATATGATTTTTCCATTGTTGTCCCCCTGCCCTTCAAAAGGGCTCCTTTGGGCTTGCAAAAGGACTCCTTCTGCCGTTCAAAAGGACCCCTTTTACATTGCAAATGTAGTCCTTTTACAGAGCAAAAGGACTACATTCGGAATGCAGTATGCGAATATTGATTCGCCACACCTATTTTATATGTCTCCGACGGTGAAGAGTTCGGGCTTCTTACCCTTGAAATCCTTAAAGTAGGACTTTATCTTCTTCATGTCAGCCTCAACGTCGCCTGTCGGCACAATCACATGCTTGCATTCTATGAGCTTGCGCTCGAAGTCGAGTCCGTACAGCAGTATTGGTATGTTAGCCTTCAATGCTATGAAGTAGAAGCCCTTCTTCCATTCGGGATTGAGCGAACGGGTTCCCTCAGGAGTGACACACAGGCGGAAGTGGGGAGTGTTGCGTGCTGTCTCGGCAAGAGCGTCGGTCATACTTGTATGCTTGCCACGATAGACGGGTATTCCGCCTATGCTACGGAAGAAAACGCCCAAAGGCCAGAAGAACCATTCCTTCTTCATAAGGAAGTTGATCTTCAGGTTCTCGGCACGCGAGTAGAGCAGACCCATTATAAAGTCCCAGTTGCTCGTATGAGGTGCAAGACACAAGATATATTTTTCGGGAAACTCCACACTTATCTCGGCACGCCAATGCATGCGCTTGTAGAGCACCGTTCTGCAAAAACGTTGCAATAAACTCATTATTCCTTTATTTTCTTAACCAGATATTAATGTCTAACAAGCCAATTTACTCAAAGTTTGAAATCTGGTCGATGATTTCAGACACCTGCTTGTTGAACTTTGTGATAAGATCCTTGAAGAATTCAGAAGCCGGCATTCCCGGCTCTACATGCGATATGCGGCGGATGTAGTCGTTGTGGATTACCAGAATAGAAGTAAGCAAGGCCTTAACGTTTTCTTCGTCAGCCTTTATTGAATAAGATGCAGCCACTACTTCTGAAAAAAGTTCGCTACATACGTAATTGATTTTTCGTTTTAAGATTCGTTTATTAGCCATAATTCCTTTTATGATTTAATATAATTTCTTGCCAAAGATAGAAAAAAAAAGAATACGTAACAAGTAATATCAATAAAAAATGTAATCGCTTAAAGTTTTCCGTCCAATATTTTCAGTATGTCACAGAAAAAGCGTATTTTTGCAGCACGAAATAATATAAAGGTAGATTTTATTTCAATAATACATACTTTTTAATTTTTAACATCAAATGGAAATTAGTGCATTGCAGATTGCAAGAGCTGCTTATCAGCCCAAATTGCCCAAGGCTCTTCAGGGACCGGTGAAGGCCGTAGAAGGTGAGGCTACACAGTCAGTAGGTAACCAGGATGACATCAAGGCTTTGTTCCCTAACACATACGGAATGCCCGTCATCACATTCGAAGCTGGCGAGAAGAAGGAGCTTCCGGCTTTCAATGTTGGTGTAATTCTTTCAGGTGGTCAGGCTCCTGGCGGCCACAACGTTATTTCAGGTCTTTTCGACGGTGTAAAGTCACTCAACCCCGCTAACAAGCTGTACGGATTCATCCTCGGCCCTGGCGGTCTGGTTGACCACAACTACAAGGAGATCACTCCTGAGCTTATGGATGCTTACCGCAACACTGGCGGTTTCGACATCATCGGTTCTGGCCGTACCAAGCTTGAGAAGGAAGAGCAGTTTGAGAAGGGTATCGAGATTCTTCGCGAGCTCGGCATCAAGGCTCTCGTCATCATCGGTGGTGACGACTCTAACACTAACGCTTGCGTACTCGCTGAGTACTATGCAGCAAAGAAGTACGGTGTTCAGGTAATCGGCTGCCCGAAGACTATCGACGGCGACTTGAAGAACGAGCAGATCGAAACTTCATTCGGTTTCGACACAGCTTGCAAGACATACTCTGAGCTTATCGGCAACATCCAGCGCGACTGCAACTCAGCCCGCAAGTACTGGCACTTCATCAAGCTCATGGGCCGTTCGGCTTCTCACATCGCTCTTGAGTGCGCTCTTCAGACCCAGCCTAACGTTTGCCTCGTTTCAGAGGAGGTTGAGGCTAAGGAGATGTCACTTGACGATGTTGTAACATATATCGCTAAGGTAGTAGCCGACCGTGCTGCCGATGGCAACAACTTCGGTACTGTACTCATTCCTGAGGGTCTTATCGAGTTCATCCCTGCTATCAAGAAGCTCATCGCTGAGCTCAACGAGGTTCTTACCGATCCTGCTACTGGCGAGTCACGTGAGTTTGCCAACGCTGAGGAGCAGATCGATTTCGTAAAGAGCTCTATCGCTAAGGACAACCTTGCTATTCTCGAGTCGCTTCCTGAGGACGTTGCACGTCAGCTCTGCCTTGACCGCGACCCGCACGGAAACGTTCAGGTTTCGCTCATCGAGACAGAGAAGCTCCTCTCACGTATGGTTGAGAAGAAGCTCGAAGCTTGGAAGGAAGAGGGCAAGTACAATGGCAACTTCTCAGCACAGCACCACTTCTTCGGCTATGAGGGACGTTGCGCTGCTCCGTCTAACTACGACGCTGACTATTGCTACTCACTCGGCTACAACGCTTCACGCCTCATTGCCAACGGCAAGACTGGCTACATGTCAGTAATCAAGAACACTACTGCTCCTGCCGCTGAGTGGATTGCAGGTGGTGTGCCTATCACAATGATGATGAACATCGAGCGTCGTAACGGTGCCAACAAGCCTGTTATCCGCAAGGCTCTTGTAGAGCTCGACGGTGCTCCGTTCAAGTTCTTCGCTGCTCATCGTGAGGAGTGGGCCAAGAACGATTGCTACGTATACCCGGGTCCGGTTCAGTACTGGGGTCCGTCAGAGGTTTGCGATCAGCCTACTAAGACTCTGAAGCTTGAGCAGGGCAAGTAATTCACTTGTCAAGCTACAACTTCTTACTGAGTTAAAGATAAGATGGAGAGCAGAGTGGCTTCAGCCATTCTGCTCTCTCTGTTTAAGCCTGAGCATATATTGCAAATTCATTAGAAACTATGAGTGAACAGAATCACGCACGCAAAGCAAACAAAAGAAAGAAAACTACACGCAAAGCCTCTTCCACAAAGAAGCAGTCGGCACTCAGCGCCCTGCTCGCACGCAATCCGCATGCAGCATGGTGGGTTGGCGGCATTGCCGTAGTGTGTCTGTACGTGTGGCTGTTCTACTCGTTTCTTGTAAGCCCTACCGGATTCAGATGGCGTGCATTGTTCGGCGATGCCAACTATCCTGCCGGATACGAAATACACGGCATAGACATTTCGCACTATCAGGGCGACATAGACTGGGACAAACTGCGTGGAGCCAGCATCGAGGGATGCCCGCTGCGTTTTATAATGATAAAATCAACAGAAGGCTCAACACGCGTTGACGACAAATTCAAGGAGAACTTCCGCCAGGCACGCGAATATGGATACATACGTGGCGCCTATCACTTCTGGAGCAACAAGTCGTCAGCTCGCTCGCAGGCCTACCACTTCCTTAATACCGTACGTCTTGAAGAGGGCGACCTGCCTCCGGTTCTTGACGTAGAACATAAACCTGCCGACCGCTCGGTTGAGGATTTCCAACACGACATACTGACATGGCTTCACATCGTTGAGGATAAATATCACGTGAAGCCTATCATCTACACGTATTACAAATTCAAGGAGAAATACTTAAGCAAGCCCGTATTCGACGACTACCCTTACTGGATAGCCCATTACTATGTCGACAAGGTGGAATACAAAGGAGCGTGGAAATTCTGGCAGCATACCGACGTTGGCCGACTTCCTGGTATAAAGAGCTATGTAGACTTCAACATCTACAACGGTTCGTTCTATGATATGAAAAAACTTACCATTGGCAATCAAGACACCGTATGGTGAAAAGAATCAAGCATTCATCTGGTTTGATTCTTAATTCAAGTTGTATCTGAATTGAAATCCAACGGGCGATACTGACAAACTAACGTCGTCGCATATTTTCTCCTTGCCAAACACAACCAGCCACTCCTATCCAAGGCGACACACTATAATACTCATGCATAAGGGTTGTAGCTCCACAGAAAGCTATCGACACACCCATATACCTTAATCGCATTTTTATAAATAGGTATTTTTCTATACTTAATTAGCTTCAAACAAGGCGCAAGCCCATTCTTCGTCAGTAACAGCATTCTTCAGAGACATGGCATTATCCATTGCAGCCTTTTCCAACATCGGAACGTCCGACTCATAGAAACCGCTGAGTATCAGACATCCGTCCTTCTTCATATGACGCTTGAATGCCGGCATATCGTTTATCAGGATGTTGCGGTTGATGTTTGCAATCACTACATCAAACTTCTCGTCCACTCCGTCAAGAACAGACGCGTCACCAAGCATCACATCAAGATTGCCTACTCCATTGATCGAGGCATTGTGCTTGGCGTTTTCCGAGCTCCATTCGTCAATGTCATATCCCAACACTCTATCAGCACCAAGACGCGAAGCTACAATACCAAGAATGCCTGTACCACATCCGCAGTCGAGCACCTTCTTTCCATTCAAATTCATGCCAAGCAGACGACGCAGAATCATGCGTGTAGTCTGATGGGTACCGGTGCCAAAAGCGTTGCGTGCCTCAATGAAGATGCGCATCACACCATCATTACCCGCAAACATATTCATATCAGTATGTTTGGCATCATATATAATAAGGTGGTCGCCAACGCCTATTGGCTCGAAGCCCTCGTCTTCCCAACCTTGATTCCAATCCTGGTCGGGCACTTCAGCTATGTCGTAAGCCACAGTTGCGCCTTCAGGCATATAGTCGGCAATGGCATCATCGAGCGTCTCCTTATTATACAAAGGACGCTGCACATAACCCAGCAGTCCGTCGTCAGTATCTTCAAAAGCCTCAAAGCCAGCCTCGCAGGCAGCAGCCGACAACAGTTCACGGGCAGGCTGCATAAGCTCAGCCTCACATTCTATCTTGAAATTAGCTACAAAATATTTCATCTGTCAGTTGTTATTAATTATTCGTACACTTCGTCAATACCATATTCCATGTCGTCCTCGGCATTATGCGAGCAACCGTCGAATCCTTCCGGCAAATCAAATTTGGCATTAGGATCGTATGGCAGAGTCTTGTCACGATAAACCTTCTTCATAAAGTAAGCCCATATAGGCAACGCCATTGTAGCACCCTGACCCATACGCATCGAGTCGAAGTGAATGTCGCGGTCGTCGCCGCCTACCCAACAGCCGCTTACAAGCTGCGGTGTGAATCCCATAAACCAAGCATCGCTGTTGCGGTTGGTAGTACCGGTCTTACCGCCTATCTCGCCTGTGAAGTTATACTTATAACGCAGTCGGCCCGCTGTACCACCGTCAACAACTCCCTTGAGCAGCACAAGCATCTTGTTGGCACTCTCCTCACTTATCACCTCGTTCATACGAGGCTGGAAACTGGTAATGACATTGCCTTCGTTGTCCTCGATACGACTCACAAACATCGGAGCCGTACGTATGCCACGATTGGCGAATGTAGTATAGGCGCTTACCATCTCTGCTACGGTCATCTCACACGGACCCAAGCACAACGACATAGACGGGTGGATGTCGGGATTGTTGATGCCGTAGTCATGCAGAAGTTGCACAAACTGCTGCGGGCTCAGCTTACTCATAAGATAAGCCGAAATCCAGTTGCTCGACTGTGCCAATCCCCACTTCAGTGTGACCATCTCTCCAGCACGCTTATGGCTTGCATTGCGTGGAGTCCACGGCATGCCTGCTACCATATAAGTCCGCTGCACGTTGGGAGCCAGATCGCATGGCGAGAATCCGTTCTCCATAGCCAGCGAGTAGAGGAAAGGCTTAATTGTAGAACCCACCTGACGACGACCACCGGTAACCATATCGTACATGAAGTGTGTATAGTCCAAGCCTCCCACATACGCCTTCACAGCGCCTGTAGTCGGGTCCATACTCATAAATCCTGCTCTGAGGAAAGACTTAACATAGCGAATGCTGTCTATTGGTGTCATCGTTGTATCGACATCGCCATGATATGTGAATATAGACATATCCGTTGGAGTATGGAACGATTTATGTATTTCTTCATCACTTGCGCCATTTGACTTCAATATGCGATAGCGTTCGCTCTGCAGCACAGCACGTTCCATAATCTGATTCACCTGCTTCTTTGTGAGCTGCGAAGTGAACGGAGCGTTAGGTTTGCCCCTATTCTCCTTGAAGAATTCGGGCTGCAGATAGCGCGCCACATGTCCATACACAGCCTCTTCGGCATAACGCTGCATGCGCGAGTCGATTGTGGTGTACACCTTAAGTCCGTCGGCATTAAGATTGTATGGAGTTCCGTCCTTCTTGAAGTTCTTGTTGCACCAGCCATAGAGCGGGTCGGTATCCCATGCTATTGAGTCGAGCACATACTGGCGCTTGTTCCACGATGGATACTTGCTGCGGTCGGGACGCTCTGCCGACATATACACACGCAAGAACTCTCGCAAGTATGGAGCAGTGCCATCCTTGTGGTCGTTACGATGGAAATTGAGTGTAAGAGGCAGTTCGCATGACTTATGATATTGTTCATCTGTAATATACCCTGCCTTACGCATTTGGTCCAACACCACATTGCGACGGTCGCGACAACGCTCCGGGTAACGCACAGGATTGAACAGCGACGGATTCTTGCAGAGTCCAATCAATGTTGCAGCCTCCTCAAGCGTGAGATTCTTGGGGTCTTTATAGAAATATGTGGTAGCTGCAGTCTTTATACCTACCGCATTATGCAGGAAGTCGAAATAGTTGAGATACAGAGCTATTATCTCCTCCTTTGTATAGTTGCGCTCAAGCTTTACGGCTATCACCCACTCTATCGGCTTCTGCAACAGACGTTCGAGCGTACTGCCAGCCGCATCCGAATACAACTGCTTGGCAAGCTGCTGTGTGATGGTACTGCCACCGCCGGCACTGGTCTGTCCTAACAGTCCACGCTTCACTATGGCACGGCTCAAAGCAATGAAGTCAATGCCCGAATGGTCGTAGAAACGTACATCCTCAGTTGCCACCAATGCCTGTACAAGATATGGTGACAAATTAGAATAAGGCACGCATATACGGTTCTCGCGGTTGAAATTCCATGTACCAATCACTTTGCCGTCAGACGAATATATCTGTGTGGCAAAACGACTTATCGGATTCTGCAAATCTTCTATCGGAGGCATATACCCTATCCATCCGTTCCATATAGCAACAAACGCCAACGAACTACCTAAAAATGTAAGGCCCAACAGCCACCATAGAAAATGTATAAAAACTTTTCGCATATATTCTGATAAAGTGAGTCTTATTAGTTATTCTTTTGATTGCAAAGGTAAGGTAAAAAAGTGAGAAAAGAATAAATAATACATTTCATTTGACTCTTATCTGAAAAAATATAACTACCTTAGCACACAAATCAAAGAATAACCATTAATTCTATAAAACAAATGAGACACGATTTCGTAACAATTGCCGACCTTTCCAAAGAGAAAATCATGTATCTCCTTGAGATGGCCCAGGAATTCGAGAAGTATCCCAACCGAGAGCTTCTGAAAGGCAAAGTGGTAGCGACACTTTTCTTTGAGCCGTCAACACGTACACGCCTTAGCTTTGAGACAGCAGCCAACCGACTTGGCGCACGTGTGATAGGTTTCTCTGATGCCAAGGCTTCAAGCGTATCGAAAGGAGAAACACTTAAAGACACAGTATTGATGGTGTCTAATTACGCCGACGTCATTGTAATGCGCCACTTTGTAGAAGGTGCAGCACAATATGCCAGCGAAGTAGCTCCCGTTCCTATTGTCAATGCCGGCGACGGTGCACACATGCACCCATCGCAATGTCTGCTCGACCTCTACTCTATCTATAAGACCCAGGGCACTCTCGACAATCTTAACATATATCTTGTAGGCGACCTTAAGTATGGTCGTACAGTACATTCGCTCATCACAGCAATGCGCCATTTCAATCCTACATTCCATTTCGTAGCACCTAAGGAGCTCGCAATGCCTGATGAATACAAGATTTATTGCAAGGAGCATGGTATAAAGTTCGTAGAGCACACCGAATTCAACGAAGACGTCATTGCCGATGCCGACATTCTGTATATGACACGTGTACAGAAGGAACGTTTCTCTGATTTGATGGAATATGAGCGCGTCAAGAACGTATACATCCTCAAGAACTCTATGCTGGGCAAGGCCAAGCCCAACATGAAGATTCTGCATCCGCTGCCACGCGTCAACGAAATTGCATACGATGTCGACGACAATCCTCACGCTTACTACATACAGCAGGCTGGTAACGGACTGTTTGCACGTGAGGCAATATTCAGCCACGTGCTCGGCATAACACTCGACGAGGTTAAGAACGATAAAACTATTATTAAGTAATACCATAAACGCGATGAACAACAAGAAAGAAAGACTGGTTGCCGCCATCAAGAACGGCACCGTCATCGACCATATACCAGCCGAAAAGACTTACGAGGTTGTAAACCTGCTAAAACTGCAAGAGCTGGCAGTACCGGTAACTATCGGCTACAACTATCCGTCAAGCAAGATTGGAAAGAAGGGCATTATCAAGGTCTCTGACAGATTCTTCACCGACGAGGAGATTTCACGTCTCTCTGTAGTTGCCCCTAACGTAGTGCTGAATATTATCAAGGACTACGAGGTTGTCGAGAAGAAGACCGTAGAGACACCCGACGAGTTGCGTGGCATTGTGCTTTGCAACAACCCCAAGTGCATTACCAACAACGAGCCTATGCAGACTGTGTTCAACGTCGTAGACAAAGCACACGGTATCATCAAGTGCAGATACTGCGACAAAGAGCAGTGCATGGAAGATGTAAAACTCGTATAAAATAAATTCTATTCAATTACTTTTTTAAAACCTAAGCCAATATGGAAAGAGACCAAGTGATTTTTGATCTTATTGAGAAAGAACATCAGCGCCAGCTGAAGGGTATCGAACTCATTGCATCAGAGAATTTCGTAAGTGACGAAGTTATGCAGGCCATGGGGTCTTGCCTGACCAATAAATATGCCGAAGGCTATCCTGGCAAACGCTACTATGGCGGATGCCAGGTTGTCGACGAAGTGGAGAATCTCGCCATTGAACGTATCAAGAAGCTTTTCGGAGCTGAATATGCCAACGTACAGCCTCACTCTGGAGCACAGGCCAACGCTGCCGTGCTGCTCGCTGTACTGAAGCCAGGCGATGTCTTCATGGGACTTAACCTCGCACACGGTGGCCACCTTTCACACGGCTCGGCTGTCAATACTTCTGGTATTCTGTACCATGCCATTGGTTACGATCTCGACAAGGAGACCGGTCGCGTCAACTACGACCAAATGGAGCAACTTGCTATAGAGAACAAGCCAAAACTTATCATCGGTGGTGGCTCGGCATACAGCCGCGAATGGGATTACAAGCGCATGCGTGAGATTGCCGACAAGGTTGGCGCATTGCTCATGATTGACATGGCTCACCCGGCTGGTCTTATTGCAGCAGGCCTTTTGGACAACCCAGTCAAGTACGCTCACATCGTAACTTCTACTACCCACAAGACTCTCCGTGGTCCACGTGGCGGTATTATCCTTATGGGCAAGGACTTCGAGAATCCATGGGGACTCAAGACTCCTAAGGGCGTAACCAAGATGATGAGCCAGCTGCTCAACTCTGCGGTATTCCCCGGACAGCAGGGCGGACCGCTTGAGCATGTTATCGCTGCTAAGGCAGTAGCATTCGGCGAGGCTCTGAAGCCGGAATTCAAGGAATGGGCCAAGCAGGTTCAGAAGAATGCAAAGGTATTGGCAGACGAACTTGTTAAGCGTGGCTTCACCATCGTAAGCGGTGGCACCGACAACCACTCTATGCTTGTCGACCTTCGCGACAAATATCCAGAACTTACCGGTAAGGTAGCTGAGAACGCTCTCGTGGCAGCCGACATCACCGTAAACAAGAATATGGTTCCGTACGACACACGCAGCGCTTTCCAGACTTCTGGTATACGTCTCGGTACACCTGCCATCACAACACGTGGTGCTAAGGAAGACCTCATGGTGCTCATTGCCGAACTCATCGAGGAAGTACTCAACGATCCTGAGAACGAAGAGGTAATCGCTCGTGTACGTGCCAAGGTGAACGAGACTATGAAGAACTACCCGTTGTTTGCTTGGTAAGATAAGCCTATCTGGTAAATAACAGATACAGAAACAACCATAGTGCTGCCCTTTTGCCCCTCTGCAGAAGGGCAGCATTTTTGTTTAATACAATCGTACATCAATATGAATATTCAATATATAATAGTATTTATTATACTTGTAAGCGCTATTGCTTATATAATATACCGTATCGTGACAACATTCAAAGAAGCCAAAAGTGGATGCTATGGATGCAAAGGATGTGCATTGAAAGGCAAAATAAAGGACAAAAGGATGAAAAACATAGGAAAATCAAAGAAATTTGAATGTTTTGAAGAAAAAGTCTGAAAAACATTTGGAGGTTACATTAATTATGCCTACCTTTGCACTCGCAATTAAGCAACATGCCTATGGTACCTTGGCCGATCGGTTAGGTAACGGTCTGCAAAACCGTGTAGAGCAGTTCGACTCTGCTAGGTACCTCACAAGAAGACAGAACTTTTTTAAGTTCTGTCTTTTTTGTTTTTATACCCTCAAAAAAGAATGTCGCATCTTTTAATTGACATATGTCGATGGATTCAATTATAAATCCCCTTGTTGTTAACATTTTGAAGGCGGAAAAATGAATACGTTATCACAACCCGATGAAGACGTTATCGTTGGCAGATGAAGACGTATTCGTTGGCAGATGAAGACGTATTCGTATTAGGAGACAGATACAAGCGTCTCAGAATAAGTAACAGTTCAGAATTATCTTAAAATTCCGCAACACTGTAGCGGATTTTTCCTGTACATTCAATTTCCGTGACACTGTTGCGGAATTTGAATATACAACAAATAGCTTCCGACATTTTTCCAAAATATCAGCAGACCATCCTTCTCCAAAACGACCTGTTAGCTTTTTAGACAAGTCCTTAATAACTTGCTTACCATATTGAGCACGAACATTTCCCTTTTGTTCGTACTCTACGATATATTTACCAATATAATACTTGGTATAGACCTCAGCAGTATTGACTGAAGTCTTCACGTAAGACCTTGCCTGTTCTATAAGACCAGACACCTTGTTAAATAGGTCTTCAATATTATCCGAAGTCTTTGTTATTTCGTTTGCCATAATTAATTTCATTGTTATCTGAATTTGTGGGACAATGTCCCGCAAATTCAAATTTCAAACAAGTGAGACAGAGTCTCACCTTTTATATAGATTTGGTACGCATGCATACCAAATCTTATTATTCAATATTCACCTCAATCCCCAAGATACGCTGTATCTCAGCCAATGTCTTATCTATCTCATGATCAAGAGCCTTGCGCTTCTTGAAATAGTCGGCAAGCAGTTCGGCAGGAGGCAAGATTTCTTCATCCTCTTTCGGGAACTTGCACAAGTCGAAGTTGCAATCGGTGGCGATAAGGTCTTCAACCGAATAGCAACGAGATTTCTCGTCACCATCAGCAATAATAATCTCCTTACGGTCGTTCCACCACTCACGGATTGGGTCGCAATGTTCCGACTTCATGGACTTTGTCTTGGAGAAATGCTTGTACCCCTCTGGCATATCCAAACGATAGAACCACGTTTCCTTTGTAGAATAACCTTCTGGAGCACCCTCCGCACTGGTATTGTCGAAGAACAAAATGTTCGTGGCAATGGAAGTGTAGGGCGCAAAGATGCTACCTGGCAAACGGATAATGGTATGCAAGTTGAAATCTCTGAGCAGTTTGGTCTTGATGGCTATCTTTGTGTTGTCCGCACCAAACAGGAAACCGTCTGGAACAATGACCGCTGCACGACCATTCTTATTCAAACGATACATGATGAGTACCATAAATAGGTCGGCAGTCTCGCTACTGCGCATATCAGAAGGGAAATGTGACTTGACATCAGCCTTCTCATTACCTCCGTATGGTGGATTCATTAACACAACATCAAACTTGTCGCTGTCTGTATAGTTGAGTACATCTTTTGTAAGCGAGTTGTCGTGATATACCAATGGCGTGTCAATACCATGCAGCAACAGGTTTGTCACACATAGCATATATGGGAATAGTTTCTTTTCTATGCCAAATACAGACTGATTGTACTCTTTGCGGTCTTCAGCAGTCTTTACCTTCTTGTCCAATTCACCCAGCCAACTTGTGATGAAACCTCCTGTACCACAAGCGAAGTCTGCCATTTTCTCACCAATCTGCGGATTGACTATCTCTGCCATAAATTCGGTCAAGGCTCTTGGGGTGTAGAACTCACCAGAGGAACCTGCCGACTGCATTTCTTTGAGGATTGTCTCGTATATCTCACCGAAAACATGACTTTCCTCATAGTCACCAAGGTTCAAACCGTCAATCACATTCAGCACTTGACGAAGTTGAACGCCATCTTTCATATATTGATTGGCATCCTCAAATGTGGTCTTTACAATCGCCTGACGGATAGGGGTAGTTGGTGTTACCTCTATGTTTTTGAGTTCCACAAACAATGTGTTGTTGACAAACGAAAGTAGCTCATCACCAGTCAAGGCATTACCACTTCCATCGTCATGCGCCCAGTTGCGCCAACGGCATTCTTCTGGAATAATAGACTTGTAATCATCATCGTCCAACTCCCAATCATTCTCTTTCTCGTCATAGACTTTCAAGAACAGCATCCACGCCATTTGTTCTATGCGTTGCGCATCACCGTTGATACCGGCATCATTGCGCATTATATTGCGAACTCGTTTTACGAAATTTGATAAACTCATATTTTGTTTTTACTTTATGCTATACTATATATGTTTTGCTCCAGTTCCTTCACGGCGTCAAGATAACCTTGCTTTCCACCAAAAAATTTCACAATGTTTGCCTTGGAGCCAAGTTTGCGGAAAGGGTCATTTTCAAGAACAGTAAAGCTTTCCAATTCTGACACACCTTCCTTGGTGTACTTATCCAGCAAGGCTTCAAGCACAAGTCGTGCCTGTTCACCATACTTGCTGAATATGTCTCGTTTCTTCACTTGTTCGGCACGTTCATGTCGTGTAAGTGTTTTCTTGCCGTAGGCTATATGACAGATGAAATCGAAATCGTCAACATCGTCCATGTCTTGATCGTGCTTCAATGACGCAAGGTCGATACCACTTTCTTTGAGCATTTCAGAGATGTCTGACTTTTTCTTGGTTTCTTGCCACTTGGAAGTGAACGTGTCAATCGTTGCGTATGTATCAACAATACTCTTCTTTGTATAGTCAGTAATGCTTTCCGTACGAAGCAACTTGCCATTTGTTTCATAGACAGAAACAACCTTGTTGATAACCATAACTTGGCAACCGTCTTTGGCTACTATCGGCTTCGGTCGTGGTTCGGGGTCTGGCTCTTTCATGCCTTTAGGTTCATCATCTTCTTCTGGGAGAACATACGTCTTCTGCTCCTTCTGCTTGGGCGGATAATCCGGATCTATCTCGATAGGTCCGTCCCAATCTGGGTCAGCGAACAATCGTGTAACATTGCGGAAGTCCATAACGGTGAAATATGTCTTTCCTTCTTTTTCACGTAGACGCGTGCCACGACCGATAATCTGCTTAAACTCTGTCATAGAGCCGATTTGTTGGTCAAGCACAATCAGTTTTGTCATTTTGCAATCAACACCAGTTGAAAGCAACTTACTTGTAGTTGCTATGACTGGATATTTCTCAGCAACTGAAATAAAATAGTCCAACTTGCCTTTTCCGTATTCGTCACTACCTGTTATACGAACCACATAATCAGGATTTTTCTTGCACATATCAGCATTGGCGTTAGCCAAAGCCATGCGCATACGTTCCGCAAGAGTCTCATCAGCACAGAACACAATGGTTTTAGCCATGCGGTCTGTGCTTTTCAGATAATTGGTTATTTCTTGCGCAACTTCCCTAATGCGATCTTCAATAACAATGTTATAGTCGTAGTCGCTATTGTTATAGATGCGGTCTTCTATCTCGTTGCCGTATATATCCTTTTGTCCCTTTGTCGGTCTCCACTCATCGCCAATGTTGGTTGTGATGTTGATAACCTTGAAAGGAGCAAGGAAACCGTCCTCAATTCCGTTTTTAAGACTGTAAGTATAGACTGGTTCACCAAAGTAGCCAATACTTGACTGATATTTTGTTTCTTTAGGTGTGGCAGTCATACCTATATGAGTAGCCGAAGAAAAGTATTCCAATATGTTTCGCCAGTTGCTATCATCCTTTGCGCTACCTCTATGACACTCATCAACGATAACAAGGTCAAAATAGTCTGGATTAGGAAACAACTCCTTATAGTTTTTGGCATCATTCTGTCCAATCAACTGTTGATAGAATGCAAAGAACACTTGATAAGAACCTAATTCTTCCAAGTGGTTCTTATCTTTTGAAAAGTCTATCTTGTGTGTTACCTTCTCCAACGGTTTGAAGTCCTGCTGTATTGATTGGTCAACCAGTATGTTTCGGTCTGCAAGATACAACACTTTCTTTTTTAATCCGCTTTTAAGCAAACGCCATACAATCTGAAAGGCTGTATATGTCTTGCCCGTACCAGTTCCATGACAAGGAGCACACGGTTTTGTCCTTTGGCAATGGCACCAACTGTGCGGTTTACTGCATTGCGCTGATAATATCGTGGCGGAAAAATATTCTGACCTGTGCAGAAAGGCTGCTCAATAACAGACAACTCTTGCTCATTAAGCCCACTGCCATCGTTAGCCTCTCTTTTGTATCTTTCGATAAGTTCCTCCTTTGTTGGAAATTCATCTATAGCGAAGGTGCGTTCCTTACCTGTCAAAAAATCATGTTCGGCAAAACCTTCACCGTTTGAATTGTATGCAAACATCACATCAAGCATTTGGGCATAGGTCATGGCTTGTTGCAATCCATGAGAAACAGAATGATTTGCATCCTTTGCTTCTACAATAGCAATGGGTGTTGCCTTATTTGCATAAAGTACATAGTCGGCAAACTTAGGTTTCTCTCTATGCACAAGATTACCATGAAGGCTAATTTTACCATCAGTAAATTTAACCTTCTGTTCCATGAATATACTATCCTTTGACCATCCCTTGCTTGTGATGGCTTCGTTGATATAACGGAACTTTACATCCTCTTCTGTTAATTCTTTGCTTATGCCCATATTCAAATAATATTTTATTATCAGAAGTTATACAACATACTTGCTAATGCCGTAAACCAAGAATTTTGCTACAAATATACATTAAATATTGCTATAATCGTTAAATCATTACCTCTATTGAGGTGAAAAACTCATTATTCGATCATTTTTAGCTATTCGGCATATTTTAGCATAATTTTATCTAAAAAAAACAGGAAATACAAGAGTGGGATTCTACATCAATCCACAATTGTATTTCCTGCTTTTATATCAGTTGCGCCCTACTCTACTATCCCTTCAACTTGATAGTAAGCTTTTCGAGCATATCCTTTGTCATCGAGTCGAGGTCGTATACCGGGCACCAGTCCCACTCCTCACGAGCACATGAGTCGTCCATACGGTCAGGCCAGCTCTCAGCAATGCTCTGCTTCAATGGGTCGACATTGTACTCCATCTCAAACTCCGGCTTATACTTCTTGATTGCCTGGAACACAGTCTCCGGTCCGAAGCTCAAAGAAGCGATATTGAATGCGTTGCGGTGTACAAGACGTGTCGGATCAGCCTCCATAAGGTCGATAGCAGCCTTAAGAGTATCGGGCATGTAAATCATATCCATCAGTGTACCTTCCTTGATTGGGCAAACGAACTTCTCGCCACGAACTGCTGAATAATAAATATCAACAGCATAGTCGGTAGTACCGCCACCCGGAGGTGTAACGTACGAGATAACGCCAGGGAAACGTACGGCACGTGTATCAACACCATACTTATTAAAGTAGTAGTCGCTCAGAAGCTCTGTGGTAACTTTTGACACACCGTATATAGTACGTGGACGCTGGATTGTATCCTGCGGAGTCATCATCTTAGGTGTCGACGTACCGAACGAACCGATTGAACTCGGAGTGAATACAGCACAGTTATGCTCACGTGCAATTTCGAGAATGTTCCACAAACCATCGATGCCAATCTTCCATGCCAGACGTGGCTTAGACTCTGCTACAACAGAAAGCAGAGCGGCAAGATTGTAGATGGTGTCAATGTTGTACTTGCTTACAACATCCGAAATCATCTGTGGGTTTGTTACATCACATTCAGCCATAGGACCTGATTCGGCCAATTCGCCAGTAGGCTCAGCACCCTTAATGTAACCTGCAACAACATTACTGTTTCCGTAGATTGAACGTAATTTTTTTGTCAGTTCAGAACCTATCTGTCCTGTAGAACCGATAACCAAAATGTTCTTCATAATAGTTTTTATAATTTTTGAAGTTTGTTTTTATTGTTATAATTTTCTACTACTTACAATACATCCGTCACTTGTGGATTTAGGTGTTATTTGCGATGCAAAATAACAAAAAAAAAATGATATAAAAATCATATTTCCAAGAAATTTGTTTTTGATACATTTTTCATAAAAAATAACACACAAATTACCCTCTATGTAAAAAATAATGAGTTATTTTGCAGCTTTAAACGGGAAGCATTCCCCTGTGAGCCATAAGCACACTAAAAACCTTCTCATTAGGTTTCTAACATAACCAGATATAATAACATTTAAAAACTGACAAATCATGTACGGAAAAATCAAAGATCATCTCTGCACAGCACTGGAAAATCTCAAACAGGCAGGTCTCTACAAAGAGGAGCGTATTATCGAAAGCCCACAGCAGGCCGCCATTCAGGTGAAAGGCAAAGAGGTGCTCAACTTCTGCGCCAACAACTATCTTGGCTTGTCTAACCATCCACGCCTTATCGAGGGTGCCAAGAACATGATGGACCGCCGCGGTTTCGGTATGTCTTCTGTTCGTTTCATCTGCGGAACACAGGATATTCACAAAGAGTTGGAGGCTGCAATTTCTGACTATTTCCAGACAGAAGACACAATCTTGTATGCTGCATGCTTCGACGCTAACGGTGGCTTGTTCGGCTCATTCCTTACCGACGAGGATGCCATCATCTCTGATGCACTCAACCACGCTTCTATCATTGACGGTGTACGTCTTTGCAAGGCTAAGCGCTATCGTTACGCCAATGCCAATATGGAAGAGCTCGAGAAGTGTCTGCAGGAAGCACAAGCACAGCGTTTCCGTATTATCTGCACCGATGGTGTATTCTCAATGGACGGCAACGTAGCTCCTATGGAGCAGATTTGCGACCTCGCCGAGAAGTACGACGCACTCGTAATGGTTGACGAGAGCCACTCTGCAGGTGTTGTAGGCGCTACCGGTCATGGCGTTAGCGAACTCTGCAAGACCTATGGTCGTGTTGACATCTACACTGGTACACTCGGCAAGGCATTCGGCGGTGCTCTCGGAGGCTTCACTACCGGCCGCAAGGAAATTATCGACATGCTGCGTCAGAGCAGCCGTCCATACCTGTTCTCTAACTCATTGGCTCCTTCTATCATCGGCGCAAGTCTCGAGGTATTCAAGATGCTCAAGGAGGATAATTCCATCCACGATCGTCTGGTAGAGAACGTCAACTACTTCCGCGACAAGATGATGGCTGCCGGCTTCGACATCAAGCCTACTCAGAGTGCCATCTGCGCCGTTATGCTCTACGACGCTCCTCTGTCACAGCGCTACGCCAACCTTCTGCTTGAGGAAGGCATCTACGTTACTGGTTTCTACTATCCGGTTGTTCCGAAGGGCGAGGCACGTATCCGCGTTCAGCTCTCAGCAGGCCACACACGCGAGCAGCTCGACAAGGCTATCAATGCATTTATTAAGGTAGGCAAGGAACTTGGCGTAATCAAGTAATATTCAGCTTAAGTTCCCTGAAAACAATCTTAAGCTCCGAAAAACAATTAACGGGAATATCAGCATATTGATTGCTGATATTCCCGTCTTTTCATTATATTCGCTCGCACAATCCAATGTTGTGCTGTCTTAACAGCAAAAAGTCATTTAGTCGCGGCGGAATATATCTCGTGTATAGACTTTATCCTCCACATCCTTCAGACAGTCGTCAAAGCGGTTGGCAATGATAGCCTTGCTCTGCGCCTTGAAGTCGTCGAGATTGTTGATTACCTTACTGCCGAAGAAGGTGGTGCCGTCTTCAAGCGTAGGCTCATAGATTATCACCTCTGCACCCTTAGCCTTGATGCGCTTCATGATACCCTGTATTGCCGACTGGCGGAAGTTGTCCGAGTTCGACTTCATTGTCAGTCGATATACACCTATCACACAGGCATGCTCCTTGCTTGCATCGAAGCTGTTGTCTTCGGCATAGCTATAGTAGCCGGCCTTTTTAAGCACAGCATCAGCAATATAGTCCTTACGTGTGCGGTTGCTCTCCACGATAGCCTCAATAAGATTTTCGGGCACATCCTGATAGTTGGCAAGAAGCTGCTTGGTGTCCTTAGGCAGACAGTAGCCACCATAACCGAACGAAGGATTATTATAATGTGTACCGATGCGCGGATCAAGTCCTACACCTTCAATAATAGCCTTGCTGTCCAGACCCTTCATCTCGGCATAAGTGTCAAGCTCATTGAAGTAGCTCACACGCAATGCCAGATAAGTATTGGCAAACAACTTTACAGCCTCAGCCTCCTTAGTGCCCATGAAAAGAACTGGAATGTTCTTTTCGAGTGAAGAGTTAAGAGTGAAAAGTAAAGAATCCAATTGCTTTGTATCGCCATTATGGCCGATAGCGCCTTCCAAGAGTAAAGATGCAAATGTCTTGGCAAACTCTTCCGACTTTGGATTGCTGACAGCAGCTATTGCAACATTCTCCTCTTTCCACTCCTCGTTCTGCTCTGTAGGGAGCTGTTTGGGATAGCCCACTATGATACGTGAGGGATAAAGATTGTCGTACAATGCCTTGCTCTCACGAAGGAATTCAGGCGAGAACAGCAGATTGAAATGCTTGCCCTTGAGCGAAGGGGTTGTCTGGAATTTATGTGCATACTTCACATATAGGCCGCGACAATAACCTACGGGAATGGTCGACTTGATGACCATTACTGCATCAGGATTTGCCTCCAGCACCAGGTCGACAACCTCCTCTACATGTGATGTGTCGAAATAGTTCTTTACTGGGTCGTAGTTGGTAGGAGCCGCAATAACCACATAATCAGCATCAGCATATGCAGCCTTGCCGTCAAGAGTGGCTATCAAAGTTCCTTTACCTTCTTGCTCTGACGCACAGGTCTCATTACCTACACAAGGCAGAATATTCCTGTCTGCCAGATACTTTTCGATATACTCGTCTTGAATAGGCGATATACGATTGTTCAGTTTCTCTACCTTTTCGGGTATCACATCTACAGCCGTAACATGATGATGCTGAGCAAGCAATGTAGCAATACTCAAGCCTACGTAGCCGGTTCCTGCCACAGCCACCTTTATATCTTTGAATTCACGCATACTTGTTTAAATCTATATGTTGTTGTTTTTAGCATGTAAAGATATATATTTTCGGTGAGACTGCCACAAGTTTTGGATTCTTTTTAGAAAGAACACCAATTTAGGGCATCCTCTCTCCTATTACATATCCTCCATAGACAAACCCTTATACTCTATGTTGTATTTCTTGAATCTTCCTGTAGTCTGGAAGAAGTGTTCGGCCTTTTCTTTCACAATACCGATGACCACATCCTTAGCTTGACGCTTAACCTCATAGAAACAAACTGTTTGCTCTATTTCGTCGGCAGCTATTATGTCTATTTCATACTCACCCTTTCTGTCCCACCACGAGGATTTCCGAAACCTACATTTCGGAAACAGACATTTCAGAAACATCACTATTTTTTCACCATTTACTGCAATAAGAAATCTTGTATCACTCGACTCCAATAGTCCCAAGGATAGCCCACAGAAGGATGGTTTACTGCCATCACCTTCACCTGCCTGCCATTACTTAGGAAATAAGCACCAGTAGCAACATGATAGCCATCCACAACTATGTCTTCTCCTTCCCTCCAGCGTTCTCCAGGCATATTGCTCCAAAGCCTTTTGCCCCACGCAATGACATACTCTGGCTGATACTTATCCATAACCTCAAACAGAGCATCACCTGCCTGACGATATTGTGCTGACGTTCCTGCCTCACGTGGACCTCCCATTGCCACTTGCAGATAGTTGAAGAAGACAACGGAATTCCATATCTTCAGCCTCATCGTCTGGTCTGTCTCTTTACCTACAAGTGAACGCTCAAATTTCACGAAAGTCCGCATCCAGTCCTGCCATTCCTTATTCTCATCAAGATAATCCTTGATAACGCCCTGCGTAAAACCAGTACACTCCCCATGCAGACGACAGTTGCCACAATTGCTGCAACCCTCATCACAATAATGGCTCTCGCCCAATATCATTATTCGCTTGCCAAACATGCCTCCGCTGGCATAGTCCTTGCCAACGAAAGGCTGAAAGAAAATGTTATTCGCCAAAACTCAATAGTCGTTAGAGATTCATTTCTTCTCTCTGCTTTTCCATATTCTTCGATAGACATATTTGTTCAAGCCTAAAAAGCCTGGCGGATAGGTGTGCCATCCGCCACACTTTGGGCATTTCACAGGAGCAGTATAGGCAGTTGCCATCCACTCACAATCCATCCCCTTGAATCGATGTCCGCAATCATCACAGACGAAAGTACAGAATCCTCTAAACATAAACTATTCCTTTCTTGTATGAGTTATGCGGTCATAATCATTATTGGTAAGAAGCAATATAACACTTCGTACATTTCACTGAATTCTTTCAAAGAACTATGGCTTCAGCCCAGACATACTCATGCCACCAGTATGATCAACTAACTGATGAATCTGAGTTGGAACTCTGAGAAGACTAGTTGTATTTTCTATATGGTGCCATGTAAATCCTGTTCCCCAAGAATTTCCCAAACTTTGAAATATTGTTTCTGCTTTATTTATATCCTTTTTACTATCACCCGTTAATTTCCCAATGTCAACCTTTATAGGTTTTCCATCTCTTCCTTTGGCTGCAACATTAGAAAAATCAGGGAAACCTTGCTTAGTAAAAGGTACACCATCAGGATATAACTTGTCTAATCTTACAAGATCGTCATAAGAAAGGTTACTCATGCCCCTCAAATCTACCATTCCATTACCTCTTCTTAAACGCGCTTTTAGACCATAATTAAGGTGTGGATTAAAATAATACACATTACCAGCATAAACACGGGCATTTATTGGCATTTTGCCTTTAGGAGTACGCATAATTTGTTTTTTATCTACATGATTACGAGTATTTAACCAACGCTTAATATTTAGTTGGGGATTTTCATGAATTAATCTAGCTAAGCCATCATCAGCGTTCATTTCCGATAATAACTTAGTAGACTTGTCTACAGAAAGTCCAAGTTTTGATGCGTACCTCTTTATAATAGCTGTATTTTCTTCTGCCGAGAAGGTATTACCTAGTCTTTTTGCTACATTCTCGTAAGTAGAACTTACTTTCTTCTTACCCCTGATATCAGTCTCGATATGAGCATATTTAGGCACTAACTCATCATCATTTACATATGAAAACTGACACTTAATATTGATATCATCTTTACCCGATGATTGCTTAAGTTTCGAAAGGGCTTGATCCCAATTTTTGCCAAAGTCATTTTTCTTAGAAATATTTACTATTTCTGAAGCAATTTCCTCTGGTGACATATTTTTGCCTTCTATTGATGAAATACGCCCTAATTCATCAATAAAATAAGAAAGCTTTTTGCCATTTGTACCTTTTATTGTATAACAAGCGTTAGGTATCAGTTCCTGAGATAAAATACTTTTATCAAAAGTGTTAACTATACCATCACGATATTCTGCAACTAATTTATTTGTTGCCTTTGAGTAGAATCTAACAAAGCCAGATTCCTCTTTAGCTATTAAATTATTAATAATACAATTTCTTCCCTCATTTCTTAGAATGTTAGACTTTACATACATTCTCATGAAATTAGGGTCTTTCATTAATTTAGGTGCTTGCTTTGAATATATCGTACATTCATCTATAACTGTATTAGATGAAGTTAGCCCCTTAAAGAAACGGAAATCTCTTTTGAGGTATTTTTCAAAAACTACACGTACATTACTATCCAAACCATCTAAAGCGTTTGCCAAAGAGGGCCTATTCTTGGCAATAGCCTTATAGAAATCCTCCCAAGTTATTGTCTTTAGTTCTCTTTTAGAAATATTTTCTAATGATTCTTCCGTAAATTCCTTCGATAAGGATTTTGTACCTTTTTCCATTATTTCTTCCGAAGCTTCTTTTGCAACTTTCTTGCATGATGAAGTAAGCAATAAAGAAAGTAATCCTAGAAATAGAAAACAATTATTATTTAGCTTCATAGAATTTAGCTGTATTATTATTCAAATTATATAAAATACTATTGTAGTCAACAGTATTTTCTTGTTTTTGTTGCCTTAATGATTCCAGCAATGAATTATCATTATAATGGGTAAGGCATACTGATACTACAACCATAATAACAAATGAAACAATAGAGATGCCACATCCAACAGGACCTGTAATTGCATAACCAATTATGTTAACTACAATCCAAATTAAAAGCAATCCTAAAAGATAGTCAAGAATTGTTGTACCAATCTCTATTGCAACATTGTTTCTAGAATGATTAATCAAGGAACCTAAATACACGTTTGAATTAGGTAAATTCAGAACTTGCATTTTAGGTGCTGTACTTGCTTTAATCCCTTTGTATTTTATTCTGAGATCTTTTACTTTTTGAGCGTGATTCAAACTAAGCTGCAATGCGGTTTGTTCTGTATTGAGTGAATTGAAATATCTGTCTCCTAATTGTATTTGGAGATCCGTCCACTTCTCTTCATTCATAAAAATATACTTAAACATATATTTATAACCAGCAATAACCCCTAATTCCTCATCCTCAAAGTGTCCTAACTGTTTTTCAAAACTACTATCAATCAGCACCTTTAAATCCTTGATATATTCTTTATTTGCAGCCAGTTCCAAATCTTTATATTGAGATATTTGGGTTTCAGATAGTTCTCTAGAATCTTTCTGTACGATTGTTGCTTCTTCAGATATTTTTGCACGAAGTTTCTCCTCTTCACTGTTAGAACAGGAAAAGAACACAACACATAAAAGAAAAAAAGCAAAGACAGACCTAACCATCATAATACTTGTTCTATTGTTGGATTAATGGAATTAGTGAAATTATCAGGCATCTGTTCTGGTGCACAAATCAGACTCACAATCCAAGCAATTAAGAATATGAGCATTTCTGCAAGAATAGGCCATATTGCTATTATAGCGGCAAAAGCAAGAATCAGAAGCAAAACAATATTTACAATCCAAAAAATCCATGGATGATGTGATGGGAAGTTCAAAATAGAATCATACCATCCATACTCTTCATCCAATGCGGACTGAAGCAAAGAAAACTTTCGATCATTTTGATAATAATATATTGCTACAGTTTTTACTTTTTCTTCAAATTTTGCAGTAGCAACAGTTTTCCCATTTCTTAAACGATTAATAGAAGATGGTGTCACTTGCAAAATTCTAGAGAGTGACTCTATATCACCGTCACTAGCTAAATAAAGATCATTCAATAAGTCTTCATTTGAACGACTTTCAACTACTTTTGCTGCTTCAATTCTATTTTCTGCTTCGTCAGAACTAGAACAAGATGAGAAGATAACTGGTGAGACTATAAGTGTCACTACCAACAATAAATGTTTTATTTTCATATTTTCTTATTTTAATACTACATTTTTATATTCTTTAGTGTCTCAATTTTAAAGTAACACTAATGATTTGAAATATTGTTTAACCTATTTCTTTGCTAATATTTTTGTTAAGATTTTCAATCCTGCAGTTACATCATTTGCAATATGGGTATAACTCACATTTTTAGCTCCACATTTAGGACATACCCATACTTCAGTTATCGTTTGACATACTTGCTTACATTTTTTACAAGTTGATGGTTTTAATGTTCTCATAACTTATCAATCATTTTAGTCCAACTTCTTAAATTCAAAATCATTCGGATTGCAGCATGCTTTTTTGTAGTCAAAAGCATAGATGCGCATGTATACTTCTTGCAACTCTTTCGCTCCATTATAGAAAGGTGTAGCAGTATGCTGCAAGGTTGTCACGTTCACTACCATGTCGGGAGTGAGGACTGTGCCGTTGGAGCGCTTGATACGCTTCGGCTTAACTTGAAAAACCTTACTCATAGTCTTATCGTTTTTAGGTTTTGACGTGTAATTGTTAATTCGATGTAAAGGTATAGGTTATTTGTGAACTGTACAAGTCCATAATGGTTCACAAGTGGAAATAGAAAGGTGTGAATCCCATCTCTCAACACTTCCTCGTAAGTTAGGCTCTGGTAAAACCCGTAGAATAGGAAATATGAAAGAGGAATCCACACCATATGATGGTGCAGACTCGCTCAAACAAATTCGCGTTCTTTCTACGTTTCAATTTACCAGATTTCAACTTACAGAACTATTTGCTTGCTCGTGTCCACAAGATTGTCTTGCTTCTACATTGGCGACTTCAAGCGAGGACTTTCACCTGCCCTGTCACCAACTAATTGCAAATTTAACAAAAATCAGAATAATACCCAACCATTGTTAAGAAAATCTTGTCGGATTCCTCATTATAAATGTATCTACATGCTGAATAAGCATGTGTCAAGCTATTTTCGGTGTAAAGGTATTGAATATTCGCGAACCATACAAGTCCATAATGGTTCACTAAGAAAAAAAAGCCCACCGTTAATGACGATGAGCTGACATAATGAACGTTATTAATCCAGTGGTTTCAATGGAATATTAATGGAAGTATCATCTGTGGTATCAAAAGTAAAACTGCTGCTAACTTGTGAAGAGAAGAATGTGCCCTTAGCAATAGTTGATGAATGCTGACGGAAAGTGACATCTTTAAGCGTACGAGTGTAAAGTGTGATTCCATCGCTATTCTTCATATTGATAGTAACATCCATCTTCTGTTCTTTAGCAGCCAGAAAAAGATTTGCAGATAAATTATATCCAGTGAATGATGAATTTTTTAAAGGTTTGGAACTGTATGCAACACTATACGTAAGAGGATTGGCAACAAGTCCCGTAGTCGGGTTAAATGTATACGGATTAGTAGCTTTATTTTCAGAAGGATTAAATATTAGCTCCAGAATCTCTATATCGGCAGGATAAGTATCCGTCACAGTCAGATTAAAGGTAGAAGTGATACGCTTTCCAAATTCAATAGCAACATCTTGCTTTGTATTACCAGCTACTTTTACATCCATAACCTTGGAATACATAGCAGAAGGAATATTTTTTTCATTCAATGTAGCAATTGTATCGGAAGTAATCACAGCAGCTTTAGATTCCGCACTTGTTGCCTTATGTGCTACTGCAACGAATTTGTAAGTACCAATATGCAACAAGCACTTGACTTTGTCAAAGTCCTCTGCATTTGGATCTTCCTTAACCACAGAATAAACATTCTTACCTTTCGCATCAAATACTTTAAAGGCAATACGGTCGACTTTGGCTTCTGAGACCGTTGCACGAGTCGTTAAGCCTCTACTACCATCAGGCACAACACTAACATCAAGTCCGGAGAATGTCACTTGAACAGGAACTAAGGCATTTTCATCAACAGAATTAGACTCTGAAGAACAAGCAGACAAAATGCCAATAACAAACAGAAAGAAACAATAATTCAAAATCTTCATTTTGATAGTTATTTAAGGTTTTATAAAATATGATGCTATTTTCTGCAAAAATACACATTTATATTTTACGACGCAAGAAAATCCACAAAAATATAAGATAAAATGTAAAAACATAGAAAAAGTACAAATGTACAAACAAAAAAGGTCTCCAAAGTCATTAGACCTTGAAGACCCTAAGTAAAGAAGGCAGCCACCTACTCTCCCGCATTGCATTGCAGTACCATCGGCGCAAGCGGGCTTAACTTCTC
>NZ_JADYUF010000143.1 GCF_021531655.1 Leyella stercorea | reverse complement strand
TGTAGCTAGCGTTCATCCTGAGCCAGGATCAAACTCTACATTGTAAAATATCTTTTACCAGCAAATTCCTTGACGCTAAGCCTTACTGGGCCGACTGGACCTTTCTAAGCCTTGGCGGAATATTGCTGTTTGTTTGTATCTGTTTCAGAACGAGCTTCCAAATTAGAGTTTAAAGTCAAACAAACTTGACGGTTCGTTTTTC
>NZ_JADYUF010000142.1 GCF_021531655.1 Leyella stercorea | reverse complement strand
GGTGCGTTAGTTCAGTTGGTTAGAATACATGCCTGTCACGCATGGGGTCACGAGTTCGAGTCTCGTACGCACCGCCTCTGATTACCGTTTTTAAGGCAACAAAGCAATCGTCTTTAACGCAGACAAAAGAAAGGTGCGTTAGTTCAGTTGGTTAGAATACATGCCTGTCACGCATGGGGTCACGAGTTCGAGTCTCGTACGCAC
>NZ_JADYUF010000141.1 GCF_021531655.1 Leyella stercorea | reverse complement strand
CCCATAGCCCAGGGCAACACCCTGGGTGAAAGTATCACAAATACCAATGCGCCCTGCAAGGGCAAAAGCGTTAGTTATCAATGCTTTTGCCCTTGCAGGGCGTTTTGCTGTTTTCAATCCGTACACCCAAGGCGCTGCCCTACCCTTTATACACATCTTTTGTTCTTTGAAATCATTGGAATTCTGTATATTTGTCAGATGAAAAGTT
>NZ_JADYUF010000140.1 GCF_021531655.1 Leyella stercorea | reverse complement strand
TAATATACATACCGTTAATTCATTAAAAGATATACGGAAGCGTTCTGAAACAGATACAAACAATAAGCAAATTTTAGCTAAGGCTTAGAAAGGCCTATGAAGGCCCAGCAAGGCTTAGCACCAAGGAATTTGCTGGTAAAGATATTTTACAATGTAGAGTTTGATCCTGGCTCAGGATGAACGCTAGCTACAGGCTTAACACATGCAA
>NZ_JADYUF010000013.1 GCF_021531655.1 Leyella stercorea | reverse complement strand
TAACAACAAGTTTTGCTAATCAATTTGTCTAACTTATACGCAGCGGACAATTCAAAACTCAAAATTCAAAATTGAGTTTTTCCGCGAAGCGAAAAAACTTTAGGCGGTTATTGCGGCGGTGTCCCACCTCTTCCCATTCCGAACAGAGAAGTTAAGCCCGCTTGCGCCGATGGTACTGCAATGCAATGCGGGAGAGTAGGTGGCTGCCTTCTTTACTTTGGGTCTTCAAGGTCTAACGACTTTGGAGACCTTTTTTTATATCATTAAAATCATTGTCAATCGAATATCATAAAATCATTGTCGACCATTGTCACTATTGTCGTTAAATACAAACATATCAAGCCCCTTGTTGTTAAATACAAAAATATCAAGCTCCTTGTTGTTAAAACGACAATGTTGACAATGTTCGACAATAGGACAGGCTACATTGTCCAATGCTCCCATGATTATCATTAATAATATAGTCAATCATTGTCACTATTGTCGTTAAATACAAACGCTACGAAGGGGTTATGGAGGATATTGGGCTTACAGCCCGTTTATGTATCGTTAATTATTGCCTCACCCCTATTAATATGCTTCACTGTACGTACTTGTACATAGTTTGTATTAAATTGTATCTTTTTTTTGGGCTCTAAAATTTGCGATAACAATATATTTTCTTAACTTTGCATCACTAAAAGTAACTATAATACTAAAAGTAACGAGAATACTAAAAATTACAAGTAATACTAATTTACTAATATTTAATAACCGAAAACATTATGATTAAAACTTTGCGTTTTACATTGGTAGCATTGATGATGCTTGTATGCGGTGGCGCATCAGCACAGACAACAATCAACTTCAAGAACATTTTCGAGCCTTGTCTTCAGCCTAACAAGCCCGTTCTTTATCTTATGAATAAGGAAGCAGGTGCTGGAGTACAGACTGTTGGCGACGTAACAATGACCATTATCCCGGGCAACTATAGCTCTTCTCCTGCTTACCAGATGTTTACTGGTGATGCAGCTAAGTCGAACGCTTGTATCCGTCTGTATGGTAGCAAGGTGGACAACGAGAACGCTGAGGGATCGGCTATCAAGTTGACTAACAGCAAGGAGAATATGAAGCACATCGTTTTCGTAGCTACTCCGGTGGAGCAGGGCGCTGGCGAATTGAACGCTTCTTGCGGTACTCTGAAGTTTGAGCGCAAGACCAAGAACTATGTTTGGACTGGCGATGCCAAGGAGGTTACTTTCACTGTTAGCCGTCCTGAGGGCAAGACTGGTGTGCTCCGCTTCAGCGAGATCGTTGTGAACACAACAATGCCTGCTGCTAAGAAGTAATAACTGACTCAGAACATAATTCTCTACATTATTAAATTGTTGGCGGTAGCCGGAAGTCGTTTCGGCTCCGCCAATACTACTGCAAATATTTTTTATAACTAAAACAATAAAATTATGATTAAAACTTTACGCTATGCTTTTGTTGCTGCACTTATGATGGTTGCTGGTGCAGTTAACGCTCAGACAACATTCAACTTCAAGAAACTTATGGATAGACTTGTTCCAGCTGCAAAGGATGTTTTGTATTTGTCATCTAAACAAGCCAATAATGGCGTGTTTACTGTTGACGATGTCACAATGAAGTTTGTAGAGAATGAACCAAGCGCTACAATGAGATATTATCAGTATGACGCTAATAATAATGATAAAGCAACTGGCTGTATTTGGATATATGGTGGAAAGAATATGGAAACACCTGCAGGTTCAGATATCGTAATTTCTAAGTCTGGAGAAAAAATAAAAACGATTACTTTTACTGCTCCTGTTGTTGGAAGTAAGGGTGCCGGTGATTTTAAGGCTTCAACTGGTACATTAACAATGGACAAGAAAACACGTGATTGGACATGGACTGGTGAAGCTGATGAAGTTACTTTCACAGTTTACAGAAAAACAGCTAAAGCAAATGTTTGTTTGTGTTTTTCTGACATTACTGTTAATCCTACTGTTGAAACTGGCATCAACAACATCACCGTAGACAATGCCAAGAAGGGTGTTCGTTACAACCTCGCTGGTCAGCGTGTTAACGAGTCATACAAGGGTGTTGTTATTGAGAACGGCAAGAAGATGATCGTTAAGTAATCTTCATCCCATTACATTGACACAATATTAGAATAAAAATAAAATGAGGCTATAGCACTTTCGCTATAGTCTCATTTTATTTTAACTAACTATGAACATTAACGAACTACAAACTTTCTGCCGTTGGCAATATAGATGCCAGGACGGAGAGTGTAGGTTGCAGAGTTAAGATCGGACATTACACCAACACATTCACCATTGAGTGTGTATACCTTAACCATTGTCTTGGCAGCAGCAGCGTTGATGCCGTTGCTGGCTGTTGTGATTGGGATTGAGCTGTTAACACCATTGAAGTCGTAGCACTTGCCGTTTTGATAGATAAGGTCGGCTGTCTGCTCACCACTACCATTGTTGAAGATGATGTGTGTAGGCATATCGGTCTTGTCGCCCTTATACTCCCACATCCAAATGCTCATGCCGTTGTAGGTTTTAGAGGTCTTGACACAATCCTCACCAGGCCAGTTGCCACCAGTGTAGTTGTTGTCGTCACCCAAGTTACTGTTCCATACCCATGTTTTAACTGTTGTCCATGATGTAGGAGCTGCAAAGTAAACATAGAACTTGCCAGTTGGATTGGGGACAGGTATTGGGTCTGGTTCTGGATTAGGATTAGGATTTGGATTAGGATTCGGGTTCGGTTCGGGAACAGGAATACCACTAAGTACCTTGTAGCCAGAGCCACCATCGTAAGAGAAGAATGTTGTAGCTGTGATGCCAGTAATGTCACCAGTCTGTGCACTACCACCATTGTTAAGAATCATGTTGAACGACTCTACACCGTCAGCAACGAACATATAATACTCTACACCTTCAACAGTTGCCTTAGCTGACATCTGCTTGCCTGGCCACTCGCCATTGAGAGCCTTGGCTGCCTCACCGCCAGCTGTCCATGCATAGAGGTTAGGTGCTTTGTCTGCCTTGACATAAACGATGATAGAAGCGTTAGGATCTACCTTTCTGTATGTAATAGAACCACTGTACTCGGTACCATCGTCGTTTGTTGCACCCCAGTTTACTTTCTTGGTGTCACCAAACTTCATGTCTGCGCCAATGGTGAATGTTGAGCCTTCGCTTGAGAGTTCTACCTTGTCCTCACCTTCAATCTGATACCAGCCGCTTGTTGCGCCATCGTTGAGAGTTGCAGTAACGGTAACGGTCTCTGTGCGGAAGTTGCCGCCATTAGGATTGAATACAACTGCTGCATCCTGCTCTATGTCTTCGCTACCATAATATATATCGGTGCCTGCCTCTTCCTGACCGTCGTAAGCCTGACCATCTTTGCTCTTGGCAGAAGTAGTGTAGATGAATGGACCATCTTCGCCTACAACGCCGCCAGTCCAATCCTTTACAAGTACACGCACCTGACCCTGTGTTGCAGGAGCGTCTACGGTGATAGTAGAACCAGTATATGTCTTACCAGTAACAATATCAGTATATGTGCCTTCAGGGCAATCTGTAAATGTGGCACCACCATTGAGGGCTACGAGAGCGTAGCTTTTCTTATATGCACGCTTGAAAGCAATACCGCCATTAGCTGCTGTACATCCATCGACGGTCCACTGACCCTTACGCAGTGCAGGAACAGCCTGACGAATCTGGTTAAGACGAATGAGGTGCTGAGCAAGATCGTGGTTGAGAGTTGCATTGACATTGCCAGAAGCTGTGTACTTACCGAAGTCTGTTGCCTCAACATCGCCTGTGATGTAGCCACCGAAGTAGGCACGACCAGTGTTTGAGAGAGGACCATTAGGGCCTTTATCAATTACCTTACCACGACGGAAACCAATCTCAGAACCATAATAGATACAAGGAATACCATGGAAGGTAAACAAGAGAGAGAGGTTCTCAGCCCACTGAGCATCTGTACCACCAAAACGGTTTGTGTCGTTTGGACCTGGACTGTAGTCATGGCTATCTACATATACTACATTGTAAGTAGCGTCATTATAGCACTCGTCGCCGCTTGCCAATCCGAAAGCCTGTTGGGCAGTGTTGTAGCTGTAGTGCATTGGAAAGTCAATGACGTTGAATCCGCTTGACTGAGAATAGTCCGGCTCGTGCCATGCACCATTGAGCATCTTGGCATTGTTGCTCTTTGGAGAAGTAGTCTCCTCCAAGCAAAGCAGTTGTGGACCTACTGGCTCAGAACCCTCAGGAACCACCTGACTATCCCAGTAACTTTTGCTTCCATCCCATTTGTTGAGCAAGTCCTCGTCCGACTTCCAGGTATAAAAGTAGCAAGAGAGGTTTGCCTGACCTCTGTAGGTGACATCGTTCATACGAGTACAAACCTCACCATACATAAAGAAAGGTGCCTGGTTTAAGCGCTTGCTCTTATACTGCTCGCCAAGTGCTGTAAATTGAGGAATGAACTGCTTGTTGAATGTCAAGCGAGAGATATGGCCGGATGTATCGATACGGAAACCATCGACACCCATCTTGATGAACTCGCCATAGCACTTTACGAGATACTGTGCCACCTCGTCGTTCTCAGTGTTAAGGTCTACACAGTCGCCAGCAATCTGACCCATCCAACGGCTGGGGAAGTCCCAGTTCCAGTTGTTGGCTGTATGGTGCCAGTAGTTGTGTATGTCGTGGTTCTGTCCATCTGTATTCTTCATCAAGGCCAAACGGCGCTGGTACTGCTGAGCACCTACAATTGTGAGATAGTCGGAGCCAAGCATATCGCTGTTAGGAATCATACAAGCGTCGATTTCAGCCTGGTTACGAAGCTTGGTGTTGCGCTCAAACTCCTTGCAGAGATTCTCCTCACCAAAGTTACCTGTGTGGTTGAGCACGATGTCAAGTATAATCTTGATGCCCTTGGCATGTGCCTTGTCGATGAGTTCCTGGAACATTACGTCGCCACTCTTCGAGCCGTCACCGCTCTGATAGCGGCAGTCGACATGTGTGAAGTCCATGGCATGGTAGCCATGATAGTCGTAACCCGATGCGTTCTGCACTACTGGAGTAATCCAGATAGCTGTGAAGCCAAGTGCCTTGATGTAGTCGAGTTTGTCGATAACGCCTTGGAAGTCGCCTCGCCAACATGGGTCGCCAGTCTCGATCTGACATTGTTTGTTATCCCAACACAACACGTTGTTCTTTGGATCGCCATCGTAGAAACGGGTGGTAATCATAAAGTAGATACTTTCGTCGCGAAAATCCGTTCGCTGACTGTTGAAATCGTCTGCCATTGTTGGCATAGCGATGAGCATAAGCAGTAGAAATGCCCACATTTTAAGTTTGTTGTTAATCATAAAAGGTTTGTTGAAAACAGTTATTAAGTTATCGATTATGTTGCAAAAATAGGGATATAAAGTAATATGAAACAACTTAATAAATGAAAAACAATCAAAAAATCAGGACAATCGTTTGCACAAAATTATAAAAAAAGAGGCTATAGCGTGAATGCTGTAGCCTCATTTCATTATATATAATATTCCGCACTGTCTACCAGTCCAGCTCTGAGTGCCAGTTTTGTAGCCTCGTGAGCGTTGTTGACACTAAGTTTGCGGAATATGTTCTTGCGGTGTGTATTGATAGTGTGGAACGACGAGAAGCGTCGCTCGGCAATCTCCTTTGTGGTAAGTCCAAGAGCTATAAGCTTCAGAATCTCAGTCTCGGTCTTTGTAAGATTAGCCAACTCGGGTTGTTGCTCGTCGTTGGTCGGCGGATTGAGCAGCATCTCGGCTATTCGTTGGCAGATGTATCGTTGATATTGTAGGGCGTATTGCAATGCTGAGCGAATCTCGCCAATGGGTGAGTCTTTCATCACAATACTTAATTGTCGGCTTGTAGCCACGGCTCGCGACATAAATTCGTAGCTCAGGGTGTCGCTGAACAGCACCCAGTGCGAGCTACCGAACCGTTGTGTAATGATGAGCAGCTCAGACAGGTCGTTGATGTCGAACATGGTATAGTCGAGCACTACTATGGCATCGGGCACGGCTGTCAAGGCTTCGATTAGCGAAGCCTTGTCTTCAACATATTTGCACTCGCCAGCACATTCCATAGTGCTGGCGACGTGCATCAGTCCGATGCGTGTTATATCCTGTCTGTCTGCAAATAAAACCATAAGCTTGATGCTTTTAGAAACTTGCCATAAACATGAAGCGTATTCCGTTCTTCTTGATGCCAGGTCCGTTGTAGTTCATACGACGAACGTAGTCAATAGCGAAGAACTTGAAGATGTTGTGTACGCCTACTACAACTTCCCAGTATGGCTTCTTCTTGTCCATTACAGACGCTCCTTCAGGCATCTGGAAGAGCATAGTAGAGTTCTGGTTCTGCTCAAGCAGCGGGTTGTTCTTGTCGGTCAGTGTGCTCCACATTCCCTTTACCGATACCCATTCACGCCATTTGAGCTTGCGTATGAGTGGCAGACGGTTGAACAGCTTGCCGTTGAGGTCCCACGAAACCGACGCAAAGGCGTAGCGGTCGCTTAGGAACTCCATGTTCTTAAGCATCGACATGGTATTCTCCATCTCGAAGTAGGTGAGGTTGGCAGGGGGCATGATGAGGAGCGGGAACGGTACCTTGCTCCATTGTGCACCACCGATAAGGTGAGTGTTGACGTAGCCCCACGATCCGAGCCAGAAGCGCTTGTATATGCTTGCCTCAGTCATATTGAGCTTGTACTCGCCACCAAGGAAGTTCTTGATGCCCATAGTGTGGCTCAATGTAAACTCAGGAGCATCGAGATTGACAGGCCAACGCTGCTGCTTGGTATTGATGAAGGTCTGTCCGGGACAGTAGCGCACGCCAAGCTTAGCCTCAGTAGTGCGTATCTTGTGGACGAATTCGTTGCCGTCGGCATCGGGATTGGTCACAGCACCTGGCATCTTCATGAATGTGAGGTCGCCGGTTGGTGTGTTGCTCTCAGCCTTGATTGACGCGTTGAACGACAATCCCCAGTCGGTCTCGTAGTCGAACGAGAGTTTCTGGCGGTTGTAGAAGTACATCTGCTCAACCTTCTGTGTACGCAACGACATGAATACATTATCCTTGTTGTGCATGAGGAACTTGTCGGCAGGCGACATAACATCGTAGCCAGTCTCGAAGATGATGTTGCGCTGCGGGAATTCGAACGGCGCATTCTTCTTCTTGTTCAGACTGTATGTTATTTCTGTGCCATAGTAGTGGTTGTGCGACTTTGTACCGTAAGCGTAGTAACCCTTCCAGAAGAGGTGCTTGTTGAGATTGGCTGTGGTACGTCCGCTGAGACGTAAGCGGTAGTTGTCGACGAAGTTGTTTGAGATGATGGTGTTGACCGGACCGAAGTCGAACATCGACTTGGTGCGTGTAGAACCAGTCTCGACGAAGTTCTCGAGGAATGCTCGCAATCCGAAGATAATCCACTTGAAGTTCTTCGACTGCTCCATACGATGTATGAAGGCATTCATCGACGACTCGCCCTTGGTAAGCTCTACGGCACGATACTGGTTCCAGAACGCCTCGTCGCGTATCATCGCATCTACCTCGTGCTTTACCTTTGCCTTGCCCTTGAACAGCTTGTTGGGCAAATCGTCGAAGGCATAGTCGTCGTAGCGCGTCGTCTTGGTGACAAGCAGGTCGCCTATCATCTTGTTGACGTGTATCTCGGTGGTGAGGTCGTCTACCGACAGCGCCCATTCGCCATTGGGCAATTGGGTGTATTCCTGCGTAATCTTCATGTCTCTCACGAAGTTTACGTCGGTGCACTTAGGCAGAGTGAACGAGCATTTCTTGACGTGCAATGACGAGTCGGCCAATACGTACAGTTCGCCACGGAATCCGAAGTCCTGCTGGTTGTTGGGAATGAATTCCAGATGGTAGCACAGGTCGCGGTCGACATATACAGTGTCCTGGATATAGAATCGATAGAACGAGATTGCAGTCTCGCCGATGGGCGACGTAAACTGATACTGAAGCAGACGCATGTGGTCGTCGTAGATATTGACATCTGTAAACACCTCTTTAAGCAACGTGTTCAGTATCTCGCCCGTCTGCAGCAGGTTGTTGACACCTTCTTGGCGCTGACCCTTGATAATGTCCTTCTCCTCCTTAGGATTCTTGCGATAGATGTGCTGCGTAACGGTCTCCTCCACGCTGACGGGCAGAATGAGCTTGTTGTTGTAAGGCGATGTTTCAATCTGATCTTTCACATACGACTTGTTCTTGTACTTGCCCGTTACAAGGTCTTCGGGCTTGATATCGTTCAGAGCGAGCGTTATCTTCTGATATTTGTTGTACTGATAGTAGTCGTTGTTCTCAAGATGCGACAGCTTCTTGGCTGCTATTACGCGCTTCATAAGCTCTACGGCAGGGTTGTTCTTGCGTGAGTAGCGTTCGCGCTTCTGCTTGATAACCACCTCGCCAAGAGTCTTAGAGTCCTCCTTGAGCACAATCTTCATGTGTGAAGGAGTGTTGGGGCCAACCTTGATAGTTTGCGGAATGAAGCCTACGCTACTGAATGTGAGTTCCCAACCATTGTGTCGCGCAATGGTAAACTTGCCGTCCATGTCGCTTGCTGCTGCCACATGGTGACCCTTATATATAGCGCTTGCCAACGGAATAGGATATCCGTCGCTGTCATAAATTTCACCGGTAATCTGTGCCTTGGCTGCAATTGCCAAGACAAAGAACATCAATGTAATACTTAAAAACCTTTTCACCCTTTACCTTTATATTAAATGTGTATCCTAATTGTCTATTAAGAGAATGCAAAGTTAAGAATAATAAGTGAAATAGGACATGAAAACTTTTTGCATTTAAATATTTTTCTGAATATTTTTCCCATAGCAACTAAAAAATAGGAAAAACGGAATATTGAGTAGAATTGGAGTAAGTCAAAATGCAAACTATGCATTTTGACTTACAAACTTAAGCATGTCTTCGAGTCGTGTTATAACGTCGTCGCAAATGCTTTCATCGGCTGGCTTGTCTTCCCATTGGCGTCCTTTAATCCAAATGGTATGGCATCCGAGTTGATGAGCGGGTACAATATCCTTGCCGTAGGTGTCGCCTACCACCAATACTTCAGAGGCAGGCAAATCGAGAGCGCACACTCCGAGAGCGAATATGGCAGGATTGGGTTTGCGCACGCCTACCACAGCCGACTCAACAATCTCCTTGAAGAAACCATCGAGATGAGCGTCGCGCAGCACTGTGCGGATGTTGCCGTAGAAGTTGGATACGAGCACCATAGGCAGACCTGCCTGACGCAGACGTTCGAGCACCTTGCGGTTTTCGTGCAGCAGAGCATTGGTGGCATCGTTGATGCATGTGGCTATGCGCATGGCTGTGTCGCCGATTTCATCGGCTGACATTTCCAGATGTGTTGCGAGCTGTGCCTGGCGCTGGTCGTCGTCCTTGCCAGTCGGAAACAATGGACAACCGCACAGAAATTGCAACTGCAACTGAAATTTCTCGCGCAGTATGTCGATGAAGTGGAATTCGGGAGTAACGATAGGGTTGACAGCCAATGCCCGTTCGCCGTATACATAAGCGTCGCGATAGGAGGGTTTGTCGATGGCGATGCCACACTGTTGGTAGCCGTCCCATATCACTTCCGACCAGTGGTCGCCGCGTGTGTCGAGCGTGCCACCGTAGTCGAATATAATGCCTCGTATTTTATTTGATTTCATATGTATATCCGTTATGTGTAAAATGTGTATGTCGTTAAGATTCGTTGCTGTTGGGTGTGTCCTTGGGCAATTTGTTGTTGCCAATCTTAATCAGCATGATGCCGATAGCTATCCATACCAGCTCGCGCAGTCGGGTGATAAGTCCCGTGTACACACCGAGTGCACCTGTAAGATGCAGTCCGTCTACAGCCAATGCCAATCCGCCTTCGCGCGATCCAAGCTGCATCGGCGTAAAGAATATAAGGTTGCTGAACAGCGATGAGAAGGCGAGAATGAGTATTGAGTCAACTATGCCCACCTCGGCATTGAAAGCCTTAAGGATGAGGTAGATTTCAAAACTCTGCAGTATGCGAGCTGACAGTTCGAACAGCAGCGACGAGTAGAATGTGCGCTTGTGCTGCTGGTGAAGTAGGGCTATCTGCGAGTCAATCTGTTCGAGGGTCTCCTTCTTCGATTCGGCAAAGCGTATTGCCCATCCCTTTACAAATGGTATGTGGGTGAGCATACGTATGCCTTTCTGTGCCATGCCCGTCTTGTAACCACGTGAGAAGAAGTAGATGGCAAGAATACAGAATGCACCGATTACAGTAAGCAGTATGCCCATCGACAATCCTACGGGATTGAATGCGATGAAGAGGAAGATGGAGAGAAACCAGAACCAGAAATGCGAGAAGATGTGCATCATCACATATAATATAACCGATGATGTAGCTTTGCTCACGCCGGTGTATGGCTTCAGTTCCATGATGCGGTAAGGCTCGCCACCCATAAGTCCACACGGAGTAGTGTAGTTGAGGGCAAATCCGCTGACGGTGAGTTTGTAGACACGCCAAAACGAGAGCCCTTCACAGCGCCCTTCGTCATTGATGATAAGATACCATGACAATGTGTTGACCAAGTACACCACCAGCCATAAAGCCAAGATGAGCGGGAAGTAGATGCCCACCTTGAGCAGATAGTGCCAAATGTCGGTATAGTCCATGTTCATCGTGCAGAGCATGATGAGAATGGCTATTATACCGAACGCCATGAATATATTGCGAAACTTATTGTTCATATGTTTTTATTTGTAGCTGTCGAGCTTGGCAAGTACCTCGCGGCACAGACGCTCGTGACGATAGTGCATATAGAAGTAAACGGCGGTGAACACTACAATCTCTACTGCCGGATAAACCCACGGCTTGCCAATGAGAATGCTGACGAAGAGTGTGATGCTGCGCCAGTTGAAGGTGAGGAAGTTGGCGTACTTCATCAGTGGCAGACTGCCCTGGCGGAAGTCATTGCGCAGGCTTTCGGGCAACTGGTCGGGATATTTGGCACGTATTGCAGCCTTGAGTTTCTGAAACCACGGTGTCTCCTTCTCCTGGGCTGCTGTATAGTTGACATAGAAGAACTGGAAGAGTTTCTGCAGCGGCTGCTTGCCCCATTTCATCTCGCGATACAGCTCCACCTGCTTTGAGGCATCGTCCATCTCGCTGCCATCCTTGCCCTTGAGGAAGAAGAGGTGAATCTGACGGTAGTAGTCGGCAAGACGACACTGGCGTGAGTGACAACCGAAACCGCTTATTACGCACAGTACCCATATCCACACGCCCCATTCGGGCATGAGTCGGATGCAGATGGCTACATAGATGGCGATGAACCAGAAGTCGCCTGCGGCACCATCGAGAATACGTCCAAGCGCGCTCTTCTGATTGGTGAGACGTGCCAGCTGACCGTCGCAGCTGTCGTACATATTCGCCCAAATGAGCAGCAGAATACCTACGATGTTGATGCGAAGATCGTTGAAGCCGAAGCAGATGCCGGCTCCTACGCCGAGGAATATTGAAAGAATAGTCACTACGTTGGGGGTGACGTGCAGCATGCGGAAGAAGCGTGCCCACTGATAGCCTATCGGGCGATAGAAATAAATGTCGATGTGCTCCTCTGTGTCCGACGACTTGAGGGTTGACTTGAATTCTGAATTTGACATTTTTATATGATAATGTTTAATTAAAATTCTTGATGTAACGTTTGGGGTGTTGCCGGTTCCGCTGTTTTACATCTTGTTGAGTATAGCCATGGCTATATTGAATGCTGCCTCGTCGCGGCATGGGGCAAAGCTTGGCCAGTCGTTGAAGTCGATAATCTTTATCGAACCGTCGTCGCCAATAACGCAGTCGCCGCCATATACTGGCACGCCAAGCATCAGTGCTGCCTTGTCGGCTTCCTGCTTCAACGCATCGGTGTCGAAGATAATGCCGCGCGCATCGCCATTGATAACTTCAAGACCGAACTTAGAGCGGTGGCCGCACTTAGAAGGATAGAACCAGTAGAAGAAGTCGGTGCCTTCAACGCCGTAGAACTTGATGAGGTCGCCCTTGAGGTGCTCGTTTACCACTACCGACTCTACACCACGCTGCCAAAAGTCGTTCAGAAGTTTCTCTGCCTCGTCCTTCGACTGTACGTAGCATGTATCCTCC
This sequence comes from Leyella stercorea, assembly GCF_021531655.1. Next base: position 63,928 of record NZ_JADYUF010000013.1, on the reverse strand, counting down.
TTCTGCTGGGCACATCCGTCACCACGCTTCAGCCACAAAGGATAGTCGATACCGTCGGTCATGGAGTTGCCCTTTTCGATGATACGGCTTTCGGGATAAGCCACACCGCCCTCGATGAACATCTCGGTCATTGTGCGACGTATGCAACGGTCGATGCCATCGCTGCTGTTCACTACGGGAATACCGTTCTTTTCAATGCGGTCGAGGGCGTTGAGTGCGCGCTTGCTGCGAGCCATGCTGAAGAATGCGTCGGCATGCTCATTGGCTATGGCTTCATTGCTGTCGATAATGCCATTGTCGGCGGCACGCTGCAGGGCTGCATCGATAGTCTCTGCCTTGGTGTAGAAGTCCTTCTCGTTGTACATCTCAACCTCAGCGCCAAGCAATTCCAGATTGTCCTTAACGGCATGCATGATGGCAGCATCGTTGTCGACACAGTTTGGCGAATACTCATTGTCACGGCATACGCCCACGAGTTTCTTGCCTTCGAGCGGACGAAGGAAAACTTCTGCTTTGGCTATGTCGTCGCGATGGTCGACATCGAGAATCTTGTTAATTGGATAGGCTTCGAGCTTCAAACCTTCTGCTACGAGCTGGCGCTGGAAGTTGCGCATACGGCTCATGCCCTTCTCCATACAATGGTCGAGCACGTCGAGAGCACGGTCGCCCAGACAGTATATGCCGCCCGAAATTAGATAGTCGCCCTGCTCCTGACTGTCGTGAAAACCAGTGACACGAGGCATACGATGTGAGCCTTGCTTGTCGAGAATGCTTGCACCGTCGGCATCAACCTGCTGCTCTACGCCTACCCACAATGGCTTCTCGTCATCGACGAAGGGTGTCACAGCCATACATCCGTCGATGTCTGTGGTGGCAGCAAAGTGGCGTATGTATTTCTTGAATTCTGCTTCGCGGAAGATGGTGTCTACTGTAGTAAGGCAAAAACGTTCGCCACGCAGATATGGCGAAAGTGCATGCAAGCTGTGCATTGAACTTGGTGTGGTCTTCACAACAAGGCGCAGTGGCACGGGAAGATCAAGGCTCTCAATATGTTCGCGCACTGCTGTGCTCCATTCGTTGACGATAACCACTATTTCCGTCGCACCGCAGTCGACGAATATGCGCAGCAAGCGTTCAATCATGGGCTCGCCGCATACGGGTACCAGCGGTTTGGGCTGTTCGACACCTTCCTGCGCCAAACGGCTGCCTTCGCCCGCTGCTATTACTGCAAATCTCATTCTCTATATTTCTATGATTTCAAATGAAAACGCACGGCATGAGTCTGTGTCGTGCGTAAATTTTGTTTAAACGGTGCAAAGTTACGAGTTTATTTTGATAAAAGCATTAATTAAGCACCATATTTCTTGTTAGAAATCTTCTTGTATCGGCATAGTGACTCAAGGAAGTAGTAGTTTGCGTAGTTGATTGGGGTATTGATAGTGAGTAGAATCCCTCTTCCTGCTTCAGTTGTACATTGTGGTCGGCTGTGCAATGGATAAGCACGTTGCTGTCCTCGTTGTATTTTGTACGTATTGTAGGGGCGGAAGTGTCGATGATAGATGTCGGCACGTCGGTGAGGAGGTAGTTTTTCTGCCTTACATTCCGTGGCATACTTTTCATTTTTAGTGAGTCGGTAAACCTTGTCCATCAGTGTAAACCACTTGTAACGGTGTAGCTGCCATCTCAGTTCGAAGGCTAGTTTGTTGATTTCTTCCTTCTGTGCTTGGGCAAATACGCCCTGCACCAACATGCACGCAAAGACAATGAACAATAAGATTTATTTCTTCATTTTGTAATAATTGCTTTTAGTTTTTAGTTCGAATTTCGATATTCTTCTGAAAAAGTACTCTTTTTTATATTAAATAGACTACTTTTGTAGCTATGAAAATATTTAAGCTTATATATATTATATATTCATTCTTGCATATAGTTCTCTCTGCTACGCTTGCAATGGCAAGTGTGGAGCAAGCTACTGCACAGAGTCGCATACGGATTACCGAACCTATGCTCATGCACGAGGAGCGCATAACACCTTTACCGGCTGATGGCAGCACCGTCAGTGAGCGTAAGGTGTCGTTTCAGTGGCCTACCGCCGATAACGCTCCATTCCGCTATCGTTTGCGCTATTCGCAAGACTCACATCTTGCCACCGCATGTACTGAGCGTGAAACTTTCTGGCCTATGTACAATCCTGATACCGACCTTGCCCCGGGTATGTGGTATTGGCGGTATGGATATGTATCCGAAGATGGTAGCGTCAAGTGGTCGGACATAAATAGTTTTAAAGTAGCCCAATCGTCACCAACCCATTTCTGTCCACCGCCCTTCAGTAGTGTGGTGGAGGGTTTGCCAGATTCGCATCCGCGCATTCTTACCACTCGCGATACATGGAATTCGTTCGTTCTTAATACTAAGGGACGTCCCGAACGCAAGTGGTATATCGACAAGGCACAGAAAGTGATGCGTAAACCGATGAAGTCAACTGCCGATATTGCAACTTCGAAACTGTCCAAATTCACCAATGCCGTGCAGCGTAAGGCATATCTTACGCGCGAGAGTCGACGAATTATTGGCGGTGAGGAGTCGGGATGCAATGCTTTAGTTTATGCCTATTTGCTCACACGTGATGTAAGCTATGCTCATGAGGCAACACGACGCATTATTACAATGGTTGATTGGGACAAGGATGTCAATGTCAAGGGCGACTTCAACGACGCTTCGCTTCTGTCGCTATGTACTATGGCATACGACTCGTTCTATGACGTGCTCACCACGGAACAACGCACCGCTCTGCTGCAAGCCATCGACCGAAAGGCAGGAAAGATGTACGCTCTATACAACAATCATCTGGAAAACTACATTGCAGACAACCATGTTTGGCAGATGACGCTTCGCATTCTGACTATGGCTGCGCTTGCCACCTACGGCGAGTTGCCACGGGCTGCTATGTGGGTTGAGTATTGCTACAACGTATGGGTGGCGCGTATGCCTGCTCTAAACACCGACGGGGCATGGCACAATGGCGACTCATACTTTATGGTCAACTGTCGCACCCTCATTGAGGTGCCTTGGCTATACAGCCGTCTCACGGGCTACGACTTCTTCTGCGACCCATGGTATCGTCGTAATATAATGTATACAATCTTCGAGCAACCGCCATTCAGCAAGTCTGGAGGCAATGGCAGTTCTCATCAGCGTGTACTCGAGCCTAGCGCTACACGCATAGGTTATCTTGATGCGTTGGCCCGACTCACTGGCGACACTTATGCTGCCGACTTTGTGCGCCGCACGCTCGCTGTGCGCCCCGACTATCTGAAGAGGTCTTTTCTTGGCAAGTCGGGAGATTTGGCATGGTTTCGCTTGCAGTGTCAACGCCCATTACCCGAAGGTGTCGGACTTGATTCTCTACCATCGGAATACGTGTTCCCCGAGAGCGGACTGGCAGCCTTCCATACAGACTGGACTGATTGGCATCAGAATGCTATGTTGACATTCCGCTCAAGTCCATATGGTTCGACATCGCATGCACTTGCCAATCAGAATGCTTTCAATACATTCTACGGTGGCCAGCCGCTCTTTTATAGCAGTGGTCATCATACTTCATTTGTCGACCGCCACTCCATACTATGCCATCGTGCCACACGTGCCCATAATACCATCCTTGTTGACGGTATGGGCCAGCGTATTGGTATTGAGGGTTACGGGTGGATACCACGCTATTATACTGGTAGTAATGTGAATTACGTGCTCGGCGATGCTTCGAACGCTTATGGCGAGGTGGTGTCTCCATTATGGACCGATCGTCTGCGCAAGTCAGGAGTAGAGACTTCGCCACGTACTGGATGGGATGTGAATCATCTCGCCACTTACCGCCGCCATATTGTAGAACTTGGAACCTCAGGACTTGTCTTTGTATACGACGAACTGGAGGCCGACCGTCCCGTAGTGTGGAGTTATATGTTGCACACAGTGTTGCATCCGATGACTATTGGTCATGAGTCGCAAGCACTACACGTACGTGCCATAAACTATGCTCGTGGTGTTTCCGATGCTTGGCTTTACGCCTCTACAGCTCTTACTGCCGACACAACATCGCAATTCTTCGTACCTGCTGACAATTGGCTTAAGGGTGATGCAGACGGACGCTATGCTTCTAATCCCAATCATTGGCACTTCACCGCTTCCACAGCCAAGACCCGCTGCTGCCATTTTGCTACTATCATCGACACACATTCTGCCGATAGTAAAGTGCGCAAGCCTCGTCTGACTAAAGACGGCACTATTCACGTGGCGGATTGGACTATACGACTTAACTTAAAAGCCGATGGACGCAGCTTCTTTAGTGCAACTAACAGCAAGACAGGAACAGAAGTTACACTGACCGATATGGGAACATTCATTCGGGATGCAGGCCATACCGAGATACTTGTCGACCATCTGCCGCAGCTGGAGATTTGATAGGGAAGTTATCGTCGTAACTTGAGCATGAGTAAATGGCAACAAATGTTTATCTTTTTTTGAATACCAGCCAAGGTATGGTTCCTTGTCCCTTATGCTTCTTGCCCTTTTGGTTTGCATCACCAATATCATGCAATCTACCATCTGCGGAGCGGTAATAACAGTAGTCCGTTCCGCCGGTGATGTGGATGGCATCAATGAAGCCATATTCGCGTAAAGCATCGGCAAAAGCCCAAAGCGCCTCTTTGTTATGGCTCTCAATATAGTAGAGTTTGTTGCCGATGCGACCAATAGCCCTACGCTCCACCTTACCGTGTAGATAGAATCTGGATGGCAGCACACCGTTTGAAACAAGAATAAACTGGCGGAAGAAGCTGCCTCTATTCTCTATACAATAATCTTTCACCTTTTCGTCTCTTGCTACACCTATCATTACATTGTTGTTTGCCATGGCACAGTATCCCAATCGGCTTATGTTTGTAGCCAGTTCCTTACCATTAACAACAAGGCTGCCGAGGTATCGGTTTTCGTGTGGGTCGTAGCTTGTAAAATCACAGCTGCGACTGTAGAGATAGACTTCGGTATCAGTAGAATCTGGCTGTGAGAATGAAATCTCGGCTTTCAGTCCGCGCAGCTCGTAAATGTTCATACCTACGCCAAGTATAGAGTCGCTTGTCATTATCACCTCTGGTGTAACATGACTTGCGGGGCTCTGTAGCTTCTTTATGTTCTCCGCTGATTTCACGGACACAGGTACTCCTATATTTATATAGGTGCGATAATACTTATATCCCAATGCTAAAACTATAGTAGTAATTATTACTACTAGTATAGAGCCTAACATCCATAACCATCTCATATTTTTAGTAGTGGTTATGTTTATGGTATTGTTTTCATCGCTATCGTTGTCGTTCTCAATGATCATCACAGGCACTTCACCTTCCGTCTGACCAGGAACAACATCCGGTTTTTCGTCAATGACAATAACCGGCTTCTCGTTAAAGTTATCTTCTATATAACTCATAGTGCTATTATTTAAATACGTTGTTGTTTTTCTTCTCTCTGTCAGCTCCGGTAGTAGTGACATTCTTTTCCTGCTCGAGCGTCGCCTCCAATTATATTTGATCTTTCAATTCTTTCAGAGCATCTTTTGAGGCTCTGAGCTTGAATTCAACACTAAGCCGTGAACCGGACAGAAGCAATTCCTGCGTGCTAATATTTATAACGTAGATGTATTTCTTATTTACAATAAGGCTTTTGCCAACTCTTATGAAAAAGTTGTATTGTAATTGCAAGAAGGCGTCCTCAAAGAATTTGAGTTTGAACGTCATTTTGTGAGGTTTGCCATTGAATAGGTATACATCTGAGTAGTTCCCGTCTGCTTGAACGAAAACGATATCGTCTGTTGTACACTGACAAGTTCGATAGATGTCGAGATATTAAGCCATTCCATCTGTTTATGGTTTTATTACTTTTGTTCAGAGCAGTACGACCAAAGCACCAACAACCTTGGCAACTGCGCTCATGCAAAGGTATATGTTTTTTCCAACAATACATATAGATTTATGTATCTAAATAAACGTATTGTATAAAGTGTCTCACTTATTGTATATTATTGTCAGCTATAAATTTATTCTAAAAATAGATTGCAAAAAAAACGGGGCAGAAAACCGGTGTGGAGTTCTGCCCCGTTTAGAGGGTTATATCTAAAGAACTATATTATTTCGTATCTAATATACTTTAGTCTTTCTTTTTGCCGAGCGACTTTAGCCAGCTGATAGGTTTTGTCAGAATCTTTGTGATAGCACTTGTTTGCTTTACAGCGGGCACGTTTGGCGTAGTTTCTGCCTTGGGAGTATTAGGCTTACGGCTGTTGCGGCGCTGTTGTTGTCGACGTGGCTTCTGCTCGCCTTCAGACTTCTGTTCAGTGTTCTGACGCTTACGGTTGTTTGGCTTTCTGTCGTTATTTGACTTATGTTCGTTGTCTGACTTCTGCTCGCCACGAGTTTTTTGTTCGCCACGAGTTTTCTTTTCGTTGCGCGGCTTCTGTTCCTTGTCTGTCTTCTGCTCGTTTGAGTTATTTTGCTCGCCAGTTGTTTCACCGTTCTCTGGTCGGCGGCGTGGCTTGCGGTTGCGCTTGTTGCGCGGCGTCTTCTCGCCATCGGGCTGGGTGTTGTCAGCTTTGTTGTTTGAGTTGTCTGGTTGTTGTGAGTTGCCGGTTGTTGGCTGCTCGGCATTGCCCGTTGTGGTGTTAGCAGACTGCTCAGCGTTGCTGTCAGCATTCTGTGGTTTGCGTCGGCGGTTGTTGCGAGGCTTCTTCTCGCCTTCAGCAGCCTGCTTGTCAGTTGTCGGTTTCTTGCCTCTACCACGGCCACGGTTGTTGCGGTCGGACTTGCCCTTGCCTCGAGGAGCATTGTAGTCGGGTGCTTCGCCCAATCCTTCGGGCAGTGCCACCTTCTCCACCTCGCGATCGAGGAACTTTTCAATCTGCTTAAAGCTGTATATTTCGTCATCGCTTACGAAGGTGATTGCAACACCGTCGCGCTCGGCACGTGCTGTACGTCCAATGCGGTGAACATAGTCTTCAGGGTCGTGTGGTACGTCGAAGTTAATGACCATAGCTATGTCGTCGATGTCGATGCCACGTGCTACGATATCGGTGGCTACGAGTACGTCGATCTGTCCGGTCTTGAACTTATAGAGAATTTCGTCGCGTTCGGCCTGCTCAAGGTCAGAGTGCATCTCACCCGAATTAATCTTCATCTGCTGCAGAGTGCGGTTGATGGCCTTCACCTTCTGCTTCTTGCCAGAGAAAATGATGACACGGTTGAGGTCGCCCTTGCGGAAAAGGTCTTTGATGATGCCAATCTTCTGTGTTTCATAGCAAACGTAGGCTGTCTGCTTGATTTTTTCGGCAGGCTTGCTTACGGCTATCTTCACTTCTACGGGGTTCTTGAGCAGAGTCTTGGCTAGTTCTTCAATCTTCTCGGGCATAGTAGCCGAGAACATGATAGTCTGGCAAGTAGGGGGCAACTTGCTTGCAATCATCTTTATGTCTTCAGAGAATCCCATGTCGAGCATACGGTCTGCCTCGTCGAGAACAAAGAAACTTACGCGGCTGAGGTCGGCAGAACCGAGTGAAATATGGCTGATGAGGCGTCCGGGAGTGGCAATAACCACATCTGCACCCATCTGGAAACTCTTGAGTTCCTGATCGTAGCGGTTGCCGTCGTTGCCGCCATATACAGCCACGCTGCTAACACCATCGAGATAATAGCCGAAGCCTTGCATGGCCTGGTCTATCTGCTGAGCCAACTCACGTGTAGGGCTCATTATGACGCAGTTGATAGCGTCCTTTGGGAATCCGCCGTCATCAAGACGCGAGAGGATAGGCAGCAGATAGGCAGCGGTCTTTCCGGTACCTGTCTGAGCTACGCCAAGAAGGTCGCGACCTTCGAGTATTGGCGGGATACATTGTTCCTGTATGGGAGTACACACGTCGAAGCGCATGTCGTATAGTGCATCAAGCACATGGTCGTTGAGTTGTGTTTCGTCAAAATACATTGTTAGAAATGTTGAGTGTTGAGTGTTGAATGTTGAATAGTTGCGGTATGACCGCAATGTTGAATTTGAAATGTGGAGTGTTGAGTGGCAATTAATTAAATCAACATTGTTTAATTTGTAATCGGCAAAGCCGACAATTCAACACTCCACATTCCTAATTCAACATTTTAATTTGGTGCCTTTCTATAGCAGAAGTATGCTACGATGGCGAATGTGATGTTTGGTATCCATGCTGCAAGCATTGGTGGCATGCCGGCGTTGATGGCAAATGTAGATGACACCGTCTGTAGGAGAATGTAGCCGAAGCTGAGTGCCAGACCGATGCCGAGATACATACCCATACCTCCCTTCCGCTTGCGTGACGACAGCGCGACACCGATTATGGTGAGGATGAATGAAGCGAATGAGGATGCTATTCGTTTGTGATACTCCACCTGATACTGCACTACATTGCTACTGCCTCGGTCTATCTGCTTTGAGATGTACTCCTTAAGTTCAGGCGATGTGAATGTTTCTTGCTGACCCTTTGAGTATACCAGGTCGGTTGGTTCCATTACTATCATGGTGTCGAGCTTTGAGCCGCTGGTGATGTGCTCCTTAAGTCCGCGCATTTCGCGTATCTTCCAGTTGCTTACGGTCCAATGATACTTGGAGTCGCTGATGGTATCATACTGCGCCTCCATAGCTGTGAGGTGGCTTACGAGTTTCTTGTTCTCAAACTTGTCGAGCGAGAATCCGTAGCCTTTCTTGTAGTTGTTGTCATAGTGCTGTATGTAGGCAATCACTCCACGGTCTACTTGCAGCATAACATTGTCGGCTGAGGTGTTGAGCCTCTTGTTCTTGTACATCGACTCGAAATTCTGCTTGACGATTGTGCCGTGTGGGATTATGTAGGATGCAAGGAAGAACGAGAGCGAGGAGATGAGTACACACGAAATCATGTATGGTCGCATGAGTCGCTTGAACGAAACGCCAGCAGCGAGCATAGAGATGATTTCGGAGTTGGACGCCAGTTTTGACGTGAAGAAAATCACGGCAATAAATACGAACAACGGACTGAACAGATTGGCGAAATATGGTACGAAGTTGGCGTAATAGTCGAATACAATGGCCTTAAGTGGCGCATGATATTGCGTAAACTTCGAGAGGTTCTCGTTGACATCGAATACGATACTGATTGATATGATGAGCGCAATGGAGTAGATGTACGTTCCGATGAACTTGCGTATAATATACCAGTCGAGTGTCTTGATGTAGCGCAGCGGATTGAGCACGCCGAGCACACGCAGAAATCTCAGCTTGTGTGCAGTCCACATAGCTGCTCTGCGTATCCATGCCGTGTGCTTGTGCATCCACCGTGCTGCATGCAGCAGGTGGCGCATCCGCTTTATGTTCTTTCTTTTCATCCTACTAAAACTAAATTCTTCTTCCGAGATTGTCTATGACGCTGCGTTTCCACTGCACGAAGTCGCCCTGCTCGATGTGCTGGCGTGCGTCGGTGACGAGTCGCAGATAGAAGGCGAGGTTGTGAATGCTTGCTATCTGCATTGCCAGAAGTTCCTGGGCCTTGAAGAGATGGTGCAGATAAGCCTTTGAGTGCAGACGATCGATGTCGCATCCGTCGGGGTCGATGGGTGAGAAGTCGTTTTCCCATTTCTTGTTGCGCATGTTCATCGTGCCGTTGTAGGTGAAGAGCATGGCATTGCGTCCGTTGCGGGTAGGCATTACGCAGTCGAACATGTCTACTCCGCGTTCTATAGCTTCAAGAATGTTTTGTGGAGTACCGACGCCCATGAGATAGCGTGGACGGTCCTTGGGTAGAATCTCGTTGACCACCTCTATCATCTCGTACATTACCTCTGTAGGTTCGCCTACAGCCAGTCCGCCGATGGCGTTGCCGTCAGCACCCTTGTCGGCTACATACTTGGCTGCATCACGACGCAGGTCTTTATACTTGCATCCCTGCACGATAGGGAAGAGGCTCTGCTTGTGACCGTAGAGCGGTTCGGTCTCGTTGAAACGCTTGAAGCAGCGGTCGAGCCATCGCTGTGTGAGTTGCAGACTCTTGCGGGCATACTCATAGTCGCTTTCACCGGGAGGACACTCGTCGAATGCCATCATGATGTCGGCTCCGATAATGCGCTCAGTGTCCATCACGCTCTCAGGTGTGAATATATGCTTAGAGCCGTCGATGTGTGATCGGAACTCGCATCCCTCCTCATGCAGCTTGCGTATACCGGTGAGCGAGAATACCTGAAAGCCACCCGAGTCGGTAAGAATCGGGCGGTCCCATGTGTTGAACTTATGCAGTCCGCCAGCCTTGCGCAGTGTGTCAAGTCCGGGACGGAGGTACAGGTGGTAGGTGTTGCCCAGTATTATCTGTGCCTTCACCTGCTCGCGCAACTCCTGAAAGTGTACTCCCTTGACCGAGCCAACGGTTCCCACGGGCATAAAGATAGGGGTCTTTATCTGTCCGTGGTCGGTGGTTATGAGTCCGGTACGTGCGTCGCTGCACGGGTCGGTATGTTGTAGTTCAAATGTCATTTGTCTTCTTTCTTTTCGTCGTCAATCTTAAAGCTTACCGGATTGTCTACCAATGTGTCGGTGAGTGCAAACTGCCATACGTCCTGCACGTTCTCGACATAATGGAACTGCACTCCCTTGCGGTAGATTTCGGGTATTTCCTCAATGTCCTTGCGGTTGTCGCGGCACATTACTATATCTGTTATGCCGGCGCGCTTGGCAGCGAGTATCTTCTCCTTTATGCCACCTACGGGCAGTACTTTGCCGCGCAGTGTTATCTCACCGGTCATAGCTGTGTTCTTACGTACCTTACGCTGTGTAAGAGCTGAGGCTATAGAGGTGGCAATAGTAATACCAGCCGACGGTCCGTCCTTTGGTGTTGCGCCTTCGGGTACATGGATATGTATGTTCCAGTTGTCGAATATGCGGTAGTCGACGCCCAAAGTGTCGATGTGTGCCTTTACATATTCGAGGGCTATCACAGCCGACTCTTTCATCACGTCGCCGAGGTTACCGGTGAGTGTCAGCTTGCCAGCCTTGCCCTTGCTGAGCGAAGTCTCGATGAAGAGTATCTCGCCACCTACGCTGGTCCATGCCAGTCCGGTCACTACACCGGCGTAGTCATTGCCCTGATAGATATCGCGATAGAACGGCGGTTTGCCGAGCAGGTCCTCAATCTCGTTTGGAGTAATCTTCTCATATGGCAGTTGTCCGTCGAGTGCCTTGCGATAAGCCAGTTTACGCAGCGCCTTGTTCGTCTGTTTTTCGAGTTGCCGCACACCACTCTCGCGTGTATACTGTTCGATGATTTTCTCTATGGCAGCCTTGTTGAACGTCGGCTTGTCTTCCTTGGCAGCCAGTCCGCAGTTGTCAATCTCGCGCGGAATGAGGTGGCGCTTGGCTATCTCTATCTTCTCCTCAGTGATGTATCCGCTCACCTCAATCAGTTCCATACGGTCGAGCAGTGGCTTTGGTATGCTGCCGAGGTCGTTGGCTGTAGCGATGAAGAGCACCTTCGAGAGGTCGTAGTCAACGTCGAGATAGTTGTCGTGGAAGGCGTTGTTCTGTTCGGGGTCGAGCACTTCGAGCAATGCTGATGACGGGTCGCCGTTGACGGTGTTCTGTGTCACCTTATCAATCTCGTCGAGTATGAATACAGGGTTTGACGAACCTGCCTTCTGTATGTTCTTGATGATACGTCCGGGCATAGCTCCGATGTATGTGCGACGGTGTCCGCGTATCTCGCTCTCGTCATGTAGTCCGCCGAGCGACATGCGTACATACTTGCGCTTCATGGCTGCTGCAATCGATTTGCCGAGCGATGTCTTGCCCACTCCCGGAGGTCCGTAGAGGCAGATAATGGGCGACTTGAGGTCGCCTCTGAGCTTCAGTACAGCCATATATTCGAGTATGCGCTCCTTCACCTTCTCCATTCCGTAATGGTCGCGGTTGAGTATGCGCTGCGCACGCTTCAGGTCAAGATCGTCCTTGGTGTACTCGCCCCAAGGCAAATTGATCATTGTCTGCAGATAGTTGAACTGAATGCTGTAGTCGGGGCTTTGTGGATTGAGCATGTCGAGCTTGTCGAGTTCCTTGCGGAACACTTTCTGCACGTCGTCGCTCCAGAGCTTTGTCTTAGCCTTTTCTTCCAGCTCCTTGCGCTCGGGCGAACCCTCACCGTTGCCCAATTCCTCCTTGATGTTCTTAATCTGCTGCTGCAGGAAGTATTCACGCTGCTGTTCGTCGAGGTCTTCGCGAGTCTTCGAGCGTATGTTCTGCTTGAGTTCGAGCAGCTGCATTTCCTTGTGCATCACGCGCAGCACGCCGATGACGCGCTCCTTGATACTTGATGTAGTGATGAGCGAAATCTTGTCTTCAAGGCTGAATGGCAGGTTTGAGCACACGAAGTCGGCAGCAATCACGTCGTTAGAGATGTTGCTCAGTGCAAACTGCGACTCGTCGGGTAGCTCCTCGTTCATCTGTATGTACTTTACAGTATTTGAGCGCAGGTCATCCATTGCGGTCTTGAACTCGGTGTCGTTCTCGTCGGGCATTTCTTCCATGGCAGGGCTGACCTTGCCGAGAATCATCGGCTTGTTGCTGACGAGTTCGTCGAGGTGGCAACGTCCCAGTCCCTGTATTATGGCTGTCACGTTGTTGCCTGGTCCAGGCATTTCGAGCACCTTCACCAGTTTGGCATATACGCCGTATTCAATGAGGTCGCCTTCACCTGGCAGTTCCACGTTAGGGTCTTTCTGGCAGAACACAGCAAACACGGCATCGCGCTCTTTGCTGATGTCTTTGAGCAACTTCAGACTTTGCTTGCGTCCTACAATGACGGGGCATATCACTCCCGGGAAAATCACCACGTTGCGAGTGGCAAGTACGGGAAGTGTACCCTCAAATTCCACATTGAGCAGGTTCTTTATGTCGCCGTCGTAGTCGGCAATCATTTGTATCGATGTATTGGATCTCTTGTTCATATTATATAATAATGTGTGGCGTACAGATGGTGTACGCTAATAGAGTATAGCAAAATCTGTGCAAAGTTACTCAAAAGTTTTCAGATAGACTTCTATTTTATATAATTTTGCAACGTGTACACCTCCATGGAATTGTTCATGTATTCAAAAGGAGTCGTTTTGGATTGTAAAAGGAGTCGTTTTAGGATGCAAAAGGAGTCCTTTTGGGTTGTAAAAGGAGTCGTTTTGAGCAGCAAAAGGAGTCGTTTTGAAAGTAGTGAGTAAAACAGTCGTTTTACTTACGGCATTATTTGCTTTTACCGCTGAATAAGGTTTTTTACCGCAAAACCGTTATAGATTGGAAAAAATATGCTAACTTTGTACGTGCATATTCTATGCGCAACCTAAATAAGAATGTTAGTAACTAAAACAATGTCAACTAAAACAATAATATGAGAAAAATCTTTTTCAGCGCCAAGAGCATGGTGCTTACATTATGTCTCTGCGCGACGTCGGCTCTGGCATGGGCGGGAGTGAATCCTAAACCTTTTGTAGTTCCCGAACTGAAGGAATGGCACGGTGCCGAGGGTCAGATGACCGTTTCGGGCAAGTATATCGTAAAGGGTGGTAAGGCTGCCACTGAAGTAGGACAGATGTTTGCCGCCGACTATGGCAGTTTGATGGGGGCTCAGCTCACATTGAAGAATGGCAAGCCTTCGAAGGGCGATATTGTACTTGTGCTCAAGGCTGACAAGGCACTTGGTCAGGAAGGCTACCGCATCAATATCGGCGATGTTACTACAGTCAGCGCTGCTACAGTCAAAGGACTGAAGTGGGGCACACGTACTGTGCTGCAGATGGCAGAGCAGAATAAATCCAACGGCGGCTCACTGCCAAAGGGCAATATTGTAGACTCGCCTGAGTATGGTTTGCGTGGATTTATGATGGACTGCGGTCGTAAGTTCATCCCGATGGACTATCTGCGTTCGCTTGTCAAGACCATGGCTTACTATAAGATGAACACCTTGCAGATTCATCTAAACGACAACGGTTTCCGTCAGTTCTTCGACAATGATTGGGACAAGACTCAGGCTGCATTTCGATTGGAGTGTGACACTTATCCCGGACTGACAGCACGCGACGGATCGTACACTAAGAAAGAATTCATCGACCTTCAGAAACTTGCCGAGCAGTATGGCGTCGACATCATTCCTGAGATTGACGTGCCTGCCCATACATTGGCTTTCACTCACTACAAACCGGAAATCGGCTCAAAGGAGTATGGCATGGACCATCTCGATTTGTTCAATCCCGAGACATATAAGTTTGTCGACGGACTCTTCAAGGAGTATCTTGAGGGCAAGAACCCCGTATTCCGTGGCAAGGTGGTGCACATCGGTACCGACGAATACTCGAATGCGAAGAAGGAAGTGGTAGAGAAGTTCCGCTACTTCACCGACCGCTATATTAAATATGTAGAGTCGTTCGGCAAGCAGGCTGCTCTTTGGGGAGCGCTTACTCATGCCAATGGCGACACTAAGGTGAAGTCGGACAATGTGATAATGAGCTGCTGGTACAACGGCTATGCCGACCCTAAGGAGATGAAGCGACAGGGCTATAAGCTCATCAGCATCCCCGACGGACTTACATACATAGTTCCGGCTGCTGGTTACTATTACGACTATCTCAACTGCGAATATCTCTACGACAAATGGACACCGGCACAGATAGGCAACGAGAAGTTTGACGAGCACGACCCGGCTATTCTTGGTGGTATGTTTGCCGTATGGAACGACCATGCCGGCAATGGCATCAGCGTGAAGGACATTCACGACCGTCTGTATCCTGCATTGCAGACTCTTGCTGTGAAGTTCTGGCGTGGAGCCAAGACGTCAATGCCTTATGCCGAGTTCAACACTCTTCGCCACCAGCTCAGCGAGGCACCTGGTGTCAACGTGGCTGCACGATGGACTAAGGGCAAGACATTCAGCATAGCAAAGCTTCAGCCAGGTCAGACTACTGGCGAGACAGAAGTGGGCTATGGCTATCGTGTCGACTTCAATATCAAGGGCGCTGCCGAGGAGAAAGGAACTGTGCTGTTTGAGTCGAAGAATGCCACATTCTATCTTGCCGATCCAGAGGAAGGTAAGTTGGGATTTGCACGCGAGGGCTATCTCAACAAGTTCAATTACAAGATACCCGAAGGCAAGAAGGTGAGCATCTCGATAACCGGCGACAACACCAAGACATGCCTTTATGTAGACGGCAAGCTGAAGGAAGAACTTGGTCCGCTCACCATCTACGCTATGAAGGCATCTGATCGTACTACATTCCAGAACGGCGACAAGAACGCTTGGCAGCCGGTGATGTACAATCCGCAGACCCGAATGTACTATCAGCGCACACTCGTATTCCCCCTTGCCAAGGCTGGAGCGTTCAAGAGCAAGATTACTGATGTGCGCGTGTCGCAGAAGTAATCGTCTGAAATAATTATTGTGAAGTGATGATTTCGTCCATCCTGATGTCGTGTTCCTCGGCTGGGATGGACGTTGTCATTTGAAACGGGAAGCAAACACCTATCTTATATGTATCGGGTATGAGCGGCAGAAAACGGTCGTAGTAGCCTTTACCACGTCCCATACGGTTGCCGTCATGGTCGAAAGCAACGCCAGGCACTATCGCCAGTTCTATGTTGGCATAGTCGGTGAAGAGTTCTCCCGTTGGTTCCATAATGCCGTAGGCTCCAATCTGCAAGTCGTTCGGGCCATTGTATCGGTGCAGTTCCATAGTTCCCTCGCCTGTAACGCGTGGCAGCAGAATGGTTTTGCCGCTCATCAGTAGCGAGTCGACGATGGTGTGGGTGTCCACTTCATCGGGCAGTGAGTGGTAGAGCATTATGGTTTTGGCGGATTTTACACGAGGGTGGGAGAGTAGACGTATGATAACAGCAAACGACAATTCACGCAGCTGCTGGCTGGTGAATTGTCGTTTGCTGTTTTTAATCTCTTTTCTGAGTTGTAGTTTGGTTATCATTTCTTGTTTTTCTTGATGGGCTTTTTGGGGAACGCAGTCTTGTTCTTAAACACCTGAAGAGCCCTTGTTACGGTCGGGTCGTCAAGGTTGAGATATTGTGTCAGTGCCTGTTCGTCGAGCATGTTGTATATCACGAGCTTGTTGAGATAGCGGTTGAGCAGGCTGTGCGACTTGCGTATCATCAGATTGCGGCGCTTCAGTCCGTTCTTGTCGGCATACGTAGCGAACTTGTCCACGAGATTCTGTGTGTTGAGATACTTCACCATGTCCATCATTTCGTGGAAGTTGTTAAGCTTCAGACGGTTGTTGTCGGTGTAAGTATAGGCGAATTGCAGAATCAGACCTGTCATGGCAGCCGCCTTATAGTATGATGTCATGCCCAGAGTATCCTCCGGAATGAATATGTCGGGAGTGATGCCACCACCGCCATACACCGTGCGTCCGATGCTTGTGTGATAAGCCGGGCCGTGGTGCTTGATGCTGTCTTGTGAGAAGAACTCTCCGTGCTGGTAGCGTGCCAGGATGTCTTCCTCATAGTCCTTGTTGTCGCCAGCTCTGAAAGGCTTCTGTATGCAGCGTCCAGAAGGAGTGTAGTAGCGTGCTATGGTGAGTCGTATCATAGAGCCGTCGGGGAATCCGAGCTGCTGCTGGACGAGTCCCTTGCCAAACGAGCGGCGTCCGATGATAGTGGCACGGTCGTTGTCCTGCATGGCTCCGGCAAATATTTCGGATGCTGATGCCGAACCCTCGTTGATAAGAACAATGAGCGGTATCTTCTGGTACGAGCCATGTCCGTCAGAGCGGAAGTCCTGACGTGGCGACTTGCGTCCCTGCATGTACACTATCAGCTTGTTCTTTGGCAAGAACTCGTTCGCCATTTGTACTGCCGAGTTCATGTATCCGCCTGTGTTGTCGCGCAGGTCGATGATGAGATTGCTGAATCCTTCCTGCGACAGTTGGGCAAGCGAGATGAGCATTTCTGGGTAAGTGGTCTCTCCGAAACTCTTCACCTTGATATAGCCAGTGTTCTCGTCGATCATGTATGTTGCCGAGATGCTCTTCTGTGGTATGTCACCACGTGTCACGGTGAAGTATTTTACACCTTTCTGTCCGTAGCGTACAACGCCGATTTTCACCTTTGTATCCTTCGGACCCTTCAGTCTTCGCATGGCTTCTTCCTGCGTAACAATCTTGCCAACGAACATTTTGCCGTCTACGCTTACAATCTTGTCGCCAGCCAGGATGCCTGCCTTCTTGGCAGGTCCGTTCTGCACCACGTTCTGAACATGGATGGTGTCCTTGCGAATGGTGAACTCTATGCCCACACCCGAGAACGAACCCTTAAGGTCGTCTGCCACAGCCTGCGCATCCTTTGCACTTATGTACACCGAGTGCGGGTCGAGGTCGGAGAGTATCTGTGGTATGGCTTGGTCGACGAGCGAGTCGATGTTCACCTTGTCTACATATTGGTCTTCGATGAGGTGGAGCAGATTGGTCAGTCGGTTCGAACCAGAATTGATGATGTTCAGTCGGTTGCCCGAGAAGTGATTGGCGTAGAAAGTGCCAATCAGTATGCCGATGACAACGCACATTGCCATTATCAGCGGCATGAACCGGTTAGACGTTTTCATGTTCATAATCGTCCGGATTTAGATATTTAACTTCTATATTGGCTCTCTTCAGCAGGTCGATACCGTCGGTGAGACGGTATTGTTCGCCATATATCACGCGTTTGATGCCAGCCTGGATTATCAGTTTGGCGCATTCTATGCATGGAGAGGCGGTGACGTAGAGCGTAGCTCCGTCGCTATTGTTCGAGCTGCGTGCCAGTTTTGTGATAGCGTTGGCTTCGGCGTGCAGAACGTAAGGCTTGGTGACGTTCATTTCGTCCTCGCATACGTTTTCAAATCCGCTTGGCGTACCGTTGTAGCCGTCGCTTATTATCATTTTCTCCTTTACGACGAGCGCGCCCACCTTGCGTCGCTGGCAGTAGCTGTTTTCTGCCCATATACGAGCCATACGGAGGTAGCGCAGGTCGAGACTGAGTTGCTTGTCTTTATTGTTTTTTGATTCCATTGCGTTCGAGTAATGCTTCGATTGTTGGTTCTTGTCCGCGGAAGCGCTTATATAGCGTCATAGGATGTTCGGTTCCACCCTTTGAGAGGATGTTGTCACGGAAACTCTGTGCAGTTTTTTGGTCGAATATGCCGTTGTGCTTGAACACGCTGAATGCGTCGGCGTCGAGCACTTCAGCCCATTTGTAGCTGTAGTATCCGGCAGCATATCCGCCCGCCATGATGTGCGAGAACTGTGTTGTCATGCATGTGTCGGGCAGCTGCTTCATCACCTGTGCCTTAGCCCAAGCCTGCTTCTCAAACGGTATGATGTCGTCCTTGAACTCATCCTTCTTTGTATAGTAAGCCATATCGAGCAATCCGAAGCTCACCTGTCGCATACATGCGTATGCTGCCATGAAGTTGCGGCTCTTCACGATGCGTTCTATCAGTTCGTCGGGCATCGGTTCGCCCGTCTGATAGTGGAACGCGAAGGTGCGCAGGAACTCCTTTTCGACAGCATAGTTCTCCATAAACTGAGACGGCAGTTCTACGAAGTCCCACCACACATTGGTACCGCTGAGGCTCTCGAATCGGGTGTTGGCAAACATGCCATGAAGCGAGTGGCCGAACTCGTGCAGGAATGTCTCCACCTCGCCCAGCGTCAGCAGAGCCGGTTTTTCGTCGGTGGGTTTGGTCAGGTTCATCACCACACTTACGTGCGGACGTACGTTCACGCCCTTGCGGTCGATCCACTGACCCTGGAATTCAGTCATCCATGCGCCGCCCTGCTTGCCCTTTCGCGGATGGAAGTCGGCGTAGAACACAGCCAGATACGAGCCGTCCTTGTCAAACACTTCGTATGCCTTTACGTCGGGATGATACACCTGAATGTCCTTGTTCTCCTTGAATGTGATGCCGTATAGGCGTGTGGCGAGTCCGAACACGCCATCAATCACTTTCGACAGTTCGAAGTAGGGGCGCAGCATCTCGGCATCGAGGTTGAACTCGCGCATCTGCAGCTTGTGCGAGTAGAATCCGAAGTCCCACGGTTCGAGTTCGAAGCCGTCGCCCTCGGCATCCTTTGCCTCGCGTTCTATTGCCTTCACCTCCTCAATGGCAGTAGGCTTGTAGGCCTCAATAAGGTCGTCGAGCAGTTTGTATACATTACCCACGTTCGACGCCATGCGATGAACGAGCACATAGTCGGCAAATGTCTCGTAGCCCAGAAGCTGGGCTATCTCGCGGCGCAGATTGATGAGGCGCTTGCATATTTCAAGATTGTTCTCGCTGTTGTCGTGCGTTCCCTCGGTGTTGCGTGCCATATACAGCTGCTTGCGCAGTTCGCGCTGGGTGCTGTAGGTCATGAACGGCGAGAAGCTGGGATAGTCGAGTGTGAAGAGCCATCCCTTCTTGTCAGCCTCTTTGGCTGCAAGGGCGGCAGCCTCGCGGGCCGTTTCAGGCAGACCGTCGAGCTGTTGCTCGTCAGTAATGTTGAGTGTGAAAGCCTTGTTCTCCTTAAGCAGGTTGTGCGAGAACTGCAGCGACAGCATGCCTGCCTCTTCAGTCAGCTTGCGCAGACGTTCCTTGCCCTCGTCGTCTAGCAGTGCACCGCTGCGTACGAATCCGTCGTAGCAGTTGTCGAGAAGCATCTGCTCCTCGGCGGTAAGCTCGCGATGGTGTTCGTATACGTATTTGATGCGCTCAAACAGGCGTCGGTTGAGCTTCACGTCGTTGGCGTGCTTGGTCAGGATAGGGCTGAGTTTTTGCGCCAGTTGGTCCAATTCGTCGCATGTCTCGGCGCTGAGCATGCACGAGAATACGGTCGACACGCGTGATAGCAGGTCGTAATATCCCTCGCCGTTCTCATTGTCAACGCGCACTATGGTGTTCTCGAATGTAGGAGGCTCGGGGTCGTTCACGAGTTTTTCGATAGCCTCGTCGTCGCGTCGGATACCCTCCATGAAGGCTTCCTCGTAGTCAGAAGTCTTGATGCGGTTGAATGGAACTGTATCGTGCGGGGTGTTGTAAGGTTCAAAGAATGGATTCTTTCTCTCCGGAGTATTTGTGTTATTTTCCAACATACTAAATCCTAAAAAATCTGTGTGATATATCAATATGCAAATTTACGGAAAATATTACAGATGCAAATATTGTAGTAGGGGTTTTTAACTTATATTATGTTAGTGCTTCGATATGATTTATTTCGATTATTCCTCGGCTGAATGTTAGCAGGTTTTCGTCTTGCATTGTGTTGAGAATTTCCGACACGGCACGTCTGCCCAGTCCGGTTTCTTGTGCAAGGCGTGTCATTTTGATTCGCATTGTTTTGGGTCCGGTGGGCGATGAGCAGTGTGTCTTGATGAAGTGTACTATCCGGTCGTGTGCGTCGGCTGGTATGGGGTGCCATAGTTTGCGTGTGGTCTTTTGTGACAGAGCCGAGATGTAGTTGACGAGATTCATTCGGAATATGATGAACTCGTCGGATATGCGCATCAGGTCGTCCTTGTCTATCTCCACAATGTCGCATGTAGTAGTGGCTATGAAGGTGCGTGTGTAATGTAGTTGCAGTCCGAACATACATTCGGGTTGCAGCGTATAGGGCGCTGCCACGTTCTCCTCAATCGAGTAGCCGTGGTCGTCGGCGTATGCTATCGACTTGGCTTGTCCGTTGACGACAAGCGCAAGGCGGTTGCATTGTTCGCCCTCTTTCTTTATAATGTCGCCAGCGGCAATCTTGCGGAATGTGAACTTGGTCTGTCCGATGATTTGCAGCAGATTGTCGCTGGTGAGTCCTTGGAATAGGGGCGAACTTTGCAGGCTGTCGTATAGCTTCATTGTCGATACTTGTTTCTATTTCAGAATCTTGCCCTTCATTGATGGCGAGTACCATACCTGCAGCTGTCCCTGATGGTCGCTATATATAAGGTATGCCATGAGTTCGGGATGCTTGTCGAGCACTTTCTTAGCCTTGTCGAGTCCCATCACCATGAATGCCGTGGCGTAGGCATCGGCTTCGGCGCATCGTTTGGCAAGAACGGTGGCTGAGAGTATGTTGTGCTGCACTGGATAGCCCGTCGACGGGTCGATGGTGTGGGCGTATTTCTTGCCTCCACGATAGTAGAAGTTGCGGTAGTTGCCGCTTGTTGCCATAGCCATATCCTTGACGTTCAGCACCGTCTGCAGTTCTTGGTCAACGGCGGTAGAGTCGTCTGTGGGCTTGGTTACGCCAATCTTCCATGGCAATCGTTTCTCGCTGATGCCGTGTGTCACCACTTCGCCGCCAATCTCAATCATGTAGTTTTCGATGCCGCGCCGTTCCAGCAGGTAAGCCACGACGTCGCAGCCGTAGCCTTTGGCAATGGCGCTGAAGTCGAGCATGGTCTTCGGGTTCTGCTTGAATATGCGGTTGTCGCGCAGCATTACTGTCTTGTATCCCACTGCAGAGCGCAGCGAGTCGATGGCGTGTCGGGTGGGAGGGGCGCCCGTCTTGAATCCGAATCCCCACGCGTTGACAAGCGGAGCCACGGTTATGTCGAACGCTCCGTCGGTGTTGTCGGATATTTCTTCAGCCAGCTTGAACACGCGGTTGAACATATTGTTGGTCTCGGCGTTTTCGCCACGGTTGATGCGTGCTATTATCGAGTTCTTGTTGAACATCGACAGCGCATCGTCCACCTTCTTCAGTTCCGCCATGATGTCTCCGTTGAGCGAAGTGTCGTTCTGATAGGTGATGTGGTAGTATGTGCCGAACACCTGTCCTTCGTCGTGCTGATAGGGTGTGTTGCGTTGCTGCAGTACGATGTTGATTGTTGCAATGATGAGAAACAGCAGAAACACAATCCGCCATCCTATTTTCTTCTTGCTCATAAGCTATGCTTTTTTTGTACTTTTTATTCTCAAACGTTTAGAACTCGACAGTCACGTTGAACGTGCCTGCCAGCTTCGACGACCCCTGCTTGCCAAATCCCGGCACATACCATGCGTTGCCCAGCTCTCCGTTGTCGTGAGCCAGTCGTCTGCGCCATCGTGCCGACCATCCCAGTCGGAGCGGTCCCCATATCTTGGCGTCCACGCCGAACACCGCTTCCATCCAGTGGCAGTTGGCCTTCACGCCCTGGGCGCTGAACTCCACGTTGTCACCCCATACCGGATCCTTCAGTCCTTCGGCATTCACGTCATACTTATAGTAGGTCATGGCGTAGCGTGCTCCTACGTATATGCGGTAGTCGTCGTGCTTGTTGCGCGCTATGTTGAAGTCCATTCCCACACGTGCATAGGGTGCCGAGGTTTTGTATTTCAGCCCGGTTGTCACTTCGTCGGCATCGGCTGTGCCGTATCCCACCTCCACTACGGGGAAGAACTTGTCCTTAAGGTTGACACGCAGTTGTGCCTCATACTGTCCGTGACTGCCCAGTATGGTTTCTGCCAGGCCTATCATGTCGGCAGACACGGCAACGCCTCGCAGCAATGGTATTGAGTCGGCCTTGACGGTAGTGTCGGTCTTGCTCTTGGCTGTAGGCTTCTTGCGTGCCGTAGCCGTAGTGGCGAGCAGTAGCAGCAAACTAATTATTGCTGTTCTTGAAATATATGAGTAGATGCGCCTTTGGGTCATTGTATGTCACCTTATTATAATTTACCTTTATGTCTTCGATGGCGTGCTGTGTGAACCGTACGCCTTCGATGTCGTGAAACATAGCCGGACTGCAGTCTACCGACTCAAAATGTTTCTCGTTCTGCTTGCTCACCCATACTGTGTCTACTGTCTTCAGCCGGGTGTCTTTCTGTACGAGTGTCAGGAAGTAGACATCCTCTGTGCGCGAGTAGCTCATAGGTATGGTCAGACTGTCCAGTCCGGTCTGTCGGTTGATGAGCACCGTGTCCTCGTCGGGGTTGTCGGGGGTGCGTTCGGCTGCTATGGTGAGCGTGTCCTCAAGCACCGCCTCGTTGCCGGTAAGCTTCAGCGACATATAGGTGCGGTTGTTGAGCGGACAGTCTATTGACGAACATGCCACTGCCGACATTGCCACGGCTGTTGCAGCTACGATTTTCGTTATCTTGTTTCGCATTGTTCTGTTTGTTGTTTCTGTCGCCGGTATGCGTTGTTGGTTATTCCTCGCATTTCAGCGTCTTCTCTATCTGATAGTCGTTGCGGTTTTGCGACGAGCGGCTCACGAGGTCGCCGATGAATCCGGCCAGGAACATCTGTGTGCCTATCATCATCATCGTGAGGGCTATGAAGAAGTAGGGCGAGTCGGTGATGAGTCGTTGCGGAATACCGTTTGACAGACACCACAGCTTGTCAGCGCCCAGAGCTACTACAGCCAGGAATCCGATGAAGAACATCAGCGTGCCCAGAAATCCGAACACATGCATAGGCTTGCGTCCGAAGCTTGAGAGAAACCACAGCGTGATGAGGTCGAGATAGCCGTTGAAGAAACGGTTCCATCCCATAAATTTCGACTTGCCGAACTTGCGTGCCTGATGGTGTACAGGCTTCTCGCCAATCTTGTCGAATCCGGCATTCTTTGCCAGATAGGGTATGTAGCGGTGCATCTCGCCATACACCTCGATGTTCTTTACCACCTCCTTGCGGTATGCCTTAAGTCCGCAGTTGAAGTCGTGCAGATTGTGTATGCCGCTCACCTTGCGTGCCGTAGCGTTGAAGAGCTTTGTCGGAATGGTCTTCGAGAGAGGGTCGCCTTGCTTGCGGTTCTGCTTATATCCCGACACGAGGTCGTAGCCTTCGTCCATAATCATGTGGTAGAGTCCCGGAATCTCGTCGGGCGAGTCCTGCAGGTCGGCGTCCATTGTTATCACAACGTCGCCCTGCGCTGCCTTGAATCCGCAGAACAGAGCCGGGCTCTTGCCGTAGTTGCGGCGGAACTTGATGCCCTTCACCTCTTCGTGGTCGCGTGCCAGTTGCTCGATTACGTCCCATGAGTGGTCGGTCGAACCGTCGTTGACGAATATCACCTCGTAGGTGAAGTTGTTGCTGTTCATCACGCGTTCGATCCATGCGTACAGTTCGGGGAGCGATTCGTCCTCGTTGTATAGTGGAATTACGACTGTTATATCCATAGTCTGTTGTTTGTTTGTTCGATTTTATTATGTATAGTTTCTATTATTTTCTGCGGCACACAATAGCTATAGGCAGACTTGCCAGTGCTCCGAGGAAGAAGTTCTGTAGCATGAACACGAACGACCATTGTATCGGAGTGAGCTGTGCCAGCATGTCGACGTTCTGGTTCAGTTCGGCACGGCTTATGCCGTTTTGCTCGTAAACCGGTGCCATTGCCTTCATCGTGTCGGTAAGCAGACCGACAAAACCGCCGTTGTCAATGAATCTGAAGTACACGAACTGCACCAGCGCAAAAGCCAATGATGCGTACACGAAGTTGTACAGACTGTATGCATAGGCTCGTCTAAGCGATATTCTGCCGTTCAGAACGTTGTTGCGAAACAGGCATGTGCGCCATCCTATAAAGAAAGGTGTAGCCATTGCAAGGAGATTGCCCATGGTTCCCGCCCCGATCATTGTGACGCATGCGAAGCTCACGGTCCATAGCAGGGTGAGCAAGAGTGCATCCACACGGGCGAAAGCCTTAAGTTGCATGAATTCTTCTATTTTAATCATTAAAATAATGTATGTGTTTTATAAAACTGTTGCAAACTTACTACTTTTTTTCCGAATACCTGTCATATAAGCATTTTTTGACATAATAAGGTTCGAAAGAAATGTTAAATAGGGAGTTTTTTGTGTCTGAAAATTTGCATTGTCAATAAAAAGCCTTACCTTTGCACTCGCTTTTGAAAAGACGGGTAAGTCTTACACGGCCAGCTCCCTTCGAATCCTCCAGGACGGGAACGTAGCAAAGGTAGTTGGTTGTAGCGGCGCGATGTAAGTAGCTTGCCCACCCGCCTCTTTAGCTCAGTTGGCCAGAGCACGTGATTTGTAATCTCGGGGTCGTTGGTTCGAATCCGACAAGAGGCTCAAAACAACACAAGGACAGTACTTCACGATTGAAGTGCTGTCCTTTTTTCGTTATATAAGATTTGGAAATTCAGTTTTCTCGCGATGCTGCAAGATTTTCCTCGCGAGGGAATAATTATTCTCTGCCGAGGAAATGGTTGTGGTTCTTCCGAAATTTGGAACAATACAATAGTTTAATGAATACTTAATCGTAGGAGGTTATGGCGTCCTCGCCATAACCTGAGCAGTCAACCCGCTCAAAGTTTCTAATTGATAATATGTGTCAACAGGCTGCGCAGGCTATGGCGGGGACGCCATAGCCTCCTACGGTTTGCATTGCCAACCATCGGTAGGTGAGTGCTGTTTATAGTGTTGGCAACGGGTAGATTTTCAAAACATTATAATCTTAATCTTCCACGCTCAATATTCCTCATTCCAACACTAAATATACCATATTCCAAAAGGACCCCTTTTGCCCTTCAAAAGGGCTCCTTTTACACAGCAAAAGGACTCCTTTTGCGCTCCAAAACGAGTCCTTTTGGAATGCAAAACGAGTCCTTTTTCTTGGCAACTATATTTTTAACCTGTTTAATACCTTGTTCCGTTAGCTTGCAATTGCGTTACGGAAACTTGTAAGCGCTTGTGCGTTAACTTGTTAGTACTTCTATGGTTGTTTAGAAGTTCACTCCGAAGTTGAACATGACGGCACCGTTGCGCGAACGGTCGAACGTGTCGTGGCAGATGTTGGCAAGTCCGATGTCGTAGGTCAGGTCGGCGTAGAACATGTCGTAACCGATGCCGCAACCTATGCGCAGACCGCCGTCCAGACGGCGGAAGTTGTTGCTGTCGAACGAGCTTTCAGCCTCGCGCTCGGCAAAGTTCTTTATCTTTCCGCCTACGCCCACAGCAAAGTATCCGCCCATGAAGGGTTGCAACGAGAAGTGGTCGTCCACCTCGTACTTGTATTTTACAACCGCCGGAATCTCCAGATAGTTCAAGTCGTAGGTCATCTTCTTGCCGTCGGGCAAATCCTTCTTGCCACCCTTTTCTATATACGACAGTCCCGTCTCAAGATACAGGGGCGCTGTGTCGGTGAGCGGAATGCCTGCCACTACGCCCACGTTGAGGCCCGTCTGCCAGTTGCCGCCGTCGAGACGTTCGTCGTCAGAGTTGACATACGAGAACGACGGACCGATGCGCAGACCGTAGTAGGGCACGCCGTAGCCGTGATGATTGTAGCCGTAGTCGAGTCGTCCGGTCTGTTTGTTGTAGTATCTGCTGTCGCGATAGTGTTGTGCCGAAGCCGGCATAAGAGCCAGGATTAGGGCAGCCATGATGAAAGCTAATCTTTTCATATCCATATTTTTATTGTTTATATATGTTCGTATTTGTGATAAGGCAGCTTATCTTATGCAAAGTTATAAATAAGACATTAATCAATCGTAGTGGAAATCCCTAAATGATAGGGGAGAAACCCTATAAGGTTATTCTCTTTTGGGGTTCATTCGTAATTTGGAGTGATTCAATTATGAACCTATAAGTAGCGGAGGTCTCTGGCCTCCGCATTACCAAGTCGAATACAAATCATCATTACTAATAATAGTATTTGTATCATTGATTGCTACGGAGGCCGGAGACCTCCGCTACTATGTAAACTTGTTACATTATAATAATAAATAATTATTATCACTCCATTTCCGGATGGACTCTTTTTTACCATATGGTTTGGTCGTTTTCTGCTTTTTGTGTAATTTTGTTGGAATAAAAAAACAAAAGCTTTAGATTATGAAAAAGATAGAAGTTTCGGAGTTGACCGACAATGTGTTTACAACAATCGGCAAGGAGTGGATGCTCGTTACGGCGGGCACCAAGGACAAGTTTAATATGATGACAGCATCGTGGGGATGCCTGGGATGGCTGTGGAACAAGCCCGTAGCCGTGATGTTCATTCGTCCCGAACGCTACACCCACGAACTGATAGAGCAGGGCGACAACGTCAGTCTGGTGTTCCTCGGCAACTCGGAGGAGGCTCGCAAGGCCTACGCCTTCTGCGGATCGAAGTCGGGACGCGACCATGACAAGGCTTCAGAATGCGCACTCACACCCGTAGCCACACCCGACGGACACATCACCTTCGGCGAGGCACGACTCACACTCCAGTGCCGCAAGCTGTACAAGACACAGATTCGCCCCGAGGAGATGATAGACAAGAGCATAGAGCAGTGGTATGGCGCCAAGGGCGGATTGCATGACGTGTATGTAATGGAAATAACGGCTGCTTATGAAGGTGAATAAATATAAGGTGCTGGCAACGCTGGTGCGCTCGTTTTTCGACGCTTTCTCGTCGGGCATTATCGACAACAATGCTGCCGACAAGAGCGGTACGCCTGCCGACAGACACATGCCAAAGGCTGTGAAGCAGATGATGCTCGACCACTATGAGCACATTGCGCCAGTATTCATGGACACGATGTTCTTTCCGCTTGCGGCAATGAACTATGAGTACTCCGACATAGAGCGTGTGGTGCGTGAGGCGCAGCAGCGAGGCGACGATATGATGGCACTGGTGCGTACGGCTTGCGGCGACGACGCAATGTACGAGGCAATGGTGAGCGAATACAAGCGCAACTTCGGCAATCTGTTGTCGGGACGCATGGCATCCAATGCCGACCATCTTGCAGCATACACCCGAGGCGGCGACGCTGAGGCTACATTGGCTGCGGAAAGAGCCGTCGAACTGACTGTACGCGTGGTGATGTTTGCCTACGCACGAGGCATGCGACAGAACGCCAAGGGCAAGGTGCAGCTGCGACAGGCCACTCTGTTCCGAATCATGCTCGACGCTATGAACGTACTGCTCAACGATGAGGCGGTTGGTGTGGACGATGCCGATGCTTCCGACTTGGGCACACTCTTCCTCAAGGTATGCCATACGCAGCAGATGTTCACGGCCATGACCGACGAGATGGACCGCACTTACGACGAACTGGTGCGCCGCGAGGGAGTGGAGCAATAATGCTAAAGAAAAACGAGACGCAGCATTACTAAAGTGTGTGAAAAATGTATGTGTTTCGTTTTTTTTCGGTAATTTTGTACAATCTAACATCATATTACGACAATTTTAAAACAATAATAAAACCGAATTAACCGAATGGAACCTAACAAAACTAACGGTCGTAGTCCCATTTCATGGGTGCCTACGCTCTATTTTGCCATGGGTATGCCCTTTGTGGTGCTCAACATGGTGTGCGTACTTATGTTCAAGGGTCTTGACGTGAGCGATGCCCAAATAGCACTTTGGACATCAATCATCATGTTTCCTTGGACGCTGAAACCGCTTTGGAGTCCGCTTCTCGAAATGTACAAGACCAAGAAGTTCTTCGTCATAGTCACCCAGATAGCTACAGGATGCATCTTCGGACTCATAGCGCTGGCTCTGCATCTGCCCGACTTCTTTGCCGTTTGTATCGCATTGCTCTCTGTGATAGCACTGAGTGGTGCCACTCACGACGTGGCTGCCGACGGTGTGTACATGGCTTCGCTCTCAAAGGACGACCAGGCGCGCTACATCGGATGGCAGGGCGCATTCTATAATATCGCCAAGATTGCTGCCACGGGCGGACTCGTTATGCTTGCCGGTGTGCTCATAAAGCACTTCACGGGCGATGTAAGTACGCTCGATGCAGCCGCAGCTGCCGTTGCCAAGCGTCAGGGAACGGTCATGGCATGGACTGTTATCATGGCTGTCATAGGCGTAATAATGGTGTTGCTGGGATTGTACAACGCCAAGTTTGTGCCTGCCGACCGTCGCGACACTTCTACCGAACGCCCTGGACTGAAGGAGACAATGGTGGAGCTGGGCAACGTTTTCGTCGACCTCTTCCGCAAGCGCCACATTATATATTATATATTGTTCATCATCCTCTATCGCTTTGCCGAAGGATTTGTAATGAAGATAGTTCCGCTGTTCCTCAAGGCCGACCGCGCCAATCAGGGATTGGGACTCTCGGAGGAGCAGATAGGATTGTGCTACGGCACGTTCGGAGCCGCAGCCTTCGTCATCGGCAGTATTCTTGCCGGCTATTATGTGGCTCATCGCGGACTGCAGAAGTCACTGTTTTCGCTCTGCTGCGTGTTCAACCTTCCGTTTATCGCCTATACTCTGCTTGCCATTTATCAGCCCGAAAGTCTCTGGCTCATCGGTGGCGGTATCGTGCTGGAGTACTTCGGCTACGGATTCGGATTCGTCGGCTTGACGCTTTTCATGATGCAGCAGATTGCACCGGGCAAGCATCAGATGGCACACTATGCCTTCGCGTCGGGCATCATGAATCTCGGCGTAATGCTGCCTGGCATGCTTAGCGGATACGTAAGCGACTGGTTGGGCTATCGCGACTTCTTCATCTTCGTGCTCGTTTGCACCATCCCGGCATTCCTCATCACGTGGTTTGTGCCGTTTACTTATCCGGATAAGAAGTAGAAAGCCCCATAACACCTCCGTAAAGCCCACAAAGCCCCACCCCCGACCCCTCCCCCGTAGGGAGGGGATTGATGTGCAAATTAGGCTATAGAATTAATCATTGCAAATTGAACGTTAATAATTACATGATTAATCATTGATAATTGAACATTAATAATTACACAATTAATCATTGCAAATTGAACATTAATAATTACATATTTAATAATTAAAACAATGAGCAAACTAATCATTTCTGGCAATCCTCTGCCCAATATGCCTTGGGAAGAGCGTCCTGAAGGTCAGCGCACTCCGCTGTGGCGCTGCTCGAAGAACCCGATTATTCCGCGCGACTTGCTGCCTACCAGCAACAGTATATTCAATAGTGCCGTAGTTCCTTTCGGCGAAGGCTTCGCAGGAGTTTTCCGTTGCGACGACACCAACCGCCGTATGGTGCTGCACGTTGGCTTCTCTAAGGACGGAGTCAACTGGAACATTAACGAGGAACCGCTGCGCTTCGAGTGCGACAACAAGGAGATTGGCGAGTGGGTGTACGGCTACGACCCGCGCGTGTGCTTCATCGAGGACCGCTACTATGTGACATGGTGCAATGGTTATCATGGTCCTACAATCGGTGTGGCTTGGACTAAGGACTTCAAGACATTCCATCAGCTCGAAAACGCATTCCTTCCCTACAACCGCAACGGTGTGCTCTTCCCTGAGAAAATCAACGGCCGCTTCGCAATGTTGTCGCGTCCGAGCGACACAGGTCACACTCCGTTTGGTGACATCTTCTACAGCGAGTCGCCCGACATGGAGTTCTGGGGACGCCATCGCCACGTTATGGCTCCTGCAGCATTCGAGTTGTCAGCATGGCAGTGCATGAAGATCGGTGCAGGTCCGGTGCCCGTTAAGACATCTGAGGGCTGGCTGCTGTTCTATCACGGCGTACTCCGCTCATGCAACGGCTACGTTTACGCATTCGGTTCGGCTCTGCTCGACCTCGAACAGCCCTGGAAGGCAACCCATCGTTCGGGTCCTTACCTCATCTCTCCGCAGACTCCCTACGAGTGTATGGGCGATGTACCTAACGTTTGCTTCCCCTGCGCCGAAGTACACGACCCCGAGACAGGTCGGATAGCTGTATATTATGGCTGCGCCGACACCGTTACCGGTCTCGCCTTCGGATACATTCCCGAAATCGTGGAGTGGACAAAGAAGAACAGCATCATCTAATTGATGATATGCACTCAATAGGAGGCTACGGCATCCACACCAGTAACCAGCGCAAACTACAATACAATAACATAGAAACTTGCGCAGGCTACGGCGAGGACTCTATAGCCTCCTTTTTTAGCAACTATATTTTTAAATTCTCAACTATACACTTCAAAATACTCATTACAGACCGCTGAATATTGTTTTCTGCAAATAAACTTTGATGTAAATGTATATTTTTTCATCAAATATCATTAACTTTGCAACACAAATCTTTTATAAAACACATCTGAAATTTTATGGGAGGCATATTCGGCACCATTTCCAAGAAAAGCTGTGTGACAGACGTTTTCTATGGAACTGACTACAATTCACATCTCGGAACGCGACGTGGCGGTTTGGCGATGTACAGTAAGGAGAAAGGATTCGTCCGCTCCATCCACAATCTGGAGAATTCGTATTTCCGCTCCAAGTTCGAATCGACGCTCGACCGATTCGAGGGAAGTACTGCGGGTATTGGTGTAATCAGCGACACCGATGCGCAACCACTTGTGATAAACTCGCATCTCGGACGATTTGCAATCTGCACTGTGGCAAAGATTGTAAATATCGAGGAGCTGACCAAACAACTGCTTGAGAAGAACATGCATTTTGCCGAATTGTCGCAAAGTGCTACCAACCCAACTGAACTTATAGCCTTGCTGCTTATTCAAGGCAAAACGTTCAAGGAAGGTATAGAGAACGTATACCATAACATCAAGGGCTCTTGCACCATGATGATTCTTAAGGAAGACTCGCTTATCTGCGCCCGCGACGCATGGGGACGCACTCCATTAATAATAGGTAAGAAGGAGGATGCTTACGCAGCTTCGAGTGAGTCTACTTCATTCCCGAATCTTGATTTCGAAACTGTTTATAATATCGCACCGGGTGAGATTATTGAGCTTAAAGCCGATAGCATGACACAGATACGCAAGCCTAACAAGAAGATGCAGGTTTGCTCGTTCCTGTGGGTTTACTATGGTTTCCCGACCTCAACATACGAGGGCAAGAACGTGGAGGAGGCTCGTTTCAGCAACGGTTTCAATCTTGCTAAGACCGACGATGTTGAGGTGGACTGCTGTTCGGGCATTCCCGACTCGGGCACAGGTATGGCTATGGGTTATGCTGCAGGCAAAGGCGTGCCTTATCAGCGCTGCATTGCCAAGTATACTCCGACATGGCCGCGCTCGTTCACACCGTCAAATCAGGCTATGCGTTCGCTTGTTGCCAAGATGAAACTCATACCTAACAAGGCTATGATCAATGGCAAGCGCGTGCTGTTCTGCGACGACTCTATCGTACGTGGCACTCAGTTGCGCGACAATGTGAAGGGTTTGTTTGATGCAGGACTTAAGGAATTCCATATGCGTATAGCTTGTCCGCCTCTGGTTTACGGCTGTCCGTTCATCAATTTCACATCTGCCAAGAGCGATATGGAGCTTATCACACGTCGCATTATCGAGAAGTTTGAGGGAGATGCCAATAAGGATCTCGACAAATATGCAACCACCGACTCACCGCAGTACACCAAGATGGTGGACGAGATACGTCGTCAGTTGGGACTGACCACGCTGAAGTTCAACACCATCAAGCAGCTTATCAAGGCTATCGGATTGCCCAAGTGTCAGGTGTGTACACACTGTTTCGACGGCTCAAGCAAGTATACGCTTGAGGAGCAGGCTGATGAAGATTAATGTTGATGCGATTGTTTTTAGTCGTATTTCGATAGGGATTGAATCCCCTATAAACCATATCCAGACCACCGTTGGTGGTGTGTGGGGCAATTAATGCATAACGTCCTGGAAGGGTAAAGCGCCAAAATGTTTCGCTTTTGCCTTTGCAGGGGCGTCTTAGTTTGTGTACGCTTTATCAGCAATTGATTTTTTTTAGTTTCGCAAGCTGAGGTAGTTAAGAAGCTAAGAGTTTTTCGCGTCCTATGGTCGCTAAGGTGTCAAGCCATTGTTTTTTTTGCTTAATTTATGGCATGAAGAGCATTAGGCTTAACTCCTTAACTTCTTTAACTTCTGAATTATTGTACTTTGCGAAAGTTCAGTTAATTATTTATTGATTTCACTATGAATAAAAAGGAACTCTGCTATATATTGATTGTAGTTTTACTGGGAGTGTCGCTGCTGTTGGGATTTGCCGTTGAAGTGTTCGGCATCGACTTGGGACCGGCTGCTTGGGTGGCAGGTTGGGTGTCGTCGCCAGTTGCTTTGGCTGTAGGTTTTGCGTTTGCAATGCTGTTTGGCAAGGCGTTTCCCGACTTCAACAAGACAATGTCGAAGAAGCTGTTGCAATACTCTGTCATCGGATTGGGCTTCGGCATGAACGTCGACAAGGCACTGGCATCGGGCAGCGAGGGTATGGTGTTCACCATCGTCAGCGTGTTTGGCACTCTTGCACTTGGTTGGTTGATAGGTCGTAAACTTCTTGGTGTCGACTCACACACCAGCTATCTGCTTTCGTCGGGAACCGCAATATGCGGCGGTTCGGCAATCGCTGCTGTCGGCCCGATAATAAAGGCACGTTCCGAAAGCATGTCTGTGGCACTGGGCGTAGTGTTTATTCTCAATGCCATAGCTCTGTTTGTGTTTCCTGTTATAGGCGATGCGTTGTCAATGACAATGAAACAGTTTGGCATGTGGTCTGCCATTGCCATCCACGACACCTCATCGGTGGTTGGCGCAGGAGCCGCTTACGACCAGATGTACCCCGAATTGGTGGCTTCGCAGGGTGTAAGTGCATTGGAAGTGGCTACAACTATCAAGCTCACACGAGCCTTGTGGATAGTAGTGCTTGCCCTTGTCACACCCTTCTTCTTCCGCAAGTCGCTTGCAAATACAGCTGATGGACAGTCGAAACCGTGGTATAACAGTGTGCCGCGATTCATCATCTGGTTTATTGTTGCAATACTTTTCAACACCTATATCCTCAGTAATGCTTCGCTGTTAGGCGACGGTACGGCTGCAATGGGTGCGCAATTTAGTGGTGCAGTCAACAAGTTGGCGAAGCATCTCATCACGCTTTCGTTGTTCTTCATCGGAGCTTCGCTCACTCGTGAGACATTACGTAGCGTCGGATTGCGTCCTCTTGTTCAGGGAATTTTGCTTTGGGTGAGCATAAGCTGTGTAAGTCTGGCGTATATATTCTGGCTGGAATAGGAAGAAAACGTTGATACATGTCATCTTATTGTTCCAAAAGTTAGTTTTCTTCTCCAATTGGGGGGTAAATATTAGAATCTTATTGTTATATTTGTTGTATTCGGGTTATTTGTACTATCTTTGCAAACAAAAGTGTAAAATACTGTTTTTGCAATTTGATTAATCTGAGGTCAAACATATATAAAGGTATAAGGAGTGTCCGCTTATTATGTGCGGATTATAGTCCTTAATATAAAAGGAACATACGGAAAGGTCATTATGAAATTCTTTTGTA
This sequence comes from Leyella stercorea, assembly GCF_021531655.1. Next base: position 29,704 of record NZ_JADYUF010000013.1, on the reverse strand, counting down.
AATTATCAAACTGGTATTTCTCCAGCAAGTCGCTTCCTTATTGGGGAGTGTTGTTCTTAGATTGTTTAATAGTGTTCTTCGCGGGATACGTTAGTGGCTATCTTGAACATGGTGGATTGGAATTTGCTCAGCATTTTTGGAGCATCACGGCAGGCAATATTTTATGCGTGCTGCTATTCGCTGTGGCTTTCCGTTTGTTTCATACTTATTCCGGAATATTGCGTTATTCGTCGCTTGTCGACCTCGAACGAGTAGGCATGGCATCATTCGTAGGTGTCTGCATGTCGTACGTTTTGGGTGCAGTTCTTGATGCGTTTGATGTTGAAAACGTTGTTATGCCTTCACTGTTCGGCTGCACCGTGATGTTTGTTTGTGCTTCAATGTTGATGTGGGTGGAACGAATGTTCGTTCGTGCAATGTTCGATGTGTTCAAATCGGACAAAGCTTTGCCCGTTGCAATATATGGAACGCAGAACGGAGGTGTAAGTCTTGCCAACAGCATCATGCTTATGAAGGACCAGCCTTATATGCTTCAGGCTTTCATAAGCGACGGCGACGATATGCGAAAGACCTATCTTCTCGGCAAAAAAGTATTTCTTAATCAGAAGGGAATAGCCGGTATTATGAAGGCATTGCACGTTAAGGTGCTGTTTGTTTCGCCTCTTAAGTCGGATGATTTCCGCAACAATCAGCAGATGGTTGACGAATTCGTGCAGGCTGGTATAAAGATAATGATGATGACGGCAGCCGAAGAATGGGACGGAAAATCAGACCTTTCGTTCAACCAGCTGCATGAGATTGAAATCGAAGACTTGCTGCCTCGTGACAAGATAGAGGTAGACATGAATGCCATTGGAGCTATGCTTAAGGGCAAGCGCGTGCTCATTACAGGTGCGGCAGGCTCAATTGGTTCGGAAATGGTGCGCCAGGTGGCTGTTTACAAGCCTGCCGAACTCACCCTTATCGACCAGGCTGAAACTCCTATGCACTCTGTACGCTTGACTATGGCTCGTCAGTTTGCCGATGTCAAGAACGAGACTATAGTTGGAAGCATCACCGACAAGGCTTTCATGGAGAAGATATTCGCAGATCATCGTCCCGAATACGTGTTCCATGCAGCGGCTTACAAGCATGTGCCGATGATGGAAGACAATCCTGCAATGGCTGTGCGCAACAACGTGAACGGCACTCGTATCATCGCCGACCTTGCCGTGAAGTACGGCACCAAGAAGTTTGTGATGATTTCAACCGACAAGGCTGTAAATCCTACAAACGTAATGGGATGTTCAAAGCGTATCTGCGAGATTTACTGCCAGTCGCTCAATAAGGCTATTGTTGATGGTAGAGTGAAGGGTGTGACACAGTTTGTTACAACCCGTTTTGGCAATGTGCTCGGTTCGAACGGTTCGGTTATACCTATATTCAAGGAACTTATACGCAAGGGTGGACCCGTTACTGTGACCCATCCCGACATAATACGCTACTTCATGCTCATCCCTGAGGCTTGTAAGCTGGTGCTTGAGGCAGGCACAATGGGCAAGGGAGGCGAGATATTTGTGTTCGATATGGGCAAGCCGGTGAAGATTGTTGACCTGGCAAGACGAATGATTTCGCTCTCTGGAGCCAAGAATATTGAGATTAAGTTCACTGGACTTCGCGACGGCGAAAAGCTCTATGAGGAGCTGCTTTCGACCAAGGAGAACACTATCCCTACGCAGAACCGCAAGATTATGGTTGCCAAAGTGCATGAGTACGATTATGAAGAAGCCAAGAAGAATGAAGACGAATTGCTCCAGATATCGTACACCCACGACGACATGGCGATAGTAAAGAAGATGAAGGAGATTGTGCCTGAATACAAATCGCAGGTCAGCAAGTATCAAGTGCTGGATAAATAGGGAAACAAATAGACATCCCCAAAACAATAAATAGACAATAAAAAACAACAATAACAACATTGTTTTCACATTTACTAATGTGCATTTACAATGTTGTTATTGTTGTTTTTGTGTATATAATTAATTACAAGGAAGTACATTCTGGCTGCTCAGGCTATGGCGGGGACGCCATAGCCTCCTACAATTATAACTTCCTTTTATTCCTTTATTATTTTCTTTTCATTCCTTTGTATACCAGGAATGCTATAACAATCGCTGCAAGACCCAGCAATACATATCCTATTTCGTGGCTGTATTTCACGGCTTGCAGATAGACATCTTGCGTTGTCTTGTAGTTGGTATACTTGTATATTCCCCAACCGATAAGAGCGAGCACCGTGTTCCAGCATCCTGCACCGAGTGTGGTGTATGTGAGGAACTTGCCAATAGGCATGCCCGAGAGTCCGGCAGGAATACTGATGAGCTGTCGCACGGCAGGAACCAGACGGCCGAAGAATGTAGACGCAGCTCCATGTTCGCGGAAGAAGGCTTCTGACTTCTCCACCTTCTCGCGGTCGATGAGGCACATATGGCCTATACGACTGTCGGCAAAGCGGTATATAATGGGTCGTCCGAGCCATTTGGCGAGATAGTAGTTGATGAGTGCTCCAATGTTGGCGCCTACAGTAGCGAATACAATCACCAGTATGAAGGTCATTCCGCTGTCTGGGTCCATGGATTTCCATGCAGCCGGTGGCACAATAACTTCAGACGGGAATGGAATGAACGAACTCTCTATAGCCATAAATAGCGTCACAACCCAATAGTTGAGGTTGTTGAGAATCCACAGGAAAAGATCGGCAGAATTCATTTTTGTATAGCGTTAATTATTAGTATTGTTACCCTTTAAGTATTAATTTTTTTGTCCATCCGACATAAGTCTCATCTCATAGTCGTAATAATCCTTCGGATCGAGCGTTTCGGGATAGAATTCGCCCAGAACCTTTTTGGTTTCAGCCGGATTGCGTTGGCATGCTATTTTAAGGCATTCGATGTATTCGGCTTTCTTGTTGAGCGTCTTGAGGCATGCTGCGAGATACGCCATTCCTTCGTCGCCGTGATTGTCGTGCATGTCGGTGTACGACTTGAACATGCGATAGGCGATGGCAGGATAGCCACAGTCGTATACCGAGATGGCAATGCGGAAGAATATGTCGTGCGAGAACGACGTAGACTGCAAGGCACCCAGAAAACAGCGTATTGCCTCCTTGACGTGTCCATGTTCCAATTGTATGTGTCCTTTCACAATCGTTATCTCGTCCTTATTGGCATCGGGCTGCTTCATAGCCTCGTCGATACACGCCAGCGCTTCGTCGCGTTGGTCGAGTTGTGAGTATGTGAACGCCAGGCATTGCAGCACTTCGGTAGTGCCAAGATTCTGTTTTTTCAATGCTTCGAGCGCCTCCTTGTAATATTGTAGTGCCTTCTCGGTTTGTCCGATATTGAGCAGACAGTTGCCGATAAACATCGTTGCGGCTCCTTCATCGGGACAAAGCTGGTGGAATCTTTCGTAAAACTTGAGCGCTTCGTTGAAGTTTCCCAGTGAGAACAGGCCGTTGGCTTTGTTGAGCAGAGCCTCCTCGTCGTTCGGGTTGATGGCAATGGAGTATTCGCTCGATGTTATCGAGTCGTTGATACGGTTGCCCATGAACTGCGTCGAGGCCAGCGAGTTCCAGTAACGACCCGAGTAAGGGTCTTCGTCGAGCAACTGTTCAAACAGCTGTTCGCTCTGTTCGTAGTCGCCTTTGGCAAAAGCGATGCGCGCCTTTATCTCGCGATAGTCCTGCAAGTCGTCCTCGTCAGACATGGTGAGCCATTCGGCTGAGATGTCAGGCAGTCCGTAGTCGATGAATATGGTAGCCACATCGAGCACAAAGTCGGGCACATCGTCCTCGTCAATGTTGTCCATAGCGTTGCGCAGGAAGCTGTTTGCCTCCTCCGGTTTGTCTTCGGCTATCAATATTTCGGCTTTCAGATAGAGGCAGTCGATGTCGTACGCGTCGCTGATGAGCGAAGCATAGTAGCGGGCTTTTTCAATGTCCTTCTCGTCGATGAGCGCTATGCGTGCCTTAAAAACAAGTGGAAGCACGGCTCCAGGGTGCAGCCGCATAGCATAGTCGAGAACGTATTCTGCCCTTGGTTTGTCTTTTTTGTCGTAGTAGTATTCGGCAATATCCGACAGTTCGTCGCTCTCGAAATATTCGTCCTTGCCCATTTGCAGGGAGCGTTCGTAGCGTTGCAGCAGTCGTCCGAATTCTGGACTGTCAAAATATTTCTTGTTGTTGTCCATCTAAACAATGTTTAATGAAAAATGTTTAATGTTTAATGTTATAACAGGTGTGCCCAATTAAACATTAAACATTAAACACTAAACATTAAGAAGTATTATTTATTTTGTTTTGCCCAAGTATCCTTCAGTCCGACAGTCTTGTTGAATATCAGGTTGTCGGCAGTAGAATCGAGGTCGGCCATGAAGTATCCGATGCGCTGGAACTGCAGGTATTCGCCCGGTTTGCGTTCGGCAGCATAGTTCTCCACGTAGCAGTTGTCGATAGTCTTGAGGCTGTCGGGGTTGAGCAGTTCGTGGAATTCGCGCTCATCAGCACCGAGGTCAGCCACGGTGAAGAGTCGGTCGTAGATGCGTACCTGCGCCTTCTGGCAGTGGTCTGCCGAAACCCAGTGCAGGGTTCCCTTCACCTTGCGGTTGGCACCCTCCATTCCGCTCTTGCTTGTCGGGTCGTATTCTGCTTGAATCTCGATGATATTGCCCTCAGCATCCTTAGTGCATCCGGTACACTTCACGATATATGCGTTCTTCAGACGTACCTCCTTGCCCGGAGTCATACGGAAGAACTTCTTCGGAGCGTCCTCCATGAAGTCGTCGCGCTCAATCCAAAGATTCTTCGAGAAGGTAATGGTGTGAGTGCCGTCAGCCTCGTTTTCGGGATTGTTGATAGCTTCCATCTCCTCGGTCTGACCGTCGGGATAGTTGGTGATGACGAGTTTGACGGGGTCGAGCACAGCCGACACGCGCAGCGAGCGCTTGTTCAGGTCGTCGCGAACGGCAGCTTCGAGCAGCGCCATGTCGTTAAGGGCGTCGAACTTGGTGTAGCCGATTGAGTCGATAAACTTGCGTATAGACTCAGGCGAGTATCCGCGGCGGCGCATACCCGACAGTGTCGGCATACGTGGGTCGTCCCATCCTGACACGACTCCTTCGTTGACGAGAGCCAGAAGCTTACGCTTCGACATCATAGTGTATGTGAGGTTGAGTCGGTTGAACTCGATCTGACGCGGGCGGAAGTCGTGTATGTTCTCAGTCTCGCCGCGCATCTCCTTCAGGTAGTCGATAAACTTGTCGTACAGTGGACGGTGTGGCACAAACTCCAGGGTACAAATAGAGTGGGTAACGCCCTCGAAGAAGTCGCTCTGTCCGTGAGCGAAGTCGTACATGGGGTAAGCGTTCCACTTGGTTCCGGTACGGTGGTGTGGTGTATGAATGATGCGATAGATGATAGGATCGCGGAAGTGCATGTTGGGGTTGGCCATGTCGAGCTTGGCGCGCAGCACCATACTGCCCTCAACAGCCTCCGGAGTGTTCATCTTGTTAAACAGTTCGAGGTTCTCCTCAACCGGACGGTCGCGGTATGGCGAGTTGGTTCCGGGAGTAGTAGGAGTGCCCTTCTGCTCGGCTATCTGCTCGGCAGTCTGTTCGTCGATATATGCGTGTCCGTTCTTGATCATCCAGATGGCAAACTCCCACAGCTTGTCGAAGTAGTCGGAAGCGTAGTATATGTTGCCCCACTTGAATCCGAGCCATGCAATATCGTTAAGGATGTTCTCTACATATTCGTTGTTCTCCTTTGTAGGATTGGTGTCGTCGAATCGCAGGTTGCACACGCCGTTGTACTTTTCGGCAATACCGAAGTCCATGCAGATGGCTTTGGCGTGTCCGATGTGCAGGTATCCGTTAGGCTCAGGCGGGAATCGTGTCTGTATGCGTCCGCCGTTCTTCCCCTCGGCAAGGTCCTGCTCAACGAGCTGCTCAACAAAGCTGAGGCTCTTCTTTTCCTCAATCGTTTTTTCTTCTGTAACTGACATAATATATTGTTTTTTTTGTTTTATACATATTATTATTATAGTAGTTTCAGCAGGGTTTTGACGTTGGTTTTCAAATGTAGTCCTTTTGGCTTGCAAAAGGAGTCCTTTTACTCTCCAAAAGGAGTCCTTTTAGCCTTCAAAAGGAGTCCTTTTGCAAGCCAAAAGGGCTACATTTGCCGAGCCATGCCATTCGGTTGGCCGAAACATAGTATTTATTATGTGCAAAGTTAAGCAAAAAACGTGGATTGAGCGTTATTCCTGTACGATTATTTTGTTTTCATAACTCTCAACCCTCAACTCTCAACTCACAACTCTCAACTACAGCAGTCGTCCCTGCCACGTGCCCCTTCGCGTCATCTCATTGACCAGTCGGTTGGTGAATTCATAGTTCTTCAGTCCCCACTTGGGGGCGATGAGCATGTCGGCAGGCGACTGGCTTACAAATCGTTCTACAATAATATCGTTGCGCAGCCGTTCAAGATAGCGTATGCAAAGGTCGATGTATTCGTCGGCGGAGTATAGCTTGAACGGCTCGCGGCAATATTCTTCGGCAAGCTGCGTGCCCTTTATAATCTGCAGCTGATGAAGCTTCAGAATGTCGAGCTTCAAATTTGACACCACCTCCGATTGCCTTATGTTCTCCTCGGCAGATTCGCCCGGCAATCCTAATATTATATGTCCGCACGTCAGAATGCCACGGTCGTGAGTCTCGGCAATGGCACGGCGTGAACACTCGAAGTCGTGTCCGCGGTTGACACGCAGCAAAGTCTGGTCCGACACTGACTCAATGCCATACTCCACAATCATAAAAGTCTGGCGGTTCAGTCGCTCCAGATAGTCCATCACATCGCTGCCTACGCAGTCGGGTCGAGTACCTATTATTATACCCACAACATCATCCTGGCTCAAAGCCTCTTCGTATCGGCGCTTCAATGTTTCTACCGAAGCGTAGGTGTTGCTGTAAGCCTGAAAGTATGCCAGATACTTCATTCCCGTATATTTGCGTGCAAAGAACGCCTTGCCCTCGCTTATCTGTTCGGCTATCGACTTCGATGGCTGGCAATAAGAGGGGTTGAACGTGCGGTTGTCGCAGAATGTGCATCCGCCGATGCCTACATGTCCGTCGCGGTTGGGGCATGCAAATCCGGCATCAATGGATATTTTCTGCACACGAAACGGGAACTTGCTGCGTATCCAAGCCCCATAGTCGTTGTATAATTGTGGTGTCATAGTCAAAACTTATTGGTTTAGGAGTGCAAATGTACGGAAAAAATTATAACTTTGCAAAATATAGATGTGCGGCTCGATGCAACGCTCCAGCCGACATCTATCAGCCCATAAAGACAATACAATTAATAATCAATAACTAATAATTAATAATTAATGAAGCGTTTAATCCTTATCTGTACAACATTCCTTATGATGTTTGTATCTTCAGTGTCGGCTGCCCAGAAGATTACTCTGGCAGACGTTACAGGCAGTAAGTTTGCGCCAAAGGTGGTGTCGGGCATCAATCCCATTGAGGGAACCGATACCTACGCCCGCATCAGCGACGACGGCAAGCGCATTGTCACTTATTCGTTCAAGACCGGACGCGAGCAGTCTGTACTCTTCGATGTAAACAACACGATGGGCGAGAAAATCTCTTCGTTCGACGGCTATACCATGTCGCCCGATGGAACACGTCTGCTCATACAGACCAAGACCAACTATATATACCGCCGCTCATACACCGCCGTACACTATATCTACACCATCGCCTCGCGCAAACTGGAGCGTCTGTCTGACGGCGGACCTCAGCAGGTGCCCACATGGTCGTCTGACGGTCAGCAGGTGGCATTCGTTCGCGAAGGCAACATCTTCCTTGTCAAGCTGCTCTACGACAATGCCGAGATACAGGTGACTAAGGACGGCAAGTTCAACGAGGTCATCAACGGTATTCCCGATTGGGTGAATGAGGAGGAATTCGGATTCAACCGCGCCCTCACCTTCAACGCCGACGGCACCATGCTTTGCTGGATTCGCTACGACGAGTCGAAGGTAAAGACCTATTCGTTGCAGATGTACAAGGGTATGCGTCCCGAACATTCGGAGTATACCGACTATCCCGGATTCTACTCTTACAAGTATCCCAAGGCAGGTCAGGACAACAGCGTCGTTACAGCGTGGAGTTACGACATCAAGAGTCGCAAGATAAATCGCCTTAATGTGCCCATCGATGCCGACGGATACATGCCTCGCATCAAGTCGACAGTCGATCCCAACCGCATCGTAGTGTACACTATGAACCGTCATCAGGACCAGCTCTGTCTCTATGCTGTCAATCCTCGCACCACCGTAGCCCAGCTTCTCATCAAGGAGTCGGTGCCCAAGTATGTGCAGGAGTCGGCAGTTGAAGCCATCAAGTTCGTTGGCAACAACATCATTCTGCCCAGCGACCGCTCTGGATACATGAATCTGTACATATATAATATGAACGGTCAGTTGCAGCGCACCATCGGTGGCAAGTTCGATATTACCGAAGTGTATGGCTACGATGCCAAGACAGGCGACGTATATTATCAGGCTGCCGCTCTTGCACCAACCGACCGTCAGGTATACGTAAATCATAAGAACGGCAAGACTGAGCGTCTCACCGATGCTGAGGGATGGAACTCGGCACTCTTCTCGGGCGACTATCAGTACTTCATCAACACTTGGAGCGACTACAATACACCTTATGTATATACTACACGCACACGTGCCGGCAAGGTGATATCTACGCTTCAGGACAACAGTCAGCTGCGTCAGACCATAAAGGAATACGGATTCTGCAAGCGCGAGGCTTTCTCGTTCACCACTTCTGAGGGCGTCACACTCAACGGATGGATGCTTCGTCCGCTCGACTTTGATGCTTCCAAGCGCTATCCGGTCATAATGCATCAGTATAGCGGCCCCGGCAGCCAGCAGGTCAAGAACGCTTGGAGCGCAGGTTCGATGGGTCAGGGCGGTGCTTACGACTCATATCTCGCACAGCAGGGCTTCATCGTAGTGAGCGTTGACGGACGTGGCACAGGCGGACGTGGCGCCGAATTCGAGAAGTGCACATATCTCAACCTCGGCGATTTAGAGTCGCGCGACCAGGTAGAGACAGCTCTCTATCTCGGAACGCTTCCTTATGTAGACAAGGATCGCATCGGTATATGGGGATGGAGTTATGGCGGATTCAACACTCTTATGAGTATGAGTGAGGGTCGTCCCGTATTCCGTGCCGGAGTTTCAATAGCTCCTCCAACCAACTGGCGCTTCTACGACTCGGTATATACCGAACGCTACATGCGTACTCCTAAGGAGAACCCCGACGGATATGCTACCAACCCGATAGAGCGTGCCTCTAAACTGCACGGAGCATTGCTTCTCTGCCACGGAACTGCCGATGACAACGTTCATCCGCAGAACATGTACGAATATTCGGAGGCTTTGGTTCAGGCAGACAAGGACTTCCGCGAACTGCTCTACACCAACCGCAACCACGGCATTTATGGTGGCAACACACGCAATCACCTGCTTCGTCAGGTGGCACAGTTCTTTATGACAGAGCTGAAGTAAAAAACAGCTTGCTGAACTTATTTCAATAAATAAACGGCAGACTCTCTGATGGGAGTCTGCCGTTTTATATATAGTATGTTATTGTTTCACCAATAAATATTCAATATAATACTTGTGTAATATCTCGAAAAGGTGTATTTTTGCATTGTAATAAATCTCAAAAAGGTGTATTACGTAATGATTGAATATCTCAAAAAAGTGTAAAGAGGTTACTATGAAGCGAAAAATATATCAACAACTCCTTGAGTGGAAAGAGAAAAGAAACGGTGAAGTGGCACTACTCGTAGAGGGTGCGCGGCGCATAGGTAAGAGTTATATCGTAGAGGAGTTTGCCAGGAATGAATATGAGTCATATATCCTCATCGACTTTAACAAGGCTCCACAGATGGTCAGAGACTGGTTCGACCTGTATCTGGAAGACCTTGATATGCTGTTTCTCTATCTGAGTCAGCACTATAAGGTAAGGCTACATGAACGCAAGTCGCTTATCGTTCTTGACGAGGTACAGTTGTGTCCCAGGGCGAGAGCTGCCATCAAGTTTCTGGTAAAAGATGGTCGATACGATTACATAGAGACAGGATCGCTGGTAAGTATTAAGAAAAATACACAGGGTATTGTGCTACCATCGGAAGAACGCCCTATACAGATGTATCCAATGGACTTTGAAGAGTTTCTTTGGGCTACCGGTAATGACATGCTGATGGACTTGATACGTAAGATGTATGCAGAAAAGAAGCCCATGGGACAAGCTTTCCATCGTCAGGCTATGGATGCATTTCGTCTCTATATGATAGTGGGAGGTATGCCACAAGCCGTCAAGAAGTATGTTGAGACGAAAGATTTCGATGCCGTAGATGCCGCCAAGCGCGATGTACTGACCATTTACCGTAATGACATCTTCAATTATGCAAGTGAGATAGCCGATAAGGTGGCTTCTATATTCGATCAGATTCCTCCTCAGCTGTCTAAGCATGAGAAGAAGTTCCGGCTGTCTGCTCTAAAACCTGGTGCTAAATATCGTGATTGGGACGATGCTTTCTTCTGGCTGAAGGATGCAAGAGTCGTCAACATATGCTACAACTCGACTGAGCCTAACATCGGACTGAAGATGAACGAAGACCGCACTACTCTGAAGTGCTATATGAACGATACGGGCTTGTTGATCAGTCACGCTTTTGATGAAAAGGGTATTGTATCGTCAGAGATTTATCAGAAACTGCTCTTTGGAAAGCTGGAGGTGAATGAAGGGATGCTCATTGAGAATGTCGTGGCACAAATGTTGACAGCCAGCGGCAATAAGCTCTTTTTCTATAGTAAGTCATCAGAAGAAGCCGAAAATCGTATGGAGATAGATTTCTTGCTTCAAAAGGACAAAGTGACAACACGTCATAATATTCGCCCGATAGAAGTCAAAAGTGGCAAGAACTACACGTTGTCTTCCATAACAAAGTGTATGAATAAGTTTGGAGAATATATGATCTCTCCTACTGTTTTACATGCAGCCGATTATAAGGTTGTTGATGGTATCACCTATCTTCCGCTTTATATGACCCCCTTATTATAAGTATAAGGAGTGTAATATATTTAGAAATCTTGGTAATATATTCCGCAATCGTGGTATAGCATTAATGTAATAATGTTAGTATCTTTGCAACGTGAAACAGTAACGAACAAATAAATCAATCAATAAACGATGTATATAGAGAAGATACAGAGTCCTGCCGACTTGAAAGGCATGGACATCGCGACACTTAATATTGTAGCCGACGAAGTGCGTCAGGCTGTGCTCAATCGTGTTAGCAAGCATGGCGGACACATAGGTCCTAACCTCGGATTTGTAGAAGCAACGGTAGCTTTGCACTATGTGTTCAATGCGCCAGAGGATAAGTTTGTGTTTGACGTCAGCCACCAGTGCTATCCGCATAAGGTACTTACGGGTCGTGCAGCCGGATTTCTTGGCAACGTAGACGACATGAATGCCATATCGGGCTATTCTTCTCCTGCAGAATGTCCAGAGTACGACAACTTTGAGGTAGGCCACACTTCCACATCCATCAGTCTTGCCACCGGACTGCAGAAGGCACGTGACGTGAAGGGAACCAAGGAGAATATCATAGCCGTAATAGGTGACGGTTCGCTGTCGGGCGGTGAAGCATTCGAAGGACTCGATGAGGCTTCGGAGCTTGGCACGGGCATCATCATCATTGTAAACGACAACGAGATGTCTATTGCCGAGAACCATGGCGGTATATACAAAAATCTGCGTGCGCTTCGCGAGAGCTGTGGCGAGTGCGAGCACAACTGGTTTAAGGCTTGGGGATTTGAGTATAAGTATCTGGAGGAAGGCAACGACATAGAGCGTCTCATTGAAGTTTTCCGTAGTGTCAAGGATACCAACCGCCCTACAGTTGTTCATATCCACACAGAAAAAGGTCATGGCTATGCCCCTGCCGTAAAGAATAAGGAAGCTTGGCATTGGGGAATGCCGTTCAATCTTGATGACGGTAGTCGCCCGGTTCGCAATGCCGATGGAACTGTGCCTGAGGTGAAACCATGCGAGACATATCCCGAACTCTTCTCTGACTGGATGCTGAGCGAGATGAAGAAGGACAAGACACTAATCGCCGTAACAGCCGGAACTCCTACAGCAGCAGGCTTTACTGCCGACAAGCGCAAGGAGGCTGGCTCGCAACATCTTGACATGGGCATTGCCGAAGAGCAGGCTGTCGCTATGATTTCGGGTATGGCTAAGGGTGGACTGCGTCCGGTATGGACAGTATACAGCACGTTCATCCAGCGCACCTACGACCAGATAGCACAGGATCTTTGCATCAACTCCAACCCAGCCGTAATCAATGTAGTAGGAGGCGGAGTGAACTCGATGAACGACATCACCCACATCTGCCTCTTCGACATACCTATGCTTTGCAGCATTCCGGGACTCATCTATCTCGCTCCTACCACATGCGAGGAATATTTTGCCATGATGCGTTGGGCAATACTTCAGGACAAGAAGCCTATAGCCATTCGTGTGCCGAGCAACGGAGTGGTGCATACAACAGAGAATGTGGACGAAGAGTATAGCTACGAGTCAAAATATAAGGTGATGCACGAAGGTTCGAAGGTGGCAATCATTGCTGCTGGTTCATTCTATCAGAAGGGCGAGAACGTAGTACGCCTGCTTGCCGATAAGGGTATTGATGCAACGCTCGTCAATCCACGCTATCTGAATGAGGTGGATGCCGATTCGCTCGAAGCGTTGAAGACGAACCATAAGCTTGTGGTAATACTTGAAGACGGCTGCAAGGACGGTGGCTTTGGCGAGCGCATAGCCTCTTCTTACGGTACATCGGATATGAAGGTGCTTGTATGTGGCATCAAGAAGGGACTCTACGACAGATACGATGTGGAGCAGTTGCTTAAGGACAACCGCTTGCTCGACGAACAAATCGTGGAGGATGTGTTGGCGTTAATATAAACAGCATATCATAACTCTCAATTCTCAACTCTCAACTAAAAAATATGGCATTATCAAATATAGAGAAACATTACAACAAGCATCCCGAAGACCTTCGCTTGCAGCGTAGGCACGGCATTGTTGAGTTTGAAACCACAATGCATCATTTGCGTAGGTATATCAATCCCGACATGCAGCTGCTTGACATAGGTGCAGGAACCGGTCGCTACACATCGGCTCTTATGGCAGAAGGCTATAATGTGAAGGCTGTAGAACTGGTGCGTCGCAATATCGAGGTGTTCCTGAAGCGTGAGCCTACAGCCGACGTTGTGCAGGGCGACGCACGCAACATGCCGTTCCTGCCTACAGCAATGGCAGATGTGACGCTGTTGCTCGGTCCGCTATATCATCTCATTGGCGATGAGGAGAAACTTAAGGCTCTTAACGAGGCAAAGCGCGTCACCAAACCTGGCGGACTGATATTCGTGGCTTACCTGATGAACGAGTACAGCATACTGTCATATTGCTTCGACGAAGACCGTATAGAAGGATTGTTGGAACGTGGTGCTGTCGATGAGAACTTCCATATACAGGCATCGGCAGACGAACTCTACGACTATGTGCGTATTGATGATATTAACCGACTGGACGAATGTGCCGGCTTGGAACGTGTCACTATCTTCTCGCCCGACGGAGCTTCCGACTATATGCGCACACGACTCAACCGTATGAACGACGAGACATTTGCCCGTTTCATAGAATATCAGAAGTGCATCTCAGAGCGTGCCGACTTGATAGGAGCAGGTAGCCATGTGGTAGATGTAGTGAGAGTTCCATAATAATGTATACGAGTCAATGAAAAAAGCAATAGTAACAGGAGCCACTTCGGGTATAGGACTCGAAGTGGCTCGTCTTCTTGCCGAGCGAGGATACATTGTCGGTGTAGCCGGACGACGTGTTGATAGACTTGAAGCTATAGTCAAGTCAAACGAGAACATCAAGGCTTATCGACAGATAGATGTAACTGATGCGTCTGCGCCACAGCAGCTCAATGAACTTATAGCAGAGCTTGGCGGTATGGATCTCTATTTCCATAGTTCGGGAATAGGGTGGGAGAACTGCGAGCTTGATATAGACCGCGAGATGAAGACCGTGGAGACCAACGGCTTGGGCTTCACACGTATGGTTACGGCAGCATACAGTTGGTTTGCCAATAATAATAAAGGTGGACAGATAGCTTGCATCACCTCCATAGCACGCACACGTGGATTGGGAGCAGCACCGGCTTATTCAGCCACCAAGCGTTTCCAGTCGCACTATCTTGAATGTCTTGCACAGCAGTCGCGCATGCGCCGATTGAATATTCATATCACCGACATCCGTCCCGGCTTTGTAGCTACCGACCTTATTGCCGGAAGTCATTTCCCCTTGCAACTCTCGGCTAATAGTGTTGCACGCTCCATAGTAAAGGCTGTGATGCAAGGCAAAGAGACAGTCACAATCGACTGGCGCTATCGCATGCTTGTAGCTGCATGGGCAATGATACCACGGTGGTTGTGGACAAGGCTGAGGTTTGTGAAGTAGTTTTATTGTATGATTTTGAAAAAATACAAAATAGATTCTTTCTTTTTATACACAAAAGTGTAATTCTTAAGCCAATTGTATCTGAAATACACTTTTGTGTCAAAGTCTTTTTTATCATTTCCTTTACTTTTGCCCTCAGAAAAACATAAGTAAAGGGATTATGTACAAGAAACTGATTATAACAGCGTTGTGCCTCTCGGCTATGACTCCGATGATGGCACAGAATATCATCGGCAAGGTGATGAATACCAAGGGAGAACCTTTGGCGTTTGCCAATGTAGTATTATTGAATAGAACAGACTCGGCTTTCGTCAAGGGCGCTGTGAGTGGAGAAGATGGCAGCTTTGCCATCGATTCTTCCTGCAACGGCGGAATCATCAAGGTGACATCCGTAGGCTATAAGACCGTCTGTAAGGATTGCGATAGCGAGAACATAGGCATTATCAAGATGAAAGAGGATAGTGAGACGCTTGGTGAAGTAGTCGTAAAATCATCCCTGCCTAAGACTATCTTGAAGAATGGCGGAATGACGACAACCGTTGTCGGTTCTATACTTGAGAAGGCAGGAACAATGGAGAACCTGCTCGACCGCATCCCTAACGTGTCTGCCCAGAATGGCAGCATCAAGGTCTTCGGACGCGGTGAGCCTGTTATCTATATCAATGGCCGACAGATGAGAGACAAGAGCGAGCTTGACCGTTTGCATTCCGACAACATCAAGTCGGTGGAAGTCATCACCAATCCTGGTGCTCGTTACGCAGCCAGCACCAAGGCGGTCATCCGTATCACAACGAAGAAGATACAAGGCGAGGGCTTCGGATTTGATGCCTCAACCACAGGTGAATATGATGAGGAGAAAAACTTCGGTGGATATAGCCAATTGAATATGAGCTATCGCAAGAACGGATTGGAACTGGGCGCATACGCCTTTGGAGCAAAGCAGTACCAGCCAAACAATCAAGACTTACAGCAGAAGACTTATCTTGACAAGACCTGGAACCAGAAGAGTGTAAACAGACAAGTAACTATTGTAGAAGCCATGAACTTCCGCCTGGATGCCAGCTACCAGTTGGATGCCAACAACTCTATAGGTGCCAACTTTGGCTTTCTGAGAAATCCGAAACAGACCTGCGAAGCCAATATGGCTACAGAAATATGGCAAGACGACGAGCAGACGGAAAGCTCTGACAGCCACGCTAATTTCTTCGAGCAGAAGAGCACTCTTTCAAGCAATGTTTACTATGTAGGAAAGATTGGCAAGCTCGGCATCGATTTCAATACCGACTGGCTTTGGTCGAAGAATAACGAGGACGTTGTTACCAAAGAGCAATACCAGGAAGTGGGGATGGACGCGCAGAGCCAGACGGTTCATTGTCTTACTGACAAGAAATATCGTTTGTTGGCTTCCAAGTTGGTGCTTTCCTATCCTTTGTTGGGTGGTGAGTTATCTTTGGGTGGTGAATATTCCAACACGCATCGCACATCCAAGTATCAGGTTGTGCCAACCAACTTCGTGCCGGATGATTACAGCCGTATAACAGAAAGCATGGCATCTTCATTCTTGGCATATTCAAGGGATTTCGGAAACGTGAGCATGGAGGCAGGACTGAGATACGAGTACATCGACTTCAACTACTATGAATATGGCAAGTATGTGCCTGGGCAAAGCAAGTCGTATGGCAATTGGTTCCCATCCATCAGCTTATCGATGCCTGTGGGCAAGGTGCAGATGCAGCTGAGCTATGCTACCGACATCGATCGTCCTTCCTATAATTACTTGCGTAGCGGTATTCAGTATGACAACCGCTACACGTATGAAACCGGAAATCCATTCTTAGTGTCTGAGATAAGCAAAAATCTCAACTACGAGTTGGCTTACAAATGGTTGACTTTCGATATGACCTACAGCCATACTTCGCATACGATGATGTCGAATGTGGAGACTTACAAAGACAATCCTGCAATAGGACTGCTTAAGCCTGTGAATGGAAAGGCATATAATCATGTAGAAGCATCCGTCAACTTACGCCCTTCGTTTGGCATTTGGCATCCTTCATTTACGGCATCTGTGACAAAACAGTGGCTTGATATGGATGCACATGATGGCAAAATATCCAACAATCCTATGGCTGTATTTCGCTTTAATAACACCTTCAACACCAAGTTGGCAATGTTAACGTGGATGATGTCGTATGTCACAAAAGGATATGAGAGAAACATATGTTTGTATAAGCCAAGATTTTGTACCAATGTATCTGTATATAAGGCTTTCTTGAAGGAACGTTTGTCGTTCCAGCTCTTTGTCTATGATTTGTTTGGAACAGACGATATTCACATGAGTGCGCATTATGGCAAAATGAAGGACATGATTGTTGATCAACAGTCAACCAGCAAAGTGTCGCTTACTGTAAGGTATAAATTCAACACTACAAGAAGCAAATATAAGGGTACAGGAGCAGGAGAAAGTCAGAAGAACAGAATGTAGTTTGTCCGTCTGTTGCATTCAGTAATGGTGTAATGACAAAAAATCTCTTTATAAATGAACAACCCGATAAAAATGTTGATTAGTGGCGCAGACATGGGAAGTTTGATAGCCTCCTGTGCTTTGCACCATGACTTCCATGAAAGCTCTCGGCAGGAAGATAAATTTCAAATCTATCGCATAGAAAAGGATACGCTGACGATGGAAGATGTGGATGCATGCGACTTGTCGGGCGTCCGGTATGCGGTGAATGCAACCTTACATGACAACGAAGCCTCTTTCGCTTTCGATGAGAAATGTAAGGAGCAGGGCATCACAGTTATCCATGCCGTCAATCTTGGCAAGACTGCCTTTCTCGCTGTAGAGAAACCGAAAGGCTATCCATTCAGCGAAGTAGTGAAAAAAGGAACGGATGATTTCCGTTGCTCACTGGGCAAGTATATCTCGCAGTACGGCATGTTCTGGCAGATGCCTGTGCCTTGGGTGGATGAAGCCATCATGCATTATTCCAAGGAGTCTTTCACGCAACAGGGCATCGGGGCATACATAGCCGCCGGCTATTGTGACAACATCCTCGTAAATCTTGCGGAAGGCAAGGAGGTGAAATACTTCCCCAAGTTCTATCTCTCGCCATTGTTGGAAGAGATATGATACTTGTGTTATGGGGTTTATTGGTTTTTGCTTGGTGGTTTCAGAAATAAAACGTATTTTTGCTGATGAAAAATCAACCTTTTTCGTTAAACCAAATGGGCAGAACCGAGTTTGCTCTAGTTATGCCATGGCGAGAAAAGGTGCCATGTAATGGAATGTATATTTTAAAAAAGGAGTAATTATGAATACTTCAGTAATAAATGAACCGCAGCTTTTGGTAACTGTATCTGATCCTGCTATGTTGACAAAGCTGAAAAACGCCATCAAAATGTTGAATGGTGTTAGTTCTATTTCTATTCTGAGACCTAAGAAGACAGATTTGGAACTTGCCGAAGAGGACAAGGCGAAAGGTAGAGTAACCCAATGGAATTCTGTTGACGAAATGTTTGACACTGTTTTAGGGGAATGATGTATAAGTTTGGTACAACCAAAAGATTTGACAAGGCTTTAAGCTTTGCAAAAAGCGTGGCTATCCAATAGAAGAACTAAGAAAGGCCATAGCCATATTGGTAGAAAATGGTAGCCTGCCATCAGAATATAAACCACACATCCTTCATGGCAACCATGAAGGTGAATGGGAGGCGCATATAAAACCAGACTGGCTGTTAGTTTGGGAACAGAATGATGATGAATTGACTCTCTTGATGCTGACAACAGGTACACATTCCGATGTGTTTGGCAAAACAAGAAGATAATATTGAGTCGGCTATTAAATTATATCATCTGATAGTTCGTGGCATGAAACAGCGCCTCGGCAATGTTCTTCACGCCCATCTTGGCGAAAAGGTTACGCTTGCAAGCCTTTATCGTATCCACCGACTTGCACAGTCGGTCGGCAATATCATTCATCGTATAGCCTTGTGCCGACAATCTCAACACCTCGCGCTCCGTTTCGCTCAAGGTTATGCCTTCTTTCTTTTCCCACTTGTGGCGCGAGGTGGAATATTCATAATAGCTGCGCTCACCATTCTTCTGTATTATGATATGTCCCGGTTCATCGGTTGCTGCCAATGATACGGTGCAGAGGGCAAGCCAGATTCTTCCATCATCAGAAAGAAGTATCGGAGTGAGGTGATGATGAATCAATCGGCTTTGGCGGCCATTGATAAGATGAAAGTCGTACGAGATGGTATAGTCCAGACGGTCGCCCACAGGCAATTCATTGAAAAGATCAAAACCTTTTTTGTTCACTTCGAGCAGCATCTGCAGGTCGGCATCCGGAACATGGTCTATATACATCTGATAACCGGCTTCCATCAACTGCTCCGGTTCCAATCCGCAGAGATAAGCGAGGTTGTCTGATGCATAGATGAAGTCCTGATGAAAATAGTCAATGATATAGACGCACTGGTAGGTGCTGCGAGCAAAAGCCTTTGCCGCATTCACCAATAATTCTATCTTGTCGTAATCTTGTCTGTTGATATGATTCACCTCGTTGGAATGGAGGAAGAAATCGTGCTTTTCTTTATTCATAAGCTCTTCTGATTATTTGGTTGCAAAAGTACATTATTTTATTTGATTTTTATTTTACCTTTGCCTATGTTTTCAAAAATAATCATTGTTTTGCTTAGTTTTTTGCTTTGCTCAACTGTATATAGAGTATATGACACAGGAAAAGGACATAGAACAGATGTTTCGCCGGCATTATGAGAAGATGTACAATCTGGCCAGATACATTCTCTCGGATGACGACGAAAGCAAGGATGTGGTGAGCGAAGTGTTCACGCAGATTCTTGCAGATGATATGGTTCTATTGCCTGAGAGCGAGGAAGGCTATTTGATGCGAAGCGTACGCAACCGATGTCTTAACCTAATTGCTCACAAGAGCGTGAAGGAAAGGGTGGCGAGATTGCTGACTGATGATGCCGACGTTATTCTATCTGAAGATACGGACGAGCGTCTTGATCAGCTGTTGCTTCTCATCGACGACCTTGAGCCTCCAATCCGTAAGCTTATCTTCAGTCTGCGCTATCTACAAGACAAGTCGTATCAGGAGGTGGCTGATGAAGTGGAAGTGAGCAAGGTGACGGTGTTCAACCATCTCTCTAAGGCAATGGACTGGATTAGGGAACATATAAAATGAGCAAAACAATGACTAACATGAACAAAGACGAAAAACGGCTTATGCTCTTTGACATACAGGAGCATCCCGAGAAATATACCGACGAGCAGGTGGAGCACCTGCTTGCCGATGAGGAAGTGAAGGAGTTTCTACGCGACTTGGCTATGGCAAGAATGGCTGGCAAGAAAGCCACGCCAAAAAAGGTTGATGTGGATAAGGCTTGGAAGGAGTTTTCCAATGGTTCTTATCGCAACCGAATGAAGATTGCAGCATCCATCGTTGGCATCATCTTTCTTTCGGGTGTGGCCTTGGCTGCTGTGCAGAACGGTTGGTTTAAACTCTCTTCTTCTGACAAAGTAGTGGAAGAAAAAGCTGCTACAGAACAGACAGCCAACTCTAAACAATTAGCCAATGACAGTCTTAAAGCTATAACGACAGAGCCTAAAGACTCGCTCGACATGAATCCTGTGGTGTTTGACAATGCTGAATTGGGAACAGTTCTTATGCAGATGGCTGACTTCTACCACGTCAAGGTGGAGTATATGAATGCCAACACACAGCACGTGCGCCTCTTCTTCAATTGGAACAAGACGAAGACTTTGAAGCAGAATATGGAGCTGTTGAATGCTTTCGACCGCATACAGATAGAGTATGCCGATGGCACATTGATGGTGAAATAAGAAGGGAGGACATCTTATGAAAAACATATTCAAGACTACACCCAACAACGGTAAGACCATCAGCCTGTTCCTCCTCTTCTTCCTGCTGATTTTGGTTCAGCATTCTTACGCCCAACGCATCACCCGACAATATAATAATGTGTCGTTCTCTGAGGCATTGAAGGACTTGAATGCACGTCAGCATAAGTACACCATCAACTTTGTGTATGATGAGTTGGAGGACTTTAAGGTGACCAAGAGCATCCGCAACCAGAATGTTCCTAATGCCATTATGCAGTTGATAGGCTTCTATCCTATCAGGATGACGCAGGTGGAGAATAATATTATGGTGGAATGCACACAGAAGTCAACATTTCGTTATAAGGGACGTATTGTTGACGAGAGAGGTAATGCCGCTGAATACGCAACTATAGCCTTGCTGTCGCCCATTGACTCCACAATCGTAGGACATGGAGTGAGCAATGAGAATGGCAGTTTTGTAATTCCTTGCAATTTCCGAAAAGTGTTGGCACGTATCACATACATTGGTTATAAGACTGTCAACCGCATATACAACAATACGGATATGGGCATCATCAAACTACAACCCAAAACCATGATTGTCAAAGGCGTTGTGGTGAAGGGTGACAGACCTCAGTATAAGATGTTGTCTGGAGGAATGGAAGTTGCTGTAGAGCACACATTACTCTCTAAAATGGCAAACACTTTTGAGGTCCTGAGTCTGTTGCCACGTGTCTCTGTTGATGGACAAAAGATATCCGTGTTTGGTAAAGGCGCACCGATTATCTATATTAACAACAAGCGTGTGAATGACAATAATGAGATTGTAAACATCACTCCCGACAACATCAAGTCGATTTCGGTGATAACAAGTCCTGGAGCAGAATATGATGCCGAGGTGGAGTCGGTAATTCGTATCCGCACCAAAGAGCGGCGTGCCAATGGGTTCAGCTTGCGTGCAGATGCTTTTGGTAAATACAACAAATGGATGTCGGATTACGAGCTTGTCAGCACCCGGTATCAGACCAAGAAATTTGAGATAGCCAATAGTTTATGGACTATGGGTACACATGACGGGGAGGATAATAATTTGATTACCGATATCTATTTGCCCGACAAGCATTATTACAATGACCAGCTGATTCATTTGGATACTAACAACCGCTTCTTGTCGGAAAAACTCTCAGCCGATTATTCGCTTAATGATAGCAATTCTGTTGGTGGCTCTTATCGCTACTACGGTATGTTGAAAGGTAGGACGAATAGTGTTAGCCGACAGGATGTATTGCTGAATGGTATGGCACAGGGTAGCATTGATCAGAATGAGGTTATGAAGCCTTCTCTTAGCCTGCATCAGGCCGATGTGTATTATGTGGGAAAAGTTGGACATGTAGGTGTTGATTTTAACGCCACATATTATGCTGTCAAAAACAGGCGTAATGATGAGGGCTTTGAAATCAGCAAGGAGTTGGGCAATCAGGAGGTACACTCAAGCAATCGCCAGAATAGCGATATGTGGGCAGGCAAGTTGGTTGTGAACATTCCTTTGTGGAAAGGAAATATGTCTGTAGGAACGGAGATGTCGAAGACAGACTCGCACGGAACGTTTCTAAATGAAGAGCAGTTGGTGCCATCCACAAAGACGGATATCCATGAAAGGAATATTGCCGGCTTTGCACAGTACGGACTGGTTCTCAACAAGTGGACTGTAGGACTTGGTGTGCGTTACGAGAATATCGTCCGTGATTATCTGTCTGATGGAGTTAAGCAGGACGATGTTAGTAGAAAGTATAACAACTTTTTTCCTAATCTCAGCGTTTCATGGAACAAGGGCAACTGGCATTGGCAACTGAATGCCAACGAGAAGATACACCGTCCAAGCTATCGGCAGTTGAGTAATTTCATGCAGTATGACAACCGTTTCTTGTATGAAGGTGGAAATCCTACCTTGCAACCAGAAAAGGTTTTCAATGCTGAGACCATGATAATGTACAAGTGGTTGAATATTTCCATTGGATATAAATATCTAAAGGATGTGATGGTGTGGACAAAGTATGTCTATCCAGGAAAGGAGTTTGCTTATACCACAGTATTGAATTTCGACCGTAACCAGCTGCTTTATGCTTCTGTAAATGTTTCGCCAAAGTTCGGAATTTTCCGTCCTAAGTGGAAGTTCAATTACAGTCAGCAGTTCTTCGATACTGAGAAGTATGGCTCAAGTAAGGCATTAAGCAAACCCTTGCTATCGTGCTCGCTCAACAATAATTTCGCTCTTTCAGAAACCATGAACGCAGCTATCAGCCTGAATGCAGCAACACCCAATGCAGATGGATTTCTTATGAGGAAGAGTAATTACAGCGTCAATCTGCAGTTTGACAAGTCGTTTGCCAACCGCACATGGATAATTTATCTTTCTGCAAATGACATCTTCAAGACTACAAAGGAACGTTGGACGATGTACGGACTGGGAGCGGGTACCACAAAAGACTGCTACAACTACACACGCAACATCTCCTTGCAGGTTACGTATAATTTCAATGCCAAGCGCAGTAAGTACAAGGGTACGGGTGCAGGCAATGAGGAGAAGAGCCGCTTGTAGCTTTGGGTTTATGGAAACTCTCTCTTAACATAAATAAATGACAATAGGTCAAGCGAAGTGTTATCAACGGAAGGTTGACGAACCACTTTGCTTGACCGATACTTTTAATTGAAACAATCTGTACCATCGAGAGAACCTGCAAAACTATGTGGCAAATAAATTCTTGGGAAAGCCGTAGTTTATATTTTTGAGGCGAAATGAACGTTTTTAATGTTGTAGGTGTTTGTCAACTCAGATTTAATGCTTAATTTTGTGTTAGTGATTATACCTTGAAGTTGAATCTATATAAAAATTACAACAAATGACTCTATCAATGCTTTTAATCTCCCTCTTCACATTCGTAGAACTCAACTGCGAGAATCTTTTCGACTGTAGGCACGATTCGTTGAAGAACGACACGGAGTTTCTGCCAGATGGAGCGTATCATTGGACACGTACTCGCTATTGGCAGAAGCTTGATAGGATAGGGCAGACCATCTTGTCGTGTGGTGTAAAGGAGCAGACGTGGCAGTTGCCCGATATGGTGGCTCTATGCGAGGTAGAGAACGATAGTGTGCTGCATGATTTGACACGACGCAGCCTGTTGCGCAATGCCAGATACGACTATGTGATGACCAATTCGCCCGACGAGCGTGGCATTGATGTGGCGCTTATGTATTCGCCCTATTCGTTCAGATTGATAGGAAGTCATAGCGTCAGAGTGAAGCCCATAAAGGGCATGCGGCCAACTCGCGACATCCTTTATGCTTCGGGTGTGACAGCTTCGGGCGACACCTTGCATGTCATAGTGGCGCACTTGCCGAGCCGTCGTGGTGGCGAGAAGTATTCTCGTCCGTTCCGTATGATGGCAGCACGGCAAGTGGCAGCCGTGATAGACTCTATATATAATAAGGTGTCGGCAGAAGCAAAGATAATCGTTGCTGGCGACTTCAATGACTATAGCAATTCGGAGAGTATGCAGTTGTTGTGTAGCAAGCGTATGATTGGGGTATCGAAAGGTGCCAAGGGACACAATGGTGCCAAGGGAACTTATCGCTATCAAGGCTTGTGGGGTAGTCTTGACCATATACTTGTGAGTATACCTTTGGCTGATATAGCAACAGAGTGTTATGTCAATGATGCCGAATTTCTGATAGAAAGAGATGAAAAATATGGCGGTGTGAAACCGCGTCGCAATTATCTCGGACCTCGATATCTAAATGGTTTTAGCGACCATTTGCCTCTTGTTGCAAGGTTTCAGTGGTAAAGCGCATTGCTTACAAAACGAAAGTGATTGTATGTAATAATAAACTCAAGTTTCGGATTTAGACTTCGAGGTTGAGATAATAAGTTCTTTGCCAGTACCACATAAGTAACACTTCAGTACCATATAAGTGAAACTCCAGTACCACCTATATGAAACTCCAGTATCAGTTGGGTGATACTGAAAACGGTACTGGAAGCGTGCGTCAAGCTTATTGTATATGACATTCTACTGGTGTACTATTGTAAGACAAATAACGACGAAAATGTCACTTTTCGGGATTATATTGAACTTGCCGCTATATTCGGCACTTCCTTCCAATCAACCAATCCTTTTCCCTTCTCATCCAGTTCTATGGCAATAGCAACGACTTTTCGTTTGTCAGCTTTGAATGGCTCGGTATATTGCTTGGCTCTGATTTGTTCGGTTGCTGAGTCAATACCACCATTGTTGCTTAGCTTCAATTCAAGGACATAGATGAAGTTGGTTGTTTCCACCACCATGTCTATTCTGCCCGTAGCAATCATCTTCTCTACTTCCACCCTACAACCGATGGCATTAAAGATGGTGCTCAATATCAGGCGGTAGCGCTCCTCCATGTCCATGCAGGCAAGCTTCTTGTTGCTGTAAGGCACATCAGCAATAAGGGCTTTCAAGCTTTTCATGGCTTCGTGGAGATTGCCAAGATTCAGAGAATACAACAACATGTTTTGAGTAGTTATTACTTGTGCATTCGATTGCATTGTCAAGGCGGGCAATACAATCTTGTATAGAGCCTTGCGAACTTCATAGTTTGGAATGCCAAGCATATAGATGCCTTCTGTATAACTTTTTATTGTAAGATATCCCGATTGGTAGAGGAATAGTTCAGCACCGCCTCCTGTCACATCCGAAGTCTCCAATGTGTCACAATCTATTGGACAATCTTCAAAATTCTTCATTTTTATCTCAATGTCATCCACAAACTTAGGAAGCAACGAGGTTGCACCTGACGAAGCCCAATAATTCTTCAAGTCAGAATCTGTCAAAGCATTGATGAGGCTGAATGGATTGAATACATCTACCATGTTGCGGCGACTGAAATGATAGCCATCATAATATGCAGTCAACTGTGCTACGGCATCATCGAATGTCCAACATTCATATTCTGCCAACTTGTTGATTTCAGGCTTGAAGTCACGCAGCACTTCTTCTTTGGTAATACCGCAGATGGCAGCATATTCCGGGTCAAAGCTGATGTTGCTCAGATTGTTGAGCACAGAGAATAGCGAGATCTGTGTAAATTTGGTGATGCCTGTGATAAAGACAAACTTTTCGTATTTGTCGTCGGCTTTCAATATGGCAAACACTTCTCTATAGATAGCGGTGCATGCTTCGTGGTGTGGAGTCTTCCATGAATGTTGCAAAGGGGAGTCGTATTCGTCTATGAGAATAGCCACCTGTTGTCCAGTCTGCTCATACGAACCAACGATTATTGCATCGAAGCGGTCGGCAAGACTATCAGTAGGGGCAGGAACCAATGAATATTCTTTTTCGTATTGTCTGAAAATATTATTGAGATAAGAGCGCAAGGTATCAGGCTCTGCTCCTGCACGACTCATATCAAGTCGGATGACAGGTCGCTTCACCCATTCCTTCTCCATTTCCATTATATTCAATCCCTCGAACAGTTCCTTCTTACCCATGAAGTATGCTTCGAGAGTATCTACCAGCACCGACTTGCCAAAGCGGCGTGGGCGGCTCAGGTAATTATACTTCTTTCCTTCATTGGCAAGTTGCCAGATAATATCTGTCTTGTCAACATAAAGGTATCCTTCCTTTCTTATTTCCTCAAAAGACTGGATGCCTACGGGAAATCTTCTATTGTTTGTCTCTACCATAGCTATGGATTTTTGTTTCTTATTGCAAAGATACAATGGTTTTTCCAAATATCCATGTTTTACCGCTCTTCTTTGAGTATAAATTATGCCTTAATGCTTTCGTTTAAAGATAATAGCATTGACCGATTGTAGTTTTTATTCGGCATGAGCCTTCAACCATTCCAATCTGCGCTGATCTGGCAAATGCTTTACTTGGAAATTCTCAAACTTTGCCTTGAAGCCTTCGCCATCAGGACAAGCTGTAGCCAAACCAACCATGACGGGAGTATTGTCCTGCATCCAGCAGTTGCGCATCATGGTATAGGTCTTGTCGTCGAAAGAATAGAATATCTCAATAGCATCCAAACGGCGGACGACCTTAATCCATACGAAGTCAACAGGCTTGTCGAGTGAGATAACACTCCAGTCGCTGGTGTGATGAGTGACAACACAACTCAAATTGTATTTGCCGTCAACATACTCAATACCAGCCTTCAACCAGTTCTCCTTATCTATTCTGATCATAAGGCCAGCCTGATCGAAGCGCACCTTGTAATCGCCCGAAACCTTAACCTTAGCCTCAAACTCACCACCATAAGTGTTGTAATAGAAAGGGGCGTCGTCCACCGTAAAGCCATAGTGCGAGATGCGCCAATAATCGCAATGACCAGGAACATCCATAATTATGGTATTGTTCTTGATTTCATAACTTGACGGCTCATTAAACCATGTCATTTTCTCTAATTTTTGTGCATGCAATGGCAGGGCTAATGCCGCAGTCATCACACAATTCATAATCTTCTTCATTATTATCTCTTTAATTTAGTCTACTACCAATAACAGTTGTTTTGCTTTGTGGCAGGCTTCTGTCATATTGGATGCCTGCATCTTGTTGATGATGTTCTGACGATGGCGGTCTACGGTATTCTTGCTGATGTCAAGTTTGGAGGCAATAATTTTGCTTGACAAGCCTTGACTTACCAATTTGATGATGGTTATTTCGCGCTCACTCAATAGCTGCTTTTCGTCAATGTCTATCTGACGTTCCTCACCCGTGAGTGTGTTCTTCATGACAGCCACTTTGCTTGTTTTGACAGCAAGGTTGAATAGACAAATGGCATAGCTTACACCTCGTTGGCCCTTGCCTTGGAAATAGAAAATACGATGGAGTGTGTTCAGATATTTACCGCTCTTGTCTGCCATACGCATGGTGTTCTCCATATACCAGTCGAATGCGTTGTCAGTATGTGATGCAATGACGAAATGATTGTATGCCAATTCCTGCAGATTGCGGCGACGCTGGTCGTCTGGGTGAATGCGACACAGAATCTTCTCTTCCCAAATAGAATCTATTTTTTCATAGCTTCCTGCGGGCTCAAAGCCTAAGACGTTGCTCGTCCTACCATAATATATATAACTTTTGTCAGTACGCAGATTGCTAAGCACGGCAATGGAGTTCTCGCACATAGCATACGATTTTGCGATGAGGCGAAATCGCTGTTCCTCGTCCTCATCAAACAGGCCATCCATCTGTTGGCGCAATTTCTCATTCAGTTTGTCGTCAATCTCACTCATAACTAATATGATTATGAGTGCAAAATTAGACTAAGAAAATTATAATCACAAATAACTAATAGAAAATATCACTCCTAATGGTTATTTATCAGTATGGCACTTCTTTTAGAAGTCTTTAAATAACATATTTAACTGATGGCAAGGAAGCGAGCATCTTGAGAATATAAAACCAAGGCTACCTTTGCTTTTCGCATTGGAAACTGTGGGCGAGCATATCATCGCAGAACTGCTGACACAGAACAGACAAGACGTAGTGGAGAAGCTATGGACAAAACAAGCGGCAAAATATACAACGAGCAATAGCAAATACTCGCCAAGCAAGCTTGCCGCTCTTTATGCCATAGAACTGTTGCATAACAAAGACGAATAGAAAGCCTTGCAACTATATGAAGAACTGCAAAGACGCAAAGCCATGTTCTATCTGTCAGGTGAAACGACTATGGCACTAAACGTTGCTGAGCAAATAGCAAAGTTATAGTCAGTTGTAAACAAAGGTTAATTGTTAGCTATTTTATTGCAAATCATTTGGTTTATAAAATAAACTAAGCTAAATTTGCAACCGTAATCATTAGTGTTAGAAGAGAATAATGCTGGCTAAAGCAAGTGAGAGTCGACCTCCTTGCTTCTCTTTTTCCAAAGATGGTTTATAAAATAAACTAAGTGTTTAACCTGGCACATCGCGTTTGATATAGGCAATAAGTGTGTCGCAATAAAGTAAGAAAAAATGGAAGAGAAGAAGATTTCGGAGCAGGAGAGTCTTGAGCTTATCACTCGGATGATAAATCAGACAAAGAAGGATTTGTCTGTAGGCAATGGTGACAGTTTCCTTATGTGGGGCTACCTTAGTGCAGCAATATCGGTGGCAGTAATCGTCATGCTGCTCGCAACCAACGACCCAAGATTTGCTTGGCTGTACATGGCCATACCAATAACGGGATTCACAGCCTCAGGCATAAAGACCTACAAGGCAAAGCGCAAGAGTCATGTGGCAAGCACTTATGCAAGCAACACTATAAATAATGTGTGGGCTATTATTAGTGCCGTGTTTGCAGTCTACGCCATTAGCTGCCTTTTACATTTCGGAGAAGTAAGGAGTTGGATTGGAATGTTTTTGTTGGGTATGTTGTTGCCGGGTATTGGCACATACACCACAGGCGTAATACTTAAGGAGAAGTCGATACAGATGTGCGGACTTCTTGGTGTAGTGATTGGCACAGGACTGCTTCGCGACTTTGTTTGTGGTGAACAAGTTATCAGTATTATGCAGATGGGACAGATGGTCTTGTCCTTTGTCGTTACCCTTATCATCCCCGGACATATCCTTAACTTCAAAGCAAAAAAGCAACAATAATGAAAGAGTTGGATCCATTACTCCATAGCCAGTTGCGTCTTGCCGTAATGTCAATTCTGCTGAATGTAGAGGAAGCAGACTTCAACTATATCAAGGAAAAGACAGAATCGACGGCAGGCAACCTTAGTGTACAGTTGGACAAACTGGTCACAGCAGGCTATATATCAAAGACTACAGATGGTTCGGGCGTAAAACCCCGAACCATCTGCAAGATGACAGACATGGGGCGCAATGCCATGATGAAATATGTGGAGGCATTGAAGACGTATTTTGCAGGGTTGTAATCCTTTGCCTATAAAAACAATAAGTGATAAAAATTATGAAGATCCTGCTTTCTTAGCACGTCCTTGTCTATGGAGATGTAGACTGGCTCATGTATCATCTTGCCTGCCTTTGAGGGCCATGCCTGATGATGGTCGATTTCTGATTGGCAGTTGTGTTTTCATAAATGCAAGAATATTTACTCAAGTTTCGGATTTAGAATTCAAGCCGTTTGAGCATACTCTCTAAGTGCAGCCAATCTCTTGTCATTCTC
>NZ_JADYUF010000139.1 GCF_021531655.1 Leyella stercorea | reverse complement strand
TGTATGCGTAGAGCTGCGGTGAGGGTTTACCCCTTGGGCGTTTTCTTATACGCTTATATCTTGCACCAATGTTTCTAAAAAACGTTTGAAAGTAATGTCACTGGCTTCTTTACCAGTCGCATTCTGCCATGCCTCACGTGCTTTGGACACGCTTTGACGGTCTTCCTCAATTGCCTTGCGGACTGCTTCTTCATCAGAACAATCCATAATA
>NZ_JADYUF010000138.1 GCF_021531655.1 Leyella stercorea | reverse complement strand
GCGTTAGTTCAGTTGGTTAGAATACATGCCTGTCACGCATGGGGTCACGAGTTCGAGTCTCGTACGCACCGCCAACTTGAGTCAATAAAGCGAGTAACGGACGAATGCATAACATATTATTTCAGCACACAATAGTGTTTGAGGTGCGTTAGTTCAGTTGGTTAGAATACATGCCTGTCACGCATGGGGTCACGAGTTCGAGTCTCGTACGCAC
>NZ_JADYUF010000137.1 GCF_021531655.1 Leyella stercorea | reverse complement strand
ATGGATTCGAACCACCGAAGGCATAGCCAGCAGATTTACAGTCTGCCCCATTTGGCCACTCTGGTAACCACCCAATCTTTTAAAAAATTCGCTCTAATATTCAAGGTTAGTGCGAGAAGAAAAACTGCGACCAGTTATTCTGTTTCGTTTGAGCCTCTTGTCGGATTCGAACCAACGACCCCGAGATTACAAATCACGTGCTCTGGCCAACTGAGCTAAA
>NZ_JADYUF010000136.1 GCF_021531655.1 Leyella stercorea | reverse complement strand
TTAGACATAGCAAAGCCCTGGCTTGTGAAAGTCAGGGCTTTGTGATTTTTTAAGAATCAGGGAGTTTTGACACGCCCTCTGTACCAAGTCGAATACAAATCATCATTACTAATAATAGTGTTTGCATCATTGATTGCTGAGGGTGAGTCAAAAGTCATAGCAGTACGCCCCAAAGGGGCAGAAGCCCATAGCCCAGGGCAACACCCTGGGTGAAAGTATCACAAATACCAA
>NZ_JADYUF010000135.1 GCF_021531655.1 Leyella stercorea | reverse complement strand
TGAATTCCACCGTTTCGTCTGTCTTGGTATTGTCTTGTGCTATGCAGTCGTCAACCTGGGCAAGCAGAGCCTTAACCTTGTCCATCAATCTGGCACGGTTACGCTCAACTGTCTTACGCCAGACAAACGTATACTTGTTGGCCTTCGACTCTATCTTCGTACCGTCTACATACTCCACGTCGAGGCTTACATAACCTTTCGTTGCAAGAATGAGTACGAGCTGTGTGAATATGT
>NZ_JADYUF010000134.1 GCF_021531655.1 Leyella stercorea | reverse complement strand
AATTTTGTTCTTGGTAATCTCCATAACTATAGTATCCTTTAATTTTATAATTAATTGATTCACAATCATAAAGATACTAAAAATTATTGAGATTACCAACTTTTACAAAGACTTTCTTATCCCGAACTCAGGTTAAATCGTATTTAGCTCCCTTTTTTTGTTTGACTAGCATGTGTGTTGTCTAATGGGTGCAAGTCCCTAACGAGCCCTAGTAGTGGGAATCGTCCAGCCAGAGAGACAAGGGTGTCCGT
>NZ_JADYUF010000133.1 GCF_021531655.1 Leyella stercorea | reverse complement strand
AGCTCAGTTGGTTAGAGCGCCACACTGATAATGTGGAGGTCGGCAGTTCAAGTCTGCCTGGGACTACTTCTTAAAGAATTAGGAATTTTGAATTGTGTGCTACGCACATTCTGAATTGTCGAATTTTGAATTAATTCCAAATTGAACAACTCAAAATCGCCAAAGGCGACCAACTCAAAATTCAAAACTCAAAATTCAATCTGGGGGATTAGCTCAGCTGGCTAGAGCACCTGCTTTGCAAGCAGGGGGTCAACGGTTCGAATCCGTTATTCTCC
>NZ_JADYUF010000132.1 GCF_021531655.1 Leyella stercorea | reverse complement strand
TGAAGCGTCAGCCCGTCAATGCCCCAGAATGTCTCGTCGGCATCGTTGATTGTGACGTTCTTGAGCGAGAGGTTCTTCATCTCGCGGAAGAACTTGGGACCGTTGATGACGCAGTCTTCCATGTGCATGTCGTCCGAATACCAGATGGCAGAACGCGATCCGGGCGCGAAATAGCAGTTGCGTATGTCCGAACCCTTGACGTGCCACAACGGGTATTTGCCCTCGAAGTAGCAGTTGCGGCACACGATGTTGCTACACTCCTTAATGCCCGATTCACCAAAAGTGATGC
>NZ_JADYUF010000131.1 GCF_021531655.1 Leyella stercorea | reverse complement strand
CAAGGGAGGTCTTTTCTCTTATTTGAGGGCTTATTTGACCCATATAACGCCATATAAATTGTTTATAAGGCTCCTTTTCGTAGAAAAACAAAAACTCGTTGTACATCCACACAAGAACGTACAACGAGTTTTTTGTTATTTATATTGGGAGTTTTGACACGCCCTCTTTGGTTGGTAAAAGGACTCGTTTTGGAGTGCAAAAGGATTCGTTTTGGAAGGCAAAAGGACTCCTTTTTGAAATGTTAAGTGTTAAGTGTGGAATGTTAAGTGTTTAAGGGGGTGATGTAAACTCAAAATGAATGTCAAACTGTAG
>NZ_JADYUF010000130.1 GCF_021531655.1 Leyella stercorea | reverse complement strand
TAAGAAGTAGTCCCAGGCAGACTTGAACTGCCGACCTCCACATTATCAGTGTGGCGCTCTAACCAACTGAGCTATAGGACTGTCTTGTCCGTTGACTGGACCTTCTTAATTATTTAGTAAACAAACTTGCGGTACAAGAAGAGAGGTAAATACTTACCTAATTCTTATTACATGAAGCGTCTTTAAGGTGTTCTTTTCTTGCTTGACCTTGCAAAACTCGGTCGAGCTGCGTCAAGAAACCTCTCCAGAAAGGAGGTGTTCCAGCCGCACCTTCCGGTACGGCTACCTTGTTACGACTTAGCCCCAATCACCGG
>NZ_JADYUF010000012.1 GCF_021531655.1 Leyella stercorea | reverse complement strand
GTAATATGCACCTATCGGAAATCTGGCATAGCAAGAAAAACGACAGTCGCTTATCCCGAACTCAGGTTATTACGATGTCGTAGTCGTGTATCAACAGAGGGGTGGGGTTGTTACGGTTGGCAAGAATAAATTCAGCCCATTGTTTGCTGTAATCGTCAAAATGGAGCGTGTGCATTTCCTTGATTTCTGCTTCATCTACTTCAAAATCCATTACGATTGGTGTACCTTCTTGTTGTTGCTCTGTCTTTATTTTAGCCATTTTAAGAGCCTGTTCGAAGTCGGGTGACAGATAGAACCCTTGTCCGAAATCTTTGTTTGGTTTTGATTTGTGCAAATCAATTTCATCAAACATTATATTGGTGCCGTGATACAGTCTCATGCAATGCCTCCTCCCAATTTATGGCAGTATTGTGTTAGGTCGTCTACTGCTGATACGAACGATTGTGTATGTAGATAGTCGTAATGCTGCTCTACAAAGTTTATGCCTTTGTAACGCAGCAGATAGTTGAAGGCTTGTTTTAGTGTAAGACCATGCCGTTTGCCAAATTCTGTGAGGAATATCACAGTCCATTCTATTTTGTCTTTTATGTCGTATTCCATAAGCTTTGCGTTTTATGCAAATTTACTACTTTGTTTTGTATTGGCAATAATAAATGATGAAAAGTTGTTCGTGTAATGCTGCTCTACAAAGTTTATGTCTTGTCTTTTTGCAATATTTTTGTAAAACGCCGTTATTATATTAGTAGTAGTGAAAGATACAATCTTATTTGATTATTTAAAATACGTAAGATGGTTTTATATAATATATTGTTCATCATTGGAGCGTTTGTGCTGAGTGCGCTGTTTGGCTATATGCTTGTGCCGCGAATAGTGTCTTTCTGTCTCAAGCGCAATCTGTATGACATTCCTGATGGACGCAAAATTCACAGCAATAATATTCCTCGTCTTGGCGGTACGTGCTTCATGCCATGTATGCTTGTAGCTGCTTTTGTGGCTATGGGGTTCTATCGCATTACGGATTGGCAGAACGTAACGGTAAGTTTATGGACTTGTGTGTTTGGCGTGAGTCTGCTGCTGGTTTATGTTGTAGGTGTGGTGGATGATGTTGTCGGAGTTTCTGCCAGACTGAAGTTGTTGGTGCAGGTGATTGCTGCATGTCTGTTGCCTGCTTCGGGACTGTATATCAACTGTCTGTATGGATTTATGGGCATCGATTTTGTGCCTTTCTATATAGGTGCGCCACTTACGGTTTTTGTGATAGTGTTTGTGGTGAATGCCATCAATCTGATTGACGGCATAGATGGTTTGGCAGGGTCGCTCTCGCTTGTTGCGTTGTTAGGCTTTCTGTATTGTTTCATGCGTGAGCAGATGTTTGCCTATAGTGTTTTGATTGCAGGTCTTGCCGGAGTGGTCGTGGCTTTCCTCTATTATAACATATTAGGCGGACGTGGCGGAAAGTATAAGATATTCATGGGCGACTCGGGCTCGCTCACGTTAGGCTTTATTCTTGCTTTTCTGCTTGTCAAGTTGTCGATGTATAATGTCAATGTCAAGCCGTTTAGTGGCGACAGTCTGCTGTTGTCGTACACGCTGCTTATCGTTCCGTGTTTTGATGTGGTGCGTGTTGTGCTTGAACGATTGCGTGTGGGGCAACCGTTGTTCAAGGCTGACAAGCGTCATCTGCATCATAAACTGATGAGGATGGGACTGTCGCAGCATGCTGCGTTGTTGGCTATTCTTGGTTTGCAGTTGGCGTTTATGCTCATTAATGTGATAATGTTCAAATATGTCTCTCTGACATGGATTGTTGTAGTAGACGTGTTGGTGTTTGTTGCTTTTAATCTTTGGGCTGATAGAAAAAATGCAGGAAGATAATTATATATTCGATGGAATGAACGAATTGGAGTGTACCATTAAACGTGTGTTCGACTTCATGGCAGCGTTGGTGGCACTGGTATTGCTCGCTCCGTTCTTCTTGATATGTTATGTTGCCGTGCGCCGTGAGGATGGTGGCCCGGCAATATTTAGGCAGGAGCGCATAGGACGTTTCGGCAGACCTTTCTGTATATATAAGTTCAGGAGTATGCGTGTGGATGCCGAAAAGAATGGTCCGGCGTTATATCAGCATGAGCGCGACACTCGTATGACTAAAGTAGGGCGCTTTCTGCGTGAACATCATCTCGACGAACTTCCACAATTGTGGAACATTGTGCGAGGTGATATGTCGTTTATTGGTCCGCGACCCGAGCGTAAATATTATATTGATAAGATAATGCAGCATGATCCCCGTTATGTTTTTCTCTATCAGATTCGTCCGGGCGTGACATCATACGCCACACTGTACAATGGATATACCGATACGATGGAGAAAATGCTAAAACGCCTTGAACTGGAGCTGTATTACCTGAAGCACCGCTCGTGGTGGTTTGACATCACGATACTGTTCAAGACGTTTGTCAATCTCGCTATAGGAAAGAAGTTTTAGGGCTGCGATGAGGGTCTTAGTCACGAATTATCATGAATTATTCACGAATTACCATTATTAATGTTAAGTGTTGAATGTTAAATTCGTGGGCTAATTCACGGGTAATTCACGATAATTCGTGACAACGTTTTTTAATGTTAAGTGTTAAATGTTGAATGTTGAATTCGTGGGCTAATTCACGGGTAATTCACGATAATTCGTGACAACGTTTTTTTATGTTAAGTGTTAGATGTTGAATGTTGAATTCGTGGGCTAATTCACGGATAATTCACGATAATTCGTGACAACGTTTTTTTATGTTAAGTGTTAAATGTTGAATGTTAAATTCGTGGGCTAATTCACGGGTAATTCACGATAATTCGTGACAACGTTTTTTTAATGTTAAGTGTTAGATGTTGAATGTTAAATTCGTGGGTAAACTCAACATTCAACATTCAAAACTCAACATTCACAGATGCTGTATGTCAGATTCTTGCAATCCTGTAGCTTGCATGATTTGTTCTCTGCTCATTCCCATTGCCTTCAATTGTCTGGCTATTTCTAATGAACGCTCAGCCCTGCCTTCAACTAAGCCTGCAGCCCTACCTTCAACTAAACCCGCAGCTCTGCCTTCGGCATGTCCTTCAGTGTAGCCGTCGTCGTGACTTGTATCGAAGAGGCTGCGCATATGTCTTACTGATTCCATATAGCGTTCGTATGCCCGGCGTTCTTTGTCGGGTAGAGAGTCTACTCTTAGCTGTTTGCGTGCTTCGGCAAGTCCGGCAGCTTTGGTGTTGTCGTCAATCTTGCCAGTCTTCAGAAACTCTATCCACTCGTCGAGTGGCGTTGTGGCTATCTTGTCAAAGTCATTTACGCGTAGGATGTAATATTCTGGGAACAGTTCTCCGGCATCTTTACGCTTTTCAAGTTTTGCTTCACTGATGCCAAGGAATTTCTCGCTTTGCTTTGCAGAAAGTTTTAATAGGTCGTGGGGAGCGTGCTGTCCTTTGAATTCTGTCTTGCCATGATATACGTAGTCTTTGCCTTGACCTAATTCGAAATATACGATGTTGATGGAGTATATCTTGCGCACCTTGTCGTAGCTGTCGCCTTTGTCGATGTATTCGGTTATGGCTTTTGACACTCCGTATAGCATGCGGTGGAAGTAGGTGATCTCATGGCTGTTTTGTATTTCAATGATTATCAGTTCGCCGTCTTCGTCTTCTGCCAATATATCGACACGGTTGTACTTGTCAAGCAGGTCTTCTTGGTTGCCTTCGCTTTCAAGAAAGTGCTTGATTACTATTTTCTTGCCAATCAGCGACAAAAGCAGACCTTCCAATACGGCATGGTTGGTCTTGTTGCGAAGCAGGCGTTTCATAGCCCAGTCAAATCTGACGTACTTGTCGTAATATAATGCCATGGGTTTTCCTCCTTAATGTTTGTTATTCTGCTGTAAAGATACACAAAATATTGTGTAGCGCAAAACAATATTTTGTTATTGTCACGAATTACCACGAATTATTCACGAATTATTGTAGGAGGTTATGGCGTCCCCGCCATAGCCTGAGCAAGCAAACAGTGCTTTAATGTTAACTATTCACGGACAATTCATGATAATTCGTGACAAACAAGAAATAATTCGTGGATAAATTTATGGACAATTCACGATAATTCGTGACAACGTTTTTTAATGTTAAGTGTTAAATGTTGAATGTTAAATTCGTGGGTAAACTCAACATTCAACATTCAAAACTCAACATTCACGAATGTTATTCGTGTTCTTAGAATTTCTTGAATTTCAATCGCAGCTTTTCTGTTGAAAGTATCATGTGGTTGTCGTTGATGGCTTCCTTCTTGAAGTGCTCGGGCAAGGCGTTGAGACCTAAGAAACGCAGGTTGTTGTCGATGGCTTCAACGGGAATGTCGCCGCCCTGCTCGTGGTTGGGATTGTCCTCATGACCATGGTCGAGGTATATCTTAGTGATGTGGAGACTGTCGTGAGTCTGATTGAAGCGCAGATAGTATGCGCCAACGTTGCTGTTGGAACTGTCTTTGATGTAGATAAGATCCTTCTGAACTCCCCAGAATACGTAACCAGAGGAGTAGTCGGTGGTGCCTCCTGTGGCAAGAGTGTCTACTCGCTCAAGGTGCCAGAAGCCGTCGAGAGGTCCGTTGTCGCTTGTCTCGACGTTGCATGATGCAAGCAGAAAGGGTGTGGCCAGCGTTGCCATCAGGCTTTTTATAGTCAGTTGCTTCATAATTATTTTATCAATCCCGTTTTACTTATTGTTATCTGTCCACCTGCGTTGTGTCCTAACATCTGTCGGCTACCGAAGTCCATGGCGTAGGCAGCAGTGAGTTTCCAGCCCTTATTGAATCGGTAGGACGACTCGGCAAGGAAACTTATGTTGTGATGCTTGCGGTTGAACGGACCGTCGTAGGTGCCCCAACCTTCCTGATATGTAGCCAAGGCACGGTAGGCGAGGCGAGATGTGGGAGCACCGTCAATGCCGAGATGCCACGCTACGAAGCGGTTGTTGTAGATATACAACTGTCCGTTGGTGTTGTATATGGGCGATCGGTAGAGCGGATTGCCTATTACCTGACCCCAGTGTTGCCAACCTGGATAGATGCCGTGATTGTAATAGTTGTCTACTCCGGTTATCTGGTCGCTGATGTTCTGTGTGTGGTCGTGGTTGTAGGGGCCGCTCTGATACTTGGTGTAGATGTATTCGGCTACGATGTGGTGCAACCATCTGCCGTACTTCAGTTCCAGTTCGCCGCCCAGCATGATGTCCTTCAGGTCGTAGAGGTAGTAGCGATGGTGTACACGCTTGTTCCAGTCGTCGCCCGAGCCGTAGCCATTGTTGTTGATATGGAACATCTGGCTGTGATCCTCGAAGTAATGATCGGCGTAGACCGACAACCGCCACAGCTCGCTGTCATAGTTGACGCGCATCAGCCAGCTGCCTACTATGTTGCCCTCGTTGTTGGCATACATTCCGTCGGTAACGTCTTGTCCGCCCGGAAAGAATGCGTGCCAGAAACTTTTCAGTCCGTGTTTGGTAGGTATTGATTGCATTGTGCCGTCGTTGGAAGGACGGTATGGAGTGCCGCCAAACTGTGTTGCCATCTCCAGGCCGAGTTCAAAGGAGAGTGGGAAGGTGGAATATTCGTTGCCAATCTTCAGATATCCGGCTTTGGAGTGATAGAGTACGTGGTCGGCGTATTTGGATTGACGGCGTGTGAAGTCGTGCTGCCAAGCGTCGTCGGTCATCATGCCGTAGGCAATGTGTCCCTTCAGGTGCAGCCATCCTCCTCCGAAGGGCAACTGCCAGTATTCGGGCAGGGCGATACGTACTTGCGGAACGGGTCGTGCATTGATGCCAAGTGTTTGCGATCCCGAACTGAGTGTCTGGTTCTTCAATTGCATTGGCCACTCCTTTGCACCTGCCGTAAGCACACCGTGTAGCCATCGTGCCTCGACATAGGCCTGCTGCACTACAACATTGCTGGTATAGTGAAGCGGTGCTGCAACATCGGCACAATAGCCTATAGCCCATCGGCGTGCCGAGTCGGCAGACAACGGTCGCATAACGGCAGCACGAACATATCCGTTCGTTTTGTCGAGCGAACTAAGACCATAGCGGTTGGCGTTGAGCCACAGCGGTGTCTGTCCCTTCGACAGCGTTGCCTGCGTCTCAATGTGGTATGAGAGTGAAGATGTAAGTTGGGGTTTGGAAGGCTCGCGGTCGGTCTCTTGCCAGGTATACTGAGCGTGAATAGAGCAGGGAATGTATGCCAAAAGAAGGGCAATGAGGCGGAGTGCGGTATGGCTGTGGGTCATCAATAGAATATCCTGTATTTTATAAATTAGTTAATCCCTACCCCCTTAAGCTAACAAAGCATACCACTCCCCTCCCTACGGGGGAGGGGTTGGGGGTAGGGCTTTGTGTTGTTTGCGGTAGGGCTTTGTGTTTTTTAGCATTCAAATCATACCACTCCCCTCCCTACGGGGGAGGGGCCGGGGGAGGGGCTTTTGTGTTTTTGATTTGTATTGAGCATCAGCCACTTACGCCATTCCGATGTCTGATTAGAGCACTTTTGCTCATGTATTTTTGTCCGATTATCACACAATAATGTCCGATTATCACAATACTTCAGACTGGATAATTCGTAACTTTGCCACAGCAAGACTAAACAAGACTAAAGCTTCTCTACGACTTGGCGAGTACAGCCATCGGACTGTCTGGCAGCACAAGCCCTACAGACTCCGATACTGATGAGAACGTGCTGTCAGTTGACAAGTGGAGGGATTGCTCGGGAGCAGGCGCAGACGCCGTACAAAACTCTCTTCATAACACCTTTATATATTACATCACCAGGCTCCTTCACCCCTCCACTTGTCGGCTGACAGCATTAAAAACCAACCAAAACTTGAAACTTTAAACCCCACTACTATGGCAAGTACTGACAATCATATACTACATGACGGCAGGCAGCGAAAGACCGACGAGGCGCAGGAGTTTCTTGAAGAACGCGCCCATCTGCTCGATACTATACGCGAAATGATAAACGTGGAGATGGATAGACGCAGAGTCGGGACCGACAATGGCAACTGCCAAAGCAGACATCCATCCGAAACCAAGCCACGCAAACTCACGTTTATGCAATGGCTGCGCAGTCTGCTATGAGGCATCTGACATTTGCAACAACACAAAAACTATCACAATATACAATCAATTCTAAAAACCATACGACTATGAGAACATTAAGATCTATTCTGTTAGCCGGCGCGATGCTGCTGGCGACACCTATGTTCTTCAGCTCTTGTGAAGAGGAGGGCTCTCTCATAAAGTTCAAGACTGAAGTGCAAGTAGTTAACGACTTCAACGATGTGGTTAAGGCTATCAATGACGGTAAGCTTTCGAGCGAGCAGGCTATTGCACAGCTTGTTACTGCCATTGACAATATCAAGGGCGACCAAAGTGCAAAGCTTCAGGCCATTACCGATGCTCTTAACAACAATAACAACACGCTCGACACCAAGTTGAACGTGATTGCCGGTGCGATGAAGTCTTTGAGCACCGAGCTGCCTACCAAGATTGACGCTCTCGCCAAGGCTGTCGAAAACATGCCTAAGTACGATGAGGTTCTGAAAGCTGTCGAAACGGCTCTTGTCAATATCAATCCTAACGAACAGCTGAAGCTTCTTGAGGGGGTTCTCGACAAATACTTCAGCGATGAACTCAAATATCCTGATGATCCTTTATCTTATAAAGGCAAGTTGTATTACTGCATAGGAGAAATAGAGGGTACATTGCGTTATATGACGTATACAGACGATAAGTTTAAGGCTATTCGAAAAGCTATCGAAGCACTTGCTGGCGAAAATGCCAAGCTGGATGGCATATTGGATAATATGACAAAGATAGTAGAGGCAATAAAGGCTGGCAATACTAACGAAAAGGAAGGTTGGGCTGAGATTGCCAGGCAGCTTGCACTGCTTAAGGCGGCTGCTGGCATTGGCGGTTCTACTGACAAGGTAGAGTATGTTGACCTCGGTTTGCCGAGCGGCAACTTGTGGGCAAAGTGCAACCTCGGCGCTTCTTCTCCGGAAGCGTATGGCGATTATTACGCTTGGGGCGAAGTGGAGCCTAAGCAAGAATACACCAAATCCAACCATAAGTGGTATAAGGAGGGTGCTCCCAGCCAGGGATTCACCAAGTATAACAATGAAGACGGCAAGCTGACGCTTGAAGACGAAGACGATGCCGTAATACAGAAAATAGGAAACGGTTGGCGCACGCCTACCTTGGCTGATTTCAGAGAATTGACCAATCAGAAGTATACCACAATTGAGAAAACAACGCTTAACGGTGTTGCGGGCTATCAGATAACGAGCAAGAAGAACAAAAAGTCTATCTTTATCCCTTGCGCCGGCTTTAAGAATAGTGAAAAACCACAAACCAGAGCAATCTCTGATGACGAAGAAGTAGCTGTATGCATGACGAACCTTCGTCGTATAGACAACATGGTATATAACGCTTGGACCTTTGCTTTCCAGAATGACCGCATTGGCCGTTATGGCAAACGTCGTCCTGACGGAATATCAATTCGTCCGGTCAAGGGTCCTGGCGTGCCGGTTCCTAACAATTGCGTTGACCTTGGATTGGCAAGCGGACTGCTGTGGGCTAAGTGCAATTTGGGTACAACCGAGCCTACAGAACTTGGCGATTACTATGCCTGGGGAGAGACTTCTACCAAGAAGAAATATTATAGTGATAACTACAAGCATTTTAAGATTGATGGTGGTATAAAGGTATTAAAGTACAATGAGAAAGACGGCAAGACGGTGCTTGACCTCAACGACGATGCGGCAAGAGCTAATATAGGTGCAGGCTATCGCATTCCTACAAAAGAAGACTGGGAAGAGCTGCTTGAAGATTGTAAATGGGAAGCCGTTACTACCACACTTTCAGAGATAATAGATCCGTCGCAGACGAAAGTCATTGCACGATGGAAAGTGACAGGACCAAGCGGAAACTCTATCGTTTTACCGATGACCAGTGGTTTCAGAGGTGATGGATGGGGTGTCCAGCCTGACAATGACACCTACTATACTACAGCTAATCTATATCCGGCTGATGAATTGTCAGATAAAGATAAATACCAAAAGGCAGTAGCGCTTACATGGCCTATGTTTGCTAAAGAGACATCAAGCGGAGGTATCAAGGAGCCATCGTTTAAATCAATATACCGTGATTTTGGTGTTGTGATACGACCGGTATTCGACCTCTACTCAAATAAATAAGTATCTGCAAAAAAAGATAATGTTTTAAAAAGAAATTAAGTATGAACACAATACGAACCAAAAAGCTCATTACGCTATCAGGTGGCAGATGGGCAAGAATAGGGTTCAGCGTATTGCTTACATCGCTCTTCACGGTAGGCGCTCAGGCGCAGACCGTGGGCGAGGGCAAAGCTGATCTGCTGCGCAATACCAATAAGGAGCTGCGCACTAATACTTGGAGCATTTACGCTCAAGGCGGATTGTCGTGGGCTAACGGTGTGTGGTATCCCAATATCGACGCTAAGTCGAGCTACAAGCAGTCGCCTGCTGTAGGTGGTGGCATCGACTTCACCATTCGTCCGTGGGTTCGCATAGGTGCCGACTATATCTGGTCGCGCTATCGTCGCGAACAGCGATTCGACGCTATCGACACCAAAGCCAATCTTGCCAAGACCTATGGCAACTACGTCATGAATACCCACAACGTGAAGCTTGGCGTTCAGTTCAACTTCATGGAGCTTTGGCCCATGCGCAAGGCTCAGTGGTTTAATATCTGGATGGGAACCGGTATTGGCGGAACATTCGCACGCGGCAACGAGTATGGCATTTGGGTTGGAACCACCAAGACCGAGAATGGCACCACTACTCCTGTATATGGCGACATCAACATCAGCAACGATGCTACGGTCACCGTTACCGGAAACGTGCTCACAGCCAACCGCCACGAGAAGTTCAACAAGCTCTTCATCCCTGCCACTCTGCACATCGAGGCTGACGTAAGCCGCCGTTTCACATTAGGCATTAAGGGCGAATTCGACTGGCTTCTCAATCGTAAGGAAGTTGCCCCAAAGCATCTCATCTACGCCATGGCTACCGTTCGATACAACTTCGTACCGAGTCGTGCAAGCAAGATGCGCAACTATTACGACGGCGAACTGGCTGCTCTCAACGATCGTGCCAACAATCTGCGCCAGGAAGCTGATGCCGAAAAGGCACGTGCCGACCGTGAATCAGCACTCCGACAGAAGGCTGAACAGCACAACAACGACCTCCAGCGCCAGCTCGACGACTGTCAGAAGAGCAAGAAGACAGCCATTGGAGGCCCCGAACACTACGTTCAGTTTGCCCACAACAGCTCGTACATGAGCCGTGAGGAAATGGACCGACTGCGCTCCTTCGCCCGCAGCGTAAAGGGCGAGAAGCTCTCTATACTTGCCGAAGCAAGCACTCCAGGCACAGCAGAGTACAATCAGGCCATCTCTGAGCGTCGCCTGAAGCGAGTGGTTAAGGTATTGCTGAAGGAAGGATTCGCCCCCGAAGACCTCCATCCGCAGACAGCCATAGGCTCAAAGAACGGCAAAAAGACATACGAGGGAAGAAGAGTAACCATAAAGGTAAAGCCCTAACAAGCCCCAATCCCCTCTTTTATCAAAGGCTTAGAAAGGCCTAAAGAGGCCCAGAAATGCTCAATCCCCTCTTTTTATCAAAGGCTTAGAAAGGCCCAGTAAGGCTTAGAAAGGCCCAGCAAAAAAATCACTAAAACATTACAACTATGAGAACATTTAAATCAATACTATTAGCTGGCTCAATGTTGCTGGCTATACCAGCGTTCTTTAGTTCATGCAAGGAGAACGCTCCCGAATTAGACTACGAGATGAAAGTCACCGTAGTCAACGACTTCACCGACGTGGTCGATGCCATCAATCAGAGCAATGTAAGCAAAGAGCAGGCTATCAAGAATATCGCTGCTGCCATCGACAATATGAAGGGCGACCAGAACGACAAGCTCCAGGCCATTATCGCAGCTCTCAACAGCACCAACACCACACTCGAAAAGCAGCTTAATGTCATTGCGGGTGCCATGCAGTCTATGAGCATCGACTTGCCGGCAAAGGTAGATCTCATCAAGACGGCTGTTGAAGGCAGACCCGATTACAACGAAAAACTTGAGGCTGTCAAAGCTGCCTTTCAGAACATTAACCCCAATTCACAGCTCGAAACTTTAAATGCCCTTCTTGATAAA
This sequence comes from Leyella stercorea, assembly GCF_021531655.1. Next base: position 66,613 of record NZ_JADYUF010000012.1, on the reverse strand, counting down.
TATGGCGAAAACTTCACAAACAAACTCTCTGCTATATCAGGATGGTTCATGGAAATTGGGAACGGAAATGGCAGTTTGGATCAAATTAGAAAAGCTATTGAGTCTTTAGGTGGCTACGGCGGCAAGCTTGATGCTATCAATACACAGATGACAGCTCTGCTGCAGGCTCTTGAGAGCGGCAACATGAGCGATAAGGAAGCTATGGCTGAGGTTGCCAAGAAGATTAAAGAACTGGAGCTGAATGCTGGTGTAGGTATACCTAAGGAAACCATGGAGTATGTTGACCTCGGCTTGCCAAGCAATATAAAGTGGGCAAAATGCGACCTTGGCGCATCCAGTCCTGAAAAGTATGGCGACTATTACTCTTGGGGCGAGACCTGGACAAAGGGGACTGGCCAATATTATTACTTCACTGACATAGTAGCGGGACAATACACGAAGTACGATAGCCGTGACAAGAGATTCTTCCTTGAGAAAGAAGATGATGTTGCCTATCTGCGACTTGGAGAAGGATGGAGAATTCCAACGTGGAACGAAATGCAGGAATTGATCGATAACTGTACGGTTACGGAGTCTACACTCAACGGAAGGCTGGGCGTAATGTTCATATCTAAGATTAACAACAACTACATCTTCTTCGGATACTGGAATAATGACTCAACAGAAGGTTACCGTTGTTCAAGTGCTTTGGAACCAAGCGATCCGTCACTTGTTAAGTGTATGCTATTTAAAAAGGAAGGAGTTAGAATCGTTTTAAATCAATATAATGTATACAGAGCTATTACTCGTGCACCGGTTCGTCCTGTTTACGTAAAAAGATAAGCAAAAGAATAACAGAACTGAATAACCATATCAACTCCTCTTCCTCAAGTAGGGAGAGGAGTTTTTTCGTTGTACACAGCTGTAGGAGGTTATTATATTGTTATGTTGTTATGTTGTGATTTGATTTGCAAGCTCTGAGCAAGGGAAGTGGGTTATTTGTTGTTTTGTTGTTATGTTATGTTGTGTTGTTGTAATCGTATCACTAATGTCTGCATCGTGATATAATGCACTCTTTCGTATCATGAAATGACCATGTCATGCCATGAAATGACCGTATCATGCCTTGATACGACCATTTCATGCCATGATACGACGTTTTTTATTATGTCAACTCATATTGACAGAGTATTACTATGGCCTATTTGGGATAAATGAAAAAATGTGATTAATTCGCTGTATTACACCCCAAACAACAATTTTTCACCATATATATTCGGATTTTACATTAATAATGAGTAATTTTGCACTTCCGTGGACGAATTACAATAATAACAAATATAATTTTAGACTGAACAAAAATGAACATTTCATTTGAAAATCCCGACAAAGTGAATGGTCTGTTGACTATCACAGTCGAAGAGGCAGACTTCCAGGACTCTGTCGAGAAGACTCTCAAGGACTATCGTAAGAAGGCCAACATCCCCGGTTTCCGTCCGGGTCAGGCTCCTATGGGTCTCATCAAGCGTCAGTTTGGTGCTTCAGTGCGCTACGACGCAGTTAACAAGTTTGTAGGCGAGCAGCTCTACAAATATATCCAGGAGAACAATATCCAGATGCTCGGCGAGCCTCTGCCTTCTGATAAGCAGGAGACTCCGGCCGACATCGAGCAGCCGGCTCCTTACACTTTCGTATTCGACATCGCTGTTGCTCCTGAGCTCAACATCACTCTCGACGGTCGCAACAAGATCGATTACTACACAATCAAGGCTGACGACAAGCTCATCAACGAGCAGATCGAGATGTATCAGGGTCGTGCCGGCAAGTACGAGCAGGCTCAGGAGTATGACGCTTCTTTGAACGATCTGCTCAAGGGCGACATCCGCGAGCTCGACGCTGAGGGCAATACTAAGGAAGGTGGCATCACTGTAGAGGGTGCTGTGCTTATGCCTTCATACATCAAGGTAGAGGATCAGAAGAACCTCTTCAATGGTGCTAAGCTCGGCGACATCGTCACTTTCAACCCACGCAAGGCTTATCCGGAAGGCACAGCCGAGATTTCTTCACTCCTCAAGATTGAGAAGGACGCTGTAGAGAACCTTGAGTCTGACTTCAGCTTCCAGATTACTGAGATCCAGCGCTTCAAGAAGGCCGACCTCAACGAGGAACTCTTCGACCAGGTATTCGAAAAGGGTACTGTAAAGAACGAAGAGGAATTCCGCGCTAAGATTGCCGAGAGCCTGCAGCCGCAGCTTGAGGCTAACGCCGACTACAAGTTCATGCTCGACGTTCGCACATACTGCGAGCAGAAGGTTGGTGAGCTTACTTGGCCGGACGCATTGCTCAAGCGCATCATGCTTGCTAACAATAAGGACAAGGGTGAGGACTTCGTTGAGAAGAACTACGCTGAAAGCATCAAGCAGCTTGAGTGGCACCTCATCAAGGAGCAGCTCGTTAAGGCTAACGATATCAAGGTTGAGGACGCTGACATCAAGAACGCTGCCAAGGAGATGGCACGCATGCAGTTCGCTCAGTACGGCATGTCGAACGTTCCTGATGAGTACGTTGACAACTACGCTAACGAGCTTCTGAAGAAGCGCGAGGCTGTTGACAACTTCATCGAGCGTGCTATTGACGTTAAGCTCGCTGCAGCTCTGAAGTCTACAGTTACTCTGAACAACAAGGAGGTAACTCTCGAAGAGTTCAACGAAATGATGAAGTAATACAATACTACATTATCAAATACAATAAAAAAGGACTGTCACAATCGTGTGACAGTCCTTTTTTTTATTGTTGAGAGTTGATAGTTGAGAATCGAAAGTTATGATTACCTTTTATAATTATAAAACCGATAATGTTATCAACAAAAGCATATCATAACTTTCAAGTCTCAACTCTCAATTCTCAACTTTCGTTAGAAATAGTACGCCAGTCCAATCTGCCATGCGTTGGCGCGTCCGTTCTTCTTGAATACTTTGTCTACTGCATCCGAGAAAGTGACGTCGCCAGTGCGTCCGCAAGCGATGTTGTAGTTGGCATAGAGTTCGAAGTGGCTGGCAATGGTAACGCCGGCACCTACGTTTACGCTGAAAGCCGACGACTTAAGATTCCATGTGGCATCGTCGACAAGCTCCTGATGCTTCTTGCCAACATTGAATCCGAACTGCGGACCGGCAAAAAAGTTGAGGCTGGCAACCGAACCCAGTCCGATGCCATAGCGTAGGTTGATGGGTATGTTGATGTATTTCGAGTCAAGCGAACGCTCTTCTCTATAAATCTGTTCGTAGCCTACCTCGCCCTTAACCTTTGCCTGACGCTGGTCGTAGAGTGCTGCTGCATCGATGCCCAGACCAATAAGGGGCAATGAGAACTTGACTGTCGGACCGATGAAGAAGCCTGCCTGATTGTCGGCGTTAAACACTTCTTTGCTCAGACTCATGTCGGTCACGTTAAGACCGCCCTTCAATCCGAACTTTATCTGTGCCTGAGCACTTGTGGCAGCAAGCAACATAACGATTGCAACTGCCGCTGATGTGAAGATTCTTTTCATACTCTAATAGTTTTTATTGTTGTTATTGTTATACTATATAATATATAAGGTGTATTAGTGGCGCTGGCGTCGCACGGTGACACGAGCCGAAGAGCCTGACGAAACAGACGAACTGCGCGACGGACGCGAAGCCTTCACCTTTATTGCCTTGCTTCTTGTGGCACGGCGATTGCGCTTGGCAATAGCCTTGGCAGCCTTCTTGTCCAGTCGGGCAATGCTGTCGAGCGAATCCTTAGGTTCCGGTTTACCCCACACACTCTGCTCCACATCCTTCAGTTGCTTTTCAATCTTGCGCTGCTCTTTGGCTACAGCCGAGTCGTTAGGGCAGTACTGTGCGATGGTCTTGCCGAGCATATTGGTGGTCTTGTATATCTTTCCGCGATACATGTTCTTTGTGAAGAAGTCGTCAATAGACATAGTTGCGGCATTGTTGAGATTGCTCGTCATGATGGTCTGCTTGGTAAGAAACGGAGCCAAATCGTCGTAGCGCACCCAGAAGAGCGGATAGCTTGTGGCTGCATCGCCGAAATCGTCCTCACGCTTAAGTATCGGACACAGCGCCAGAACCTTGGTATGGAACATGGCGTTATGGTCGTCGTAGTAAGCCGACTCCTTGATGTAATAGGCAGTAACCTCGCGCGACGGGATGTCGCTGTCGTCGATATGGGTGCCACGATCGGTACGTTCGTAGTAGATGTGGTAGTTGTCGAGAAACGCCTTAAGGTTGATCTTCGAAGCCTCGTCGAACACTTCGTTGCCGTCGAGACGATACTCGTAGGCAGGAATGGCGCGTCGCATCACCAGCTTGAAGATGTATGTGAAGAGGTTCATCTGCTGGCCTATAGGCTCAACAGGATAGTACAGTCCGGCATTAGCCTCGTTGTTGAGGTCGAGTTCGCGATAGATGTCACGTCGCCAAGCCACATCCTCACCGGCAGACTTCTGCGTAGGGAACGATATCTGAGCGCGCAGACTCAGCCCCTGGGTAGTCTGCTGTTGCTTTTTAGCTTGCTCGCGAAGGCGTGCAGCGGGCTGCGCCGACACCATATCGGTGCAGAGCAGAGCAATGAACAATATAGAGAGTAGTCTTTTCATTGTGCTTTGTTTACGTTTATTTCATTTCTACGATAATTCATTACGTTTATTTCACAATCACCTCCATAGCACCATTGAGCTTGCGTGTGATGCCGTCGGGACCTACAGCCGTAATGCGCGAGATGTAGAATCGCTTGCCGCGTGACAGCTTGCGGAACGTATCGCGCTGTCGGTCGGTGAAGTTGGCGCCATTGGAAGCCATTGGTACGGCATTGCCCATATTGTCGAAGAATACGGTTTCGAATCCCGTAACACGGAACTGTATGTCAAGAATGCCGTCGTCGATGGCTGCCTTGATGCCGCTGGTGCCCATAAGCGAAGCCTTAGACATTGAGCCGCCACGGAAACGGTCGCTGCCTATCTGTATATAAGCAGCCGGATCGGGCAACTTGCGTACATGGAATGTGAACTTGCCCATCTGTCGTGAGCGTCCGTCGTTGTTGCTTGCCACATTAATGGTGACATCGCTGCCTACTGTAGTGGGTCGTGCTATGTAGCGGCCCATACCTATGCTGCGCAATGCTCCGCCCGACATAGAAGCCTGAACAGCACTGAGCGGAACACCGGGAATGCTCACGCTGATAGGATTGTCATAGCCAGCGTAGAGCACATTCATAAGGTCGGCAGACACGGTAGCGCTTGGTGCCACTACAGTGTACTTCTGTGTGAAGTCGCGTCGTATTGTATTGCCGGCTCCGTCGCGCATGGTGATGTATCCTCCAAACGAATGTTCGCCCACGCCATTGGCTGTGAAGCGATAGAGTCCGTTGCTGATGCGTCGTCCGCCAATATATATTTCAGGTTGCTGTGTGGTGTCAACGGCAGCCATGACAATCTGTGCTGCAAACTGGTCGCCGCTTATTACGGTGCGCGATTCGGGAATGACGAATGCGCTGAGTCGGTTTACACGAATGTCCTTCATGTCGATATTAGCCACGAGCGAGTGCAGCACTTCGCCCTCGGCATAGCGCACATCGCTCTGCAACTTTGACAGAAGCGTGACGGCACCAGCCACAGGCATGTCCTCAAACATATACTCCTGCCAGTTCTTGCCCATCGTGTGAGCCTTCGCAGGGAGTTTTGTGGTGAGGTTGCTCTCGATGATTGAGCGCTGATGAGGGTCGGTCACCATCGTGAGAATGCGCTCGCGGAACGAGTTGATGGCACGGAACAGTCGTCCGCCCTGACCCGTGCCGGGTGCCAGCATCACGTGGCTTGCCGCCTCAAGGTCGTCCTTGTTCTTTATATTGGCTACGTCGGCATCCTTGCCATCAGCCTCGCGCACTATTTCGATCTTGAGCTGTTGGGCGTAGTTGTATATAGAATCGCTCATTCGCTTCACCGCCGTAGCCTTGTCAAACCACTCCTTCACCTTCTGCGGATTGGCCTTCATCTGTTCGGCAAAGTCGGCATACAGCACCTCGTTCTCCTTCGATGAGTTGGCTGTAGTGCGGTTAAGACTCTCCTCGACAATAGAGAATCCGTTGAGCACTTCGGTCGAAATGTTCAGCGCAAGCATTGCCATGAGCACCAGATACATGAGGTTTATCATCTTCTGGCGAGGAGAAATAGGTCGTTTCTTTATTGCCATTTATTGGAATTTTGAATTTTGAGTTTTGAGTTTTGAATTGTTCTTGGCTGCGCCTGCGATTTTTAATTATTCAATTTTGAGTTGCTTTTACTCTTTTACTTTTTTACTCTATTACTCTTTTACCTTTAACTGCATGTTCACAGTCATAGCCTCAATCATGCGTGCATAGATGCTGTTAAGCTGTTCGATGTTCTGTGCCATGCGTCGGCTCTGCTCGTTTATCTCGTCGATGGTGCCGATTTGCTGGCTTGCACCCTTGAGTTGCATCTCGTAGACTTTGCAAATTCCGGTGAGAGTACGGTTGAGGTTCTCCATTTCCTCGCTGTCGCGAGTCAGACGTACGCTCTGCTCCGACACCTTCTGCAGAGTCTCGGTGAGACGCTTCAGCTCTTCGAGATAGCCGGTCTGTGCATCTGCCAACTGCGAAGCCATCTCGGGAGTGGTGCCCATGTCGAATGTCTGTGCGCCAGACGTACCACCTATTATAATATTAGCGCCTGCTACGGGAGCGCCTTGAGCGTTCTGAGCATTCTCCACATTATTTATATTATAAGCAGCAGCGTTGGCATTAGGTGCAGCAGCGTTGGTATTGGAAGCAACTGAATTCGTATTATATACCGCTGCATTCACGTTATGAGCGGCTGCCGATGCTGTAGTCTCGCCGCCATACTCGCCCTCCATATCATAATGAGTAGACAGTTCGCGACCGTCTTGGGTCTTGTCGAACGGGCGGTCGAACGCCGAGAGGAAGAACACGATGACCTCCGTGCCCATACCTACGAACATCATCAGATTGGCACCCGGCAAGTGAGTCAGCTTGAACAAGGTGCCGAGAATTACTATAGAAGCACCCCAGCTATAGGCATAGTTGAGGAACGTCTGTCCGGGAACGCTGTCCATCCACTTCTGCAGATGGTAAACTATATTGTATTTGCTGTAAACTGTCATAGCCTTATGTTTTGTTTAACTATCCCTTTTTACTTTTTTACCTTTTTACTCTTTTACTTTTTTACCCTTTTATCTTTTTCCATTTTTACCCTTCATCCGCTCCTTGGCGCTTGAGGTAGTGGCAAGGCTGCGCACACATCTGAATCCGATGTAGCTGCGCGGTTGGTTCTGATACTCCCAAGTGCGCCATGCCGAGCGTATGAACGATTCGGGGTCTTTCCACGAACCTCCGCGTACGCTCTTCTTCTTGAGTCGGTAGGGGTCTTCCTTGGCAGCGTTGTACACGAGCGTTGGGTTAAGGTCGTTCATAGCTTCCACTCCAGCCTCGGTATATATGGTGCTGGTCCATTCAGCCACGTTGCCCGCCATGTCGAAGAGTCCGTTGCTGTTAGCCTGATAGATGCCCACCTTGGATGTGATAAGGTTGCCGTCCTTGGTGTAATTGCCGCGGTCGGGCTTGAAGTTAGCGAAGAAACAGCCGTCGCCACTCTTCACGCTCTTGTCCTCCCAAGGGAATTCCGTGCCCGACTTTCCGCGTGCGGCATACTCCCATTCAGCCTCTGTCGGCAGACGATAGCGCTGCACGTAGCGTGCCTCCGGGCCCAGACCCTTCAGCAGATATTCCGTGCGCCATGCGCAGAATGCGTTGGCCTGCTCCCACGTAACGCCCACAACGGGATAGTCGTTGTATGCAGGATTGGAGAAATAGTTGCGCAGATAGGTCTCGTTGTCGGCGTTTTGGAAGTCGTTGACCCAACAGGTGGTGTCGGGATAGACGTTGACGATGTATGTGTTGAGGAAGTCCCACGGACCCGAGAGCTGTCGGTTGATAGTCTCGCGAACAACGCGTCCCTCGTCGTCGACGTAGGCTGTGTCTTTCGAAATCATCACTACCTCGTTCGGGTCGATTTGAATGTCGGTGTTGAGCACACGCTCTTCGGGGCGCAGACGATTGCGGCGCAGAGCGGCAGCAGTATAGTCGTACACCTCATATCGGTAGTTGAGCTGACGATAGTCGAGCATCTTCTCGCCCGTAATGGGATTGCGGGTGTACACACTCTCAATGGCGCGCAACTCGTCCTCGTTGGGTTTGCGTGGCAGCGGTTTCTTCCAGTTGATATGCGGAGTGACGGGTTCACCGTAGCGGTCTTCGGTTATCATGTACGTCTCGTCGCCTCCGTATTGCGGATCGGCAAGACGTGTGCGTATAATGCTGTCGCGCACCCACGTGATAAACTGCTTGTACTTTGAGTTGGTCACTTCGGTCTCGTCCATCCAGAATCCGTCCACCGAAATGTCCTTTACAGGTGTCTGCTTGCCCCACAATGAGTCCTGGGCATCAATGCCCATATGCAGGTATCCGCGCGGCACTTTCACCATGCCGTAAGGTGTAGGTTCGACAAAGCTGCGGCCACCTACGCCTACAACTTCGCCTCCGCGACCGCCCGACGTAGCCATTTTGCCGCCGAAGCAACCGCTGAGTATCATGGTGAACACCACGATGCCCGTAATCAATATGCTTTTTCTTGTATTCATCTATTTTGTATTATTAATCTTTTACTGAGCCTTTTTAAGCCTTAATGGGCATTGCTGGGCCTTTCTGAGCCTTTCTTTAAAACCTTACTGGTCATTGCTGAGCCTTGCTAATTCAAAATTGAATAATTCCTAATCGGCGAAGCCGACCAATTCAAAATTCAAAATTCAAAACTCAAAACTCCTACAGCGTCCTCACGCTCTTGTGCAGATTGCGTCCTTTCTTGCCTAAGTTGAGGTCTACCTGATAGCCCACGTACAGTTCGTGACTGCCGTTGCCGGGATTTACGCCCGACGTGTACATCTCGTAAGAGTAGCCCAGCAGTACTCCGTGGACACGTCCGCCTACGAGAAACGTCACCGAGTTGGTAGGCGAGTAGCTCACGCCGCCGTACATCATCTTGCGGTCGTTGGTATAGACAACGCGCCCTGTTATGTCGGCGCGCCATGCCGTTGCGTCGGTACGAAAGAGCAGCGAGGGCTTAATCGTAACGAAAGGGTTGCGCAATCGTATGTTGCATCCGCCCGTGAGATAATAGGTGGCGTCAACCTGCAATTCATTTTTGTCGCCCAGATTGATGAGCGGCGAGTTGAGGTGCTGCACCGACAGTCCGGCATACCAGTTGCGGTGGGTATAGTATAGGGCAGCGCCCAGGTCGACAGAGTTGCCGTCGAGCTTCGACGAAGCGAAAGCCGGGTCGCTCGTGTCTTCAAGGTCGAGCTGGGTTCCGTCGAACGTTTCGCTTAGCAGACCGGCAGATACGCCTGCCGCCAGTTGCCCGCCGAACATCTTAAGGCGCAAGGCATACTGTAGGGCGAGACGCTGATGGGTGAACAGTCCGATCTTGTCGTTCATGAACTGCAAGCCCACTCCGTGATACGACTTAAGGAAATACAGCGGCATATCCGCCCCGACGTACATGGTGCGAGGGTTGTGCTTGAATCCGGCAAAGTCCATTGCGTAAGCCGCCGAAACGTTGAGCTTCGACTCCTTGCCCACGGATGCGGCATTGAACGACGGCTCCATGTCGAAGTAATGGCTGAATGCCACGTCGTATTGCGCATGGCTCCGTAGGGAGACAAGCGTAAGCGTCAGAGTGGCTATTATATATATGTATATGCGTTTAAACACATTCGTATAACGCCTCTTTTATATAATTATTGTGGAATTTGAACGAAAAGTTTGCACCTATTACAACTATAAATAGCAATCAAAAATTAAACATTAATCATTAAAAATTAAACACTAAAAAAAAGGAGTCCTTTTGGAGTGCAAAACGAGTCCTTTTGATGAGCAAAAGGAGTCCTTTTGGAAGGTAAAAGGAGCCCTTTTGGAGGGCAAAAGGAGTCCTTTTGAAAAGTTTTTTTGATTTTTCTTGAAAAAAGACGGAAAAACATTTGGAGGTTACAGAAAAAAGCTATACCTTTGCACTCGCTTTAAAGAACTAAGCAATACTGCTAAGAGCAATGATTGAAGCAATCGGGCGTTTAGCTCAGCTGGTTTAGAGCATCTGCCTTACAAGCAGAGGGTCGGCGGTTCGAATCCGTCAACGCCCACTCCGATAAGCGGACAGGTTTTCAAGACTTGTCCGCTTTTTTTTGTGCCCTTATGTCAAGTTTAATAGGCTTTATGAGTGTTTTAAACGGAATTTCTGTAACTTTGCAAGAGTTATGATAATCCAGCACCCCACGATGTAGAACCCAAACTCAAGCCGACATGACCGATATAGCCAGTTGTTTTCCAATAACCGACCCCACACTCATCTTCTTCGTGGTGATGCTCATCATTCTGTTTGCCCCGATAGTGATGGGCAAGCTGCGCATTCCGCACATCATCGGAATGGTGCTGGCAGGTGTGGCAGTGGGTCGGTATGGTCTGAACATACTGGTGCGCGACGACTCTTTCGAGCTGTTTGGCAAGGTAGGACTCTACTATATCATGTTTCTTGCCTCGCTCGAGATGGACATCGAGGGCGTAAGGCGCAACAAGGGGCGCTTCGGAGTGTTCGGACTGCTCACCTTCGCCGTGCCCTTCATCATGACATACGTGGCATGCATAACGGTGCTGCACTATTCGGCGCTCGCCTCGCTGCTGCTGGGTTGCATCATGGCTTCAAACACGTTGATAGCCTATCCCATTGTGGGCAGATACGGACTGCAGCGCAAGCCCAGCGTCACGCTGTCGGTAGGCTCGTCGATGATATCGCTGCTTATGGCGCTGGTGTCGTTGGCTGCAATAGTGGCGGCATACGGCGGCAACACGGGAGTGATGTTCTGGCTGTGGTTTGTGGGCAAGTTTGTGGGCTACTGCGTGCTCATGGTGGTGCTCATACCGCGCCTGGCACGATGGTTTCTGCGCCGTTACAGCGATGCCGTGATGCAGTTTATCTTCGTGATGTCGATGCTGTTCATGAGCGCTGCGCTAAGTGAAGCCGTCGGACTGGAGGGCATCTTCGGAGCCTTCGTGGCAGGACTCATCCTCAACCGCTTCATTCCGCACGTCTCGCCGCTGATGAACCGCATCGAGTTCATAGGCAATGCGCTATTCATACCTTATTTTCTTATAGGTGTGGGCATGCTCATCAATCTGCGACTGCTGTTTGCCGGAGGCGGCATAGTGGGCGTAGTGATAATGATAGTAGTGTTCGGAACGGTGGGCAAGGCAGTGGCTGCCTATCTCGCCGGTAGGCTGTTCCGCCTGCCCGTATCGTCGGGCAATATGATGTTCGGACTCACGTCGGCACACGCTGCGGGCGCCATTGCCATGGTGATGGTGGGCATGAAGATGGAGGTGGAGCCGGGCGTGCCGCTCGTCACCGACGATATGCTCAACGGAGTGGTAATAATGATACTCTTCACGTGCATCATCTCCACCATAGTGACCGAACGCGCGGCGCAGCAGATAACCTTGCGTGACAAGGAAATGCCCGAAGACACTACGGCAAACGAAAGCGAGGAGAAGGTGCTCATACCCATGCGCTATCCCGAATATGCCCAGCGACTGGTCAATCTGGCTATGATGATGCGCAGTCCAAAGAACACTACGCAGATGGTGGGACTCAATGTGGTGTACGACGACGATGACATGCCGCGCAAGCAGGAGCAGGGTCAGCGCCTGCTGGAGCGCATGACGCAATATGCAGCGGCTGCCGACATACACATGCAGACCCAAGTGCGCGTGGCGGCGAATATCGCCAACGGCATACGCCATGCCTATAAGGAGTTCCGCGCAACAGAAATACTCATCGGTATGCACATGCATCCCGAGGTGTCGCAGAAGTTCTGGGGCGAGTTTCATCAAAGTCTGTTCAACGGACTCAACAGCCAGATCATCATGGCACGACTCACCCAGCCGCTCGCCACAATACGCCGCATACAGGTAGCTGTACCTTCAAGGGGGCAGTTTGAACCGGGATTCTACCGATGGCTTGAACGCTTGTGCCGGTTGGGCAGCAATCTGGAGTGCCACACGGAGTTCTTCGGTCGCGAGGATGTGCTGCCGCTGATAGAGAACTATGTGCTCAGCCGCCATCACGACATGCGCGTGTCGTACACCAAGATGGCGCACTGGGCAGAGATGCCAAGCCTGGCTGCATCCATATCAGCCGACAATCTGTTTGTAGTAGTGACCGCGCGCAAGGGCACAGTGTCGTATAAGAACGCGCTGGAGTTCCTGCCCGACGAGATAACACGCCACTTCTCGGGCTCCAACATCATGATAATATTCCCCGACCAGCACGGCGATGCTATGGACGAAATGACCTTCGCACAGCCGCAACATACCGAGGAACACAGTGCATACGAGGCTATCGGCAAGTGGATAAAGAAGAAGCTGTAATTGAAAATTCAAAAATGAATAACTCAAAATCGCAGGCGTAGCCGAGAACAACTCAAAATTCAAAACTCAAAATTCAAAATTGGATAATTCATAATCGCAGGCGTAGCCGAGAACAATTCAAAATTCAAAACTCAAAATTCAAAATTCAATATGATTGACATTAAAGGAATAACAAAGAGTTTCGGCTCGCTTCAGGTGCTCAAGGGCATCGACCTCCACATCAACAAGGGTGAGGTGGTGAGCATTGTCGGTCCGAGCGGCGCCGGCAAGACAACATTGTTGCAGATAATGGGCACACTCGACAGTCCGGACAGCGGCGAAATCGTTGTCGATGGGGTAGATGTGCGCAGCCTTTCGACAAAGAAGTTGAGCGATTTCCGCAACCGTCATATAGGATTCGTGTTCCAGTTTCATCAGCTTCTGCCCGAATTCACAGCCCTCGAGAATGTTATGATACCGGCATTCATAGGCGGCAAGAGCCAGGCTGAAGCCAAGAAGCGCGCCATGGAACTCCTTGAGTTCATGGGACTGGCTGAACGTGCATCGCATAAGCCTGCCGAACTGTCGGGTGGAGAGAAACAACGCGTTGCCGTAGCACGTGCACTTGTCAACAATCCGGCAGTAGTCTTCGCCGACGAACCGTCGGGTTCGCTCGATTCAAAGAACAAGGCCGAACTCCACCAACTCTTCTTCGACCTGCGCGACCGCTTCGGCCAGACCTTCGTCATTGTCACTCACGACGAGCATCTGGCAAGCATCACCGACCGCACAATACATATCGAGGACGGACAGATAAAGGATGCAGAGGAAAGTGAAGTGAAGAACGATATAGTGTAATAATAGAATAGTTTAACAAGGATAAGACAATTGGAACGCAAGCAGTACGCCCCGAAGGGGCAGAAGTACATAGCCCAGGGCAGCGCCCTGGGGAGATTAATTCCAAATAACAATGCGCCCTGTAAGGGCAAAAGCATTGATGATAAGAGCTTATGCCCTTGCAGGGCGCAAGATTGTGCTTGTTCTCTTACCCAGGGCGTTGCCCTGGGCTATGTGATTATTGGGCTTTCAGCCCGCATTTGTTGAGCTATTGCATTTCGGTCTATAAACTATTAGGGCTTTCAACATGTTGTATTGTTGCTGTCCTATAGCTAATTAATTGTTTAACTGTTTACAAATAGAACTTTATGATAAAACTTGGCGATTACAATAAGATGACCGTTGTGAAGGAGGTAGACTTCGGATTGTACCTCGACGGCGGTGATGAGGGCGAGATATTATTGCCCAAACGTTATGTACCGGAGGGTACAAAACCAGGCGACGAACTTGAAGTGTTCGTATACCTCGACCAGGAAGAGCGTCCCGTCGCTACTACTGAGCATCCGCTTTGTAAGGTCGGCGACTTCGCTTATTTGGAAGTCTCGTGGGTCAACGAGTACGGAGCATTCCTCAACTGGGGACTGATGAAGGACCTCTTCTGCCCCTTCCGCGAGCAGAAGAAGCGTATGCAGAAGGGCGAAAGCTATATTGTGCACGTGCATATCGACGAGGAGAGCTATCGCATCGTGGCTTCTGCCAAGGTGGAACGCTACTTTGCCGAGCGCCATCCTTTCTACAATCACGGACAGGAGGTGGACCTGCTGGTGTGGCAGAAGACCGAAATGGGATTCAAGGTGATAATAGACAACTGCTATCCGGGACTTGTCTACGAGGACCAGGTGTTCCGCTATCTGCACACCGGCGACCGTGTGAAGGGTTATATCAATACGGTTCGCCCCGACGGCAAGATTGATGTGACGCTCCAGCCTACCGGACGTCAGCAGACACTCGACTTCTCGGAGACGCTGCTGCAGTATCTTAAGGACAACGGAGGAGTGTGCGACCTGGGCGACCGCAGCGATGCTGAAGACATAAAGCGACGCTTCCAGGTGAGCAAAAAGGTGTATAAGCGTGCCATTGGCGACCTGTACCGCCGCCGACTGATCAACATCACCGACAACGGTATAGCTCTTGTATAATAAAAAAGAAGGGCATTGCCGATTTCGGTAATGCCATTATATATTAATAAGGTGGGATTAGAAGCTGCTGAAACGGTCGATTAGTTTCTTGCGGAACAGCCGTCCTACCTTCACTTCTTGCAACGTATCGAATGGAGGATAGAAATGACAGGTGTTGTCAGCCACTTCCATCAGATATATGATGTTTATGATATGCTTCTGACTTACACGCACAAGTGTGTCGTTGAGAGCCAGAAGCATATCGCTGTTTATGTTTCGTTTCAGTCGGATAGGGTGTTTCTCGCCTGCCAGAGTCACCTCCCATACACGCAAATCGCTGTTGTATGCGAAGAGTCCGATGTCGTTGATGTCTACCAGACGGAAGTCGACGGCATTGGTATAGACGATATATTTGCCGTCGTTGCGCCTTGCTATGCCGTCGCCGATGATTGTCGGGGCTGCAGGAGTGGCTGGAGTGGACGGCGTGCGTGGCTGTTCGGTGCTCATGTCGATGCACACCCGGCGTATGATGGTGCGCAGTTCGGCATCGTTTATGGGTTTCAGAAGATAGTCGAAAGCCTTGTTGCGGAATGCCGACAGCATGTATCGGCTGTGTGCAGTGTACATAACGACGCGGCAATGGTGGCTCGCATTCATGTCAATGCGCTCAAGAAATTCAATACCAGAGATGTCGGGCATGTTCACATCGAGAAACATCAGATCGGGTTTGCTGTCGTTATACAGCCTTAGTCCGTCCATTCCGTTGTGCGCCATACCGATGATTTCTATTTCATCGTATTCTGTCAGTTTGCTCTTAAGGGTCTCAGCAGCCTTCCGGTCGTCGTCAATAATGATGATGTTCATATCCTAGTTTGTTTATATTGTTGGTTTTTTATTGTTTGTTTCACTCAGTAGCTTTGTTTGTTTCACTCTATTTTCACTCCGTCGGGCACTTTCAGCATAGCCTCGCACCCCTTGATTTGCTTTCCGTCAGAGCTGTAGATGTTGTGTATGTCAAACCTTATTTTGTCCTTGTTGTGCAAATTTATCACAGCTATGGTTTGCGAAATGATGTTCATACCGGTCTTGCGGCGTAGCGTGACTGGATTGAATCCCGGTCCGTTGTCGGTCACTCTTATCACCGTATTGTTGTGTTCGTGTCTTACGGTAATGCTCAATAGCTTGATGCCTTCCTTGTTTCGGAGGGCGTGTTTGATAGAGTTCTCGGTCATAATCTGTATGAACATCGACGGAATCCTGACGCTGCTGGCATCCACATCGGGCGCAATGTCGATGCTGAAGTTGAAGTCGTCGCCCATCAGATAGCTTTCCACGCGTACGTATTGCTGTACGAATTCCAGCTCCTTTTGCAGTTCTACGCCCAAAGTGCTCGACATATCGAGGTTGGCACGAATCAGTTGTGCCAGCTCGGTAAGCTCGTTGGTCTCCTTGGCGTCCGACTTTATGATTCTGTTGTTTAGCACATTGAACATGAAGTGGGGTGATATGCGATTGCGAACGTTGTCGAGCTTGAGGTTCATCATGTTCAGCTGCACCTTGAAACGGCGTTTGCGAAGATACAGAACCCACAGTATGAGCAGCAGAATGGATGTAACGGCGATTGAAATGGCCAATGTGCTGGTGAACTTTATGCTCTGTATCTCGGCGTTCTTGTGCTCAATGGCGAGGTCGTGGTGCAACTGCAGCGTGTCGGTAGTGAAACGCGACATTATCTCGGCGGTTCGCATGTTGGAGAGGTTGTGTTCGATAGAGTCGTTGTAGGCTATCGACTTGTTGAGCAAAGCGTATGCCTTGTCGTAGTCGCCGGTGAGTTCGTAGTATCTGCGTTTGTATTTGTTGCGTATGTTTACAAGCGTGTATGGTATGAGCGAGTCATCGGTCTTGTCAGCCATAATGCGTCCGGCTTCCTGCATTCTGCCTGCTCTCACGGCAATACCGAAGCGTATTGTGTTGCAATAATAAATGGATGTGTTGTCGCCTTGCGCTCTGAAGTAAGGTTCTACATCATCCAGCATGGCAGTAGCATCGTTCAGTTTGCCGAGGTTAAGGTACACGTCAGCCAGATTGATCTTGCACAAGTACATGTCGAACGTGCGCATCATGCCGTGCTGTTCGAGTAGTTTCTTCATGCGCAAGAAGCTCTGTAGCGCATTCTTATAGTCGTCTTGGTAGTAGTAGTAGTTGCCCAGATTGTTGATATAATAAGCCTGCATCGAGGGTGACATTTCCTTGACGTGAGGTTCGGTCTGGTCGTAGTAGAGCTTGGCTTTGTCGTAGTTGCGCAGCATAACGTAAATCTGTGCCAGTCCCATGTATAGCGTTATGTTCTCCTTTTGGGGCAAATTGAGCGAGTCGACGAGAAAAAGTGCACGCCTATACCACTTGGCTGCGTTGGGAAGGTCGTTGCACAACAGGTAGGCGTCAGCCATATTGGCGCACGTCTTGGGCAGATTGTGCTTGCTGTTGCTGTTGAGCAGCAGATTGTAAGTTTCTTTATTGAGGGCTACAATGCGTCGCGGGTCGCGGTGATTGCTCATGTATCGAGCCGCCTGGCAAGCCTTTGCGCCAGCCATAAGCGAGTTGAGCCGTGGCGAGAGGTACGTTCCGTTGGTGGCGTAATAGCCGTCGTCCTGCTGTGTTACGAATGTCTTGACGCTGTCGATGAGCGTGTCGGCACGCTCGGGGTGCTCAGTCAGACTGTAGAAGAGAGCCTTCCGCAGCATGTACTCGTAGTAAGTCGTGCTGTCATCGGCCTCGTTCATGCCACGCTCTATGGCTTGCAGAGCCGATGGGGCGAGTGCTGCAATCGAGTCGTCGAGCCACCGCATGTTGCCGTTTTGCGCCATATCGTTATTGCTTTGCTTTGGATTGCATACCAGTAAGGTTATGGTTACGACCGCTATACATGCTATTATTGTAGCTTTAAGCAGTTGCTTTGTTGTCGTGTTCATATTGTTCATTGTACACGTTTCCTCTTTTTTAGTACATTGATATTGCAGCAAAGCGTAATGAAAAAGGCTTCAATAGCCAGGATGCAGTTTATCTGCTGCAAATATACAACAAATATTGCAAACCTGTTGATACAAATCAATAAAATACTTTGAAATTGTGCTCGTTAACAAAAAATTGTAATCAAAATTTTGCCGTATCTTAAAATGAGCGTATCTTTGCAATGTTTTTCATGGTATTAGATTTAAGGTTAACAAAGGTTGGGACTCAGCGGAGCCCCTTTTTTTGTGCCCATACGTTTCATAATATATCATTTTAAGCCCTTTTTACGGTAGTTAGGGCTACTATTTCCTTTTATTTTTGTATTTTTGCACAGTCGCACAGTCATTTCGACCACACTCGTATGGCGTGGAAGACGACAGAAGTGCAAAATCCATAAAAATACCTTATAGAATTATGAAGATACTAACAGGAGCGCAGATACGCGAGCTCGACAAGTATACAATCGAACATGAGCCGATAGCATCGATAGATTTGATGGAGCGTGCAGCGCGTGCCATCACCGCAGCCATTCAACAGCAGTGGCCTCAAGGCACACCGGTTGTGGTGTTTGCAGGTCCTGGCAACAATGGCGGCGACGCATTGGCGGTGTCGCGCATGCTTGCTGAGAAGGGCTATAGCGTTGATGCTTATCTGTTCAACGTACACGGTCATCTCTCGGATGAATGTGCCAAGAACCGTGACCGACTCGTTAGCGAGGGCTTGATACACCGTTTCACAGAGGTGTCTACCAATTTTGACCCGCCAAAACTCACCGAACAGACGCTGATAGTAGACGGATTGTTCGGTTCGGGACTCAACAAGCCATTGGAGGGCGGCTTCGTCTCGCTTGTGAAGTACATCAACCAGTCGCCGGCACGCGTTGTCAGCATCGACATTCCGTCAGGACTGATGACCGAAGACAATGCCGGTGTGCCGTCAATGGCCATAGTACGCGCCGACGTTACGCTCACTCTGCAGATGAAGAAGCTGGCAATGCTGTTTGCCGATTGCCAGCAATACCTCGGAGTGGTGCGTGTGCTCGACATACGTCTGTCGAAAGATTACATCAAGAGCATTCCTTCCGCCTACTCAACCGTTGAGGCCGACCTCGTGCGACAGATGATGTTGCGCCGCGACGATTTCGCCCATAAGGGCATGATGGGCAACGCGCTGCTCATAGCCGGAAGCGAAGGCATGGCTGGAGCCGCCGTACTCGCCACACGGGCATGCTTGCGCAGCGGTGTGGGCAAGGTGACTACGCTCACTCCACGTTGCAACTACGCGATAATGCAAATGTCAGTACCCGAGGCAATAGTTCATCCCGACAGCGAGAACTATTATTCGGAGGCGATATCAACCGAAGAGTTCAACGCCGTAGGCATAGGTCCGGGACTGGGTCGCGACGAAGGTTCGGCGCTCGCATTGATGTCGCAGTTGCAGCAGACACAATGTCCGGTGGTGCTCGATGCCGATGCCTTGAACATGCTCGGGTCGCACGGTATGTGGATAAGCCAGCTGCCCGACAACATGATTATGACCCCGCATCCGCGCGAGCTCGACCGTCTGGCGGGCACGGCAAGCCACAGCGACGGCGAGCGTCTGGCTGTAGCGCGCGACATGGCAGAGAATCTTCGCGCCTATATATTGCTGAAGGGCCATCACACGGCGCTTTGCATGCCCGACGGCAATGTTATGTTCAACACTACGGGCAATTCGGGTATGGCTACAGCAGGCAGCGGCGACGTGCTCACCGGAATCATCACGGGACTTCTGGCACGTGGATATTCGCGCAAGAACGCCTGCATTGTGGGCATGTATCTGCACGGATTGGCAGGCGACATAGCCGCGCAGCGAGTGGGCAAGGAGTCGCTCGTGGCAAGCGACATTATCGCCGCGCTGCCCGAAGCATTCAAGGCTATGTATTAAGAGAAGACATAAGTTGACAAGATACGAGTTAACAAGATATAAGTAAATATGAAGATACTATCAACTATATTACTCTCAGCCTTAGCCGCAACGTCGGCAATGGCTGGTGGCGACAAGCCCGTTGACGGTTTGTCGTATTCGCTGCCCAAGACAGCGGTGCGTATGCAGGTGCTTGTAGAGAAAACCGTGACCCAGCCGGGACAGCTTGCCGGATTCTCGCAGCTGTACTTCGGCAAGGCAGGTGTAAGCACCCAGCAGACTGCTTATCGCATCGTCGGCGTGTCGTTCAGCTCGGAGGGACGTGCCGATGCCGACCGCCGGTACACAGTAGCTATCGACAAGAAGCACAGTATACTCTCAGTCGACTGCGCACCCGACGGTTCGCTGCTTGCCATCAACACCAAGGCGCAGCGTGCCAAGGCTTCTGCAGCCTTCGTGCCGTCGCCCCGCAAGGCTCCGCTCAACCCCCGCGACTATATGAGCCAGGACATTCTCTCGGCTGGCAACTTGCCCAAGATGGCGCAGCTCGTGGCACAGGAGATATACGATATACGCGATTCGCGCTCGCAGCTGTCGCGTGGTGAGGCCGACTTTATGCCGAAGGACGGCGAGCAGTTGCGCCTTATGTATAGCCAGCTTGCCACTCAGGAGGCGGCACTCATGCAATTGTTCCAGGGCACAACGACCGTTGACACCACGGCAACCGTCATCAGCTTCATTCCGACAAAGGAAAATCTGCGTCCCGTAGTGTTCCGCTTCTCAAAGAGTTTCGGCCTATGTGCTGCCGACGACTATTCGGGCGACCCCGTATATGCCAACATTGAGGACACAGAGTCGTCGAAGCCGTTGCCCGAAACACCTGCCGAAGTTGCCAAGATGAAGGACGACTTCAACCTGGGAGTGGTACGTCCCGGACACATCCGCATCACGTTGGCTACAGCAGAGGGCAAGCCGTTGGGCTATTACGAGACCGATGCCGCACAGTTCGGCACAGTTGAGATGCTCAATGGAGCCTTGTTCGGCAAGAAGTTTACATCGCACATCATACTCGACCCTGCAACGGGTGGGGTAGTGGAGTTGAAGACCGAGCCGCTGGAATAGTATAAAGAGTCGGGCGGCTACGCCTCAGTTGAGGTGTAGATACGCTGTAGATACATCACGCATATTTTTTTATGATACATCAGCTGTGCTGCATGTCATCGCAAAAAGGAGTCCTTTTGCATTCCAAAAGGGCTCCTTTTGCATTGTAAAAGGACTCCTTTTGCAGTCCAAAACGAACCCTTTTGCAGTCCAAAAGGACTCCTTTTGGAAACCGGGTATATTTATGTTGCTTCATCCGACATTTCGAGTGATGATGTTAATAGTTAAGTTTGAGATTGAATAGGCAATGCAAATAGTAGGAGGATGGTGAGTCAAAACTCAATTATACGGGCTGAAAGCCCAATAAGCACATAGCCCAAGGCAGCGCCTTGGGTGTACGGATAGAATATAGCAAAACGCCCCGTAAGGGCAAAAGCATTGATAATTAACGCTTTTGCCCTTACAGGGCGCATTGTTTTTGGTG
Organism: Leyella stercorea; assembly: GCF_021531655.1. The sequence continues at coordinate 45,583 of NZ_JADYUF010000012.1, read as the reverse complement.
GCTTTTTACCTCAGGGCGTTGCCCTGGGCTATGTGCTTCTGCCCCTTCGGGGCGTGCTGCTTAGACTTTTGACTTTACCCTCCTGGGCAGTTAATCAATACATTACGTTTTACTCCAGTATCACAATATTTTAATCGTATATTTTCCTGTTTTTTCCTTTTTATTCATCCTTTTTTACTAAATTTGCATCGTAATATACAATGAGTGAAGAACGTTTCGCTTATTGAAAGAGAGAGCTAACGGTTTGTCAAACATTAAATTAGGTAATAAGAAACAGACAGAACTAAACAGATTACAACACAAAAAGTGAATACGTGTACGATAGACACATCACAACTGAGAGTTATACAAATGACTTCTGAAGAAAGTCGCAAATACGAAAACTTAGATAAAGCGTTATCGTTCTGTACTTAATGTATTGTAGGGACATTATGCCCTATACCTTATTATATATATGGCTATACCTTATTTATATATATGGCTATACCTTATTATAATAATACCGTGTGTTTGCAACGTGTGGTATATATATGTACGGAATGTTGTGACGCTGCTTTTATTAAATTAAGCAAACTTTACAATGAAAAAAATCTTTTTATTTGTCATCGCATCAGTTTGGGCTTTAGGTATGTCAGCACAAAAGGATGTGAAGGGAACAACAGAGTTCGGTATCAATTTGGGTTATGATTTCGGTCTGCAAAGAGGTGGAGGTGGCTTCTTCTCTTTACAGCCTGAATTCGGCAAACACTTCTCCAACCAGTTCTATTTGGGCGTGGGTACAGGTGCATATGTCGATGACAAGTTCAATTCGGTAAGCATTCCGGCATTCGTTCGTGCCCAGGTCGATTTCCCGATGAAGGGTATCACCCCCTATGTTTCGCTGCAGGGAGGCTACGACTTCTTCACAAGTGGCGAAGGAACAGGCTGGGGACGTATCAATCCTTCGATCGGTGTGAAGGTGCCTGTGAGCAAGAATGTTGACTTCAACGTAGGCTTTGGCTACACCCGCACTATCATGGACGGCGGTGGCATGGACATGCTTGGATTCAAGGCTGGCCTTAGCTTCAATTCAAACGGAAGCGGTTTCTCACAGTTCTTGAAGTCATTGGACTACAGCATTGAACTGGAAACGTATACACCGATGACCGTCACAGCAGAAGAGTCGAATGAAACAAATAAGGTGAAGTTTACAAATATGATAGGTGCACGATTCTCGGCATTGGCTCCGCTGCCCGTTGAGAACCTTTATGCAGGTTTGAGTGTGGGCGTAGGCAGATACACCGAGAAGAATACTTTTGACAATCACAGTGGCATTCAAGAAAATTTTGATGAGTCGGGCATTTATGTAAATGCTATGGCACGTGTAAAGTACAAGGCAAAGCAGATTGCCATTGCCGATAGGGTTTATCCTTTTGCGCAGGTAGACGCAGGTGTCGATGCTTTGTATGATGCCATTTTCAGCGTTCAGCCGGCTGTAGGTGTGTCGATAGCAACCAAGGGCGACCACAGCATTGATGTCTCTTTGGGTTATGCTACCAAGCGACTCGACTATGAGCAGAACAAGGGTTGTATGCGTATAGCAGTTGGCTATACATTCTAAATAAAACGAAAAAAACTCGTTGAACATCCTTAAGCGGATGAGCAACGAGTTTTTTTATGTGTGTATTTATTGTTCTATTGAACTTACAGCTGAGCCATCTCGACTACCTTGTCGACTGCTGCTGACAGTCCGTCCTTGTCCTTTCCGCCTGCCTGGGCGAAATGTGGCTGACCGCCACCGCCTCCCTTGATGAGCTTGGCAGCCTCGCGTACCATCTGTCCGGCGTTGAGTGAGTGGTCCTTAACGAGATTGTCGCTCATTGCAACGTTCAGCATCGGCTTGTCGTGAGATACTGTGCCGACGACAGCGAGCAGGTTTTCGGCTACAGCCTGGCGCAGCTTGAACATCAAGTCCTTAGCGGCTGCCGGCTCCATGGGCAGTACGGCGGTGATAACCTTAACGCCGTTCACCTCGCGAGCCTTAGCGATGAGTTCGCTCTTGGTGCGCTCTACAGCCTGAGCCTGGAACTGTTCGATGCTCTTCTTCATAGCGTCGTGCTCCTCGATGTACTTGCCTATGACAGCCTGAAGGTCCTTGGCGTTGTTGAAGAGAGTGCGGATAGCCTTCAGAGAGTCCTCAACATTGTACATCAACTCCTCGCATTCCTTTCCGGTCTTTGCCTCGATACGGCGGATGCCGGCTGCAACGCTGCTCTCAGAGATAATCTTGAAGAATCCGATGCGGCCAGTCGACTGTGCGTGGATACCACCGCAGAACTCGCAGCTGGGTCCGAAACGCACCACGCGTACCTTGTCGCCATACTTCTCGCCGAAGAGTGCGATGGCACCGAGCTTCTTTGCCTCCTCAAACGGAGTGTCGCGATGCTCGTCGAGCGGCAAGTCCTGACGTATAAGGTCGTTGACCAGACGCTCTACCTTGCGCAGCTCCTCGTCTGAAACCTTAGAGAAGTGAGAGAAGTCGAAGCGCAGAGTGGTGGGCGAAACGAACGAGCCCTTCTGCTCAACGTGGTCGCCGAGCACCTGCTTCAGAGCATAGTCGAGCAAGTGTGTGGCTGTATGGTTGGCTGCCGAAGCCTCGCGGGCGTCAACGTCGACGCATGCCATGAAGTCAGCTTCAGCGTTTTTGGGCAGTTCCTTTACGATATGTATCGACTGGCCGTTCTCGCGCTTGGTGTCAGTAATGTTCACTGTCTCGTTCTCGCTTACCAGAACGCCGGTGTCACCGACCTGACCACCCATCTCGCCGTAGAACGGTGTGTAGTCCAATACGAGTTCGTAGTAGGTGTTCTTCTTCTGTGTCACCTTGCGATAGCGCAGGATGTGGCACTCGTACTCGGTGAAGTCGTAGCCCACGAACTGCTGTTCGCCCTCGCGCAGGTTCACCCAGTCGCTGTTCTCAACGGCTGCTGCGTTGCGTGCGCGTTCCTTCTGCTTCTGCATCTCGGCGTTGAATTCGTCCTCAGCTACAGTAAATCCGTTCTCACGGCAGATGAGTTCGGTGAGGTCGAGGGGGAATCCGTAGGTGTCGAACAGGCGGAAAGCCTGCACGCCGTCGAGCTGTGTCTTGCCCTGCTTCTTCAGCTCTTCCATAGCCGAAGAGAGGAGGTTGATGCCCTTCTCAAGTGTGCGGAGGAACGAGTCCTCCTCCTCCTTGATGACGTGGATGATGAGGTCGTGCTGAGCCTTGAGTTCGGGGAAAGCCTCGCCCATCTCGTTTGTGAGCACGGGGATAAGCTTGTAGATGAACGCTTCCTTCTGTCCGAGGAAGGTATAGGCGTAGCGTACGGCGCGGCGCAGGATGCGGCGGATGACGTATCCGGCCTTGGCGTTAGACGGCAACTGTCCGTCGGCGATAGAGAAAGCTACCGCACGCAGGTGGTCGGCACATACACGCATAGCCACGTCAGTGTCCTCATTGACGCCGTACTTCATGCCGGTGATGGCCTCTTCCTGCTTGATGATAGGCTGGAAGATGTCGGTGTCGTAGTTGGAGTGCTTGCCCTGCATGGCGCGTACAAGACGCTCGAATCCCATACCGGTATCAATAACGTGCATAGGCAGCGGTACGAGCGAGCCGTTGGCCTTGCGTTCGTACTGCATGAACACGATGTTCCATATCTCGATAACCTGCGGGTCGTCCTTGTTTACGAGTTCGCGACCTGGAGTCTTGGCCTTCTCTTCAGGAGTGCGCGAGTCGAGGTGAATCTCCGAACATGGTCCGCAAGGACCCGTATCGCCCATTTCCCAGAAGTTGTCGTGCTTGTTGCCGTTGATGATATGGTCGGCAGGCACGTGCTTAGCCCAATATGATGCAGCCTCGTCGTCGCGTTTCAGTCCTTCTTCTTCGCTTCCTTCGAATACGGTAACGTAAAGATCGGCGGGGTCAAGCTTCAATACGTCTACCAGATACTCCCATGCGTAGTCGATGGCGCCCTCCTTGAAGTAGTCGCCGAACGACCAGTTGCCGAGCATCTCGAACATTGTGTGGTGATAAGTGTCGTGTCCTACCTCTTCGAGGTCGTTGTGCTTGCCGCTCACACGGAGGCACTTCTGGGTGTCGGCACGGCGTCGCGGCTCCGGTTCGCGAGTACCGAGAATGATGTCTTTCCACTGGTTCATACCAGCATTGGTGAACATCAACGTTGGGTCATCCTTGATTACCATCGGTGCACTTGGTACGATGGTGTGTCCTTTCGACTCGAAGAACTTTTTGAACGAGTCGCGGATTTCGTTAGCTGTCATCATATTATATAATATTATGTACTTTGTATTAAATTCTTCCTAAAACGTTTGCAAAGGTACTCTGTTTTGGTTATTTTTGCAAATAAATTAAGACTAATATGGCACTGAATACCAACAAGAATGTGAAATTATACTACTCCATCAAGGAGGTGGCGGCTATGTTTGACGTGCGAGAGTCGACGTTGCGCTACTGGGAGTCGGAGTTTCCCCACCTCAAGCCCAAGACGGTGGGCCAGAGCGTGCGCCAATACACCGAGAAGGACATTGAGCAGATACGCACCATACACAATCTGGTGAAAGTGCGCGGCTTCAAGCTGGCGGCGGCACGCAAGATGCTCAACAAGAACCGCGCCGGTGTGGACAAGAGTTCGGACATTCTTGCCACGCTGATATCCGTGCGCGACGAGCTGAAAGAACTCAAGCGCAGGCTCGACTCACTCGTGTAGAAAAGCGCACTTTGCACCCCTGCAGAGCCATAGAAATTAGGCCGTTTCGCAAAAGGACTCCTTTTGCACCCGAAAAGGACTCCTTTTGCACTCAAAAAGGACCCCTTTTGCAACCCAAAAGGACTCCTTTTGAAACCCAAAAGGACTCCTTTTGAAAAGCAAGCCAATCCATTTGAAAAATGGAGACGTAAAAATATATGCAATAATAAATCGGATTACAAGAAATTTTTTGTATCTTTGTATAATGTAGGGCGATAAGTAACGGTCTCTACATTATTTATATATATAGACAGAAAAGTAAACACTTATATGAACGACTTCAGAAAATTCGCTACCAGCCGCGGTATGAGCGGAATGGTGCTCGACGATGTGGTGAGAGCCCAGGCGCAGTATCTCAACCCGTACATACTTGAGGAACGCCAGTTGAACGTCACTCAGATGGACGTGTTCTCGCGCCTTATGATGGACCGCATCATATTCCTCGGCACCGAAATCAACGACTACACAGCCAACACCCTGTCGGCACAGCTGCTGTATCTCGACTCGGTTGACCCGGGCAAGGACATTTCGATATACATCAACTCGCCCGGCGGAAGCGTTACGGCAGGCCTCGCCATATACGACACAATGCAATTTGTCACCAGCGATGTCTCTACAATGTGTACAGGCATGGCAGCCTCGATGGCAGCCGTACTGCTCGTGGCAGGCAAGGAGGGCAAGCGCTCGGCATTGAAGCACAGCCGCGTGATGATACACCAGCCCCTTGGCGGTGTGCAGGGACAGGCTTCGGACATCGAAATCGAGGCCCGCGAGATTCAGAAGTACAAGAAGGAGCTGTACACCATCATCTCCGACCACTCGCACACACCATTCGACAAGGTGTGGGCCGACTCCGACCGCAACTATTGGATGACAGCCGAGGAGGCAAAAGAGTACGGAATGATCGACTTTGTAATGACCAAGAAGCCGGGATTCGATGCTGCCGGCGAAATGACACCAATTGCAGGAAAGGAGTAGGAAGTAGCGATGCCAAGAAAAGTATGTAGCTTCTGCGGAAGAGCAGAGAAGGATGTCAACTTCCTTATAACCGGACTCAACGGATTCATCTGCGACAATTGTGCGCAGCAAGCATATCAGATAGTGTGCGAGGCGGGCTTGGGACCCGGCGGCAAGGGCAAGCGCAAGTCGAAATTTGACGTTGCGATGAGCGACGTACCCAAGCCGATGGAAATCAAGGACTATCTCGACCAATATATAATAGGACAGGACGAAGCCAAGAAATATCTCTCGGTGGCTGTCTACAACCACTACAAGCGTCTGCAACAGCCGCAAGACGACAACGGAGTGGAGATAGAAAAGAGCAACATCATAATGGTAGGCTCTACCGGAACGGGCAAGACTCTCCTTGCACGAACCATTGCCAAGCTGCTCAAGGTGCCATTCACAATCGTAGATGCAACGGTATTCACCGAGGCAGGCTATGTAGGTGAGGACGTGGAGAGCATACTCTCGCGTCTGCTGCAGGTGGCCGACTACGACGTAGCGGCTGCCGAACGAGGCATAGTGTTCATCGACGAGATCGACAAGATAGCACGCAAGGCCGACAACCCCAGCATCACACGCGACGTAAGCGGCGAGGGTGTGCAGCAGGGACTGCTCAAGCTGCTTGAGGGAACAATGGTCAACGTGCCCCCGAAGGGAGGCCGTAAGCATCCCGACCAGGACTATATCCACGTAGATACACGCAATATACTCTTCATCTGCGGCGGCGCCTTCGACGGCATCGAGCGCAAGATAGCACAGCGAATGAACACTCACGTAGTGGGATTCAATTCGGTGCAGAACGTGCGCCATATCGACAAGGGCAACCTTATGAAGTATATCCTGCCGCAAGACCTCAAGTCGTTCGGCTTGATACCGGAAATAATAGGTCGTCTGCCGGTGCTTACATATCTCAATCCGCTTGATCGTGAGGCGCTGCGCCGAATACTCGTAGAGCCCAAGAACAGCATCATAAAGCAGTATGAGAAGCTGTTTGAGATGGACGGCATCAAACTCCACTTCAACGACGACACCCTGGAGTTTATCGTCGACAAGGGCGTTGAGTACAAGCTTGGAGCCCGCGGACTGCGTTCGATAGTCGAAGCCATCGTCATGGACGCAATGTTTGAGGTGCCGTCGAAGAAGGTTGACGAGTTCACCGTGACACTCGACTACGCCAAGAAGCAACTTGAAAAGTCAAACTTGAAATAGAAAAACTCCTTTGGAGGAAGTTTTGAGCTTTGAATTTTGAGTTTTGGATAAGTCGTCTACGGCAATTTTGAGTCTTGAATTTTGAGTGTTGAATTCCTAATTCATCAATTCTTAATCGGCGCAGCCGACAATTCAAAATTCAAAACTCAAAATTCAAAACTCATATTAAATATTACTACTATGACTGGGACAATTAACCTCAATGAACAACTGAAACACTACTTCGGATTCGACTCGTTCAAGGGCGAACAGGAAGCCATAATACGCAATCTGCTTGCAGGCAACGACACCTTTGTGCTCATGCCTACTGGAGGTGGCAAGAGTTTGTGCTACCAGTTGCCGTCGCTCATCATGGACGGCACAGCCATTGTCGTATCGCCGCTCATTGCCTTGATGAAGAACCAGGTGGATGTCATCAACGGACTGAGCGAAGAATCGGGTGTGGCACACTATCTCAACTCATCGCTCAACAAGGCAGCCATCAATCAGGTGCGCAACGACATATATGCCGGACGCACCAAACTGCTGTATGTGGCTCCGGAATCGCTCAATAAGGAGGACAATCTCGAGTTTTTCCGCTCGTTCAAGATTTCGTTCTACGCTGTTGACGAGGCACACTGTATATCGGAATGGGGTCACGACTTCCGTCCCGAATACCGCAACATACGCCCTACAATACAGAAAATAGGCAACGCTCCAGTCATAGCACTCACCGCTACGGCCACCGACAAGGTGCGCATGGACATAAAGAAGAGCCTCGGCATCACCGAAGCGCAGGAGTTCCGTTCGTCGTTCAATCGACCGAACCTATACTATGAGGTGCGGCAGAAGACCAACGACATCGACCGACAGATAATAAAGTTCGTGAAGCAGCATTCGGGCAAGAGCGGCATTGTGTACTGCATATCGCGCAAGAAGGTAGAAGATCTGGCGGCAGTACTCAAGGCCAACGACATCAAGGCAGCACCCTATCACGCCGGACTCGACTCTGCCACACGCTCGCAGACCCAGGACGACTTCCTCATGGAGCGCATCGACGTCATCGTGGCTACCATAGCATTCGGCATGGGCATTGACAAACCCGACGTGAGATTTGTCATTCACTACGACATACCGAAGAGTCTGGAGGGCTATTATCAGGAAACTGGACGCGCCGGACGCGACGGTGGCGAGGGCATATGCCTCGCTTTCTACTCGCATAAGGACCTGCAGAAACTCGAGAAGTTCATGGAAGGCAAGCCAGTGGCCGAACAGGACATCGGCAGACAACTCCTTCAGGAGACCGCAGCTTATGCCGAGTCGTCGGTATGCCGCCGCAAACTGCTGCTGCACTACTTCGGCGAGGACTACACCAAGGACAATTGCGGCAACTGCGACAACTGTCTGCATCCCAAGGTGAAGCGCGACGGCAAGGAGGCATTGCTCATTGTGCTGCGCTCGCTGCTTGCCGTTAAGGAGGGATTCCGCCAGGATTACGTCATCGACTTTATCAAAGGACGCGCAACGGACGACATTGTGTCGCATCATCACGACCAACTTGAAGAGTTCGGAGCTGGCGAAGACATGCCGCCGAAGACGTGGAGCCCAGTGATAAGGCAGGGAATGATAGCCGGATACATACATAAGGACATCGAAAGCTATGGATTGCTCAAGGTGACGGCAGCCGGAAAGCGCTACGTCCGCAATCCGCAGCCGTTCACATACGTCGAAGACACCGACTTCACCGACAATGCCGACGAAGAGACTGACGACCATGGAGCAGCCGCACTCGACCCTACGCTCTACAGCATGCTGCAAGACCTGCGCCGCAAGATGGCACGCAAGCTGTCGCTTCCGGGCTACGTCATATTCCAGGACATCTCGCTCGAGCAGATGGCAACGATGTATCCCGTATCTGTCGAAGAACTGCGCAACATCCAGGGTGTAGGTCAGGGCAAGGCAAAACGCTACGGCAAGGAGTTCTGCGAACTCATACGCCAGTACTGTTCGGACAATGAGATAGAGCGTCCGGAGGAAATGTTCGTACGCACCGTTGCCAAGGACTCGATGAAGAAGATAAAGATAATCCACTATCTCGACCGCCGCATGCCGCTCGACGACATCGCTTCGGCTCTCAATCTGGAGTTCAGCGACCTGCTCGACGACCTCGACGCCATCGTCTACAGCGGTACAAAGGTCAACATCGACTACTTCCTTGAGGACGTGATGGACGACGACCAGATAGACGACATATACGAGTACTTCCGCGAATCGGACACCGACAGCATCAAGGCTGCCCTGGAAGAGCTCGGCGACGACTATGAGGAGAACGAAATCAGACTCGTTAGAATCAAGTTTATGTCAGAACAGGCCAACTAAAAGCGCTTGTCTGAGTTTATCATACGACAAATACACCTTATATAATATATAGGTTTGGCATAGCCCGGGGCATCGCTCCGGGCTATGTTGTTTTAATGTTAGTCAGAGATTTAGAGCAGTGGTGTATCCCCGAAAATTCTCCTTGAAATCCCCGAAAAATCCGCTTGCATTTCAAAAGGAGTCCTTTTGCATTCCAAAAGGAGTCCTTTTGCATTCCAAATGTAGTCCTTTTGCACTCCAAAAGTAGCCCTTTTGCAATGCAAAAGGACTACATTTTTAAGGCAAACTTCTTATAATTCAGTATTTTTGTCTAATTTTGCACATTATGAAAGAAAACAAGTTATCATTGAGCAGCAAGCAGTATGCCGTGCCGTTCATTCTCATCACCTCACTCTTCTTTATGTGGGGCTTCGCTCGCGCCATACTCGACGTGCTCAACAAGCATTTCCAGACCGAGCTCGATATCACCATAACACAGTCGTCGCTGATACAGGTGACCACATATATGGGCTATTTCCTCATGGCAATTCCTGCCGGACTGTTCATCAACCGTATGGGCTATCGACGCGGAGTGGTGACCGGACTGGTGCTGTTCGGATTAGGGTCGCTGGCGTTCATACCGTGTTCTATGGCTGGAACGTTCTATCCCTATCTGGTGGCGCTGTTCGTAATAGGTTGCGGACTCGTCTTCCTTGAGACCTCAGCCAACCCCTACGTCACCGAGCTTGGACCAAAGGAGACAGCCACGGCACGACTGAACTTCTCGCAATCGTTCAACGGAGTAGGCTCGATGTTTGCCACACTCGTCGTTGGCAGCTTCCTCTTCCAGAGCGAATCGGCAGGCGACGGCAGCAACGCCGTCATACCTTACTCAATCATGGGAGCCCTCGTGCTGCTCATAGCCATAGTATTCTCGCGCGTCAACCTGCCCGAGATACAGCACACCGATGACAAGGAGACACAGCAGGGCGGCCACAACATCTCGCGACTGTTCAAGAACCGCAGCTTCGTTTTCGGACTATCGGCGCTGCTCGCTTATGAAGTGGCAGAGATATCAATCAATTCTTACTTCATCAACTATGTCACCGGACAGGGATGGATGGAGCCTGCCACTGCCTCTACGGTGCTGACCGTAGGTCTGGGACTGTTCATGCTGGCGCGCTTCATAGGCGCTGCCGTGATGAGCAATGTGCCAGCCGAGAAGTATCTGCTCATCTGTGCAGTGGGTACGGTGGCTTGTATCGCTGTGCTGCTGCTCGATATGGGCCGCAACATTTCGATGGCGGCGCTGATGATGAACTACTTCTTCGAGGCCATCATGTTCCCGACAATCTTCGCACTCGCCCTGCGCGGACTCGGAGGATTGACCAAGAGCGCCTCGTCGATACTCATGATGACGCCCGTAGGCGGCTGCGGATTCCTGCTGATGGGATACGCTGCCGACCACGCAGGCAACTTCGTGCTGCCGTTCTTCATTCCGCTCGTGGGCTATGCCATTGTGATGGCTTACGCATGGAGCACGGTGAAGAAATAGAAAAGGTGAAAACACAAGGTTTTTAGGATAATCAATACATCAACGAAAAATGAACATCAAGGAGATACTCAACAGCGCCGACGGAAGCAGACACTTCTCGTTTGAGGTGCTGCCACCGCTGAAGGGCACCGGAACAGAACGTCTGTTCTCGACGATAGAGAAGTTTAAGGAATTCAATCCGGCGTACATCAACATCACAACCCACCACAGCGAGTATGTATATCGTGAAGTGGAGGGCGGACAATACGAGCGTTTGCGCCTGCGCCGGCGTCCGGGCACGGTGGCTATAGCAGCCGCCATACAGAACAAGTTCGGCATTCCCGTCATTCCGCACGTGATATGCAGCGGAGCGAGCGCGTTCGACATAGAGTACGAACTCATCGACCTTCAGTTTCTCGGTATCGAAAACCTGCTGCTGTTGCGTGGCGACAAGGCGAAGGAAGACAGCCGCTTTGTGCCTACACCGGGCGGCTATTCGCACACGACAGAGCTGATAGAGCAGGTGAATAGATTCAACGACGGATTCTTCAACGACGGAACTCCCATAAAGAACCCGTCAGGCAAGTTCGGTTTCGGTGTGGCGTGCTATCCAGAAAAGCATGAAGAGGCACCCAATATCGAGATGGATATGGAGTATCTCAAGCAGAAGCAGGACCTCGGAGCCGACTATGCCGTTACGCAGCTGTTCTACGACAACCAGAAGTATTTTGACTTTGTGGAGCGTGCCCGTGCAATGGGCATAACGATGCCAATCATTCCCGGACTGAAGCCATTTGCCAAGTTGTCGCAGCTGACGGTAGTGCCCAAGACCTTCCATTGCGACCTTCCGCAGGAACTGGCGCAGGAAGTGCTCAAGTGCAAGACTGATGATGACGCCCGGCAGTTGGGCATCGAGTGGACCACTGAGCAATGCCGACAGCTCTACGCAGCCGGAGTTCACAACATACACTTCTACACCGTGTCGGCAGTCGACTCGGTTAGGGAGGTGGCAAAGAGGTTGCTGTAAGATATTTGAATTTTGATTTGTGAATTTTGAGTTTTGAATTGTTCTCGGCTTCGCCTGCGATTTTGAATTGTTCAATGTTGAATTTTTCAAAATCCAATACCGAAAACTCATAATTCCAAATTCAACATTGCGAAGGAAGTCGCAATAATTCACAATTCAAAACTCAAAACTCACAATTGCCATCGGCAACAATTCAAAACTCAAAACTCAAAATTCAAAACTCAAAATATGCAGTTTGACGAAGTGATAGGCCAGAATGAGGCCAAAAGGCAGTTGCGACAGCTCATCGACGAGGGTCGTGTGCCACATGCAATGCTGTTCTGCGGTCCGATGGGCTGCGGCAAAATGGCCCTTGCCATGGCTTTCGCATCCGAACTGCTGGGCCATAGCCGACTGCTGAAGCAGTGGACCCACCCCGACCTCGTGTTCAGTTATCCTACAATAAAGAAGCCCAGCATGGGCTCAGAACACCAGCCCACGAGCGACGACTTTGCCGGTCAGTGGCGCGAGATGATAATGCAAGGCCCGTATTTCACGCTCGAACAGTGGATGGCACAGATGGATGCCGAGAACCAGCAGGCCGTAATCACAGGCGCCGAGAGCGACGCTTTGTCGCGCAAACTGAGCCTGAAGTCGAGCCAGGGCGGATATAAAGTATGCATAGTATGGCTGCCCGAGCGCATGAACCAGACAAGTGCCAACAAGCTGCTCAAGCTGCTTGAGGAGCCGCCAACGCAAACTGTGTTCATCCTTGTGAGCGAAGATCCGGGCCGATTGCTCGAAACCATACGCAGCCGAACGCAACGATTCGACTTCAAGCGTATTGCCGACGACGACATAGAGCAGGCACTTGTGGCACGATGCGGAATCGAACCCGACCTCGCACATCGCATAGCACGCATAGCAGGCGGATCGTGGACCGACGCTACAGGAGCGCTGCAGGCAGGCAACGAGAACAATATGTTCTTCGATCTGTTTACAATGCTCATGCGATTGGCATACGCCAAGCGCGTCAAGGAACTCAAGAAGTGGAGCGAAAGCATTGCGGCGTTCGGCCGCGAGAAGCAAAAGCGACTGCTTGTGTACTTCAGCCGTATGATACGCGAGAACTTCATGTACAACTTCCACGACCCTCGACTCACCTATATGACTGTAAATGAAGAACAGTTTGCGTCGCGCTTCGCACCGTTCATCAACGAAGGCAACATCATCGAGTTCAGCGAGATGTTCGAACGGGCATTGCGCGATATCACACAGAACGCCAATTCCAAGATGGTGTTCTTCGATATAGCTCTACAATCAATAATATATATAACACGCAAATAGATGAAAGAATTCAAGGACATGCAATTCCATATATCCCGCGACACCGATCGCGGGCTCTGCCACTGCGCTTGCGGTAGGCAGGACAGACAACTCAACACCTACGACTGGTTGTATGACGTGCCCGGAAACGAGGAGGATACCGACCTGGTTGAGGTGCAGTTCAAGAATACACGAAAGGGTTACTATCACAATGTCAATCATCTCGACCTGCAGAAGGGCGACACCGTGGCTGTAGAAGCAAGTCCCGGACACGACATCGGAGTAGTGACGCTGACCGGACGACTTGTAAAACTGCAGGTGAAGAAGGCAAATCTGAAGTCACCCGACGAAATAAAGCGCGTCTATCGCATTGCGAAGCCAACCGACATGGACAAGTATTATGAGGCAAAAAGCCGCGAACACGGCACCATGATACAAAGCCGTCAGATAGCAAAGGACCTCGGACTGCAGATGAAGATAGGCGACGTGGAGTATCAGGGCGACGGCAACAAGGCGATATTCTACTATATCGCCGACGAGCGCGTTGACTTCCGACAGCTCATCAAGGTTCTGGCTGACACCTTCCATGTGCGCATTGAGATGAAACAGATTGGCGCTCGACAGGAGGCAGGACGCATAGGTGGAACCGGACCGTGCGGCCGTGAGCTTTGCTGCGCAACCTGGATGAAGAATTTTGTGAGCGTAAGCACTAACGCGGCACGCCTTCAGGACATCTCGCTCAATCCGCAGAAGCTTGCCGGAATGTGCGCAAAATTGAAGTGCTGTCTCAACTATGAGGTTGACGATTACGTTGAAGCAGGACGCAAAATGCCTGCACGCGACATCGTATTGCAGACCATTGACAGCGACTGGTATCTCTTCAAGACCGACATTCTTGCCGGACTGGTGACATATTCTACCGATAAGTCGATAGCAGCCAATCTTATCACCATCTCGGCAGAGCGTGCGCGTGCCGTGATAGAGATGAACCGACGTGGCGAAAAGCCCGAAGCACTCGACGAGGGTGACGCTGTCAGCACGCAGAATCGTCCCGCTGACCTTCTGGCAGATGCCGACATCAGCCGTTTTGACAAGGCTAAGAAAAAGAAGAAGGCAAAGAATCGCCCCAACCGACAGCCTGCTCCTCAGCAGCGTGAGCCGAAACAGAACAAACAGTGCGAACCAAAACACCCCAAACAGGCTCCTGCCGACAGACAGCAGCAGCCCAAGCAGCAGGCCCAGCAGCCTAATCATCAGGGTCAGCAGCAGCCCAAACCACAGCAGCAACAGCCCAAGCATCAGCCACAGCAGCCTAAGCCACAGGGTCAGCAGCAGCCCAAACAAGCACAGCAGCAGCCCAAACAGCAGCCGCAAGCTAATGCTGACGCTCAGAAATAGCGGTATCGCAGAAATGCATAGCAAAGGCTATGTAACATGAAATATGTGCTGATTGTACGAGTAGGAAAGCCAAAACGTACAGTCAGCACAGCCTTGTATCTGTTGATATCGGGCACACCCATGCTTTGAAAAATAATTCGGAAGTAAAATGAATAATAGCAAATGTATTGCACTATTGGCAGCAATGTTGCTGTTGGTATTGTCGGCTTGCAACCGCAAGCTTGTGTACGACCGCTACTTATCGACACCAATATCGGGATGGGAGAAGAACGACACCCTGTCGTACGACATCCGTCCGGTCAGCGGAACAGACACATACGACATGTGGCTCGGCTTGCGCACCAGCGAAGCCTATCCGTTCACAGCTATAACGCTGATAGTAGAGCAGCATATTTATCCAAAGGATACCATTGTCAACGACACGGTGAACTGCAAGCTTACCGACCGTCACGGCAATGCATCGGGCACTGGTGTCAACTTCCACCAGTACCGTTTCCCCGTAACCGAACTGCAATTGCAGGACGGCGACTCAATACACATACGTGTACGTCACGATATGAAGCGCGAGATATTGCCGGGTATCAGCGACGTAGGCATTTCGCTACGATGCAAGTAGGGTAGGAGCTACTCGAAGTAGAAGCTGAGCACTATCATCTTCGTGCTCGCCTTGCTCACCGCCTTGGCATACTTGAGCATATTCTTGTCGCGCAGTTGGTCGGCATGTTTGGTGTCGAGCGAATTGCCAAGGGCGTAGACAAACTTAAGTTCGGGGCGCAACTTGAAGAAAGGCAGATAGAAGTCGCAGCCCACGCCAGCCTCTACCGCCATGGTGTAGCGCTTCAGACGCAGATTGTCGCTGCGCTTTGTGTTGAGATTTATCATCGGAGCCACTCCCGCCATGAGGTAAGGTCGATGGTTGTTGAAGCGCGGTGCGGCGAAAATCACGTCCGCCGAACACGATATGTAAGCCGACTTGATGTCCTGGCGCGATTCCTCGGCACGTCCGTCGGCATCGGTCTTGCCCAAGTCATGGAACACTATGTGGCGCGAACCGAAATACATCATCGGTGCCACACGTACCTGAAAATGCTCCGTAAGGCGTGCTTCGCCCAGCACACCGACGTTGATGCCAGGGTCCCAACGGCTCTGGTCGACCGTGACAAGCGCCTGATGCTCCTGTCCGTCTTCACCTATATACGTCTGCGGTCCGACGTTTGTCAGTTCCATATCCTGCAAGTGTGTGCCCACAACGACACCGAAGTGAAACGGGCGCAAGTCGGTATACGGGCGGTTCTGAACCGTACGTATCTGTGCGTGAGCCATGCCGCCAATCATGTAGGGCATGGACGATAGAAATAACAGTATAGCTGCGAGTCTCATATTGATATATAACGCAGTTTGGCGGATGTTATTGCTTTGGCTTGTCATCAAAAATTGCAATACAGAAGTGGCAAAACGGCGTGAAATGTGTAAATAAGTTAAAGTCATTACCTATTTGTAGGTATTTCGAAGAAAAACGCTATCTTTGCATCATCTAAATATAGGTAGTATAACATTAATAACATTTAAATAGAATTTAATTATGGCTTATGTAATTGGCGATGACTGCATCGCATGCGGTACATGTATTGGTGAGTGCCCGGTAGAGGCTATCTCTGAAGGCGAAAAGTATTCAATCAACCCTGATCTCTGCACAGAGTGTGGCACATGCGCAAGCGTATGTCCTCAGGAGGCTATCAGTCTCGGCGAGTAAGGATTTACTACAGAAATATCAAGGCGGCAAATCGCAGCACCTGGTGCTTGCGTTTTGCCGCCTTTTCGTTTTAGCTTACCTAAGCTATAAGATTCTGCTTGTGTAGCGGATGAGGCCAAATACGGTTTTTAAATGGAAAAGTGAAAAGGGCAAAGGGATTAGTGAAAAGAGACAAAAGGATAAGGGAAAAGTGAGAAGGTGAATGTGAAAAGTGAAATGGAAAAATCCGGTAGCTTTGCAAGTGAAAAACTAATGTTTTACAAAAGGGGTCATTTTGCCTTTCAAAAGGAATCCTTTTACTCTTCAAAAGGAGTCCTTTTACCTTCCAAAAGGAGTCCTTTTACTCATCAAAAGGAGTCCTTTTACTCATCAAAAGGAGTCATTTTGTTTGGCTCATCCGATCTTTGGAGTGATACTATTGTTTTGATTAGTGCAAACTGTAGGAGGCTATGGCGTCCTCGCCGTAGCCTGAGCAAGCTGGTAGTGCAATTTATCAATAACAAGAATGCACGGACAAACTGCACAGACTATGGCGGGGACGCCATAGCCTCCTATTGTTTCCTTTGCCAATTGACTTACAGGATTGGACTTATAACATTATCATTCGAAATATCGGATTAACCTTTTGCTTTTCGCAAGAAACAACCCGTAAAAAAAGCAGGAGGCTATGACATCACTGCCATAGCCTCCTTTATGTTTACATTGTCGCTAAATGGTATTCCTTTACGGCATGACTACTTCACCGAAGGGGTGAAGCGCAATGTCACTACATGCTCGCCTGTAGGTGTCTGATACTGCGGCAGGCATGAATCACCGCCACATGAGCGGTTGCCGATGCCACGCTGCCAGTAGTCGAAGTGTGCGAATATCTGACGGCTCGGAGTGAGATCGTAAGGATGCTTGCCTCCGTAGAACACGTCGTAGTTGAACTGACGGTCGTCAATGTGCGAGAGCGAGAAGGCTACCTGGCCCTCTGTCTGCACGTTGAGCTGCACATCTGCGCCCGAGAGGGTAAGGTCGCGCAGTCCCTGATGGTCGCCCATTATCTGCGGTGCGCTCTGCTCCTCAAACATTCCGGCTACGGTTGTGGTGTAACGGCCGAGCAATGAGCCGCGCTGGCGGTCGATATAGTTCGACCACGGACCCTTGGCATAATACTCTACATTCTCCAGTCCCGGAGCAAACTGCATCGTTACGCCTACACGACGTGTCTCAGAGCTTGAGTTGTTGAATGCTATACGCATGTCAACACGTCCGTCGGGATAGATGGTATATTGTATGTTGTGAGTGTCCTTGCCGTTGCTTACCGATGTCTGTGCAACCACATTCTTGCCAACACGTTTCGGAGCGCTTACGAGGTTCTTGCTGCCTGTGAGTGCGCCTTCCTCCTTATTGTCGTTCTCGGCAACTCCGCCTGTAGCTCCAAGCGAAATGTTGTCGTTGGCAATGCGGCGGAATCCGTTGAAGTCGGGGCCCTTGCCTGGCTCAACGAGGCTCTTGCCGTCGTACAGCCATTCTGCTATTGTGCCGTCATCGGCAAAGCTTATCTTGAAACGCTCGCCCGTTACGCAGTTGCCCTTTACCTTCAGCTTGCCCTTCTCGGCAATAGCTGGCAACTGACGGTGCTGCTGCTGTACGAATGTATGGTCGGCTACAGACACGCAGCTGGCGTTGGCGTCGGCGTTGAGCTTGAACTGCTGCTCTACTACAGCGTATCCGCGCTTGGTCCATGGGCAGTCGTTCTTCATGCGAAGGCTGAATGTGATGATGTATTCGCCGTCGTTCTTCACCTCTGTAGTATAAGGAATGCTTACGTGGCAGATTTCGCCTGGAGCGCAGTTGGGCAACTGCAGGTCGCCATGCTCTACTGAGCGTCCGTCCTTGAGTACCTCGTACGAGAGATAGAGCAGGTCGGCAAGGTCGGTGAAGTTGTACTTGTTGCGGAGCACAAGGTTGTGATCCTTAAGGCTCTCGAAGTTGACGTAGCGGTAAACGTACTTCACCTCGGTGAGCTTTGCAGTCCATTCACGTCCAGGAGTGATGATTCCGTTAGACATAAAGTCGCCCTGGAAGCCCAGATGTCCATGATTCATCTTTGTATAATCATAACCTGAGGTGTAGTAATGGAGTCCGGTATGCGGGTCGACGAGCGGCTCATGCGCCTTGATGCGGCGTGTGTCGTATATACCCTGGTCCACCCAGTCCCATATACAGCCTCCGATGATGCCGTTAGAACCCTCGATGATGTCCCAGTATTCCTGCAAGTTGCCTACAGCCTGACCCATAGCGTGTGCATATTCGCAAATGAAGTAAGGCTTGCCGTTGAGTCCGTCGCGGTGTTTTATGACATTGTTGATGATGGGATACATGTCCGAACCGAAGTCGGAATACTTCTCGCCATGCTTGTAGCCCTCATAATGCACCCATGCATCGCGTCCGGGGAGGAGTCGCTTCACCTCATCGTAGGTGGCCTGGAAGTTCTGTCCGCCTCCCGACTCGTTGCCGAGCGACCAGAATACAACGCTCGGATGGTTGCGGTCACGCAGCACCATGCGTCGTGTACGGTCTACATAAGCGGCCTGCCATGTAGGGTTGTCAGACAGAGAGTGGTTGTTGTGGCACTCGACGTCGGCCTCGTTCATGCAGTACAGACCATAGTAGTCGAACATTGCATACATCTTAGGCTGGCGCGGATAGTGGCTGGTGCGCACGGTATTGACGTTGGCGAGCTTCATAAGCGTTACGTCCTTGAGCATTGTGGGCACGTCGATGGCGTGGCCGAGCAATGGGTGGATGTCCTGGGTGTTCACTCCCTTGAAGTATTCGCGCTTGCCGTTGACGTAGATAAGATTGCCACGCTGCTCAACCGAGCGGAAACCGTAGAGTGTAGAGAACACCATTTCCTCCTGGCCGTTGTCCGTCTTCTGACGTACAATGACGGTGTAGAGGTTGGGATGTTCGGCCGACCACGGCTTCAGGTTGCTCAGATTGTCGAATTTGACATTCAGTTTCTTCTCTGCATCGGCTGCGGCGAATGCCAGATCAGCGCTTTGGCTTGCCACACGCACACCATTCTGGTCGAGCAGTTCCACCTCGACAGTCTTCTTGCCCTTCTGATGCTGGGCGTTGTTGAGTGTCAGCTCAACGTTCATAGAGCCTGAAGTGTAGCCGTCGTTGAGGCTTGATGTGATGTAATGGTCGCCGATGAACGCCTTGGGAGTTGCCACGAGATACACGTCGCGATGAATGCCTGCGAGGTGCCACATGTCCTGACCCTCAAGATATGAGCCGTCCGACCAGCGGTAGACGCGTACCGAAACGTTGTTCTCGCCACCGCGCACCAGTGCCGTAACGTCAAACTCGGCATCGGTGTTGGCTCCCTGTGAGTAGCCGGCATAGCGTCCGTTCACCCATACCATGATTGCGCTGCACGCTCCGTCGAAGTGCAGGAACACGCGCTTGCCGTACTCCCAACCCTTAGGCAGAGTGAAGTTGCGGCGATAAGAACCTACAGGGTTCTTGTCGAAGTTGTCGTCGAAAGCAGTAATGCGTGGAGGTTCGTTCTTGAACGGATATCCCACATTATTATATACAGGCACATCGTAGCCTGCCATTTCCCAATTAAGGGGCACAGCTATGTTGTCCCAGCCGCTCACGTCGGCGTTGTCGCCGTAGAAGTTCTGCTCTTCGGGCACGCCCTGCGACTTCCAGTCGGCTGTGTAATGGAATTTCCACTGACCGTTGAGCGACAGCCAGTCGGCATGGTCGGGAGTAAGCCAGGGGAATCGGAAATACTCGTCCTTCATCATTTCCGAAGTCGACGAGTAGGGCATAAAGGTGGCATGCGCCTTCTCTTTGCGGTCTTCAAACTTGGTCTCATCCTCGACCCACGCCACTGAAGGGCCTGCCGCCTGCACGGCGTAAGTCTTCGCTACCATTGTTTTTCGTGCCGCCTTGCGTGACTTTGACTGCGCACTGGCTCCCTGCCATGCCATCAAGCCCAACATTGCTGCGACACAGAAAATAAGATTCTTATTCATGTGAACTTAGGTTTTATGTGGTTTGTTTATGAAAAATGCTGTTTATTTTGTTGCAAAGATAGCTCAAAATAACCAAAAACACTACTTTTAATGCATTTTTTTAATAAAATGTGCGGTAATATCCATTTTATTTTATACCTTTGCACTCGCTTTTAAGAAGCAAGGGTGGTTACCAGAGTGGCCAAATGGGGCAGACTGTAAATCTGCTGGCTATGCCTTCGGTGGTTCGAATCCATCACCACCCACTACGAACATAAAGGTGTGTCATTTAAATGGCGCACCTTTTTTCGTATAGACACATCCGTACAGCATTTTCTAAAAACTAAAAACAAAGTATTATGATCAGACTATTGACATTGATTGCAGCCCTGGTGCTGTCGCTCAGCGCAATGGCTCAAGGCGTGTATACGCAGCCGTGCCAGGACAAGAAACTCGAGAAGAAGGCTATCAAGTGGAAAAACTCAGACAAGTGGCGCAACGGATTTACGGCAGCTTCGCCTCACGAAACTGTCAACGCTGCCGAATTCTACACACAATATAAGCGCAACCCGCAATGGAAAGCTCTCTTCGCATGGCTCGCTAAGACCGACCTTATGGCTCTGCCCGCAGGCCAACACCCCATCCCCGGAACTACAATGAAGGCCAATGTGGAGGACGGCGAGAATGGCGACCTTGAAAAACGCGGCACCGAAAGCCATCGTCAGTATGTCGACTTCCAGTATGTCGTGAAGGGCAGCGAGCGCTTCGGACTGCTCGACCACGTTACAAGCCGAGCCAAGGCACCGTATCGTCCCGACATCATCAACTACGATTACGAAGTGGACAAGACCCTCTTCGTCGACTCGACTCCCGACAAATTCTTCATATTCTTCCCTGGCGACTGGCACATCGCGAAGATAAAGACCGACAAGGCCGATCAGAATATCCGCGTCGTCGTGGTGAAGGTGGAGTATAAGGACAAGTAAACCGCAAGGGAACAAAAATCCAATCGTAAAACAAATGTAGCCCTTTTGGCTTGCAAAAGGACTCCTTTTGCAAGCCAAAAGGACTCCTTTTACAGGGCAAAACGAATCCTTTTACAGGCCAAAAGGGCTACATTTGAAATGCTACTGTTCCATGGGTCATTTTATATATATACATACGTCTATCAGTATACATATCTATACCTTATTATATATATAGGTAACGCGATGAAAGAAGGCAGAAAACAACACAGTTCTGTTAAATAAATGTAAATATACAGTGTGCTTAAAAGCATCATTTCTCTATATAATAAAAAATGAGTAATTTTGCGGACCGATTATTTGGGGATACACTTAGAGTCCCCTGCATGAGGGTGTTAATAGCGCTCGTTATAGAAAAGGCCAAACGGCGTGGTTAGTGAATCGCTCGTGCAATAAAAATAAAACGTTTTTTAGTAGTAATTTTTAAATTAAACAATGAACACTTTAAGTTACAAGACTATTTCCGTAAACAAGGAAACAGCTAAGAAGGAGTGGGTGGTAATCGATGCCACAGACCAGGTAGTAGGTCGTCTCTGCTCTAAAGTAGCAAAGCTCATCCGCGGAAAGTACAAGCCGTCATTCACTCCCCACGTGGACTGTGGTGACAACGTTATCATCATCAACGCAGCCAAGGCTGTTTTCACTGGCAAGAAGGAAACAGACAAGGTTTACACACGTTATACTGGCTATCCTGGTGGACAGCGCTTCAACACTCCGGCAGAGCTCCGCAAGCGTCCTGACGGAATGGACAAGATTATCCGTCACGCTGTGAAGGGTATGCTCCCCAAGGGTCCTCTCGGCCGTCGTCTGCTTGACAACCTCTACATCTACGATGGTACAGAGCACAAGCACGAGGCACAGCAGCCTAAGGCAATTGATATTAACCAGTATAAATAAAGAATAGAAGATGGAAATGATAAATGCAATTGGTCGCCGTAAGAGTGCCGTAGCTCGTGTTTATCTCACAGAGGGCACCGGTAAGATCACAATCAATAAGGTAGAACTCGCAAAGTACTTCCCATCAGCAATTCTGCAGTATGTGGTTAAGCAGCCGCTGCTCCTGCTCGGTGTGGAAGAGAAATATGATATCAAGTGCAACCTCGACGGTGGCGGTTTCACCGGTCAGAGCCAGGCTCTTCGCCTCGCTATCGCCCGCGCACTTGTAAAGGTTGACGCTGAGGACAAGAAGACTCTTAAGGGTCAGGGCTTCCTCACTCGCGATTCTCGTGAGGTTGAGCGTAAGAAGCCGGGTCAGCCGAAGGCTCGCCGTCGCTTCCAGTTCAGCAAGCGTTAAAATATGGAGAATGGCTGGGACACCTTATTTATATATATGTGTGGCTTAGCATATCTCCAAAGTTTAGCATCCAAACCCGCAAGACCGAAGAAGAGAATGAGGAATTTGGAATGAGGAATTAGAAGTTAGGAGTCAGGAATTGAATAATTCAAAAACTTCAAAATTCATAATCGGCGAAGCCGATCAATTCAAAACTCAAAATTCAAAACTCAAAACTCGACATGTCGTTACTCGTGGGCTGGTTCAATTTAACTCAAAGGAAAGTAAACAAATTAACAAGAACAAAGAAATGTCAAGAACTAATTTTGACCAGTTGTTAGAGGCAGGCTGTCACTTTGGCCACCTCCGTCGTAAGTGGAATCCCGCAATGGCTCCTTATATCTTCATGGAGCGCAACGGCATTCATATCATCGATTTGCACAAGACAGTAGCTAAGGTTGACGAGGCTGCTGAGGCTTTGAAGCAGATCGCAAAGTCAGGCAAGAAGATCCTGTTCGTCGCTACTAAAAAACAAGCTAAGGACATCGTAGCCGAGAAGGCAGCGAGCGTGAATATGCCTTACGTTATCGAGCGTTGGCCGGGCGGTATGCTCACCAACTTCCCGACAATCCGCAAGGCTGTTAAGAAAATGGCGAACATCGACAAGCTCATGAACGACGGAACTTTCTCAAAGCTCTCTAAGCGCGAGCTTCTGCAGGTGACACGCCAGCGTGCTAAGTTGGAGAAGAACCTCGGTTCTATCGCTGACCTTACACGCCTCCCGAGCGCTTTGTTCGTTGTTGACGTGATGAAGGAGAACATCGCCGTTAAGGAGGCTAACCGCCTCGGCATCCCAGTGTTCGCCATGGTAGATACCAACTCTGACCCACGCAACATCGACTATATCATCCCTGCTAACGACGACGCTAAGGATTCTATCGACGTAGTTCTCTCAGCTTGCTGCGGTGCTATCGCAGAGGGTCTTGAGGAGCGTAAGGTAGAAAAGGCTGACGAGAAGGCAGCTGCTGAGCAGAAAGAGGGCAAGGCTCCTCGCAAGGCTCGCAAGGAGGAAACTCCTGCTGAGAACGCAGCAGAGTAATCTTACATAACATAAAGATCGGAAATTCTTTAATTCGTAAATCCAAGGTTTTAGAATGGAGAATTTCCGATTTTTGGGTTAAAGACGATTACACCAAATCAAGCATATATTAAATAACTAACAATTAATAAATAATAAATGACTATGGCTATTTCAATTGAAGACATCAAGAAACTTCGTGCCATGACAGGTGCTGGTCTTGCTGACGTAAAGAAGGCTCTGACTGAGGCTGAAGGTGATTTCGATAAGGCAAAGGAGTTGCTCCGTGAGCGTGGACTCGCTATCGCTGCAAAGCGTTCAGACCGCGAGACTTCAAACGGTTGTGTACTCGTTAAGAACGTTGACGGATTCGCTGCTATGATCGCTTTGAAGTGCGAGACTGACTTCGTTGCCAACGGTGCTGACTTCATCCAGCTGACTTCTGACATCCTCGACGCTGCTATCGCCGCTAAGGCTCATACTCTCGACGAGGTTAAGGCTCTCAAGTTCGGTGAGGCTGACGTTCAGGCTGCTGTTACACAGCGCTCAGGTATCACTGGCGAGAAGATGGAGCTTGACGGCTACAACGTTCTCGAGGGTGAGAACATTGAGGTTTACGACCACATGGGCAAGCACACTCTCTGCACCATGGTACAGCTCAATCAGAACAACGAGGAGGCTGGTCACAAGATAGCTATGCAGGTTGCTGCTATGAAGCCTATCGCTCTTGACGAGGCTTCAGTACCTGAGGAAGTTAAGGATGAAGAGTACAAGGTTGCTGTTCAGAAGACTAAGGAAGAGCAGATCGAGAAGGCTGTAGAGGTAGCTGTTAAGAAGGCTGGCCTCAATCCTAACCACTTCGACTCTGAGGACCACATCGAGTCTAACCAGGGCAAGGGCTGGATCACAGCTGAGGACGTTGCTAAGTTCCGCGAGATCAAGGAGACCGTTTCTGCAGAGAAGGCTGCTAATCTCAACGAGAACATGATTCAGAACATCGCTAAGGGTCGTGTTGGCAAGTTCCTTAAGGAGAACTGCCTCGTTTGTCAGGAGTTCCAGTTCGGCGACGGCGACAAGCAGAGCGTTGCTGACTACCTCAAGAAGCAGGACAAGGAGCTGAAGATCGTTGCTTACAAGCGCTTCACTCTTGCTGCTGAGTAATTGAAATAACTCAATTACACATATATTATATAGGAGCCGTGAGGAGTGAAAACTCTTTCACGGCTTTTTGTTTAATATCGACGTTGTTGCGAAGATTTCGTCAGCACGTCAACTTGTCAACTTAAATAAAATGAAGATTTTTGCCGTAGGTATGAACTACCTTGAACACAATAAAGAGCTTCATGGCTCGTTATTTAAACCAGAAGAACCGGTCATTTTCACCAAGGCCGACTCGGCAGTGCTCAAGGATCACAAGCCGTTCTTTATTCCCGACCACATGGGACGCATCGATTACGAGACCGAAATCGTAGTGCGCATCAGCAAGTTGGGCAAGAATATTTCCGAGCGTTTTGCCCATCGCTATTACGATGCCGTTACCGTCGGCATCGATTTTACGGCTCGCGAGCTGCAGAAGAAACTGCGTGCGGGAGGCAAACCTTGGGATTTGTGCAAGGGATTTGACGGAAGCGCCGCCCTGGGCGAATGGGTTTCGCTGGACAAATTCCGTGATATTCAGGCCCTGCACTTCCATCTCGACATCAACGGCAACACCGTTCAGGAGGGATGCACGAGCGATATGCTCTATCGTGTCGACCAGTTGATAGCCTACATATCACAGTATTTCACGCTCAAGACCGGTGACATTCTGTATACAGGAACGCCTGCCGGAGTCGGACCCGTACACATCGATGACCATCTTGAGGGATATATTGAGGACCGCAAGGTGCTCGAATTCAATTGCAAATAACAATAGTAAACGAATATGCGCAACATATACATAGTCTTGACCCTGATTCTTGCCGCTGTTCAGGCAAGTGCCCAGAAGTTCTATAATCTCACAGCCAAGGAGGTGAGGGTCGACTCTGTGCTGCCCATATTCAGTCATACCGAGTCGCTGCCAGTAAATTTTCGCGACTCGGTTTATTCTTTTAGCATAGCCTACGCAGAATACGCCGACATGCCACGTGCCGACATTGAAGCCTATCAGCGCATTGAACCCAATTTGCCCGCAGCCCAACCTCGTCTTGAAACAAGCGTTGTGATGGACCGCAAGCGGCCTTCGCTGCTCACAACTTTTTGTCCCGTAGTGATGCGTGAGGGTCGTTGGCAGGTGCTGGTGAGCTTTATGTTGCGCCGATCGGCAACTCCTGTGCGTAGCGCCAACATTATTTCAGATAACGAAACAGGCAATATTGCCAA
Organism: Leyella stercorea; assembly: GCF_021531655.1. Next base: position 19,472 of record NZ_JADYUF010000012.1, on the reverse strand, counting down.
CCTCAAAACGGGCAATGTTGCAGAACGAATAAGCCGTCTTAACTCCATTACACGAATGGGTGAAGCCCTCCATGCAGATGCTGTTGCACCGCAAGACCGCTACGCCCAGCACAGCGTGTTGCACTCCGGACGATGGGTTAAGATACGTGTGCCGTCAACTGGAGTATATCAGCTCACCACCGAACTAATGCGCAAAGCCGGATTCAGCAATCCCGACCGTGTCAAAGTATACGGTTATGGAGGCAATTTGCAGAGCGAAACGCTCGATCCCGACTATCTTATAGCTACCGACGACCTTCATGAAGTGCCGACATGTACCATCGGTTCGCGCCGAATGATGTTTGCCCGTGGTCCGGTTTCGTGGAGTAGCAATGACGCTATGCGCCGAACACGCAACCCATATTCCGATTATGGTTATTATTTCTTGACCGACGACGGCACCGAACCGCAAAAATTAGATTCCGCCGATTTTGTTTCTACATTCTATCCGTCGGCCGATTACTATCACGACCTGTACGAAGTGGACGGTTTCAGTTGGCATCATGGCGGCCGGAACTTGTACGATTCGCGCCAGGTGCAGTCTGGCGACTCGCTCGTTCTGACCTTCGAAGCCCCCGAAAAGGCTTTGACGGGACGCCTGATGGCTAATGTTACATCGGGAGGAAGCACATCTGTAGAGATAAGATTGAACGGTCGTCGACTCGGTACGCTCAATACTACGGTGAGCGAACCGTTATATGTGTACGGTTTTCAGAGTAGCGGCACATACGACATAGCGTGTGACGAGTCGCTAAAGCGCCAGACCATCAGTCTGCATGTGCTCAATGGCGAACCTATGCGACTCGATTTCGTGTCGCTAACGTGGAATACGCCCCACCAGCTCGGCAATCTTGCCACCGACGCTCTGCCCGTTCCCGAATACGTTTACGCCATAACCAACCAGGACCACCATTCCGACCCGCAGGCGGACATGGTTATAATCATCCCCACATCGCAAAAACTGCTTGCCCAGGCACGTCGTCTGAAGCAGCTGCACGAGAACACCGACGGCATGAGAGTAAACATTGTGCCTGCCGACGAGTTGTACAACGAGTTCTCAAGCGGCACGCCTGACGCCTCGGCATACCGCCGTTATCTGAAGATGCTGTACGACCGTGCCACAACCGCAGCCGACCAGCCCAAGTATCTCGTGCTTTTCGGCAGCTGCATGTGGGACAACCGTATGCTTACATCAGAATGCCGGAAGATGAAAGCCGACGATTATCTGCTGGCATACGAAAGCGAGGAGTCGTTCGACAAGCGACTTAGCTATGTCGACGATTCGTTTTACGGCATGCTCGACGACGGCGAAGGACTGCGACCGTTGTATGTCGACAAGGTGGATGTGGCAGTTGGCCGATTCCCCGTAACTACAGCTGCCGATGCCAAGACAATGGTTGACAAGATAGAGAGCTACATGAAGAATGCTGGAGGAGCAGCATGGCTCAACGAAATAATGTTCATGGGCGACGACGGCGACGACAACCGCCACATGAAGGATGCCGATGTAGTAGCCGAACAGGTGATAGCCGAGAATCCGGCGTTGCGTGTCAACAAGGTGATGTGGGACTCTTATCCGGCCGTTATTCAGACTTCGGGAGTGACATATCCCGGTGCCAGCAAGGCGATAATGCGCCAGCAGAACAAGGGTGCGCTCATAATGGACTACACCGGTCATGGTTCGGAACACCAGTTCTCGCACGAGAACGTGTTGTTCCTTAAAGATTTCAGAGAATTTTCGAATACCAACATGCCGCTGTGGGTAACAGTAGGCTGCGACTTTATGCCCTTCGACGCCCCGGTGGACAATATCGGAGTAACGGCGGTGCTCAACGACAAGGGTGGAGTGGCTGCATTCATCGGCTCGACGCGCACCGTGTATTCTACATACAACGCCGAGTTGCACTCTCCGTTGATGCGTTTCTTGCTCTCGCACGACGACGACGGGCGCGCGTTGCCTATCGGTGAGGCGTTGCGCCGAGCCAAGAACACCGCCTCATACAAGCGTCTTGCCGAAAATTCGCGCCAGTTCTCGCTCCTCGGCGACCCTGCAATGCGACTCTGGAATCCCCGGCCGCTAATGGTCATCGACTCCATCGGCGACGTAGACGTAGCCAAGGGAGGCAAGGCAGCGATGCGTGCCGGAGCGCTGGTAAAGGTGAAAGGCCACATCGAAGGAATGGAGACATTCGCCGGAACGGCAACGCTCTTGGTGCGCGACCGCAACGAAACGGTGCTATGCTACAACAATCAGAATGCAGCCGACCAACCCATGGAGTTCAACGACCGCAAGGCAATGCTGTATAATGGCGAAAGTAAGGTTGTTGACGGGAAGTTTGAGTTCACCTTTGCAGTTCCAAAGGACATCAGTTATTCGGACGAGGAGGGACTCATCAATGTCTTTGCCATCGACGATGCGCACACCAAGGTGGTGAACGGCTACTGCAACAGCTTCACCGTAGGAGGCAGCGACATTGCCGACAACGACTCCATCGGACCATCGGTGTACTGCTATCTTAACTCGCCATCGTTCCAGAACGGCGACAGAGTGAACCCGACGCCGTATTTTGTGGCAGAGATAACCGACCGCGACGGCATCAATGCAGCCGGAGCCGGAGTGGGACACGACATGCAACTCGTAATCGACGGCAAGACGGAATTGACGTATACGCTCAACGACAACTTCCAGTACGACTTTGGATCGTACACCACAGGCTCTACATACTACTGCCTGCCGCAACTTGAGGAGGGCGAACACCGACTGAAGTTCACCGCTTGGGACATACTAAACAATCCCACTACGCAGGAACTCCGCTTCCGTGTGGCAAGAGGACTGAAACCTACGTTCAGCATTTCGTGTACAAACAACCCAGCATCAACCTCTACCACATTCGTCATAGCCAACGACCGCACCGGCAGCAATGTGGATGTGCGCATCGAAGTGCTCGACATGAGCGGCAGACTGTTGTGGCGTCACGACGAGAGCGGAGTGTCAACGGCCTCTGCCTATACCGTCGATTGGAATCTGAAACTCGACAACGGCCAACAGCTCGACACCGGAGTCTATCTCTACCGTGTACGTCTTGCGTCCGACGGAGCGTCGCGTATGTCGAAAGCCAAGAAACTGATAGTAGTGGGCAATAAATAAAATAATAAGTCGTTTGCATAATAAGCATATACAATATAAAAACTTTCAACGAATGAAACATGGAACAAGATACATCCTGCTCGCAGCCTTCGTGCTGCTGTCGGCATACGCTTCGGCTCAGGATTACAAAAAAGAGATGTTCAACCCGGTAAAGACATCGGTGACATCGCAGACCATTGCGCCCGACGCACGAGCCGCCGGTATGGGCGATGTGGGCGCTGCCACCGACCCGGACGTAGTGTCGCAGTACTGGAACCCAGCCAAATATCCGTTCACGATATCGCGAGCCGGTGTGGCTCTGAACTATACGCCGTGGCTGCGCAGCCTTGTCAACGACATCGACCTTGCCTATCTCGTAGGCTATTATCGCATAGGCGACTACTCGGCAGTGTCAGGCTCGCTGCGCTACTTCTCGTTGGGCGAGGTGTTCACAAGCTCTAACGAGAGCGAAGACCAAATGACCATCAACCCATACGAGATGTCTTTGGACGTAGCCTACTCGCTTATGCTCAGCGAAAAGTTCTCGATTGCAGCCGCAGTACGCTGGATATACTCCGACCTGACGTACAATCCCACCGACGATACTACTCCAGGTTCGGCATTTGCCGTAGACCTTGCCGCCTATTATCAAAACTATATCAACATCGGACAGCGTGAATGCCAGTTGGGATTGGGCTTGAACATATCCAACATCGGTTCGAAGATAACCTTCGGAGGCGACGACCGAGCTGAGTTTATACCTACCAACATGCGTCTGGGAGCCTCGCTCATGATTCCGCTCGACGAGTACAACCGTCTCACCATTGCCGCCGATGCCAACAAACTGCTTGTGCCAACCCATCCGAAGCAGAAGGAAGGTGAGGACACGCAGGACTATGACGACCGCGTTCAGCGCGACTACTACGACGTTTCGTCAATAAGCGGTATCTTCAAGAGCTTCGGCGACGCCCCCGGCGGATTCAAGGAGGAGTTGGAGGAGGTGCAGTGGAGCCTCGGAGCTGAATACACCTACAACGACAAGTTCACCCTTCGCGCCGGCTATCATCACGAGTCGGAGAGCAAGGGCAACCGCAAATACTTCACCGTAGGAGCCGGATTCAAGATGAACGTGTTCTCGCTCGATGCCGGCTACGTCATAGCTACAGCCAAGTCTAACCCCCTCGACCAGACACTGCGCTTCACCCTGGCGTTCGATATGGACGGAATAAAGGACCTCTTCAAGCGTCGCTGACGCTTGAAGAGTTTTGAATTTTGAATTTTGAGTTTTGAATTGTCGGCTTTGCCGTTAAGAGTTCTGAGTTTTGAATTGTTAGTTTTGAGTTTTGAACAGTCGGCTTTGACGTTAAAGAGTTCGGTGTTTTGAAAACTCAAAATTCAAAATTCAAAATTGCCAACGGCAACAATTCAAAACTCAAAATTCAAAACTCAAAATTGCCAACGGCAACAATTCAAAATTCAAAACTCAAAACTCAAAATTCATGAAGATAAGAACCGGATTCGGATATGATGTCCACAAATTAGTAGAGGGCCGCGACCTGTGGCTCGGAGGAATAAAGCTCGACTACGAACTGGGTCTTCTCGGCCACAGCGATGCCGATGTTCTGATACACGCAATATGCGACGCGCTGCTCGGCGCAGCCAATATGCGCGACATAGGCTATCACTTCCCCGACACATCAGCCGAGACACTCAATGTAGACAGCAAGATTCTGCTGCGCAAGACAATACAGCTAATAGCCACAAAGGGCTATCGCCTGGGCAATGTCGATGCAACGGTGTGCGCCGAACGCCCCAAACTCAATCCGCACATACCCGAAATGCAGCGCTGTCTTGCCGAAGTGATGAACACAGATATAGACAATGTGTCGATAAAGGCAACCACTACCGAGCGCCTTGGTTTCACCGGAAGAATGGAGGGAATATCGGCTTACGCAACCGTTCTGATAGAGAAGGACTGAAAATGTAGTCCTTTTGCATTCCAAATGTAGTCCTTTTGCCTTCCAAAAGGAGCCCTTTTGCACACTAAAAGGAGCCCTTTTGGAAGGCAAAAGGACTACATTTTTTTTACACTCATGTCAAAACACGCTGTTTCAGGGCAAAAAACGCAGAAAAACAAGATTTTTTCATGTTTTTCGTAAAATTCTTTTCAAAACATTTGGAGGTTACAGAAAAAAGCCATAACTTTGCACTCGCTTTAAAGAACTAAGCAATACTGCTAAGAGCAACGAATAAAGCAATAGGGCGTTTAGCTCAGCTGGTTTAGAGCATCTGCCTTACAAGCAGAGGGTCGGCGGTTCGAATCCGTCAACGCCCACAGGGGTGTTTCCTCGTGGTCTTCTCTTCGGAGAGACTGCGGGGATTTTTTTTGTTTATACACATTTGCTCCTTTTGTCTTTAATAATGTCTAAAAAAACACTATACGGCATTCACTTGTCAATTTAAATTAGTAAATTTGCACAAAAATCATATTATAAAGACTTCAGTATATGAAACTTGATTTGCTCACAGCCATTTCACCAATCGACGGTCGTTACAGAGGCAAGACAGAGCCGCTTGCCGATTATTTCTCAGAGTATGCACTCATCCGTTACAGAGTGCGCGTAGAAATCGAATATTTCATTACATTGTGCGAGTTGCCATTGCCGCAACTCAAGGACTTCGACCACGCCTTGTTTGAAACATTGCGCGGCATCTATCTCAACTTCAACGAGGAGAACGCACAGCGCGTGAAGGACATCGAGAAGGTGACCAACCACGACGTGAAGGCTGTAGAGTACTTCATCAAGGAGGAATTCGACAAGATTGGAGGTCTCGACGCTTACAAGGAGTTCATCCACTTCGGCCTTACCTCGCAGGACATCAACAACACCAGCGTGCCCCTTTCAATCAAGGAGGCTCTTGAGCAGACATATTATCCCCTCGTAGAGGAACTTATCGCACAGCTGCAGCAGTATGCCGACGAGTGGAAAGACGTGCCTATGCTCGCCAAGACACACGGACAGCCGGCATCGCCGACACGCCTTGGCAAGGAGATAATGGTATACGTATACCGCCTTACAGAGCAGTTGCGCCAGCTCAAGGAGTGCCGCATGACAGCAAAGTTCGGTGGCGCTACGGGCAACTACAATGCCCATCACGTGGCATATCCCCAGTATGACTGGAAAGAATTCGGCAATCGCTTCGTAAGCGAGAAGCTCGGACTCGAGCGCGAGCAGTATACCACACAGATAAGCAACTACGACTGCCTTGGCTCGGTGTTCGATGCAATGCGTCGCATCAATACAATCATCATCGACCTCGACCGCGACTTCTGGATGTACATATCAATGGACTACTTCAAGCAGAAGATCAAGGCAGGCGAGGTAGGTTCGTCGGCAATGCCGCATAAGGTTAATCCTATCGACTTCGAGAACTCAGAGGGCAACCTCGGCATAGCTAACGCAGTGCTGCAGTTCCTCGCCATGAAGTTGCCGGTAAGCCGCTTGCAGCGCGACCTCACCGACTCTACCGTACTGCGCAACGTCGGTGTGCCCTTCGGTCATGGCATGATAGCCATGCAGAGCACACTCAAGGGTCTGCGCAAGCTCATCCTCCACGACGAGAAGATAGAGGAAGACCTCAACAACACATGGGCAGTCGTGGCAGAAGCCATACAGACCATCCTGCGTCGCGAGGCCTATCCGCACCCCTACGAGGCGCTCAAGGCACTCACACGCACCAACAAGAAGATGTCGGAAGAGACCATACACGAGTTCATACAGACACTCAACGTAAGCGACGCAGTAAAGGCTGAGCTTATGGCCATCACTCCGCACAACTATACAGGCATCTAATTTCGGCCTATGTATTGCGTGCCGCACGACATGGCGGCACTTGGCAAAACAGGTTTCAAAATATAGACTATTAATAGTAAGTAACAATTTTATTCAAGAACAGAAGTGCATCTATCCTTCCCAAATCCTAAACAAAGAACAACAAACGGGAGGGAATGGGTGTCACTTGCCGTGAGGCGAAAAAGTAAAGAATTATGGATTCAGAATTGGAAAAGAGTCAGGAACAGAGAACAGCGGATCAAACTACAGGCAATAGCGAGAGCTACGGTCGTCCCGCAGGAAACTATCAGAGAGAGTATCGCAGTGTAACCGGACGTCGTCCGCGCATCCACACACAGCGTCCGTACAATGCCGAGCGCACAAGCCAGGCACAGGGCGAGGATGGCGGTTTCCGTCCTGAAGGATTCGGCAGCAACCTTCAGAGTGGTTCTTCATCTAACGGCGGCTATCAGCCACGTCAGAGCGGCTACCAGCAGCGTCAGGGTGGTTACCAGCAGCGTCCTCAGCAGGGCTATCGTCCACGCTATAACAACCAGGACAGTGACGACCAGCAGCAGGGCGGATACCAGCAGCGTCAGGGCGGTTATCAGTCTCGTCAGGGCGGATACCAGCCCCGTCAGGGCGGCTATCAGCAGCGCCAGGGCGGCTATCAGCAGCGTCAGGGCGGCTATCAGCAGCGTCCTCAGCAGGGCTATCGTCCACGCTACAACAATCAGGAAGGCGACGACAAGCAGCAGGGCGGCTACCAGCAGCGTGGCTATCAGCCTCGTCAGGGTGGCTATCAGCGCCAGGGCGGCTACCAGCAGCGTGGCGGTTACCAGCAGGGCGGATACCAGCAGCGCGGCAGTTATCAGCAGCGTGGCGGCTATCAGCAGGGCGGTTATCGTCAGCGTTCGGCCGATTACGATCCCAATGCTAAGTATAGCATGAAGAAGCGTATCGAGTACAAGGAGGAGAACATCGATCCCAACGAGCCGATACGTCTCAACAAGTTCCTTGCCAACGCCGGTATTTGCTCGCGCCGTGAGGCTGACGAGTTCATCCAGGCAGGCGTTGTGTCGGTTAACGGTGAAGTAGTTACCGAACTCGGAACAAAGATAAAGCGCACCGACGAGATCAAATTCCACGATCAGCCGGTAAATCTTGAGAAGAAAGTGTACGTGCTGCTCAACAAGCCGAAGGACTGCGTTACTACAAGCGATGACCCTCAGCAGCGCAAGACCGTAATGGATTTGGTTAAGAACGTATGCCCCGAGCGCATCTATCCCGTAGGACGTCTCGACCGCAACACCACCGGTGTGCTCCTGCTCACCAACGATGGCGACCTGGCTTCGAAGCTTACACATCCTAAGTTCCTCAAGAAGAAGGTCTACCATGTTTACCTCGACAAGAACGTTACAGCTCACGACCTGCAGCAGATAGCTGACGGCATAGAGCTTGAGGACGGCGAGGTGCATGCAGACGCTATCGAGTATGCAAGCGATACAGACAAGAGCCAGGTAGGCATCGAGATCCACAGCGGTAAGAACCGTATCGTTCGCCGTATCTTCGAGCACCTCGGCTATCGCGTAGTGAAGCTCGACCGCGTACAGTTTGCAGGACTTACAAAGAAGAATCTCCGTCGTGGCGACTGGCGCTTCCTCACTGAGAAGGAAGTGGAGATGCTGCGCATGGGAGCGTTCGAATAATGTTTGATGAGTAATGTTTAATGTTTTTGTTGTACATATCTATATATGTAATGCTACATATATAGATATGTGGCAATGCAACATTAAGCATTACTCTTTATTGATTAAACATTAAACACTGAATATTAATCAATTAAATAATGGAAACAATAAAGAGAACAAAGATTGTTGACGCTCTCCAGCGCACCGACTTTGGCGCTACCGTCAACGTGAAGGGATGGGTCCGGACCCACCGCAGCTCAAAGGCTGTCGACTTCATAGCACTCAACGACGGTTCTACCATCAAGAACATACAGATTGTTGTTGACCCCGCCAAGTTCGATGCAGAGCAGCTCAAGCAGATAACTACGGGTGCTTGCATCAGTGCCGTAGGTACTCTCGTAGAGAGCCAGGGCAAGGGCCAGACATCAGAGATACAGTGCGAGAGCCTTGAGATATACGGACTCTGCGGCAGCGATTATCCTATGCAGAAGAAGGGCCAGTCGTTTGAGTACATGCGACAGTACGCTCACCTGCGTCTGCGCACCAATACATTCGGTGCCGTTATGCGTATACGCCACAATATGGCTATGGCCATACACACATACTTCCACGAACACGGCTACTTCTACTTCCATACACCGCTCATTACAGCCAGCGACTGCGAGGGTGCGGGCCAGATGTTCCAGGTAACTACCAAGAATCTCTACAATCTGAAGAAGACTGACGATGGCAAGATTGACTATAGCGACGACTTCTTCGGCAAGCAGACATCGCTGACTGTGTCTGGTCAGCTCGAAGGCGAGCTTGGTGCCACTGCTCTCGGAGCCATCTACACATTCGGTCCGACTTTCCGTGCCGAGAATTCCAACACTCCGCGCCACTTGGCTGAGTTCTGGATGGTTGAGCCTGAGGTGGCTTTCCTCGACCTCGCAGGTCTTATGGATCTTGAGGAAGACTTCATCAAGTACTGCATCCGTTGGGCTTTGGAGCACTGTCAGGACGACCTCGAGTTCCTCAACAAGATGATTGACAAGGGACTCATTGAGCGTCTTCATGGCGTATTGAACTCCGACTTCGTTCGTTTGCCCTACACTGAGGGCATACGCATTCTGCAGGAGGCCATCAAGAACGGCAAGAAGTTTGAGTTCCCATGCGAGTGGGGCGACGATCTTGCGTCTGAACACGAGCGCTTCCTTGTTGAAGAGCACTTCAAGAAGCCCGTTATCATGACCAATTATCCTAAGGCTATCAAGGCATTCTACATGAAGATAGATGCCGAGGAGTCTGGTTTCGGCGGCAAGAGCGGCGCTACTGTTCAGGGCACTGACGTACTCTTCCCGCAGATTGGTGAGATTATAGGTGGCTCGGTACGTGAGGAAAGCTACGATAAACTGATGAACGAGATCGAGGAACGCAACATCCCGATGAAGGATATGACATGGTATCTCGATACACGCAAGTACGGTTCATGCCCTCACGCAGGCTTCGGTCTCGGCTTCGAGCGTCTCATCCTCTTCGTGACAGGTATGCAGAACATCCGCGACGTGATTCCCTTCCCACGTACACCGAAGAGCGCTGAGTTCTAAAGATAATCATTTGAATGCAATAGAAAGTTTCATTTGAATAAAATAAAAAACAGCATTGCTCTACATATAATTATATGTATGGCAATGCTGTTTTTTTGTGTTCTTATTCAAGAAGAGTTTTTCTTGAAGTCTATTTCTTTATTCCCATATTCCAAAGAGTGAAGCTCAGGATGTCGGCCTGTTCTTCAAGTCGCTTTGCAAGCGGCTTTCCGCCACCGTGTCCAGCATCTTTTCCGATGCTGATAAGAGTTGGGGCAGAGCCAGCCTGACACTCCTGCAGACGTGCTGCAAACTTGAATGAGTGAGCCGGAACAACGCGGTCGTCGTGGTCGGCGGTGCTTACGAGTGTGGCAGGATACTTAACGCCAGGCTTCAGAGTGTGCAGCGGCGAGTATGCACGCAGATATTCAAACATCTCCTTCGAGTCATCTGACGTGCCATAGTCGGGTGCCCAGTTCCATCCGATGGTGAATTTATGATAGCGCAACATATCCATTACGCCCACTGCCGGCAGACAAACACGGTAGAGGTCGGGTCGCTGGGTCATGCAAGCGCCTACAAGCAGACCACCGTTGCTGCCACCCTGGATGGCCAGACGGTTGCTTGATGTGTACTTGTTGTTGATGAGATACTCGGCAGCAGCGATGAAGTCGTCAAACACGTTTTGCTTCTGCAGCTTTGTTCCGGCCACATGCCAGTCCTCGCCATATTCACCTCCACCGCGCAATACGGCGTGTACATATATGCCGCCACGCTCCATGAACGGTATATAATTTGCCAGGAAGAACGGAGAATAGGTTATGTTGAAGCCGCCATAGCCGTAGAGCAGCAGCGGATTGCGTCCGTTGAGCTTCATGCCCTTCTTGTATGTGATGAAGAGCGGAGCACGAGTACCGTCCTTACTTGTGTAGAACATCATCTCGGTCTTGTAGTCGTCGGAGCGGAAATTGATTTTGGGTGCAGCCCAAACTGTGCTCTTGTCGGTGTTTAAGTCGTACGAGTAGACGGTGTTAGGCATTGTGTATGAAGTGAACGAGTAGAACACTTCCTTCTGTCCGCGCATTCCGCTTGCTGAAGTAGAACCGAATGTCGGCAGCTTGATTTCGCCTATTCGTTTGCCGTCGGTAGTGTAGGTGTACATCTGGTTGCAGTTGTCCTTGGAGTACTGCAGAATCATTCTGTCGTCAGCAAACGTAACGTCGATGAGCACGCTTTCGCCCTCCGGCACCAATTCCTTCCAATCATTGTATCCCGGACGGTCAACGTCAGCCACCATCAGACGATACTTAGGCGCACCGGCATTAGTCAGGATGTACATTTTCTTGCCCACAGTCTCCACGGTAGAGTATCTGAATCGGGTGTCAGAACACATCTGTATAAACTGCGAGTTGGGTTTGGTCAGGTCGCGAACGTACAGATTGTTGCCGTTGTCCATACCCCCTTCGTTCAGCGTCATCACCTTTTCGTCGTGGTCGATATCGACGTTGTAGAAGCGCAGAGGTTGCGTAGGATTCATGAAGAACAGCTGGTCTTCGCTCTGCGGAGTGCCAATCTTGTGATAGTAAATCTTCTGAACAGAGTTCTTGGCAGAAGTCTCTCGTCCCTTCTCCGGAGCGTCGTAGGCACTGTAGTAGAATCCGTCGCCAAGCCAAGTGGCACCTGTGAACTTAGCCCAAACGATATGGTCGTCGATGTCGCGACCCGTCTGGCAGTCCTTTACGTATATCTCCTCCCAGTCCGATCCGCTGCGCGAGATGACGTAAGCCATGTATCTGCCGTTGTGCGAGAAGTATATACCCTTCAGAGCCACAGTTCCGTCTGTACTGAGAGCGTTGGGGTCGAGCCATACGCGCTGCTTGCTTGCGTCGGCAGTAGGGCTGTCCATCTGGTAGAGCACGCTCTGGTTCTGGAGTCCGTTGTTTCGATATACATACCATTTGCCTTGGCGTTTGAACGGAATGCCAATCTTCTCGTAGTTGGCAGTTTCCTTAAGTCGTTTCAGGATGTTCTTGCGCATGGGGATGTTGTCGAGATATTTGCGTGTCACGGCATTCTCGGCGTCCACCCATTCGGCAGTCTGTGCGCTCATGTCGTCCTCGAGCCAGCGGTAGGGGTCAGCCACTTTCTCGCCGAAGTACACGTCAACAGTGTTGTCCTTATGAGCCTTCGGATAGGCTATTTGCGCCACTGCGTCGACCGACGACAGCATAGCTGTAGCTGCAATCGATAAAATCAGTTTTCTGTTCATAGTGTTACGCTTTTGTTTTGTTAGAAGTTATTCGTTAATGTACTTGTTTCGTTTGTATCATATTGTGCAAAGTTAGCGATTTATTGGGAGATTATTGAATTTTTGTCTACTTTTGCATTCACTTTTAATTAAAGTATTATCACGCCATGTTGTACGTCGAAGTTATATTACCATTGCCCCTTGATGGCACCTTCACATATTCAGTACCCGACACGCTTGCGCCACAGGTGCGCATGGGCGTGCGTGTTGTCGTGCCCCTCGGACGCTCCAAGACGTACACAGCCATGGCTGCTCGTACACATAATGACAAACCCGAATTTGACACGCGCGACATTCTTCAGGTGGTAGACGATAGTCCCGTGCTGCCCGAACGCCAACTCCGGTTGTGGCAATGGATTTCCACCTATTATATGTGTGCGCTTGGCGACGTGTTCAAGGCAGCGCTGCCAGCCGGACTAAAGGCCGAAGACGGATACCGACCGAAAACCGTTCGCTGCGTCACGTTGCCTGCCAATCTGCGCACAGAGCATTCGCTGCACATCGCCATGACCGCATTGACCCGTGCGCTGAAGCAGCAGCAGACCTTCTGCAAGTATCTTGAACTGTCGCACTGGGATCAGATTGACGGCGAAACGCCTCCTGAGCACATACAGGAGGTGGCTTGCGACGAACTGCAGAATGCCGCCAACGCCTCCGATGCCATATTGCGCCAGCTCACGTCGCGCCGCTTTCTTGAGGTGTATCATCGTGAGGTGGGACGCATAGGGGGTGGGGGAGAATACTCACCCGAGAACATCCAGCCGCTTAGTGAGGCACAGCAGGACGCCATGAACAAGATTGGCGTTCAGTTTATGAGCAAGAATGTGGTGCTGCTGCACGGCGTCACGTCGAGTGGCAAGACCGAAATATACATCCATCTCATTCAGAAAGCCATCGAAGGGGGCCGCCAGGTGCTCTATCTCTTGCCCGAGATAGCCCTCACCGTACAGATGACACGCCGATTGCAGCGTGTGTTCGGTTCGCGACTGGGCATCTACCATTCGCGATATAGCGATGCCGAGCGTGTAGAGATATGGAAGAAGCAACTATCAGACGAGCCATACGACGTGATACTCGGTGCACGTTCGGCTGTGTTTCTGCCCTTCAGCCGTCTCGGACTGGTCATTGTCGACGAGGAACACGAGACATCCTTCAAGCAGCAAGACCCCGCTCCGCGCTATCATGCACGTTCGGCTGCCATCATGCTGGCACGCATGTACGATGGAGCCAAGGTGCTGTTGGGCACAGCCACGCCCTCAATGGAGAGCTACAACAATGCGCTCACGGGCAAGTATGGCTACGTCAGCCTGACAACACGATACAAGGACGTGGCTCTGCCCGACATACATGTGGTTGACATCAAGGACCTTTACCGCCGCAAGATGATGCGCGGACCCTTCTCGCCCGAACTTTTGGACGCCATGCGTGCCGCCTTGAAGCAGCACAAGCAAGTGATTCTGTTCCAGAACCGCCGCGGTTTCGCTCCGATGGTTGAGTGTAAGGTGTGTGGATGGGTGCCCAAGTGCAAGAACTGTGACGTGTCGCTCACCTATCACCGCTCCATGAACGTGCTCACGTGCCACTATTGCGGCTACACATACGCCGTGCCTCATCAGTGTCCCAACTGCGAGAGCACCGAACTTCTTGGTCGTGGCTACGGCACAGAGAAGATAGAAGACCGCGTGCGCGAGCTGTTTCCCGATGCACGCATAGCACGCATGGACCTTGACACTACACGTTCGGCAGGTGCCTATCAGCGTATCATAGGCGACTTCTCGTCGGGTCGTACCGACATACTCATCGGAACGCAGATGATTTCGAAAGGACTCGACTTCTCGGGCGTGACGGTTGTGGGCATACTCAATGCCGACACCATGCTCAACTATCCCGACTTCCGTGCCTACGAACACGCCTATATGATGCTGACGCAGGTGAGCGGACGTGCCGGACGACGTGGCGAGCGCGGACTTGTTATACTTCAGACCAAGAGCCCCGACCTGCCCGTGATACAACAGGTGGTGAGCGGCGACTTCAAGACGTTCGCCTCCGACTTGATGGACGAGCGTCGCATGTTCCACTATCCGCCCTTCTACCATCTTGTATATGTATATCTGCGCTTTCGCAACGAACCGGTGGTAGAGTCGGCAGCTATAGAAATGGCGTCACGATTGCGCCAGCAGTTTGGCGAACGGGTGCTCGGCCCCGACAAACCCGCTGTGGCGCGTGTCAAGACTGAGTCAATACGCAAGATAGTAGTGAAGCTTGAGCTTGGCATCGACCTCGCTATGGCGCGCCGTTGCATGTCGGCATCGCGCACGGCATTGCTTCAGGACAAGCGCTATGCAGCCATGAGCGTGTTCTTCGACGTTGATCCGCTGTAGCATTCGTATAGGTTGTGCAACGGTCGGAATAGGTTAACTATTCCTAACAAAGTGCCTTAATGTGTAGTAAATTCATTATTTTTGCACTCTAAACAAGTGAGTTGGGTCACCGATTAAGTGATATGAGTGACACAAAAAGAATAACTCAATTAAATAAAAATACAAAATGAAAGCAAGAACATTAATCTTAGCAGCTTCGCTCGCAGCCGCAATGTCGGCAGGAGCGCAGACATCTAAGGGCATCAATCCTGCCTATATGAACACGTCAGTGAAGCCCGGCAACGACTTTTATGAGTATGCTATCGGCGGTTGGCGCAAGGCTCATCCGCTGGATGCAGAACATGCGCGCAACGGTTCGTTCATAGATCTCGACGAATTGAACCAGAAACGCATCTTCGACCTTATACAGGAGTATTCGTCAAAGCCACAGACCAAGGGCTCGCTCGGACAGAAAATCGGTTCGCTCTACAATCTCGCTATGGACAGCGTGCGTCGCAACCGTGAGGCTGCCGAGCCTCTTAAGCCAATCCTTAAGACCATCAACAGCATTCAGGACCGTCGCGAATATCAGATAGTAACGGCTCAGCTCGACATGCGTGGAGTGGGTTGTACAATGTTCGGAGTAGGTGTAGGTGCCGATATGAAGGATGCCGCCAACAACCTTGTTAGTGTTGGACAGGGCGGACTCGGCTTGGGCGACCGCGACTACTATCTCTCTGACGACGCACAGATTAAAGCCGTACGTGCCGCTTATGCCAATTATCTGAAGATGGTGCTCTATCTTGCAGGCAACACCGAGCCCGATGCCCAGCGCAAGGCCGACGCAACTATGCGCATAGAGACACGCATAGCCAAGGCAAGCAAGGGCAAAGTGGAGCTGCGCGACGTTCTGGGCAACTACCACAAGATGACCTATGCCGCAATGGTGAAGGAATTCCCGGGCATCGACTGGGGCAACATATTCCTCATGCAGGGCTTCCCCGCATTCTCGCACGTAGACGTCAGCCAGATTGAACCGATACACGAGGTGGAGAAGATACTTGCCGACGAGCCGCTCGACGACCTCAAGGCTTATGCCGAAGCACACGCCATATCAAGCGTTTCGGGCTATCTCGACGACAATTTCCGCAAGGCCGACTTCGAGTTGAGCCGCGTAATGTCGGGTGTTCAGCAGGATCGTCCGCGCTGGAAGCGTGCCACATCACTCGTAAGCGGTGTGCTGGGCGAGGCAATAGGCAAGCTCTATGTCGAGAAATACTTCCCTGCATCGAGCAAGGAGAAGATGCTCAAGCTCGTAAAGAACCTTCAGACAGCTCTGTCGCAGCGCATCAGCGAGGCAACATGGATGTCGCCGGCTACAAAGGCGCAGGCTCAGGACAAGCTCGCCAACTTCATTGTGAAGATAGGCTACCCTGACACATGGAAGGATTACACCAACCTGAACATCGACGAGTCGCTCTCGCTCCTCGAGAACATGCAGAACGTGTCTGAGTTTATGACACGCGACTACATCTCACGCAAGGTGAACAAGCCGGTAGACAAGACCGAATGGCACATGACTCCGCAGACTGTCAACGCTTATTACAACCCAACTACCAACGAAATCTGCTTCCCGGCAGCCATCCTGCAGCCGCCGTTCTTCGACCCCAACGTCGATGAGGCTGTCAACTATGGTGGCATTGGTGGCGTAATCGGCCATGAGATGTCGCACGGATTTGACGACCAGGGCTCACAGTTCGACAAGTACGGCAACCAGAAGAACTGGTGGACCGAAGCCGACAAGAAGAACTTCGATGCACGCACAAAGGTATTGGTAGACTACTTCTCAAAGGTTGAGGCTCTGCCCGGCAAGTTCATCAACGGCAAGCTTACACTTGGCGAGAACATCGGTGACAACGGTGGACTGAACATCGCATTCCGTGCAATGGAGAATGAGTTCAAGGCCAATCCTTCAGCAGCCAAGACCATTGACGGATTCACACCCGAGCAGCGTTTCTTCCTTTCATGGGCTACCGTCTGGGCAGGCAATGCACGTCCTGAATTCATCGACCGTCAGATCAACACCGACCCTCACTCACCTGCTGAGGCTCGCGTAAACGCTGCCCTTCCGCAGATTGATGCCTGGTACAAGGCATTCAACGTGAAGAAGAGCGACAAACTCTTCGTTCCGAAGAACAAGCGTGCACAGATCTGGTAATAGCAGGAGCATAGCATATCACTCCCCTCCCTTTGGGTGAGGGAGTGGGGGTATGGCTTATATGCAAATATCGTACATGTAGTAAAAAAGTGTTACAAATAAAAAACCGATTCTGGAGATTTCAGAATCGGTTTTTTTATGCTTTTTGCCGTGTTTTACACCCTTCACTTTCCATTCAGGGCTTCTTTGCATTGCAAATGGACTACAGTTGGAAGGCAAATGGACTACAGTTGCAACGTAAATGTAGTTCAGTTAGAGCGCAAAAGTTGTCCTTTTGCAGCGAAAAGGAGCTTTTTTGCGTTTGTGATTTTTATTGATTTTCTCGTCCGTCGTCATAACTCTCTGTATATAAGCAATATAACTAAACCTCTTCAAAACTCGAGAATTTCGAGCCAAAGAATTCTTTGTGCGTTCAGCACGCAGTTTTGAGCGGTTAGAAATGCAAATATTGTTTGCCTTATTCGCTTCGTTTTGTATTATCAGATATTTTTTGTATATTCGCATCGTAATAGAAAACAATCACGAGCATGGCACGAAAATTATATCCTTTAGGCATACAGACTTTCTCGGAGATCCGCACTAATGACAATCTTTATATAGACAAGACTGTCTATGTTTATCGTATGGCGAATTCTGACGGCAAATTCTTCTTCCTTAGTCGTCCGCGCAGATTCGGCAAATCGCTTCTTGTCTCTACATTGCAGAGCTATTTTGAGGGTCGCAAGGAACTCTTCAAGGGATTGGCAATGGATGGGTTGGAAAAGGAGTGGACGGAATATCCCGTGCTTCATTTCGACCTTTCGGGTGGCAAGCATCAAGAAGAAGACCAGCTGAACAGGTATCTTGACTATATTCTTAAAGAAAACGAACGCAGGTTCGGCATCGAGTGTGACGCTGTGGATGCCAATGTGCGCCTTGCAAATCTCATCTCTTCCGTCTATAATAAGACGGGCAAGCAAGTGGTTGTGCTTATCGACGAGTATGACGCTCCGTTGCTTGATGTGGTTCATCAGGACGAGAAGCTCGAAGGTTTGCGGTATCTTATGCGCAACTTCTACAGTCCGTTGAAGCAGTGTGAGCCGATGTTGCGCTTCGTGTTCATGACGGGTATTACAAAATTCTCGCAACTCAGCATCTTCAGCGAGCTGAACAACATCAACAATATAAGCATGGATGAGGAATATGCCGGGATTTGTGGAATTACAGAAGAAGAGTTGCTCAGCGAGATGTCGGCAGACATTGATATGCTTGCAGACAAATTGGAGTTGACTCGTGAGAAAACAATCGAAATGCTGAAATACAACTACGACGGTTATCATTTCACATGGCCGTCGCCCGACATATTCAATCCTTACAGTCTGCTGAATTGTTTCTCAAAGCAGAGTATAGGTTCCTACTGGTTCGGCTCCGGCACCCCGACGTTCCTTATAGAGATGATGCGCAAGTTTGGCACTACTCCAATAGAGATAGGCGAAAGAGAGATGGCTGACGTATCCGACTTTGACGCTCCCACAGAAACGATGGAATCGATAGTACCTCTGCTTTATCAGAGTGGATATATTACTATCAAGGACTATGACAAAGCAACCAATCTCTATGAATTGGGTATTCCTAACAAGGAAATACGCATAGGGTTGTTTAAGAGTCTGCTGCCCAACTACCTGTCGCGAAGTTCACAGAAGGGAAAGGTAGCCATAGCCCAAATGTCTGTTTTGATAAAGAATGGCGATATTGACGGAGCATTAAATCTGCTTCAGACCTTCCTTGCTACTGTTCCATATTGCGAGAACACCAAATACGAGGGACATTATCAGCAGATGCTCTACATCATATTCGCCCTTCTTACAGATTATCGTATCCTTGTGGAGCAGCGAACGGCTAAGGGTCGTACGGACATAACAATGGAGACTGAGGACCACGTCTACATCATGGAACTGAAATTCGGCAAGACAGCCGATGAGGCTCTTGCCCAAATCAACGCAAACCATTATGCCGACGCTTTCGCCATGAGCGGCAAGAAGATTATTAAAGTCGGGATAGGGTTTGATATAAAAGATGAAAGAAACATTACGGAATGGAGAGTGGAGTGATGTCGTTTTTATAGTAAGATGAGGGTAAAGTCAAAAGCCAAAAATATGAGAAATATTACTATTTATAGGAGGGTATAGCATCCATACTATACCCTCTCAATCTACAGTAAATAAAGGCAGACTGTTTTTTTCTTGCGATTTATTTTTTTGTCTGTTTTTTTTTATATTCTCAAGTTTCGGATTTAGACTTTGAGGTTGAATTTATTGTATAAAAAAGGCTTTGAGTATTTCCGTATGTCAC
>NZ_JADYUF010000129.1 GCF_021531655.1 Leyella stercorea | reverse complement strand
AAGATAAAGTTAAGCAATGGCGTGTAAATGCCACAACTTGGATATGGTGTTTATCAGGTGGAACCTGATGAGTGTGAGCGTTGTGTGCTGGATGGCTTCGCCACTGGCCTTGGAGAGGAGAAGTGGAGGGGCTATAGTAGAAAGGATATGCGGGGGTGATTAATACCGTGACCAGGCGTTACAGTTACAGTTGTTACAGTTGTTACAAAAAGGGTGGACTTGTTACAACCCCTTCTTTAAGACTTTATAACTAATTAATAATCAATAAGTTATATATAAAAAGGCAGAAATAACAACCCTTGCAAACAAAACTGTAACAACTGTAACTGTAACGCC
>NZ_JADYUF010000128.1 GCF_021531655.1 Leyella stercorea | reverse complement strand
TGCTTTGGACACGCTTTGACGGTCTTCCTCAATTGCCTTGCGGACTGCTTCTTCATCAGAACAATCCATAATAGGCTTTCGACCCTGACCAGGACGTGTCTCCAAACCTTTGATTCCATTTTCTTCATAACGTTTTACCCATGCGTAGACAGTAGGTACAGTCACCTCAAGCATTTCTGCTATTTGGGGAGCTGATTTACCTTCTGACTTCAGCAATATGGATTTGCATCTGATACGAAAACAATGAGTAGGCCCTTTATGATAGCCTTTCTCTAATTTGAGGCGATCATCCTCTGATAATTCAAGTACTTTTATTGGTTTCATAATTTACTTTTTCTATAAAACG
>NZ_JADYUF010000127.1 GCF_021531655.1 Leyella stercorea | reverse complement strand
CCTAAAATCCGCAACTATCATCCAATACACGATTAAGGGTAGATTTATGAGTCGTTAGTAGCAGCTTTCAGTAAAAAGCAACAGCACAACATCAATATGTAGCCACCATCCCCTTACCCCACGATGCGACTTGAGGTAATACGCAGATTCAAACCGGAAAGAAAGGATTCTTATCCGAATTCTGTTTTGAAGGGTTTTGCATAAGCGCGGTTCTCTGTGTAGATATTCAGCACGTATTGCCTTGCAGTCATGATCCACTTGGCAGGTACGGAGATGAATCTGAAGACAAAAGCCTTTATGCGACTCGTTTTCTTGAGCCCAAAAGCCTTGGTGTCAAGCCTGCTCATGATGG
>NZ_JADYUF010000126.1 GCF_021531655.1 Leyella stercorea | reverse complement strand
ATTTACACTCAAACACCCTATATTTACGAAAATTCACGTGACATTTACGATAATATACGTTCAGCGACAGCAAAGTGTTTTGTAAACCACCAATACAGCGTACCCACTATTTTTCAAAGGGTTAACTGCATTAGTATTTTGAATAAAGTACATAATTCGATGTTTTAAATTCAGCAGCGAAGTTACTTCTTTCTGATTTAGGCCATAATTTGAGTGCTTACATAAAAAAAGGCGGCGCATATATTTTGGAACGTAAATTGCCGTAAATTAAACGTAAATTATCATGAATTATATTTACACTCAAACACCCTATATTTACGAAAATTCACGTGACATTTACGATAATATACGTTCAGCGACAGCAA
>NZ_JADYUF010000125.1 GCF_021531655.1 Leyella stercorea | reverse complement strand
CGGCACAACCATTGGAGCCACCAAGCGAAACGTATGTGTCTGCACTGCATGACATGTGGTCAACAAAAGCGAGGAAGTTGTCAATAGCTTTGTCTGTGAATTGAACTTCATTTGTGGCGAAGAGTTTTGTCCAACTGGTGACACATTCCTGCTTGAAGTCTGTAAAACCATGCCAAGACATATCAGACAAGAACCTTTTTGTTGCCGATTCTATACAGGCTTTAGAGTCCAATCCAATATTATGCTTTACAGCAGATGCCATAATGCCATAGTATATGGAAGCCGATTCTTTCTCGTTGAAGTTGACTCTATCTGTCTTGGCAAAGGAAGATAGAGCTTCATGTCCCTCATGGATGAACTTGTCAAGCACTCCTATGTATCTATTTTGCCGAGCCATGCTTTCACGT
>NZ_JADYUF010000124.1 GCF_021531655.1 Leyella stercorea | reverse complement strand
CTTCATGTCCCTCATGGATGAACTTGTCAAGCACTCCTATGTATCTATTTTGCCGAGCCATGCTTTCACGTTTAGCTTCGGCTTCTTGCCGAGCCTTTTCTTTTGCACCTTCCTCCTTTCGTGCTTCCACTCGTCTCCATGCATCAGTCATTTCTGGCTCTTGCCAAATGGCATTCCAACGAGCCTTCAAATCATTGTACATTTCCATAAGTGTGGTATTATAACTTTTGGCACTGGCGAGTTCTTCCTTCGCATAGACAAGTTGAGTAGTCACTCGCTCCACAGCCTTCTCGTCAAGTTGAGAGATGCGTTGTTTGACTTTGTTGTTTTCTGCCTTTAGCGCATCATTCTCGGCACGAAGTGACTTGTTCTCCTCTATCTGCTTATTGAGATTCTGCATATAGTAA
>NZ_JADYUF010000123.1 GCF_021531655.1 Leyella stercorea | reverse complement strand
ACATACGGAAATACTCAAAGCCTTTTTTATACAATAAATTCAACCTCAAAGTCTAAATCCGAAACTTGAGTTAATATACTAGTCGAGACTATGTATTATAATCAGGGGGTAAATTTATACGAGAGAGCTAAGAATCTGATATTGGCTAATGGCTTGTATTATTTTGCTACTTTGCATCCTAACAAGGATTTGGTGACTGAATTTGAGATTTTTTTTGTTACTATGGTTAGGGAATCATCTGTTGAATCTATTGCAAATTTCTATAGGACTACAGACAAGCTGATGTATAATGCTGATACAAAAGATGGTTTCTTCGAAATGCTGTCAGAGATACCTCCTACAATACAATATATTAAAGAGCTCAAGTTTCGGATTTAGACTTTGAGGTTGAATTTATTGTATAAAAAAGGCTTTGAGTATTTCCGTATGTCAC
>NZ_JADYUF010000122.1 GCF_021531655.1 Leyella stercorea | reverse complement strand
TACCGGAAGGTGCGGCTGGAACACCTCCTTTCTGGAGAAACGGGATTCCACTATTAAGGTCAGCAAAGGCTCATAAAGGCTTAAGGATGCCTATCAAGCTCAGTAAGGCTTATTAAGAGTTATGGTTTGCTTTCCTTCTCCCACGCTTCTTGGCGCACTGTCTTACTAAATACAGTGTGTTTAATGTCACAATTATCAATTACACATTAATAATTATACATTAAACATTACTGGGGGATTAGCTCAGTTGGCTAGAGCGCTTGCATGGCATGCAAGAGGTCATCGGTTCGACCCCGATATTCTCCACTTAGTAAGGGAAAAGTGAAAAACGAAAAGAGAAAAATCAAATAGATTTTCACTCTTCACTTTTAACTTTTCACTTTACAACGATCTTTGACATATTGATACAAGCAAAACTGTAAGTTAAATCAATAACAACAGCTGAAAGTATGAGCTAC
>NZ_JADYUF010000121.1 GCF_021531655.1 Leyella stercorea | reverse complement strand
ATTCTTAAAAAATCACAAAGCCCTGACTTTCACAAGCCAGGGCTTTGCTATGTCTAAAAGTTGTTGTAACTTTAGACCATAGAAAAAAATTAACTATGGCAAAGTTACACTTTCGTTCTTATACTACCAACCAAATGGTTCTTTTTCCGCAACGAATCGATGAAAATATTGCGGAAAACGACCCCGTCCGCATTGTTTCCAGCATTGTGGACCATCTTGACATGAGTTCGGTCAACAAATTATACAGCGGTATGGGCAGGTGTCCGTACCATCCACGCATGATGCTCAAGGTCATCATCTATGCCTATATGAACAACATCTATTCATGTCGCCGTATAGAGCAATTGCTCCTGCGCGACATTCATTTCATCTGGCTGTCAGGATATGAAAAGCCGGACTTCATAACAATCAACCGTTTCCGCAACCGTCTGAAGGACGAGATCAATAACATATTCACACAGCT
>NZ_JADYUF010000120.1 GCF_021531655.1 Leyella stercorea | reverse complement strand
GGCAACACGAATGTGCGTTTTCATCAGGCAGACACCCATAAGAGATTCTTCGCTCTTCTGGAATCCCAGAACATCCGTGTAAATCGCTTCAGGGCAGACTGCGGTTCCTGCTCGAAGGAAATCGTCAGTGAGATAGAGAAGCATTGCAAACATTTCTACATCCGTGCCAACCGATGCAGTTCGCTCTACAATGACATCTTTGCTCTGAGAGGATGGAAGACGGAGGAGATTAACGGCATCCAGTTCGAACTCAATTCCATTCTCGTTGAGAAATGGGAAGGCAAGTGCTATCGTCTTGTCATCCAGAGACAAAGACGCAACAGTGGCGACCTTGACCTGTGGGAAGGCGAATACACTTACCGTTGTATTCTGACCAACGATTACAAGTCATCGACAAGGGACATTGTTGAATTCTACAATCTGCGTGGCGGCAAGGAACGTATCTTTGACGACATGAACAACGGATTCGGTTGGAGCAGGCTCCCCAAGTCATTCATGGCGGAGAATACTGTCTTTCTTCTGCTTA
>NZ_JADYUF010000011.1 GCF_021531655.1 Leyella stercorea | reverse complement strand
GACTTTACAATTCTTGCATTTTGCCATCCATATTGTTTGGAGGGCAAATGTAATATGCACCTATCGGAAATCTGGCATAGCAAGAAAAACGACAGTCGCTTATCCCGAACTCAGGTTATTACATCATTAGAAGTATAATCATAACCATTATTTAAATAGCAATCCCCACCTTTTACAATCTTTGCCTCAGACAAATCTAATACAGAAAGCTTTCCGTCAGTAGAATTACCATTAGAATTACTTCCAGCCATCTCACGAATCATCCTCAAATCCGTACCATTTATCTCACCAATAATCTTCAAATTGGTAATCTTATTCTTTTTACTACTTGCAATTCTATCAGGCAAAGTACCAGCCTTTTCCAACGTAATGGTGATTTGCCTTGTAATCAAGTCGTTATCTGCAGCATAAAGCGACAAACAACCAAGCAACATAAACATCAAGGTAAAAAAACTACCTCTCTTAATAATTTGTTTCATAACTATTTTTTTTAATTAGCCATTAAATATCAAGGTAAAAAACTATCCTTTTTGTTCGTATTTTATATCTTTGCCAAGTTCATGCAATTTGAAAATAGCATTATAATCCAAAGCTCTTTTTGGCTTGCCTCAACGTGTTTTCTCCTACCGTATATGCATAGCAGGCAGACGGGATGAAATGAAGAGTTCCAAAATTCATATTCTTTGTTCCTCCCTTACTGATGGAAGTTACCAAAGCCTGGGGCAGATGATTCTTCTCCATAAAAAACTGTAAGGACGAAAGATCAGAAGGTTTGTCGAAGAACCTATCCGACCATTTGATTTCTACCGCCCAATAAGGCTTTTGTAAAGCATCGTTGATGCCTACCAAGTCTACCTCGCCCTGCGAACGCCCCATCTTCCAGTTGGCATAAGCAATGTGCCCCTTTCTTGGAATCCATTGCGAATAGATAGCAGTTTCAATCATATCTCCGATATTGCCATCTATCATCTTGATAGGCTCAAATAGTGCACACCTAAGCGAAGGATTCGTTAGATAAATCTTAAAAGTAGTTTGACGTTGGAATCGCTTTGCCGTATCGTCAGTTCTTGTCACAATCTTTATCAGAAAAGCAGCCTCAAGATATTGGATGTACTTGCGAATGGTTTCCTTCTTTACTCCCGATTCTTTCGACATACTCTCATACGAGAACTCCATGCCACTATGATAAGCAATCATAGTAAACAACGAGTTAAGCTCTTGTACATCAGAAATGCCATAAAGACTCGGCAAATCTCTCAACAATACCTTATCTACAATATCGTGGCGAACAAACTGCCCAGGGTCTTCCTGTATTCGGGAAGAAAAAGCCACCTCTGGATAACCGCCATAATTGATATAGTCGAGGAAGAGACAGTTCAGCTTATCAATATCTATCGTGCTATAGATATCGCTCTCTATTCCTTGCCATTCCACCTTAGATTGGCGCATCAGATGCTCATATTTCTTAAGATGGATATACTCGAAGAAAAGCAACGGCGGCAGATTGAAATCGGTAAACCTGCCCGCCCCACTTTCGTTGCTACTCTTTTTTAATGCTGCAGCAGCAGAACCGGAAACTACAAACTTCACGTTGTGATAAGTATCTACCAGAGATTTAAGATTGATTTCCCAGTCTTTGAGATACTGTATCTCGTCGAAGAAAACATAAAACTCTTCTTGGCTGTCTTCCTTACTCAATATCTGTTTTGCCAAAGAAAACAACTGCTCCAAGAGGATATTGTTATAGATAGGAGTTTCTACCGAAACATAGATGATATTCTGAGGCGACACGCCATCGTCTATCAACTGTTGGATGGAATGATAGAGCATTACCGTCTTACCCACTCGGCGAGGTCCCATCAAGATGAGGGCACGCTGAATGCTGACATCCTTTACCAGGGGATAGAAGATGTCGAGATAGAGACGAGGACTCATGTCCTGATAGTAAGAAGGTATCCTACCTTCCGTCCACCAAGGATTGTCTATCTTCAACCTACCTAATATCTGTTTCTCTAAAAGTGCCGTATATTCCATAATTCTAACTATTTTAGATCGCAAATATACAGATAATTCTCTTAATATGTATGTTTTGGTAAAAATAAGCTTGGTTTTTAGGTTTAATTTGCAGTTTAAGGGTAAAATGAAGATAAAAACGTGCATATTAAGAAAGATGAAGCTATAATTTGCCTATTATGTAGATTAATATGTACTTGTAACTTATTGAGTATCAGCAATAAAAATAAGGTTTGCAAATTAAGCATGTTTTAATAGGCTTAATTTGCATGTAAGCGTATCCGCGATGCAGCCTTGTCCATATTTTTTTATCTCTTTACCTTTGCTGCGTGAATAAAAAATCTAATTCCCGAAGAAACTCACTTTTCTTCGGGTCGCATGCTGGTGCCAAACGGGCAGCCATGTTCTATTCGCTGGCATGCTCATGCAGACTGCAAGGTATTAACTTCTTTGAATATATATCCGATGTCATCAACAAAGCAGCAGTGCTGCCACCAAGAACACCATTAAGTAAGTACCGGGAATTGCTACCGGACAAATGGAAACAAAAAAATATCGCTCAAGAATAAAAGCTTGAGCGATATTTTTTTTAACGTGTATATACTAGCATCGCGGATACGCTTACCTATAAACTTCTACTTAACCAATGTCTTCGGCACGATGCGGAAGCGCAATGTATAGTCCTTGTATGCCATACGGTAGGCAGGCAGAGCCTCTGCGCCCCAGCTGTCGATACCGCCTACACCCTCCTGAGTGAGGTCGATGTTGAGGTTGGTGTACTTCGACTTGGGCACTGACTGCGAGTGGCTCTGGCGCTTTGCTTCGCCATCGTCGAGGTCGGCCTGGTTGTAGTGCAATGCCGATGCGGCGAAGAGGCCGTCTGACTCAACGCGGAATCCAGCGCCGTTGTTGTCGGTCTGCTGCCACCAGCGGATGTCGGTCATGTTGCCGTTTTCCTGCGGACGAACATAAGCGAAGAACATCTTGTCGGCTGTCGACTTATACAAGCCTACGTTCTGCGAAATCTTGCGGTCTACATAGCTCTCAACCGGTCCGCGACCGTTCCATGTGCTCTGGTCCATCTGGTAAGGCAGGTTCATCGTCATACCGAAACGGAGCATACGTTCTACCTTTGCACCCGGCGTGGTCTTCAATGCCTGCGTCACGTTGAGCGTACCGTTGTCCTCAACCTGATAGGTCAGGGTGAGCTGCGACTTAACAGTCGGCATGTCGTAAACGGCTGTCACGGTCTTGGTCTTCTTGTCGGCGGTGAGCGATGCGAGCTTCATCTTTGGCGAACGCCATGCTGCGAGCTTCTTGCCGAGGTTTGCTCCCATGTCGTTATCGGTCGGAGCGCGCCAGAAGTTGGGCTTCAATGAGCCGCCTTCGCCAAGCAATGACTTGCCGCCAACCTCGTATTTGGAGATGAAACCGGTCTTGCGGTCGAACTGCAGAGTGAAGTTCTCGGCGTGGAGCGTTATCTGCGGCTCCTTCTTCTTGTCGACAAGCTTCACAGCCTTAAGCGAAGCGGGGTTGACAGCGAGGTCGTTGCCCGTGAATTCGCGTATCGGCATCTGACGCTGGGCTACTATATGGCCCGCCTTGAGCAGTCCCTCGTCCTTCTTCAGACGGAACTCTATGTTGAGCATCACGTCCTTCTGGTTCTTGTAGTCGTTGAGTTTGTAGGGCAGCACCAGCTCCATCTTCTTATGAGGAGGGAGCATCGAGATGTCGGCTATTGTTCCGTTCTGATACTCTATACCGTCGGCTACGATAGCCCACGACAACGATACGTTCTCGGGCTTGACGAAGAAGTTCTCGTTGTACACCGAGATTGTGCCTGCATTCAGGTCGATAGGCTCAGCCCAATAGTTCTGATAGTAGTACTTCATGTCCCATATCTCGGGGTTGGGAATGCGGTCGGGATTGATGAGTCCGTTGCAGTTGAAGTTGTTGTCCGACGGGTCGTACGAGTTATAGTCGCCTCCGTACTTGTAAATCATATTGCCCTTATCGTCCTTACCGCGCAGTCCCTGGTCTACAAAGTCCCAGATGAATCCGCCCTGGAAATGAGGATTCTTGCGTGCAAGATCCCAATACTCCTTCATAACACCGCCCGAATTGCCCATGGCGTGGGCATACTCGCATAGGATGTAAGGCTTCTTGGGGTTGTGGGTCACGTAGTTCTCTATGTATTCGGGCGTCATATACATCTCGGCAAAGATGTCGGTGTTGTCGCCATTGAGTGCGCGCTCAAAGTGGACGGGACGTGTCGGGTCGTATTCGTGAATCCACTTCTTCACGTCGGCGAAGTTCTTGGAGTCGGCAGTCTCGTTGCCCATCGACCAATATATAACCGACGGGTGGTTGTACTGATTGATAACGTTGTGCTCGTTGCGCTCCATTATAGGCAGAGCAAACTGCGGTTCGGTCGACTTGGCGTTCTTTTCGTAGTAGAATCCGTGGCTTTCCTGGTTGGCTTCGGCACAAACGTAGATGCCATATTCGTCGCACAGATCATACCAGTAGGGGTCTGACGGATAGTGGCAGGTACGAACGGCGTTGATATTGAACTCTTTCATAAGGCGGATGTCCTCAATCATGCGCTCGCGCGAAACCACGTAGCCGCCATCGGGGTCCATCTCGTGGCGGTTTGCGCCCTTGATGAGCACCGGTTGACCGTTGACGAGCAGCTGAGAGTTCTTGATTTCCACCTTGCGGAATCCCGTGCGCACAGCAACGGATTCCACTTCATTGTTGTTCTGCTGTATAGTGACAGCCACCTTGTATAAGTTTGGAGTCTCGGCAGTCCACTTCAGCGGGTTCTCCACGTCGAACTTGACTGTCGCATTGATTTCGGGCACGCTCTGACCCTTCTTCACTTTCACCTTCGAAGTGTTGAGCACCTTGCGGCTAACGATGTCGCCGTCGGGTGCAATGAGGTCGATGACAAACTTGGCGTTGCCCTTTGCCTTTACGTTTACAGCCAAAGAGCCGTTGCGATATTGCGCGTCGAGGTCTGGAGTTACTTTTACGTTGTCAATATGAGCCTGCTTTGAGCGTGAGTAGAGATAACAATCGCGTGCCACACCCGACAAACGCCAGAAGTCCTGGTCCTCACTATACGAGCCGTCGCACCAACGGAATGTCTGGAAAGCAATGAGATTGTCGCCCTTCTTGAGGTAAGGAGTGATGTCAAACTCCATTGCCGACTTCGAATCTTCGCCGTATCCTACGAAGTGACCGTTCACCCACAGATACATATTTGACGTTACCGAACCGAAATGGGCAATCACCTGACGGCCGTCCCACGACTCAGGTATATTGATAGTGCGGCGATATGAGCCTACGTGGTTGTCCTTTGTGGGCACCTGAGGGGGATTGTCCTTGAAGTGTCCGCGCCATGCGAATCCGATGTTAACGTACTCGGGGTCGCCATAACCGTTGACTTCCCATATTCCGGGCACCTTCATCGTCTTCCACGATGAGTCGTTGTAGCCTTCCTTGAAGAAGTCGGTAGGACGCTGGTCGGCATTAGCCACCCAGTTGAAACGCCAGTCGCCCTCAATAGAGAGATAATTGGCAGAACTGTTGCGGTCGCCTTTCAGAGCCGCGCTGCGGTTCTCATAGGCAAAGAACGAGGCATGCGTAGGAAATCGGTTAACGTTGTTGACCGACATGTCGTGCCACTCCTTGAACGTAGGCTGAACGACCTTGTCCGTCGTTTCGGCTGCGTATATCATGCAAGGAGCCATTCCCGCCACAGCCAGTGTCAATAACAGATGTTTCATATTAAGTTTGTTGTTAAAAAGTTTCCTTTTGTTCGGGTTTCGGCTTCAAAGTTACATAAAATCAGCGACAAAAAGTGTAACTTTGCATATATTAAACATTTGGATATGAACTACAATACACATACACTCAGCAACGGCCTGCGCATAATACAATTGCCCAGCGCTTCGCCCGTTGTTTACTGCGGTTATGCCGTGGCAGCGGGCACACGCGACGAGCAACCGGGCCGCGAGGGAATGGCACACTTCTGCGAACACATCACGTTTAAGGGTACTGAGCGTCGCAGTTCGATGAAGATTCTGGGCTATCTGGAAAGTGTTGGCGGCGACTTGAACGCTTTCACCAACAAGGAGGAGACGGTTTATCATGCTGCCGTACTGCGCGACAACATCGACCGTGCTGTCGATCTGCTCACAGACATAGTGTTTCACAGCACATATCCGCAAGCGGAGATTGACAAGGAGGTTGAGGTGATAGTCGACGAGATTGAAAGTTACAACGATTCGCCTGCCGAACTGATATACGATCTGTTCGAAAACGCTATATACAAGGGGCATCCGCTGGGTCACAACATTCTGGGTTCGGCAGACGTTCTGCGCACTTACACTACTGAAGATGCCCTGGATTTCACACGCCGGTTGTACCGTCCGGACAACGCCGTATTCTTTGCCTACGGCGACATAAGCTTCGACAAGCTGGTACGGTTGCTTGAGAAGGCGCACGACACGAGTTGCTCCGCCAGCAATGCTACCGCTTCTACCATTCAGACCGAACAGCTCTCTCTGCGCGACACTACGCCTTCGGCAATGCCACCTTATACTCCACAAAGCATAGAACAGCACATGGACACTCATCTGGCGCACGTTATGCTGGGCACACGTGCCTACGATGTTCACGATCCGCGCCGCATCGCGCTCTATCTTCTCAACAATATACTGGGCGGACCGGGCATGAATGCTCGCCTCAACATTTCGCTCAGAGAGCGCAACGCTCTTGTTTATACAGTTGAAAGTATGATGCAGAGCTACTCGGACACGGGTCTGTGGGCGATATATTTCGGTTGCGATCCGCGCAATACCAACAAGTGTCTGCGTCTGATACGCCGCGAACTCGACCGCGTGATGCAGCATCCGCTGAGCGAGTCGGCTCTGAACGCCGCCAAGAAGCAGATACGCGGACAGATAGGCATTGCCTGCGACGCCCGCGAATCGTTCGCTCTCGACTTCGCCAAAACCTATCTGCACTACGGATGGAAGAAGGATGTCACCGCCCTATGCAATCGTATTGACGCCCTGACAGCTGCCGACCTGCAGCAAGTGGCGCAAGAAACGTTTGCCGAAGAGGGAATGACGAGGCTGGTGATAAAGTAGAAATAGAAGACCAAACGACACAAAGTCCCAGCCACAACCACACAAAGCCCTACCCCCGACCCCTCCCCCGCAGGGAGGGGAGTAGTATGCTTTGACTGCAATAGTAGGAGGTTATGGCGTTCTCGCCGTAACCTGAGCAAGCAATAACGACAATGGTCAACAATCAGCCTGTAGCTAATTGTTGACCATTGTCGTTATTGTCGTTTAAATAAAGTTTTTATAGTCCGACGTCCCGATATTCACGCAAGCTTGTTGATGTATCTGAGAATGCCGTATATCGCGATGAGCGTGCTTGCTGAGCTGACAACATAATTGCCAAGATAGAGCCACTGGAAGGGCACACTTATCATTAAAAGGACGATTCCAATCATTGCTATTCTTCTCATAATAAAACGATTCTTGGCAACAAAGCATATCACTCCCCTCCCTAAGGGGGAGGGGTCGGGGGTGGGGCTTTGCAGGAGTTGGGTTTTCAGGCTATTTATTTCATTACGCCAAAGCACGTCCCAGGGCTTCGCAAGCTGCCTCGGTCTCTGCGTTGAGACTCTGCTTTATCTCGACGGGAGTGCCTACAAGCTCAAACTTCAGGCGCGTTTCGTTGGCTTCGAGAATCTTCTTTACGGTCTGACCAGCCCATGTGAACGAGCCGAATACAGCCAGACGATGATTCTTGATACCACGGTCGGCTATCTCGTCGATGAGCGCCTGCATCTGCGGATAGATACCGTTGTTGTAGGTAGGAGCGCCGAGCACGATGGTGTCGTACTTGAAGATGTCGCTCAGGATGTAAGAATGGTCGGAGCGCGACACGTCGTGCATGACGATGTTGCGTACTCCTGCCTGGGCAGCTGCACGTGCAATGACCTCGGCTGCACGCTCGGTGTTGCCGTACATCGAGCCGTAGCAGATTACAACTCCACGGTCGGTGTCGTATCGGCTCATCCGGTCGTAAGCCTCGATGACGCGTGCTATGTGCTCATGCCAAACGGGTCCGTGTGTAGAACAGATGTAGTCGATCTTCACACCGGCAAGCTTCTTGAGCGCCTGCTGAACCGGAACGCCATACTTGCCCACAATGTTTGAATAGTAGCGGCGCATCTCGTCCCAGTAGATGTCGCAATTCATGTCGGCATCAACGAACGCTCCTGCGAGCGCACCGAAGCATCCGAAGGCGTCGCCCGAGAAGAGTACGTTGGCAGTCTGGTCGAGTGTAGCCATCGTTTCGGGCCAATGCACCATTGGAATCATGATGAACGAGAGCGTGTGCTTGCCGAGCTGGAGAGTGTCTCCGTTAGAAACCTCCACGATATCGTCGCCCGTACCAACGTTATAGTATCCGCGCACCATGTCGAAGGTCTTCTTGTTGCCTACGATGCGTGCCTCGGGATAGTACTTCTTGATGAGTGGCAGGGAGCCGCTATGGTCGGGTTCGACGTGGTTGACGATGATGTAGTCGATAGGGCGGTCGCCGATTACCGAGCGTATGTTGGCGAGAAACTGCGGGAAGAAGTCTACCTCAACGGTATCGATGAGCGCAACCTTCTCGTCGTCGATGATGTACGAGTTGTACGAAACGCCGTAGGGCAAGGGCCAAAGTCCCTCGAAGATGTGCTTATGACGGTCGTTCACGCCGACATAATGTATTGATGATGTAATTTCAGTATTCATAATTGTATGTATAGTTTGATTGTTGAAACGCTGTAGTGCGGCAACTTTCGGGCAGCCTACAGCTGCAGACTCTTGCCATATTCTGTCGAGATGTAGTTGTAGATGTCCTTGCAGCAGTCGGCAGAGAAGGCCGAGGCGCAGGCTATGAGTTTGTCCCAGGTATCCTCGTCGAGTCCTCGCTCCAGGCTGTCGCGTGTCACTCCGTACTTGATTAGTCCGTAGATGAATCCGGCGTTGAAGTTGTCGCCGGCTCCGATGGTGCTCACGGTCTGGGTCTGTGGCATCGGATATTGCTTGTGGAAGCCTCCGTCTGCCATCACGGTTACGGGTCGTGGACCGTCGGTATAGACCAGTCGCGGACAGTAGAACGACGTTTCGGCACGATATACACGTTCGGCCGTGTCCTTCTTATATAATATGGTGAAGTCCTCGCGCGAGCCTCTGACGATGTCTGCATATTCGAGATTGTCTATCAGATTGGGCGTAATCTTCATCACGTCGTTCTGGTGTGCGGGTCGGAAGTTGACATCGTAGTAGATGATGGCGCCACGCTGTCGGGCGATTTCGAGCAGTCCTGACACCTGCGGACGCAGATTCGGGTTGACGGCATAGTACGATCCGAACACAACTACGTCGTCGCGGTTGATGTCGGGATAAGTAAAGTCCATGTGATCGTGCCGTTGTTCGCGATAGAAGATGTAGTCGGCGTTGTTAGAATCGTCGAGAAAGGCGAGCGAAACGGGCGACTTGGAGTCGGGATAGACATTGACGCTTGCCGTGTCCACGTTGTTCTGCTTGAGAAACTGGCGCACGTACTCGCCCACTCTGTCGCTTCCGGTTTCGGATATGAACGTTGCGTTTACTCCGGCACGTCCGAGTGATATTATTCCGTTGAACGTTGAGCCTCCCGGCACAGCCTCAATGGGTTTGCCGTTCTTGAAGATGATGTCGAGCATCGTCTCGCCAATACCTATTACTTTTCGCATTTTTCAATTGTATTTTATTGAGGATTATCCTTGTATTGTTACGGATGCATGGCGAGGGCACGGTTTTCTGCCTCCTCCATTATTTCGCGTTCGCCGGGTCCTTTGTCGTTGATGCCGCACAGATGGAGTATGCCGTGTATGATGACGCGGCGCAGTTCGTCGTCATACTGCTTGCCGAACTGCTCGGCATTGGTGCGTACGGTGTCGAGCGAGATTACTATGTCGCCGCTCACGATGCCCGGTTCGTCGTAGTCGAATGTTATGACGTCGGTGTAATAGTCGTGCCCGAGATACTCGTTGTTCACTTCGAGTATCTTCTCGTCGTCTACGAACATGTAGCCCACTTCGCCTACCTTGTAGCCGTATGTTGCTGCCACGGCACGTATCCACGCCGTAGTCTCACGCTTCTTTATCTTCGGCATCTTCACGCCGTCTACGTTGTATGTTATCATTTGTTGAATTTTGAATTTTGAGTTTTGAGTTTTGAATTGTTGCCGTTGGCAATTTTGAATTGTGAGTTTTGAATTTTGAATTATTCTCGGCGGCTCCTGCGATTTGGAATTATTCAATTTTGAGTTTTGAGTTTTGGATTTTCGAGTTTTGGATTTTTCAATTTTGAGTATTGGAATTATTCAAAACTCAAAATTCAAAAACTCAAAATTGCCGCAGGCAACAATTCAAAACTCAAAATTCAAAACTCAAAATTCTGCCCCGCAGGGCAGAAACTCGCGGCAGTCATGGCCGAAATGCGTGAGCTCGCGCACCACGGTCGACGAGATGCTGTCCAATCCCGGCTCGGCAAACAGAACGATGGTCTCTATGCCGGTGAGCCGTCGGTTGATGTCGGCCTGCTCGCGCTCGAACTCAAAGTCGCGCACCGAGCGCACTCCTTTGACGATGAACTGGGCGTCGAGGCGCTTGGCGAAGTCGACCGTCAGGTCGCTGTATTGCTCCACGCTGATACGTGGCTCGTCGCGATAGAGCGAGCGTATGGCGTCAACGCGCTCGTCGGCGGTGAGCATATAGCGTTTGCCCTGGTTGACGCCTACGCCTATCACAAGATGGTCGAACAAGGCGAGGGCGCGGCGCACGACTGAGTCATGGCCTATGGTGAACGGGTCGAACGACCCGACGAATATTCCTGTACGTTTCATCGTAGTTGTTTTGTTTGCAAAAGTAATGTTTTTTTGAGAAAACACGTAGCTTTTTCACTTTTTTGTCTTATGCGTCAGCATAAGTATATGGTCGCCGTCGGATGTGGTGGTGGCGAAGATGTAGGTGTCGCCGCCGTCGGAGAGCTTCAGTCGCTTGCGCAGTTCGGCCACGGACAGGGGGAAGTTGCGCACGGCGATGTTGGCTTGCTTCATACCGGAGAGGGTCTGGCGGAGCTGTCGCTTGTTCATCGTGGTGACGGCATCGATGACGAATGTGCGGCCGGGGAAGCCGTCTATCTCACGGTCGGAAAGGAACAGATGGCTGTTGCGGCTTATTGCACTAATGCCGTAGGCTCGGGCTATCTCGTCAAAACAGCCTGCCTTCATCACGGAAGCGTTGGGCTCGAAGAGGAATGTTGAGTTTTGAATTTTGAGTTTTGAATTGGTTGGCTGCGGCTCGGCTTCGCCACCTATGCTATATACAAATTCGCTGCGCGGATACTGACCCTCTGAGTCGGGGCGTGACAGAATGTCTACGCAGAACACCTGCACTTCCGGCGTGCCGTCAGAAGCCAATACGAGCAGCAACTCCTTGCACTCGCCGTCTGCCGACACTATGTGCACCTCGCGAACCTTACCGTCGAGGTCGACGATAGCCTTGTGCCAGTCGAGCATGGGCGAAAGCTTGAGCATCACAAACTGCGACTTCTGCATCAGACTGGACAGGAGCTGGCACACGTCGGGGGTGCAGTCGGCTATCAGCACGGTCTTGGCTCCGTGCTCGTCGCGGCGTGCCGGGTCGAGGAATATCATGGTCTGAGGCTCCAGCTGCTCCAGCACAGCCTCAGCTTCGGCACACTTCACCTGGGCGTTCCGGATGCCCAGACGGGGCAGATTGGCACCCACAACGTCGCAAAGCGAGGCGTTGCGCTCTACATACGTGGCACAGTCGAAACAGCGCGAAGTGAACGAGAAGTCCACTCCGAATCCTCCCGTGAGGTCGGTCATGCTTGTTCGGGATGCGTTCGGGATGCGTTCGGCCCACCGACGTGCCACTTGCTGCTTGTAACGCGCCGTAGCTTCCGACGAACATTGCTCCATGTTGAGATGAGGAGGATACACCACCCCATCGCACGCAGCCCATGAGGGCAGCTTGCGCAGCGCCGTCTGCCAACCCTGAATCTGATTCAAGGCATAGGGCATGTCTACATCGGGATAGCGCGAGGCCTGAAGGGCAAGCTTGCGGGGGTCGGACTCGCGAAACTGTTTTACAAATTCGGATGTTGTCATATATCAATGTGCTACGTTGTCGTTATGCGTATTTTGCGTCATCATTATCGCCTGAAAATCAGCACATTACACCATAGCTTTCCAAAAGGGGTCCTTTTGCGTTTCAAAAGGAGTCCTTTTGGAGTGTAAAAGGAGTCCTTTTGGCTTGCAAAACGAGTCCTTTTGGAGTGCAAAAGGACTACATTTTTCAGAGTGCCAAAATTCCGCTGGTTTTCAGCCTTTATCATCGTACAAAGATACAAAAAAATGTTCGATTTCGGTCTTTTAACGAACATTTTGCAAGAGCGGAATAAAAATGTGAATAAAACTCTTTGCCAATCAACTAAAATCAGATAACTTTGCCAATATCAAACTAAAAAACATCTTATGAATCCTATTGTTAACTTAAAAACCCTACCTGAAAGATTGCGCTCATTGGGCCAGCGCGTCATAGTGGCCGTTGCATCACCTGCCGACGCACACACCGAAGAGGTGATTGAACGAAGCGTCTGCGAAGGTTTTGCAGACTTCATCCTTACCGCTGTCGAGGGCAAACAAGCCATAGCCGAACAACTCGCAGCACGCCATCCACAACAAATCAAGATCATCAAAGCCTCTGACGACGACGACGCAGCACGCAAAGCCGTGCTCGAAGTGCGCGAAGGACGCGCCGACGTGCTCATGAAGGGCTCGCTGAATACCGACAACCTGCTGCGCGCCGTGCTCAACAAGGAGCAGGGTATACTCGTCAAGGGCAGCGTGCTGACGCATATCGCCGTGGCGGAAATCCCCGGCATAAACCGACTCATGCTCTTCTCTGACGCAGCCGTCATCCCCTTCCCCACCACCGAACAGCTCGACGCCGTCTTGACGTACATCACCAAGACATGGCGAAGCCTCACCGGA
Organism: Leyella stercorea; assembly: GCF_021531655.1. The sequence goes on along the minus strand of NZ_JADYUF010000011.1, from coordinate 66,746 downwards.
GGCTCATGTCCACGTGTTGCGCTGACGCATTGCACCGAGAAGACAAGCGACAAGTTCCCCATCACGCTCGCCTACCAAGCCATAAAGCAATATGCCGAGGAAGGAAGATATGGCGAAGTGTGCGTTGACGGACCTATGGACGTGAAGACTGCATGCGACGCCGAGAGCGGTGCCATCAAGGGAATAAGCTCGCCCGTGGTGGGAAATGCCGACATCCTGATTTTCCCCGACATCGAAGCCGGCAACACTTTCTACAAGACTATCACCTTCTTTGCCAACGCTACCGTGGCTGGCATGCTCGACGGAACCACAGCTCCGGTTGTGGTGACATCACGTGCCGACTCGGCTGACTCCAAGTTCTACTCGCTTGCCGTGGCTTGCATGAGAAGTATCAGCCCTAAATAACAAAAGCCCTACCCCCTGCCCCTCCCCCGCAGGGAGGGGAGTGAAATGATTATTAACAATAAAAAATTCCCCAACTTACCTACGCCTTTGCAATAAATATATAAGAATAAGCTATAAAACTCTGAGCAAGTTCAGCACTTCACTCCCCTCCCTGCGGGGGAGGGGCAAGGGAGTGGGGCTGTATGGGGAGCACTTCCATATGAAAAGAATATTCGTAATAAACCCTGGCTGCACCTCAACCAAGGTGGCAGTATACGAGGACGACAAAGCCGTGTGGACCGACGACGGACTCCATCCGCAAGAAGAGATAGACAAGTTCATGACCGTCGACGAACAGTATGAATACCGCAAGGATTTCGTATTGGAGCTGTTGCGCAAGGCCGGAATACCATTGAAGTTCGATGCCGTGATAGGACGCGGCGGATTGTTGAAGCCATTGCACGGCGGCGTGTATGCTGTCAACGAACTTATGAAGCACGACCTGCATCATGCCAAACATCAGCACGTGTGCAATCTCGGTTGTCTTATAGCCGACGACATAGCTCGCGAATGCGGTTGTCCGGCGTTTATGGCTGATCCCGTGGTGGTAGACGAGATGATGACACGCGCCCGCTACACCGGATTGCCGTTCATGAAGCGCGAATCTATCTTCCACGCCCTTAACGCTAAGGCTGCCGCACGTCGCTATGCCAAGACCTGCGGAAAGGTATACGAGAACATGGACATCATCGTGGCTCACCTCGGAGGCGGCATCTGCGTGTCGGCACATCACCTCGGCAAGGTAATCGACGTGAACAATGCGCTCACCGGCGAAGGCCCTATCGCTCCCGAACGTTCGGGCACTCTGCCTGCCGACCAGCTCGTGCGCCTATGCTTCTCGGGCAAGTACACCCAGCAGCAAATCATGAAAATGCTCGCAGGCTACGGCGGTTGCCAGGCTCTGCTGGGCATGAAGGACATGAAGGAGATTTCGCGTCGCGCCGAAGCAGGAGAACAACCATACCACGAAGTGCTTGAAGCAATGCTCTACACCATATCCAAACAGATCGGTGCAATGGCTGTTGCACTATGGGGCAAGGCCGAAGCCATCATCCTGACCGGCGGTATTGCCTACAGCAAGTACTGCGTTGAGGAGATACGGAAGCAAGTGGAGTTCCTCGCACCGGTCGTTGTGATGCCCGGCGAGGGCGAAATGGAGTCGCTCGCATTCAACGCCCTCGGCGCTCTCAACGGAGAACTGCCCATACACGAATACAAATAACTGGGAGAAGGGACGCCCTCGTCCCCGACAAGTAATACAAATAACTGGGAGAGAGGACGCCCTCGTCCCCGACAAGTAATACAAATAACTGGGAGAGAGGACGCCCTCGTCCCCGACAAGTAATACAAATAACTGGGAGAGGGGACGCCCTCGTCCCCGACAAGTAATACAAATAACTGGGAGAGAGAACGCCCTCGTCCCCGACAAGTATTAGAGTATTCTCTTTGCTTTGTCGGGGACGAGGGCGTCCCCTCTCCTTATTAAACACTCATACATGAATTATTTTCTCAACAAACACGAACCTATATACGAAACAAAAGGCAACCTACCCCATTGGACACAATACGGAAAGATTACTTTCGTTACATTCCGTCTTGCCGACTCACTACCCCAACACGTCATTGACGTCATCAAAACGGAATATGAATCAATCAAGCAGCAATTATTAAAAGAAGGTAATCAAAAAGAACTCGAATTTTTACAAACTAAAAGACACAACCAACTGGAGAAATATCTTGATAAGGGCTATGGTTCATGCATATTAAAGAATAAGCAATATCGAGATATAATAATACAGACTCTTGAACACGACAACATTGTTATGTATGAATTGCATAGCTATGTCATTATGCCAAACCATATTCACTTACTCATAGAACCTAAAGGACAGGCTACTATTCAACAGATAATAAAAACTATAAAATCTGTTTCTGCACATAAAATCAACAAATATATTAACCAAACCGGTTCTATTTGGCAAAAGGAATATTATGACCGTATTATTAGAAACGAAGACCATTACAATCGAGTCATCAATTATATAAGACAAAACCCTTCCCATTGCTTACCTTCTGAATACACCCTATATTAATAACTGGGAGCGGGGACGCCCTCGTCCCCGACAAGTAATACAAATAACTGGGAGATAGGACGCCATCGTCCTCGACAAGTATTAGATTATTCTTTTGCTTTGTCGGGGACGAGGGCGTCCACGCTCCCAGTTATCGTTATATTCTATGTACCTATTGTTCATCCACATAGTACGAAATGTTCTCTTCCTTGAACTTGTCCTTTGGCTGCGGATGTTCTGCCGGATAGCCTATTACAACCATATTGAGGGGAATGAGATTGTCAGACAACGACAATGCTTTACTGATTGCTTTGCAGCGATCTTCGGCCGGATAGGCACCCGTCCAGACTGCTCCGAGACCCATGGCGTGGGCTGCGAGCAAGAGGTTTTCGGTTGCAGCGGATGCGTCCTGTATCCAAAAGTCGCGACCGCCACCTTCTATCATCTTCTCAGTATCGCCACAAACGACTATTGCGAGGGGCGCTTTCTTGATCATCTTGGCGTAGGGATTGGCTTCAGAGAGGGCATCGAGTACAGCGCGCTGGTCAACTACTACGAAGTGCCATGGCTGCTTGTTCATTGCCGTAGGGGCTGCCATTGCAGCACGCAGCATCTTCTGTACCTTCTCATTCTCTACCGGTCGCGCCTCATAGTCGCGTATGCTGGTGCGTGTGGCGATGTTGTCGAGCACCGCCTGTTCTGCGTTAGATGTCTGTTCAGCATCGGCTGACTTCTCGGCAGGGGCTTTGCCCGATGCCAATCGCACTCCAAGTGCTACTGCAACTATGGCAAGTACAACGTTGAGTACAACGGATTTGTTCTGTAAATTCATAACTCAAAAATTGAACTATCGCAAGTTCAGAGAATTCAGTAGTTAAAGGAGTTAAGAAGTTAAGCCAAATGCTTATAATGCTATATCAAACAAAAAAACTAATGGCTTAACTCCTTAGCGACCGTAGGGCGCGAAAGTTTCCTTGAGCTTCGCGAAAAACTCCTTAACTTCTTAACTACTATCGCTTGCGAAACTTAAATCAAAAATATAAAATCAATAACTCAAAACTCAAAATTCGACAATTCAAAATCGGCTTCAGCCGACAATTCAAAACTCAAAATTCAAAATTCCTAACTCCTAAAAAGGCTCCCCGTCGGGCAAACGAACCTGCAATAGGGGCGCGGAACCCATATCGAGAGAACGAGGAAGAGTACGGCTATTGCTATCACCCACGTCGAAGCCGATGTATAGAGGAACGCCGTGAACAGCTCATAATCCATCCATGCGGTCCAAGTAGCGGTGAGCATGAGCACCATAAGCACTCCCCACAGAACGTTGCGGAACACGTTGAGCGCTCTGTTCAAGCGTGGCGAGAGCCGCGGTTTGCGACGGGTGAGTTTGCCGGCAAGCTCTTGAGCCGAACCGAACGGGCACACGTGGGCGCAGTAGTGTCCTGGTCGACCTGCCAAAGGATAAAGCATAGCCACCAGAACCATAAGCAACGGAGCGGCGAGCGTGCCGAGCGTGGCAAGGCTTACGCCCCCCGAGAAGAGTCGCATGAGCAGGGTGTACGACACGAACGTGCCGGTCCACAAGCCCAGCACAATGACGTTGAGAGACAGCTGCACATAATGCCAACGGCGGTTCTTGACAAACAGCGGAACAACAGCACCCAACAGCGCCACAATCAATGCAGCAATGCCACCCAGAGTCCAACCCTTTGCCGAGGCAGAAGCGCCCGGCACTCCTGCCGAACCAACAGCATCTGAGTCCGGACCATCTGCCTCAGACTCCTTGTCAAGCTCAGCATGGCGCTTGGCATAAGCCAGTCCGCGCTGCACATTGGCAATGATGGCACGCGAGGAGAACGTAGCTCCCGTCACAGCATCCACCTCTTCAGCCATAGCCTCATCAACAGTCTTGCCCTGCCATTTACCAAAGAGGGAAGAAGCATGATTGAAGAAGTCGGGCGATTCGGCATTAGGCTCAGCCTCAATGCTGTCCACCACCCCACCCTTGTCAATATGGATGCGCAGCGGAACCTGCCCGCCATAGCCCTGCACATCCTTCGCCAGCAGTCGGGTATTGACCACAATAGCGCCATCGGGCATCACAGTCAGCGTGTCGTTGTTGGCAGTCAGGGCAGCCGTAGAAGCCTGCACGTCGTGCCGACCGTGCTCCGTGGCTCTGCCATCACGCAGATCGAAGCCAAACAACTTGCCGTCGCGCACAATAGCAGCAGCCGAAAGAAGCAGCAGCACAACCACAAGCGACATCAGAGAGACTATAAAGTTCTTGTTAGTACGGTTTTTCATTTTATATATATCAAATTGAATTATTCTGTATATCAAATTGTATTATTTGGACATGCAAAAATAACAAAAAAGGAAGAATGAAGCAAACGCAGCTTTCACTCTTCCTTAAAATTATAGGTTTGTGACAAAAATTCACAACAACCCATAAAAAAGTCCTGCCCCACTCTATCTGAAGAGCGAGACAGGACATAAACTTATTGCTTATGAATTACTTCACCTCAATGTGACGTGTAGTCTTTTCTTCCTTCTTCTCAACCTTAGGCAAATCAACAGTCAACACACCGTCGTTGACATTGGCTGCAATCTTCTCCTTGTCGACATCGTCAGGCAGGATAAGCGTCTGTTCGAACTTTGAATAAGAGAACTCACGGCGCAGATAGTGCTCCTTCTTGTTCTCGTCCTTCTTCTCGTTCTTCTGCTCCATCTTGATGTGCAAGTTGCCGTCGTTGTCAATATTGATGTTGAAGTCATCCTTCTTCATTCCAGGGGCTGCAAGCTCCACGGTATACTCGTGTTCGGTCTCCTTAACGTTGATTGCCGGTGCTGTAGCATTTGTACGCGGCATAAAGTCAGTGTCGAAAAAGTCGTTGAAAACTTCAGGCATCCAAGAATTTCTCATTACTGGTAACATATCAAAAACCTCCAATTATATTTTAATTTGTTTATATTTAATGTTTAATTGTGCTTGCCTTCGAGCTTCTTGCTCTCGGCTTGCACTATCCTTATCGCAACTTACATGACAAGGACTGAATGGAGGTTAAAGTGTTAAATAGTAAGCAATTCTGGCAGATTTCAGACAAATAGACACAACCTGTTGACAATTTGTCAATTCGCTCGGCTTTGCCGCTTGCTTTAGCAAGAACTTCACGGCAAACATCTTGACAAGCGTTGTCTTGCCCACCTGGCGGGCACCACGCAAAACCAAGGGCTTACGTTCGTCCTTACGTGCCCAGTCGCGAAGATAATTGAGTGCTATTCGTTTGAACCAATTAAAAAACGTTTTTTGAGCAAAAAAGCGTCTGAAAAATTTTGCAAATTCCCCGTAAATACGTACTTTTGCACCCGTTAAACCAAAACAACGGGGTGTAGCTCAGCCCAGTTAGAGTACGCCTCTGGGGGGGCGTGAGGTCGCTAGTTCGAGTCTACTCACCCCGACTAATTTAAGTAATGGGGTTAGCTCTTTTGAGTTAGACCTTTTTTATTGTATCATAAGTTTCCGGCACGTCCGGAGATCAACGGACCGGGAGGCTGGTGACCCTCGCTGACCCCTAAGAACCATTATATGGACGCATTCAAGAAAAAAGATTTTGAGTTTCTGTTCCGCACCCATGCCGAACAGCTACAGCACTATGCGTCCTACATCCTGCGTGACCACAACGCTGCCAAAGATATCGTGATGGATGTGTTCTGCACCCTCTGGGACCGATTCGATACCATGGACGTGAAAGATGCCAAGGCCTACCTCTTCACTTCTGTCCGTAACCACTGTCTGAACTCAATTGAGCATCTCCGTGTAGTTGACGAACACCGGGAATACGCCCTCCGCGACATTCCACCACTCGACAGCGAGACAGCGGCTAAATATGATGAACGCCTTGAAAAAATATCCGAGCTGATACATGATATGCCGCAGCGCACCCAGTTTGTACTCAAGCAGTGCTACTATGAAGAGAAAACATACAAGGAAGTGGCGCAGATGCTTGATATCTCGACCAATGGCGTAAAGATGCACATCATGAAGGGACTTGAGACAATCAGGAAGTATTTCGGTGTAAAATATAAAAAGGGAACTGACCAAAATCCCGATTGAAACGTCTTTATAATATAGCACATACTTAAATGAAAACAGAAAAACGCCATAAAGATATCGACCGGGAGCAGCCAATTGACATTAATCCCGACCTGATCAGGGATGACGCGCGCGATGTGGGAGCCGCATTCATGCGCGAGTCGGCGCCTCGCTTCGACGCTGACCGTGAATGGCAGCGCTTTCTCTCATTGCGCCCCGAGGCAGCCTGTGATGTTCAGGAAAAACCGTCACCTCGCGCCACTTTCCGCTGGCTCTATGCCTTCGGAGGAGCGGTGGCAGGCATAGCCGCTTGTCTCATAATCCTCTTCTCTCTCGGATTTTTCACCAAGCCTGAAATCCCACAGGAGGAAGACCTCGTACTCTTTGCCGCCGTCAAGCAGGATGGCCGCATAACTATGACATCTTCTACCCCGACGGCTGAAACATCAAAACCGAAAACTCACACCGCTCCTCAGAAAAACGTGGAGACTGCCAATAAACCGGTATACCTTGACACTGAAGTACTGGATATGCGAAAAGTTTCAGTGACATCGGTATTTGAGGAACGCACGGTCACCACGCCCCGAGGGAAACGCATCCGCATAATCCTCGCCGATGGAACAGAGGTGACTCTCAATGGCGAAAGCTCACTCCGCTTTCCCGCCCGCTTTGTTTCAGACCGACGTACAGTCAATCTTGAAGGAGAAGCATACTTCGCAGTAGCTCATGACGAGAACCACCCGTTTATAGTAATATCAGACAAAATCTCAACTACAGCTCTCGGAACCGAGTTCGATGTGCGCGCCTATAACCGCGCCGACGTGCGTGTCTCGCTGCTCTCAGGGAAAGTGCTTGTCCTGGATATGACCGACAAATCATCTGTGACCCTCGACCCCGGACAGGATGTGACCCTGAAAGGTGGGAAACTTGTGGTTTCAAATATCAACAACCGTGAGCTTGACGCATGGCGTGATGGATTTTTCTACTTTGACAATGTTCCGCTTATAGATGTCATGATTGAACTTGGACGCTGGTATAATGTCAACGTCGGACTCTCAGACCGCACTCTCATGTCATATCGACTCCACTTCGTAGCCGACCGCAATGAACCGGTAGAGTCAATCGTAGAAAGTCTCAACACGTTCGGGACTCTCAACGTCACCTTCGACGGCACGAATATCCGCATCTCGCCCACAAAATAATCGCCGCAGGAAACTTTTTTTTCGAAAAAAAATCGTTTCACAGCTACCCATAACTCCCGATGGCTTGTCATTTGAAGTATAAACCATCATTAAATATTGTTATGGATTATCATGAAAACCCAAATCACCGCGTAGCCCTGACGTCCATCAGTCGTCAGCTCATTTGCTACCTCCTCTGCCTGTTCATCGCCATTCCGGCACTCGCGGCAGATCAAAAATCCACAGTAACGCTCCGGGCCACTAACACACCTATGGTACAGGTCCTTGAGCAAGTTGAAGCCCAGTCAGGCTACAAATTCTCCTACATCTACGATGAGGTGCAGCGATATCGCGTCACATGCGATATCAAAAAAGCATCCGTTGCCGATGCGCTCAAAACCATTCTTCACGGCACCGCGATGACTTACACCATCAAAGGCCGCGTAATCACAGTCTCCATAGACAAACGTACTGCGGCAAAAGTCAACCGTGCCAACCGCAACATCCGTGGTACAGTCCTTGACACCGAAGGCGAGCCGCTCATCGGAGCTTACGTGATACTCGAAGGAACCGAAGCAGGCGTGGTCACTGACATTAATGGAAACTTCACCATCCATGTCAGCGGCTCCGACCCTGTTCTCGCGGTCTCTTATGTAGGTATGATTTCGCAGAAAATAAAAGTCGGCAACCGCAACAACCTCTCCATCACTCTCCAGCCAAACACCAACGTCATGGACGAAGTCGTCGTAACAGGCTATCAGGAAGTCAAAAAAGAGAAAATGACCGGTTCAGTAACCACAATCTCATCCGCCAAACTCAACGAACGCTACACCACCAACGTCCTTGACAACCTCGAAGGCCGCGTAGCCGGACTCTCCACCTATGGCGGCAAACCCATCATCCGTGGTGTCGGAACCCTCCACGGCAACACTGCCCCTCTCCTCGTCGTTGATGGAGTCCCCATCGAAGGCGCCATCGAAGACCTCAACCCCTACGACATCCAGTCAGTTAACGTCCTCAAAGACGCAGCTGCAGCCGCAATTTACGGTGCCCGCGCCGCCAACGGCATCATTGTCGTCACCACCAAAAACGCCACAAAAAAAGGCAAAGTTGACATTGACTTCTCCGCAAACCTTACCGTTTACGAGAATAAAAACATGGACTATGCCGACAACTTCTATATGACTCCGGCCCAACAGGTCGATACAGAGGCAAAATATATGGAGTATTACCTCACTCGCGACAATGCGTTGGACAACATGAAAAAGTCCATCACCGAAGGTAGTCAGGTGACACCTATTTACTATGACTATTATCAGTTCGCCAGTGGCAAAATTTCCCGTCAGGAGCTTGACAGCCGCCTTGCCAAATACCGTACCAATAATTATGCCCGCGATTTTGCTGACAATGTTTACCACACACGTCTCCTTCAGCAATATAACCTCGCTCTCCGCAACAGCTCCGATGTTTCGAGCAATAATCTAGTTGTCAATTACAAACATGATAATGCCGAGTTGATCAACAATGACCTTGACTGGCTCACCGCGTACTACAAAGGTTCTTTTGAACTTGCCAAATGGCTAAAAGCTACCGTCAGTGTAAACGGCCTTTATTCTGATCAGAAATCTCTTGGATACAATGCTAATTACCGTGGTAGCTTTGACCCATGGACTCTCCCTGCCTACATGCCTTTCTATAATGAGGATGGATCCATCCGCAAAACCTATTACTGGTTCACCGGTAACGAATATTGGGATGTCCCCAATGGATTCCACGACCTCGGCACCGACCCGGTGAGCGAGTTAAAGAACAATGTCAAGACCAACACTCGCCAGAACATGCGCTATATGGCCGACCTCGAGTTCCGTATCATCAAAGGACTTACCGCCAACGCAATGTTCAGCTATGAGATTGATAACGTTGAGGAACAGACTCATGCCAACGAAAAGAGTCTTACCTCTCGTGTCATTCGCAATGCTTATACCACAGTTGATGCTGCTGGCCGTGTGAAATACAACACCCCAGAAAACGGCGGTATGCTTCAGACCACAAACACCAAGGGCAAATATTACACCCTCCGCGGTCAGTTGAATTACTCCAACACTTTCTTTAAGAAACACGACGTTGTTGCAATCGCTGGTCTTGAATTCCGTGAAACCAAGTTGAATGGCACCAAGTCTCTAGTCCTCGGTTACGACGAGCAGCTTCAGAACAGCTCTACCCACACCGTTGACTTCGGTACTCTCGGTGGAAGAGAATGGCGTTACAATAGCAGTTATATGATGGAAGGTCGCGGCTATAGCGCTTACCAATTCGTTTACCAGCCTTATTTTGAAAATGGCATGGGCATTGTCGTCGAACAACGTCACCGCTACGCATCAGGATATGCCAACCTTACTTATACCTACGATGAACGTTACAACATCTTCGGTTCTTATCGTAAGGACTATGCCGACGTTTACGGTCTTAACACCAAGTTCCGTGGCAAACCCCTCTGGTCTGTAGGTGGTGGTTGGAACCTCCACAAGGAATCATTTATGCACGATTTCACTTGGCTCAGCTTCCTTAAGCTCCGCGCAAGCTACGGTGTCACCGGTAACATCTATCAGGGTGCGTCAAGCTATATGGTGGCTACAACACAGGGTAATAATCCATTCACTCAGCTTCCACTTGGTACTATAAGCAGTCCAGCCAACCCTAACCTACGTTGGGAACAGGCACGTACCACCAATATCGGTGTTGATTTCAGCCTTTTCAATTATCGTCTGCGTGGTAATATTGATTACTATAATAAGGTCAGCAAAGACGTTTTCAACAATCAGATGCTTGACCCCTCTACCGGTTTCGCTTCCATGTTTGCAAACGTTGCCTCTATGCGCAACCGAGGTGTTGAAATCGCGCTTTCATATGACTGGTTCAAGCCATCCGACCGCAAGGATTTCTCATGGTCTACCTCTTTGACTTTCACTCATAATAAGAATGAGGTCACCAAGGTACAGAATGCAGCCAAGACTGCCACTGAATTGATTCGTACTCCTTTTGTCAGCGGATATCCCGCAAGCGCTTTGTGGAGCTATCGTTTTGCAGGCATTAGCTCCGACACTGGCCGTGAAGGTATGACCACTTGGTTTGACGAAGATGGAAATCCTCAGCGCTCTGTTTCCCGTAACACCGTGGATGTCCTTGAATACTCCGGTCAGACCGATCCTAAGGTGATTGTCAGCATGGACAACTCTCTCCGTTGGCGTGGTTTCAGCTTCAGTCTCTTGATGGCTTATTATGGTGGTCATAAGATGCGTGCCCTTTGTGAGAATGAGACTTTTGATGTCCCCAACACCGCAATTGCCTCATATTTCCTCAACGCCTGGACTCCTGAAAATCCTACCAACACTCCTGGTATCGGTCAGTATGGCTCCAATATGCTAAGCGATGAGACCGAATATAGCAACACCTCTGTTCACGACGCCGACTTCCTGAAAATACGCAATATCGTCTTTGGTTACGACATTCCCGAAAACTGGCTCCGCCGCTTCGGTATCAACCACTGCACTTTCCGTTTCCAGATCAATAATCCAAAAGCCATTTGGACTAAGAATAATCTTGGCGTAGATCCCGAGACATTAGGCATCCGCACCCCGTCTTCTTACGTTTTTGGTCTTAACATTAACATATAATTGACTATTATGAACATATATAAATTACTTTCGTCGGCTGCTATCGGAGTCTCTATGTTGATTACATCATGTTCCGAGTACACCGACATCCAGCCTAAGGGTATGAACCTCCTTGAGACAAGTGCCCAGCTTGAGATGCTGCTCAATGATTATTACCAGTATTTCATGATGATGAACGATGTCCGTGCAATCGGTAGTGATATCGTATTCACAAGCTCATCTGTACCTTATCAGCTCTCATTACCCTACAAATCAGCAAATACCATTTATTGGACTTATGATGAGGTAGGTCATGATAAAGAGCTGCCAAACCTCGTCAATATAGACTACACCTACACCGGTGCATACATGATTATCGGTAAGGTTGCCAATCCTATCCTCCAGCTTGTTGACAAGGCTCAGGGCGAGGAAGACCATAAGCGCAAGATTAAATGCGAGGCCCTCACTCTCCGGGCCTTCGCTCATTTCCTTGCTGTCCAGAAGTTCGCTAAGGCTTATAATTCATCTTATGCTGCTGAAACCCCATCTATCATATATTTCAAGGAAACCGACGACATTATCAAGAACCAGCCTCAGCGCTCCCTGCAGGAGGTTTACGACGATATCCTTGCTGACTGCAACAAAGCCATTGAGATTGATGGACTTCCTGCCGAACCGGTCAACACCATGCGTATGGGTAAACCTATGCTATATGCTGTTAAGGCATGGACTCTCGCTGCTATGCACCGTCTCTCGGAGGCTGCAGATGCTGCACGTGAGGCCTTGAAATACAATAGCACCATCGAGGATTACAACACGCTCATTGGCCCTGCCGTTTATGGTATGGGAAAAGGTATCATTCGCCCGATGCTTGGCATGAAGGAGGATTATTTCTGCTCCTACGATTTCTTTGACATGAACGTTCTGCTCCCCGAATGTATGGCTGCATTTGAACCGGGCTACCTTTCTCTGACTGCGATACCTGATTATGATATGACTCACCAGTGGGATGAGGTAGGTGGTTATTGCAAAGGAAATCTCGGTATCGAAGGCAAGGCTGTCTGTGTTGGTACCGACTGTTGGAACCCCGTTGGACCCAAGTCTACCCACATGTATCTGATCCTTGCTGAGGATGCCATTGAGCGCGGTCAGTTCGACGAGGCGATGGGCTATCTTGACACTATCCGTGAGAAGCGTTTCCGCCCTGCTGATTATCATCCCCTCAAAGGCACTGGCATCAACGACAAGGCTACTGCTATCGCCAAGCTGAAGCAGATTTCTCACGGTGAATGTGCCTACACGTTCTATAACTTCGTGCAGCGCAAACGCTGGAATCAGCTCCCCGACTACAAACAGAACTATTCTCACACCATTGATGGCAAGACCTACACCATCACTCCAGAATCCACCCTCTGGATTTTCCCCTTCCCCACTTCTGTGACTTCTATCAACAGTTTGGTTAAACAGAATTTCTAATTATCAAAAGTTATGAAAATTATTAAATTAATCGGATTCCTCTCTCTCGGTTTGCTTTATGCTTTTTCAAGCAAGCCTTCCAACCAATTCACCCTTTCCGGAACGACAGACGCTGCCGACGGTGAAAAGTTCTATCTCTCTTATTCGGTCAACGACTCAATGATTAGGGATACCGCCACAGTGGCTAATGGCTCATTCTCATTCTCCGGAACTTTGAACCATCCTACCGACGCTTACCTCTATGCCGGCGAACTGAATGCTCGTGACAACAACCGCATCCGCCGCTTTATGCTTGATCTCGCCGATATGACAGTCTCTCTCAGCGGCGATGATTACAGTAAAGCACCCGTCTCGGGTTCACCTTCCACGGTAGAGTCTGACTCTCTTGACGCTGTGATTGCAGGCATCTACAGTATGGCTGACCCTTACAAAGACATTATCCGCAACCACGAAACAACAACTCCCGCACTCATCGACAGTTTGCAGCGTTTTGTACTCACACCGATGCGCGATAGCGTATTCCACACCCGGTTGAATTTCGTCAAGACTCATCCAGCCTCATTCAACAACCTTGGTGTGATGTACGTTCTGGCTCAGGACCTCACATATCCTCAGATCAAGGAAATCTACGAAAGCTGGAACCCCGAAGTCCAGGCTGCCGCAACCCTTGTGAAACATCAGCTCAATCGCCTCGCCGCCATCCAGCCCGGGCAACCCGCTCCCGAGCTTCAAGGCACCACACCTGCCGGCAAGACAATCACCCTCAGCTCACTCAAGGGTAAACCCGTCCTCGTCGACTTCTGGGCAACCTGGTGCGTCCCCTGCCGCAAGTCATTTCCACACATCAAAGAGATTTACAACAAGTATCATGACCGCGGACTTGAAGTCTTCTGCATCGCCTCCGACAACAAGAACGTGGAAGGCTGGCGTAAAGCCATCATCAAGGACGGTATAGAACCCTTCCATCACATCCTCCGTGAATTCAAAGGCGAAGACGGTAAGATGATTGACCAGAACGACATCTACAACGTCTCATACATCCCCTCTAAATTCCTCGTCGCAGCCGATGGCACAATGATTGGTCGCTTCGACAATCCCGCCGAGCTTGACGCCAAGCTCTCCGAACTTTTTGGAGAATAATAAAGCAAATATAAGAGTTGATCTTTTTTGGATTGAAAGGCTTGCCGGGTTACCCCATTCTGGCAAGCCTTTTTTTTAGCCACCCCTCCATGCGATGCAACCCGTGAGTTACCGACAGCTACGCAGAATTTGTCAATTCGCTCGGCTTTGCCGCTTGCTTTAGCAAGAACTTCACGAGCGAGAGAAGTTAAGGAGTTAGGGAATTAAGCCAATTGTCCAAATGGCCTGCATAATACAGCGGAATGTTGTAGAGAGTGAATGCTCTACCGTCGGTTCGGGTGATGACATCGGAGGACAGCGGACCGTTCCACAATCGTAGGGCGATATTCTCACGCGACTCTTCCATAAACTGATGCAGGGAGCGGAGCTTTGAATTGTTGCCAGTCTTTACCTCAATGGGCAGCAGATGCGACTTATAGCGTATCACGAAATCTACTTCTGCCTGAGAGTTGCGGGCATCGCGCACCCAGAACATACGCTTCTCGCCAAACATAGTTGTAGCGCCGAGAAGTTCCTGGGCTACGATATGTTCAGCAATGTCGCCGTTCCAGAGTTCGTCGCTGTCGGTAGTGAAGAGCAGTTCTTCTTGCATTCCGGCTACGTAATTGACCAGACCGGTGTCAAGCCATAACAGTTTTGGACTCTTCTTCAGGTCGGGCAGTACGGGGAACGATGTTGACGTAAGAGGATAGACAAGTTCGAGGAGCAGAGTCTTCTCAAGCGTACGGAATGCGTTGCTCACATCAGCCGACTTGAACGAGGAGTTGGTGAATTTGGCAAACTGTATGCGATGGGCAGCCGATGTCCAGCCATAATTAAGAATATAGCGTATGGAGTCTTGCTCCTTAGGCTTGGCGGCATACTTCTCCACATCGTCGCGATAGCCCGAGAGCAGCGAATTGAATATGCCTCCAAGCCGCACCATGTCGCGATACTGTGCATAGTTGGCAACAACTTCTGGCAGTCCGCCTATTATCATGTATTTCTTGAAGAGGTCGAGCGTATAGCTGTGCAGCGACTGAGGTACCGATACAGCCTCAACCTGCTCGGCAAGAAGCTGCTCGCCTATAGCCGAAAGGAACTCTACAAACGTGCAGGGATGGAGAGCCATATACTCTACTCTACCCACTGGAAACGATATGTGACGGTCCATCAGACTCTCCAATAGTGAGCCAGCAGCTATGACATATATGTCGGGACGCTTCTCATAGAAGTAGCGCAACGACTGCACAGCCTTAGGTTCGTTCTGTATCTCGTCGATGAATATAAGTGTGCGGCAGTTGTCCTGACGTACATTTGCCTTGAAGAAGATGCCCGACAGCAAATCGTCGAAAGAATAGTCGGCTGCAAACAATGCAGCGTTCTCGTTCTCCTCAAGATTAAGATAGATGTAATTGTCGAATTCCTCGGCAAATATCTTGACAAGCGTTGTCTTGCCCACCTGGCGGGCACCACGCAAAACCAAGGGCTTACGTTCGTCCTTACGTGCCCAGTCGCGAAGATAATTGAGTGCTATTCGTTTGAACATATCTAAATGGTTATAAATCAATCACAAAGATACACAATATTTTCAAATCCAAACCAAAATCAGACGAAAAACCGAGCAAATCCAAACCAACTTTCGATGATTTTCGTGTCAAATCCAAACCAACTAATAGCAAAACCAGTATCAAATCCAAAGCAACTGGCAAAGAGAAGGACTTGCACAGTACACATGTTAAGTATGTGGTCATATTTATTTTTATATATGAGCTGCTTTCTATGTTAAAATCCAAATTCAGTAATGAGAGGATGTGTACACGCAAGAAGGACGTTGAAAGGCTTAGTTGCGGATTTGAGGTTAATAAGAAAAAATAGTCTAATCCCAAAATTCATATGTATTTTTGGGATTATGGGTTTCTACTTTATCAATTACTATAGTTTTTGAAAGCAGAAAAACTATAGGTGGTTACAAAATATGAACATAAATATCGCTACAAACATAAAAATCAATAAACATTTATCCACTACACTTTTTGCAATGCAAATATCGTACTGGCAGTAAAAAAGTGTTACAAATAAAAAATTGATTCTGGAGATTGCGGAAGGGGATTTTATGCGTTTTTGAGGTGACAATGACCTGCTGATTCTCCATTCAAGGCTTCTTTGCACTCCAAAAGGACTACTATTGCTATGCAACTGTAGCCCTTTTGAGAGGTAAATGAACTACAGTTGCATTGTAATAATGGTCCTTTTTGAACAAAAAGGAGCCTTTTTTCAGCGTGAAAATTTACGCCACAGCGCCGCAATCCATATAACTCATTGTATATGAACAATATAACAAAAACCGCTCAAAACTGCCAATTAAACGCACAAGGAAATCTTTGACACGTTCAACTCGCAGTTTTGAGCGGTTACAAATGCAAATATTGTATCGGAGCAAAGCTCCGAGTTGTCGTGTTGAGGTATTGAGATGGTGTGGTTTGACGTTTCTAAAAATACACCGAAGCAGCATATAGCGGAATGTTAGTCAACCAATCTTGCTCCCTATAATCAGACATCGAAAAGCGCACACCATGTAGCTGTGGGTGATTGGCAACGAACGTTGACAGAGACTTAGAGCGCAGGTTCTCTTCAGCCTTCGCCTCAATTGGTACTAAGTCGCATCCATGCTGAATTAAGAAGTCAATCTCCAGCTTAGCATCATTACTATAGTAGAAAACCGATGTATCATTAGTTGCTACCAATTGACTCATAAGATAATTCTCTGTAAATGCACCTTTCGCTTCTTCCATACCATTATCTGCAACCAATAGTTTTTCGGCTGGAATTTCGCTCATGGCTCCAAGCAAACCACAATCAAGCAGAAAGAGTTTGAAGCTACTGATGTCTACATAAAACTTCAACGGCATTTTCGGTTCTGTCACTCTTTCCGCCTTATAAACCAATCCGGCATCAATAAGCCATTGAATAGCTGTCTCAAAGTCTTTGGCTCTACCTCCCGGCTTAGCTACACCGTAAATAAACTTCTTATTCTCTTTTACCAACTGAGAGGGCATTGACTGCCAAACCATATTGATACGATTGGCCTCAGAGGTAGGAACATGCTTTGATATATCCTTCTGGTAGGTGAAGAGAATGTTATTCTGCACCTCCCTTACCTTCAAAGAATCGTTTGTATCTACAAACGTTTTTACTGCTTCGGGCATACCACCAACAAAATAATATTCTCGGAGAAGCTTTATATATTCAGAACGAAGTAGTTTGATGGTATTCCAATCCTTACTTTTCAATATTTCAACCATTTGCTCCCTACCCTTTGCCAGGGTAAATTCGTCAAATGTCATTGGGTATATATTGAGTATGTCGACTTTACCTACTGGGAACGACTCTCCCTGATGCATGGTTATACCCAATAAAGAGCCTGCCACTGCAACATGATACTGTGGCGCTTTCTCATAGAAATACTTAAGAGCTGTCAAACCTCTTCGTAATTCTTGTATCTCATCAAGAACAATAAGGGTTTTGCCTGGCACGATGTTTTGGCGTGTAATAGCACCTATGGCAAGGATGATGCGCTGCATATCATAGTCTTGCAGGAACAGGTCTTTTGCCATATCATTGTCGTCACAATTTATGTAAGCTACATTCTCAAATTCTTGTTTGCCAAATTCAGTTAGCATAAACGTTTTGCCTACTTGACGAGCACCGGCCAAAACAAGAGGCTTACGATTCTCCTTGTTTTTCCATTGTTTTAATTGAGTAATGACATTCCTATACATAATCCATTGATATTAAGTAATTTCCATTACAAAGATACACTTTTCCGACCGAACTTTCAAGAAAAACAACATTTTTCCGACCGAACTTTTAGGATAAAACAACACTTTTCCGACCGAACTTTGATTTTTAGCGACACAATATCAGCTATAATGCTATATAATAGAACAAAAAAACGCTCAAAACTGCGAGTTGAACACGTCAAAGATTTCCTTGTGCGTTTAACTCGAAGTTTTGAGCGGTTAGAACTCTCAACTGGAACCAATTACAGCTCTGCCTTGTGCAGTTCGGCAAGTAGCTTCACGCTCTGACAGTGCAGATCGATGTGACGCTGGAGCTTCTCGTAGATGCTGTTTATTTCGACGTAATAGACGAGGGCGGTGATTTCGCCTTGCTGCAGAGCCTTGTTGAAGAGCGTGAGCGACTCTTGCAGGAGCTTGACGTCGCTGTGGTCGATGACCTGCTGAAGCCCCTGCAACTGCTCGTAGTTGGTGCGCATTGAGGCTTCTGCCTCGTGCTTGGCTTGCGACACTTGCAGCTCGGCACTCTCGCGGCGCTGGCGTGCTGCCTTGACATTACTACTGTTGGTGTAGAGGGGGAAGCTTACGCCTACGAGGAAGCCGTTGATGCCTTCGCCACGTTCGGTGTTGCGACGATAGCCAAAGGAGATGTTGGGCAACCACTCTTTCTTCTGCACCTTCAGATTCAGGTCGGCTGCGCGGAGCGATGTCTGCGCCACTGCCACGTCGGCATCCGACGCGAGCGCCAAGGCACGATACGACTCGAAGTCGGTTATGGGCTGATATTCGGGCAGCACGGTGTCGGTGACGTCAACGGGCTTGCCTCCGTTGAGCTGCTGGAGCTGCTGCAGCAGGGCCGTGCGCTCGCCCTGCGCCTCGCTGACGAGGGTGCGCACCTCCATACAGTCGAGCTTCACCTTGTTCAGCTCAAGGGCGTTGGCGTCGCCTGCCTCCATACGCTTGTTGTACATACTGAGCAGCGTCTCGCTGTTGGCAAGACGCTCGCGTAGCATGGCGAGGGTCTGGTTGGCACGGATAATGTCGATGCAGAGGAGCTGCGCTTGCAGGAGTATGTCGCGACGCTGCTTGGCGAGGAGCTGCTCGCCTACGCTTTGCTGCATCTTGGCTTGCTTGCTGCGTGCGGCATACTTGGTAGGGAAGTCGATTTCCTGGCTCACTACAAGCTCGCTCTCGGCTACGCCGGAGTAGCCCTTGGTGAAGAACGGGCTGTACTCTACAGACGGTCCGCCGAGCGTGTTGGACGCCTTGATGTCGAGAACGTCGGCCTGATTGTCGTGTGCAAGAGCCTGCAGGGTGAGGTTGTTGGCTGCTACCTGCTTGAGCACATCGCCGATGTTGTCGGCAAGGGCTGCGCTACACGTGCTGAATGCCACGATTGTGGCGATTAGATATCTTTTCATATATAATAGGTACGATGAATGCGTTGAGTAATGTAGAACTGATTAGTCCGCCGAGTATCACCTTTGCCATGGGCGACTGTATCTCGTTGCCGGGCAGGTCGCCGCCAAGTGCCAACGGTACGAGGGCAAGGGCGGAGGTGAGAGCGGTCATGAGAATCGGGTTGAGACGCGAGAGCGAGCCTTCAACAATGGCTTCGCGTATGCTCTTGTGTTCCTCGGTGCGCAGACGCTTGTACTCGGTGATGAGTAGCATTCCATTGCGCGTGGCTATGCCGAATAGCGAAATGAATCCGATTACGGCTGGTATGCTCACCTCGCCCGTGGTCATTACAATGGCAAAGATGCCGCCGATGAGCGCCAGGGGAAGATTGAGGAGTATCACTCCTGCCTCCATGGCGTTGCGGAACTGCATGAAGAGGAGGCAGAAGATGACTACGATGGCGAGGATGCAGGTGAGATAGAGTACACGGCTGGCGCTCTCCTGGCTCTCAAACTGACCACCGTACTCGATGTGATAGCCCTCGGGCAACTGCACTTTTTCGCCTACCGCCTCCTTGATGTCTGCCACGACGTCGCTCAATGCTCTGCCGCTGGTGTTGGCAGAGATAACTATCTTGCGCTGCACGTTCTCACGGTTGATGGTGTTTGGTCCGGCGCTTGATATGATGTCGGCTACGTCGCTCAAGGGCACCTTGCGCCCGTCTTGCGTGTCGATAATAAGGTCGCTTATCTCGTTGGTGTCGGCTGACTTCACAACGAGGTTGAAGGCGCGTCCGGCTTCGTACACCTGCGACACGGTCTCGCCCGCAAGGTTGACGGCAAGGAACTCGTTGAACTCGGGAAGGGTGATGCCGTTGCGCACGAGCAACTCACGTCGGGGCACTATCTTCAGCTCGGGGCGCTCTATCTGCTGCTCTACGTTGAGGTCGGCAATGCCGTCGATGTCCTGGCAGGCACTCTTTATCTGATTGCCGATGGTGAACATGCGGTTGAGGTCGGTGCCGAACAGCTTGATGGCTATGCTCGCCTGTGTTCCGGAGAGCATGGCGTCGATACGGTGAGAGATAGGTTGGCCTATCTCGATATTGGCTCCTGCGAGCACCGAGAGACGCTTGCGCACGTCGTTGAGCACCTCTTCATGACTGCGGTCTTTTAGTGTGAATGGGGCTTCTATCTCGCTCACGTTTACACCGAGGGCGTGTTCGTCGAGCTCTGCTCGTCCGGTCTTGCGCGCTACGGTCTTGATCTCGGGCACTTGCAGCAACAATCGCTCGGCACGTGCACCTATCGAGTCGCTCTCTTCGAGCGAGATGCCGGGCAATGAGGATATGTTTATAGTGAAAGAACCTTCGTTGAACTTGGGCAGGAAGCTGCTTCCCAGACAGAAGAAGAAGCCTATGGCTACGGCAAACAGCGCTGCCATGCCTACAATAACCTTGCGTGTGTTGGCGAGAACCCACAGCAATACGCGCTCGTAATACTTCTTAAGCCATACGGCAAGGAAGGCTTCCTTGGGCATTTCGCCTTTGCTCTTGCCGAGCAGGTAGCTGCACAGCACGGGGGTAAGCGTCAATGCCACGAGGGTTGAGGCAAAAAGGGCTGTGACGAAGGCTATGCCAAGGGGTATGAGCATACGGCCTTCCATGCCGCTGAGGAAGAAGAGAGGGGCGAAGCTGGCCACAATTATAAGCGTAGAATTGAGTATCGGCATACGCACTTCGCGCGAAGCGTTGAACACAAGTTCGAGTATCGGCACGCGGTCGGCCTCGGGCAGTTCACGGTTCTGGCGTATATGCTTGTACACGTTCTCCACATCTACTATAGCATCGTCGACGAGTGAGCCGATGGCAATGGCAAGTCCGCCGAGTGTCATGGTGTTGATGCTGATGCCAAGGGCGTTGAGCACTATCATGGCAACGAGAAACGAGAGGGGGATTGTGACGAGCGAGATGACCGTTGTACGAACGTTGGCGAGGAAGAGCATAAGGATTATCACAACAAAGATGGCGCCCTCGACGAGCGACTTCTGCACGTTGTCGATGCTGCTTTCGATGAAGTCGGACTGACGGAAGATGTCGGTGGAGATGTGGACGTCTGCGGGCAGCGACTTCTGAAGGTCGTCAAGGGCGAGATCGAGGTGCTTGGTGAGGTCGATGGTGCTGGTATTGGGCTGCTTGGTGACTGTGAGGAGCACGGCAGAGTGTGCCCGCTCGCTGCCAACGCCAAGCTTTGGCGACTGGTTGCCTATCTTTATGTCGGCAACATCGGCAAGGGTTATGACGCTCTCGCCATTCTTCTTGACGATACATGTGCCCAACTTCTCTACATCATTGGTTGAGGTGATGCCACGGATGATGTATTCGTTGCCGTACTTGTAGCGTACGCCGCCGTTGGTATTGACGTTCATACCACGCGTAGAAGCCATGATGTCAGAGAGCGAAACGCCGAAATGCTTCATACGACCGGGACTTAGGAGTATCTGATATTCCTTGATGTCGCCGCCATGCACGCTGACCTGAGCCACGCCTCCGGTAGAAAGCAGACGCGGACGTATCACCCAGTCGGCATAGGTGCGTAGGTCTTGCTGCGAAGTGTGCTTGCTGGTGAGGCTCACAATGAGCACTTCGCCGAGTATGGACGACTGCGGACCGAGTACGGGAGCACTTACACCGGCTGGCATCTGTTCGCCTACAGCGGCGAGTTTCTCGCTGACTATCTGTCGGGCAAGATAGATGTCGGTGCCCCAATCAAACTCTACCCATACAACGGAGAAACCATTGGTGGACTGAGAGCGGACACGACGCACACCGGTACTGCCGTTGACGGCGGTCTCAATAGGGAATGTAACGAGCTGCTCCACTTCCTCTGTTGCCATGCCACCGGCTTCGGTCATGATGACTACGGTAGGTGCGTTGAGGTCGGGAAACACGTCGACATCGGTCTTGCCGGTAGAGTATAAGCCGGCTATGACAAGCAGTACGGACGCCACCAACACGAGGATTCTGTTCTCAAGCGAGAAACGTATTATCTTATTCAGCATAGCTATTAATGATTATGATTATGTGCTGGGATAGCGTTTGAAGCCGAAGCCAATCTTACTTGCATAGCGCCCTTTGTGACAACGCGGTCGCCTTGCTTCACTCCGGTGAGTATCTCTACACGCTCACCGTCGCTCTCGCCAAGCGTAACTTCCTGCTTGCGGTAGCCTTCGGCATCTACCTGGATGTAGACAAAGTGGATGCCCTGCTCCTCGGTGAGGGCGGTTAGGGGCAGCGTTATGACGTTGTGACGATCCTGAGTGATGAGATAAATCTCGGCGTATGAACCCTGAACGACATCACCGGTGTTGTTGAACTCGAAGATGACGGGAATGTATGAGTTGTTGACTTCGGCTGAACGACCGTACGACTGTATATGTCCTCCCATGTCAGTAATGTCGTAGAGGCGGTTGCTATAGCTGGTGCGGAACTTGGCACAACGTATCTTGTTAACCTCGCCAAAGTGGCGTTCGGACACTTCGGCACGCAGATAAAGATGCTTGTTTTGCGTGATTATGGCAAGAGGCTGACCTGCCTCGACGTAATCACCGCCGTTAACGAGACATTGCTTGACATATCCGCCACGCGGAGCAGACACTGCTACCCCACCCTCGCTGCGCGTACGCTTCATACTTGTATATGTGAGCTTGGCAGCTTCGTATTCGGCTTTGGCTACAGCGAGGTCTTTCTCGCTTATTATCTTGTCCTTGATGAGAATCTTTGCACGTGTATAGTCGCGCTCAGCACGTTCGTAGTCGATGCGCGAACGCTGTACGGGGTCGCCGTCGGCAAGCTGCATTCCGGCTGAAGTAATGGAGAAAAGCGTTGTTCCGGCAGCTACTTTCAATCCCTCGCTGACGTGGTTCTTGTACTGCACACGGCCGCTAATGGTAGCTACAACGGTGGTTTCATCGCACGATGCCGACATCACCTTGCCACTGGTATGAATGACACCATGGAACACTCCGGGCTTCACCTCCTCCACCTTGACGCCTGCTGCACGCGCTTTCTCGGGCGAGAGTATTATCTCATCGGTATGAGCACCCTTAGCATCATGGTCGTGCTCTTCGGAATCTTGGTCGTGGTGCTCTGTTTCCTCGGCATGCTCATGGTCATGATCGAGATGGTCATGCGACTTGCCTCCGCAAGCGACCATTCCCGCCACGAAGACTACTGATAATAGGTAATAAGAAAATCTTTTAAGCATATTTCATTAAGTGTTTATTACAAAGATAAATCATCAGTTGCAAAGATATGAAATAAGATATGCAACTATGTTGCAAACGAATAGAAAAATGCTTGGATATATGATAAAAAAAAAGCGGATGCGCCGCACTTCTGAGAGTGCTTCGCATCCGCTTAGTTTATTTGTTGTTGACTGAATTAGTCAGCGAGCTTAGCCTTGATGAACTCACGGTTGAGGCGAGCGATGTTGGCGATAGATTCGTTCTTCGGGCACTCAGCCTCGCAAGCGCGAGTGTTGGTGCAGTTACCGAAACCGAGCTCCTCCATCTTGGCGATCATAGCCTTTGCACGCTTAGCTGCCTCAGGACGACCCTGGGGAAGGAGAGCGAGCTGGCTAACCTTAGAGCTTACGAAGAGCATTGCAGAACCGTTCTTGCAGGCTGCTACACAGCAACCGCAACCGATACATGTAGCGCAATCCATAGCCTCGTCGGCGTCTTCCTTCGGGATGAGGATAGCGTTAGCGTCCTGGGGCTGGCCTGTGCGAACGCTAACGTAACCACCTGCCTGCATGATCTTGTCGAATGCAGAGCGGTCTACCATACAGTCCTTGATAACTGGGAATGCAGCCGAACGCCAAGGCTCAACGGTGATAACGTCGCCATCGTTGAACTTACGCATGTAGAGCTGGCAGGTTGTGGCACCCTGGTTAGGTCCGTGGGGATGACCATTGATGTAGAGTGAGCACATACCGCAGATACCCTCGCGGCAGTCGTGATCGAATACGAAAGGCTCGTTGCCTTCCTCGATGAGCTGCTCGTTAAGGATGTCGAGCATCTCAAGGAAAGAGGTATCCGTAGGGATATCCTTCATCTCGCGTGTGTCAAAGTGACCCTTGTCCTGCGGGCCGTTCTGACGCCAATATTTCAGTGTGAATGATATATTTGCCATAATCTTTATTAGTTCTTATAGTTACGTGTCTGTACCTTGATTGCCTCGTACTCGAGCGGCTCCTTGATGAGCTCAGGAGCTGTCTCGTCGTTGTTCTTGTACTCCCAGCAACCTACATAGAAGAAGTTCTCGTCGTCGCGCTGTGCCTCGCCCTCTGGAGTCTGGTGCTCCTCGCGGAAGTGACCACCGCAAGACTCCTCACGTGAGAGGGCGTCGTGTGCGATAAGCTCACCCATGAGGATGAAGTCGCGGAGGTGGATAGCCTTGTCGAGCTCTACGTTCAAGCCTTCCTTCGATCCAGGGATGAAGAGGTTGGTGTTGAATTCCTTGCGGAGCTTCTTGATAAGCTCGATGCCTTCCTTCAAGCCATCTGCCGTACGACCCATACCTACGTGCTCCCACATGATGTGGCCAAGCTCCTTGTGGATAGAGTCAACAGAACGCTTACCCTTGATGTTCATGAGGCGGTCGATCTCAGCCTGAACACCCTTCTCTGCCTCAGCAAACTCTGGCAGATCGGTAGAGAGGTGCGGCCAGATAGCCTGGTCGGCAAGGTAGTTCTGGATGGTGTAAGGCAATACGAAGTAACCATCGGCCAAGCCCTGCATAAGAGCAGAAGCACCAAGACGGTTGGCACCGTGGTCAGAGAAGTTGCACTCACCGATAGCGAACAGACCAGTGATTGAAGTCTGGAGTTCGTAGTCTACCCAGATACCACCCATTGTGTAGTGGATAGCAGGATAGATCATCATCGGGTTGTAGTACTTAACGCCATTGATTTCGTTGGCAAGCTCACCAGGGTTAACGTCAGTAATCTCCTCGTACATGTCGAAGAGGTTGCCATAACGCTGACGGATAACGTCGATACCGAGGCGGTTGATTGACTCAGAGAAGTCGAGGAATACGGCAAGACCGGTATTGTTTACGCCGAAGCCCTTGTCGCAACGCTCCTTGGCAGCACGTGAAGCAACGTCACGCGGAACGAGGTTGCCGAATGCCGGATAACGACGCTCCAAGTAGTAGTCGCGGTCTTCCTCAGGAATATCGCTGCCCTTCTTGGTGCCAGCCTGCAGAGCCTTGGCATCCTCGATGTTCTTCGGTACCCAGATACGACCGTCGTTACGCAGTGACTCTGACATAAGAGTAAGCTTAGACTGCTTGTCGCCGTGTACGGGGATACATGTCGGGTGGATCTGAACGTAGCAAGGATTTGCGAAGTAAGCACCCTTACGATAGCACTGGACAGCTGCTGTACAGTTGCAACCCATAGCGTTTGTAGAGAGGAAGTATGTGTTGCCATAACCACCAGTAGCGATAACAACTGCGTTTGCTGAGAAACGCTCGAGCTTACCGGTAACGAGGTTCTTGGCGATGATACCACGAGCACGACCGTCAACGATAACTACGTCTTCCATCTCGTAACGAGTGTAGAGGAGCACACGGCCTGTGTTAACCTGCTTTGAAAGTGCTGAGTAAGCACCGAGGAGCAGCTGCTGACCGGTCTGACCCTTAGCGTAGAATGTACGCGAAACCTGAGCACCACCGAATGAACGGTTGGCGAGCATGCCGCCGTACTCACGAGCAAAAGGAACGCCCTGAGCAACGCACTGGTCGATGATGTCATTTGACACCTCGGCAAGACGGTATACGTTAGCCTCACGAGCACGGTAGTCACCACCCTTTACTGTATCATAGAACAAACGATATACTGAGTCGCCGTCATTCTGATAGTTCTTGGCAGCGTTGATACCACCCTGAGCTGCGATAGAGTGAGCGCGACGCGGAGAGTCCTGAATGCAGAAGTTAAGCACACGGAAACCCATTTCGCCGAGGCTGGCTGCTGCAGAAGCACCTGCAAGACCTGTACCTACAACGATAATGTCGAGCTTGAGTTTGTTCTTGGGGTTCACCAGACGCTGGTGAGCTTTATAGTTGGTCCACTTCTCGGCCACTGGGCCTTCAGGGATTCTTGAATTAATATTCTTAGCCATAATATAAATTACGATTTACGATTTAAGAATTACGAATTAGCAGCAGAGGCTCGGTGCGCAACCAAGTGCGAAAGCAATTACTACTACGAGGAAACCGAGGATGAGGAGGGTTGAGTAAACCTGACCGATAACCTTCCAACGGTTGAACCATACCTTACCATTCCAGCCGAATGTCTGCATTGCACTCCAGAAACCGTGTGTGAGGTGGAACCAGAGAGCTACGAGCCATACGATGTAGAGAACTACGTAAACCGGGTTCTTGAATGTCTCCTGAATCCAGCCGAAGCCGTCAGCAGGATCACATACGCCCTGGAAGCCTACAAGCTCAGCAAACATCATGTTGTACCAGAAGTTGAAGAAGTGGAGCAACAGACCGAGCAGAACGATGATACCGAGTACGAGCATGTTCTGTGATGCCCACTCTACGTTCTGAGGCTTAGCTACAACCTCATAGCGAGAGGTACCGCGAGCGGTACGGTTCTGCATCGTAAGCCAGAAGGCGTAAACGATGTGGATTACTGCGAGGGCAGCCAAGCCCATTGTCGCAACTACGGCATACCAGTTGGCACCGAGTAACTCACAGATAGTGTTGTAAGCGTCTCCAGAGAAGAGAGCTGCAACATTCATTGACATGTGGAATGTCAGGAATAGAACAAGGGCGACACCAGTCAAGGCCATCACCACCTTTCTACCAATAGATGAATTGATTAACCACATAAATGATTTGAAATTTAAATTATTAACTGTTAGAATTATTGATGTTTCATTCCTTAAGGTTACACAATTTCATATAAGGTTCTGACTGATACTTATACTGTAACTATACGGTTGAATGCGAACTGCAGAGATGCTGTATTGCGTAGTTTGCTGCAATATGGCACCGTCCTCGTCACACTATACTATATAATAGGTATAAGCCATATCCTTACAGTCTGCAAAAATACTGAAATTTGATGATAAATCAAACTATTTCTCTTCAAAAATCATTTTTTATTCTTAATTTTGCGAGCATGAAACATGCGCTGTATGGCTCTGGGCCATGCCGCACAATTTAACACCGACAAGCAATACATATGATTTTCAACTACGACGTTATAGTCATCGGAGGCGGACATGCCGGTTGTGAGGCTGCAGCAGCGGCGGCACGTATGGGCGCAAAGACTTGTCTGATAACGATGGATATGAACAAAATCGGACAGATGAGCTGCAACCCTGCCATTGGAGGAATCGCCAAGGGACAGATCGTACGCGAGATTGATGCGCTGGGAGGCGAGATGGGCCTCGTGACGGATGCTACTTCTATACAGTTCCGTATGCTCAACCGCGGCAAGGGACCTGCCGTATGGAGTCCGCGAGCACAATGCGACCGCGGCAAATTCATCTGGGAGTGGCGCACACGCCTCGACCGTGTCGACGGACTCGACATCTGGCAGGATGAGGCTTGCGAACTTCTGGTGGAGAACGGCGAGGCGGTTGGAGTGGAAACGGTGTGGGGCGTGACGTTCCGCGCTAAAGCTGTAATCATCACAGCGGGCACTTTCCTCAACGGACTGATGCACGTGGGACGCAAGCAAGTGCCGGGCGGACGCTGCGCCGAACCTGCCGTGCTGCACTTCACCGAGAGCATCACCCGACACGGCATTACTTCACAACGAATGAAGACGGGCACACCGGTACGTATCGACCGCCGCTCTGTACACTTCGAGGATATGGAATGCCAACCCGGCGAAACCGATTATCACGGTTTCTCGTACATGACAGCCCCGCGACATCTGCAACAACTGCCGTGCTGGACCACATATACTAATAAGGAGGTGCACGACACGCTGCGCGCTGCCATTGCCGAATCGCCTCTCTACAACGGTCAGATTAAGTCCACCGGACCGCGCTACTGCCCTTCGATAGAAACCAAACTCGTGACGTTCCCCGACAAGGATCAGCATCCGCTATTCCTCGAACCGGAAGGTGAAGATACCAACGAGATGTATCTTAACGGTTTTTCTTCTTCTATGCCGATGGAAGTACAGCTCGCTGCCCTCAGAAAAATAAAGGCTTTCCGAGATATAAAAGTCTACCGACCGGGCTACGCCATCGAGTACGACTACTTCGACCCAACCCAGCTGAAGCCTTCGTTGGAGTCGAAGATAGTAAAGGGTCTGTTCTTCGCAGGTCAGGTCAACGGCACAACGGGATATGAGGAAGCCGGCGGACAAGGCACCATTGCCGGCATCAACGCTGCCCTACTCTGCGGCGGTGGCGAACCTTACATAATGAAGCGCGACGAAGGCTATATAGGAGTGCTCATCGATGACCTCACGACGAAGGGTGTTGACGAGCCATACCGTATGTTCACCTCACGTGCCGAATACCGCATCCTGCTCCGTCAAGACAATGCCGACGCCCGACTCACCGAAACGGCTTACAACCTCGGACTCGCCAGTCGCGAACGTTACGACCATTGGCTTAAGAAGAAGGCGGAGATTGAACGCATAGTCAACTTCTGCAACTCTACCAACGTGAAGCCTCGCGACGTAAACGCAGTTCTCGAATCGTTCGGAACGACTCCAATGCAGTTCGGCGCTACAATATCGAGCCTGATAGCCCGACCGCAACTCTCCATCAAACAACTCGCTTCTGCCATCGCCCCACTACGTGCTGCACTCGATACTGACGATACTAGACGCGACGAAATAATTGAAGCAGCCGAGATACTCATCAAGTACGACGGCTATATCAAACGCGAACGACAGATAGCCGACAAGATGCATCGCCTCGAAGATATTAGAATCAAGGGACACTTCAACTACGAAGAGCTCCACGAGATATCTACCGAGGGCAGACAAAAACTTATGCGCATCAATCCCGAGACACTCGGACAAGCATCACGCATTCCTGGCGTGTCGCCCAGCGACATCAACGTACTGCTGGTTCTGATGCATCGATAATGCGAGTTTTGAATTTTGAATTTTGAGTTTTGAATTGTTCGCAGCTACGCCTGCGATTTTGAATTGCAAACTTCTGAATTAGGAATTACGGACTTCAAAATTATGAGCAATGAATTTAAGAACCACAAATTCTAAGTTGGGCTGTACAAGCAATGCAAAACAAACCATAGGAGGCTATGGCGTCCCCGCCATAGCCTGAGCAGCAAACCGATTCAATAAATCGTAGCGCAAAAAAAACATGCGATACAAAACCCCATCGAAATACAATTGCACAACTCTTCAATTCATAATCGAACAATCCAAAAGCGAAGCCACAGCCAAGAGCAATTCATAATTGAACAACCCAAAAGCGAAGGCGTAGCCGAGCACAATTCAAAACTCAAAATTCAAAATCCCCAATTCCAGCGGCGTTGCCGCTGGCTTCTCGTTCCACGTGAAACAAAAAGAACAACGAATTTAATCAAATCAACTGATAATGAACAACAAACTATTGCTTGACAATCTGCGTTGTATTCCAGATTGGCCGAAGAAGGGAGTAAACTTCCGAGACGTTACAACATTGTTTAAGAGCAGCGAATGCCTTAAAGAGATTTGCGACGAGATGTACGACCTCTACAAAGACAA
The DNA here is from genome assembly GCF_021531655.1 of Leyella stercorea. Next base: position 36,750 of record NZ_JADYUF010000011.1, on the reverse strand, counting down.
GGGCATTACAAAGATAGTAGGAATCGAGTCGCGCGGCTTCGTAATGTCGTCTGCCCTCGCCCTGCGCTTGAATGCCGGAGTGGTATTATGCCGCAAGCCTGGCAAACTGCCTTGCGATACTGTGCAGGAAAGCTACGCCAAGGAGTATGGCAAGGACACTATCGAGATCCACAAGGACGCCATCAACGAGAACGACGTGATTCTGCTGCACGACGACTTGCTCGCTACTGGAGGTACAATGCAGGCTGCTTGCAATCTCGTAAAGAAGTTTAAGCCCAAGAAAGTCTACTGCAACTTCATCATCGAACTCGTAAACGAGGGACTGAACGGACGCGCAGACTTCGACAAGGACATAGAGATTACGTCGCTCATTCAGATATAATGAAGAGCCGTACGAATATCAAAGAAACAACAAACGAAAGAGGAGGCGTCTCGTCTCTGATACAGGCGAAGCCATGGGCGGATGTATCGGAGACACGATGCCTCCTCTTTCCATATACTCACCAGTCCTAAGCTTACACCCAAAGCAGTCTGAGCAGCGACACACAGGACGAACATATTATAGTTACACGTGAAACAACAGGAGGCAAAACTCTTAGTTTCAAGCAAGTTACTGGCAACTACATTCTAACAAATCAACGAGCAACATGACAAGAGAAGAGAACGAGAAGCGCATTGAACGACTCAAGAACATCGTGCTTAACATGCCCGACAAGCCCGGCAGCTATCAGTTTTACGATGCCGACCATACCATTATATACGTAGGCAAGGCTAAGCGTCTGAAGCAGCGCGTGTCGTCCTACTTCCACAAGGAGGTGGATAGGTTCAAGACCAAGGTGCTTGTCTCGAAGATAGAGGACATAAGCTACACGGTGGTCAACACCGAAGAGGATGCGCTATTGCTCGAAAACAGTCTCATAAAGAAATACAATCCACGCTACAATGTATTGCTCAAGGACGGCAAGACCTACCCCAGTATCTGCATTACGAACGAATATCTGCCGCGAGTGTTCAAGACGCGACAGATAAACAAGCGATTCGGAACGTTCTTCGGACCCTACTCACATACGGGTAGCATGTTTGCCGTGCTCGAACTCATACACAAGCTCTACAAGCCGCGCACTTGCCGAATGCCGATAACAAAGGAAGGTATAGAGCAGGGCAAGTACAAGCCGTGTCTGGAATATCACATACACAACTGCAAGGCACCTTGTTGCGGCAAGCAATCGCTGGAGGATTATCAGGCATCGATAGCCCAGGCGCGTGAGATATTGAAGGGCAACACGCGCGAATTGTCGCAGCACGTTTTCGAGGAAATGCAGCAAAAGGCGGCTGAACTGAAGTTTGAGGAAGCCGAGGAATTGAAGCAGAAATACATGCTTATTGAGAGTTTCTGCGCCAAAAGCGAGGTTGTCAGTCACACGATAACCGACGTTGACGTGTTCACTATTGTCGACGACGAGCACAACCGCACCGCCTTCATCAATTACATCCACGTCAAGAACGGCAGCGTAAACCAGAGTTTCACGTTCGAATACAAGCGAAAACTGGACGAAACCGACCGCGAACTGCTACTGACGGCTATCCCCGAAATACGCGAACGTTTCCAGAGCAAGGCCAAGGAGATAATCGTTCCGTTCGACATGGAGTGGCAACTGAACGAGGCGCAGTTCTTCGTTCCGCAACGAGGCGACAAGAAACACCTGCTCGAACTCGGCGAAATGAACTGTCGGCAGTATAAGTTCGACCGACTGAAGCAGGCCGAAAAGCTCAATCCCGAACAGAAACAGACACGTCTTATGAAGGAATTGCAGCAGAAACTACAGCTCGCCAAGCTGCCGTATCAGATAGAATGTTTCGACAACTCCAACATTTCGGGCACCGACGCCGTGGCTGGTTGCATAGTGTTCAAGGGTATGAAACCCTCGAAAAAGGACTATCGCAAATACAACATCAAGACCGTTGAGGGTCCCGACGACTACGCCTCTATGCAGGAAGTGGTGCGTCGGCGCTACACACGCATGATGGAGGAAGGCACTACCCTGCCCGACCTCATCATAACCGACGGCGGACAGGGTCAGATGAGCGTGGTGCGACAGGTTGTAGAGGGCGAACTCGGACTCCGGATTCCCATAGCCGGACTTGCCAAGGACGACCGCCACCGCACCAACGAACTGCTCTATGGCAATCCGCCCAAAACGATAGCTCTGAAGACGGACTCCGAACTCTTCCACGTGCTCACACGCATCCAGGACGAAGTACACCGCTACGCCATACAGTTCCACCGCGACAAGCGCTCAAAACACGCCCTGCACAGCGCTCTCGACGACATTCCGGGCATCGGTCCGGCTACACGCGAGAAGCTGCTCAGCGAGTTCAAGAGCGTGAAACGAATACGTGAGGCTTCGTTCGAGATGCTTTCGGGTGTGATCGGGGCAAGCAAAGCAACGAAACTGATGGAAAGCCTGGGCAAGAAGTAATGGTCACAATTGGCATAAAGAAGACTTTTGCAGCCCAGGGATATTGAGGCATTTGGGCGAAGAAAATCAAGGCGTATCGCGAAGAAAATCGGGGTGTATCGCAAAAGGACTCCTTTTGGGTTGCAAAAGGATTCGTTTTGAAGTGCAAAAGGACTCCTTTTAGGATGCAAAAGGACTCGTTTTGGAAGGCAAAAGGACTCCTTTTGAAAGGGACTAATTGTCATACGATATTTAGAGTATAATCAAACAGTAGGAGGCTATGGCGTCCGCGCCATAGCCTGAGCAAGCAACTTGACAAATAACTTCTTTAGAATCAAGACGGCTAACTGCTCGGGCTATGGCGCGGACGCCATAGCCTCCTAAGTATAAAAAAAAAAATGCGCCCAAACCTCACGGTTCCAGCGCACACACAGAGAAGATCTTAAATCTTCAAAAAATTCTTGCCTTCGACTCTCACGAGCTTGTACAAGTCAATCCTTATATCAAATTATACTAAAAACTAAAAGTCTTTTAAACATTGCTTAAAAACCAGTCTGCCGTCGTACCATTAGGCAGACCTCCATTCTGTTTGCAAAATTATTAATTAAAAATGATATAACAAAGAAAATGGAATAATTTTACACTCATTTTACATTTAATATGATTAACTTTGTAAACAGCATAATAATTAACGTATCAATTACATACATAAATGAGAACAGTAATACAGCGTGTGCAGTACGCATCGGTAACGATAGACGGCGAGATAAAGTCGAAAATAGGCAACGGATTCCTCTTGCTGCTCGGCATTGAAGAGTCGGACACGACTGAAGATGTCGACTGGCTCGTAAAGAAAGTGGCAGCTCTGAGAGTGTTTGACGACGAGAACGGAGTAATGAACCGTTCGATTATCGATGTGGGCGGCGAGGCTCTCGTGGTGAGCCAGTTTACGCTCTACGCTTCGTACAAGAAGGGCAACCGCCCGTCGTGGTTTCGCGCCGCACGTCACGAGATTTCGGTGCCGCTCTACGAGGAGTTCTGTCGCAAACTGTCGGATGCGCTCGGCCGTGAGGTCGGAACGGGCGAATTCGGTGCCGATATGAAGGTGGAACTCTTGAACGACGGACCCGTAACCATCTGCATGGACACCAAGAACAAGGAATAAACGGTAAATAATGAGATATAATAACCGTAAACAACTGACATTAAGAACCACTTAATAATTTAGCTTATGAAGAAGTATCTTTCAAATACTGCCCTACTGCTCGAAGCTGTAGGACTGGTGCTGATGTTCACCCGCGATTCGTGGGGAGCCAACAAGCCGTTGTATGCATTTACGGGTTGCGCATTGCTGTTTATAGGTTTCAGCATCATGACGTATCTGGAGTTTCCCCGACCGTTCCACAGCGTGTCGCGAAGCAAGAAGATAGGAGTGATATTCCGCATCTGCCTGGTTGCGATACTCGCTATATGGCTTGTCTACGACATCTATCTGATGGTGCTGGGACTGCCTGTTGACATCTAAAATCAAGCAATATGACTATCAAGGAAGCACAAGAGACGGTAGACCGTTGGATAAAGGAGTATGGCGTGCGCTACTTCTCCGAACTCACCAATATGGCTTGCCTTACCGAGGAGGTGGGCGAACTGGCGCGCATCATGGCGCGACGCTATGGCGACCAGAGCTTCAAGGAGGGCGAATCGCACGACCCTTCTGAGGAGATGGCCGACATTCTGTGGGTGCTCATCTGCCTTGCCAATCAGACGGGCGTAGACCTTACGGAGGCGCTGCAGAAGAGTATCGAGAAGAAGACCAACCGCGACAAATTGCGCCATAAGAACAACCCCAAACTCAGATAATCAACTATAGATAACAATAAAAACAAAAGCATAAGACTATGGGAATAATTAAAGATGTAATACTCCACGACGAGGAGACTATGGGACAAGAGAAGACGAGCAAGTACGAACTTGCTCTTACCAAATACAACACCGCTATCGACGACAACGCCGTGCGCGATGCCGTGCGCAATATCATTGCCGAGAAGGTGTCGGCTAACGACACTATCGACGTTAAGAAATTCCTCTTCGGAAGCATCGAGCTTACAACGCTCAAGACAACCGATTCTGACACGAGCGTACTGGCGTTCACCGAGCGCGTCAACGACTTCGACAATCAGTATCCCGACATGCCCCACGTGGCTACCGTCTGCGTCTATCCGTGCTTCGCCAACACCGTGGCTGAATCACTGGAGGTGGACGGTGTAGAGATAGCTTGCGTCAGTGGATCGTTCCCTTCTTCGCAAGCTCGCATCGAGGTGAAGATTGCCGAGACATCGCTGGCTGTTGCCGACGGCGCCACCGAGATTGACATCGTTATGCCGGTAGGCAAGTTCCTTTCGGGCGACTACGAAGGAATGTGCGACGACATAGCCGAACTGAAGGCTGCATGTGGCGAAACGGTGCCCATGAAGGTTATACTCGAGACAGGTGCTCTAAAGACTGCCACCAACATCAAGAAGGCTGCTCTGCTGGCTATGTACTCTGGCGCCGACTACATCAAGACGTCGACGGGCAAGTTTCAGCCTGCCGCCACACCCGAAGCAGCCTACGTTATGTGCCAGGCCATCAAGGAATACTACGACGAGACGGGCATTCAGATAGGTTTCAAGCCCGCTGGCGGCATCAACAGCGTTATGGATGCCATCATCTACTACACAATAGTCAAGGAAGTATTGGGCGAAAAATGGCTCACCAACAAGTGGTTCCGCCTCGGTACATCACGCCTTGCCAACATGCTGTTGAGCGAGATTAAAGGCGAGCAGATCAAGTTCTTCTAAAGGATTAGGGGCTTGCTGAGCAGTTACCTGAGCCTTACTGGGCCTTTCTATGCCTTTTTATGCCAAGGCTTAGAAAGGCTTATTGAGGCCCAGTAAGGCCTAATAACAGCCTCAATAAGGCCCAGACAACTGCTCAGCAAGGCCCAGACAACAGCCCTACCCACCTCTATTAATCCCAATTCACTAACCATAAAAATCAAACTTATGCCTACACCAAAACCCTTTCTTCCCCATGGAGGCTCGTACAAGAACCTCCTCGTATACCAAAAATCTGAATGCATATACGATGTCACATACTATTTTGCTCATAAATATCTTGAAAAAGGTGACCGTACAATTGACCAAATGGTACAAGCAGCACGTTCAGGGAAACAGAACATAGCAGAGGGAGCGGCGGCTGGCAACACTTCTAAGGAAACAGAAATAAAACTTACAAACGTAGCAAAAGCCAGTTTGCAGGAACTGTTAGTAGACTATGAAGATTATATACGAGTAAGAGGATTGGAACAATGGCAACCTGACGACCCGCGACTTGCACAAGCCAAACGTGCTTGTGCCAACCATAACGACAGCGCCTACTATAGAAAAGCAATAACACAACGCTCTGATGAAACTATAGCCAATATCGCCATAACCCTAATTCATCAAACCGACTGGATGCTAAACAAGCTTATAGAGAAGCTGGAAATAAAGTTTGTGGAAAGTGGCGGAATGAGAGAGCAAATGACAAAGGCAAGAAAAGATTATAGAGGATATTGAAATTATAAGCCTCACTGAGCCTTCTTAGGCCTCTCTAAGCCTTTTCAATCACGGCTTAAAGAGGCCTAAGAATGCCCAATAAGGCTTAGTTCTTAGCAATCAAGCTACAGCCCCCTAACTTCCTACTTCGTTCTCTTTATAACATAGTCGAGATAAGTCTGGAGCGCAGCCTTCACGTCCGGCTGCCCCACTCTATCATCAATAAACTGCTGGGCATGTGCGTGGAACTCCCACATACGGCGTTCGGCGTATTCTATACCACCCATTTGTTTGGTATAATCTACGAGCTGCGCTATCTCATCGGCACTCACCGAGTGTTCCTTCACCTTCAATGCCAGACGACGCATATCCTCGTTTCCACCATTGTTCACGGCGTATATTACAGGCAGCGTAAGCTTACCCTCAACCATATCATTGCCTGTAGGCTTGCCTATCTCCGTCGAATCGTAATAGTCGAATATGTCGTCGCGTATCTGGAAGATGATACCGAGATTCTGGCCGAACTGCTTTGCAGCCTCAACATCCTCCTCCGACGCGCCCGACGACAATGCACCGATGCCGGCACACGCTTCAAACAGAGCCGCGGTCTTCTGCTTTATCACGTCATAATATACATCCTCCGAGATGTCCTTGCGTCCGATGTTCGACAACTGCAGTATCTCGCCGTCGGAAAGCGTGCGTCCCAGTTCGGCAAGATAAGTAACGATCTGCTCCGAATGAGTACGCGCCACACACAGAAGGGCTGTCGAAAGGATGTAATCGCCCACGAGTACAGCCACCTTATTGTCATAAGTGGCGTTGACCGAAGCCTGACCACGACGCTCCTCACTCTCATCCACCACATCATCATGAACGAGCGAAGCCGTGTGGAGCAGCTCCAATCCAACGGCAGCATTCTGCGTAGCCTCGTTGATAGTGCCGAAGTTCTTCGCCATAAGCAGTATCAGCATAGGGCGCATACGCTTGCCTGCACGCTTGCGGATGTGCTCCAGCGCCGAGCCGAGCAGTCCGTCCTCGTGCGAGAGCGACTGGTTGAAAAGACTTATAAAGTCGGCGAGTTCCGCCTCTATAGGGTTCTTAATGATTGACAGATAATCCATTGTATTATAATATTTCGTACAAAGTTACGGATTTTGCCGTTATTAGTGACATTTTTTTTGTAATTTTACACCATATAATAATAATTATGTTGAGGTGGTGAGATGTTGAGGTGGTCAACATAACAACACCTCACCACTTCAACATTACAACATAATAAAAATGGACAAGCTATTTCTTCTCGACGCTTACGCGCTCATCTACCGTGCATATTATGCGTTCATCAAAAATCCGCGCATCAATTCCAAGGGCATGAACACCTCGGCCGTGATGGGATTTGTCAATACTCTCAACGAGATTCTCACCAAAGAGCAGCCCACACATATCGGTGTGGCGTTCGACCATGGCAAGACGTTTCGCGACGAGGCATTCCCTGCGTACAAGGCACAACGCGAGGAGACACCCGAAGCCATACGCGCTTCGGTGCCTGTCATAAAGAGCATCATTGAGGCTATGCACATCCCGGTGCTGCAGGTGGACGGTTTCGAGGCTGACGATGTCATCGGTACGCTCGCAACCAAGGCTGGAGCTGCCGGCATCAAGACCTATATGCTCACGCCCGACAAGGACTATGGCCAGCTGGTGAGCGACAACGTGTTCATATTCCGGCCACGTCACGGCGGCGGATACGAAACTATGGGCCCCAGCGAGGTGTGCGCCAAGTACGAACTCGACTCCCCTACCCAGGTCATCGACCTCCTGGCGCTGATGGGCGATTCTGCCGACAACTTCCCGGGATGCCCCGGCGTGGGTCCGAAGACCGCCGCCAAGCTCATAGGCGAATTCGGCAGCATCGACAACATGCTCGCCTCGACTGCCAAGATTAAAGGCAAGCTGCGCGAAAAGGTCGAGTCGGCTGTCGACGACATACGCATGTCGAAGTTCCTGGCTACCATACGCACCGACGTTCCTATAGAACTCAATCTCGACGCGCTGAAGATTGAGGAGCCCGACACAGCCCGACTCGCCGAAATCTTCACCGAACTGGAATTTAAGAGTCTTCTCGATAAATTTGTAAAGAAGCCACAACAACAGCAAAAAGTTGTTAATCCACAACTCGATTTATTTGCCGAAAATCCGACCAATGATTCAGTTGGCGCAGAATTTTCGAGTTTTGAGAGCCTAAAAACGACCTCTCATGACTACCAACTCATTGAAAATGAGGAAGAAGCACGCAAATTATTTGATTTTTTTGTTACAAAACAAATTCTCAGTCTAGACACGGAGACCACTTCAATCAACCCTGTCGACGCAGAATTGGTTGGTTTGAGCTTCGCCGTTGAGGAAGGAAAGGCATTTTACGTGGCAATTCCTGCCGAACGTAAAAAGGCGCAAACGATTGTTAACATATTCAAACCGCTGTACGAAAGCACCGAAATCCTCAAAATCGGACAGAACATCAAGTACGACATGGAGGTGCTGATGAATTACGGAGTGCGGCTCGCAGCACCGATGTTCGACACTATGATTGCCCACTACGTGCTCCAACCCGAGCAGAAACACAACATGGACATTCTCGCCGAGACGCTGCTCGGCTACCAGACGGTACACATCGACGAACTCATCGGACCCAAGGGCAAGGGTCAGAAGAATATGCGCGACCTCTCGCCTGCCGACATCTGCGACTATGCCGCTGAGGATGCCGACGTCACTCTGCGCCTATACAACGTGCTGAAGCCGCGCCTCAAGGAGGCTGGCGTTGACGACTTGTTCTACAACATCGAGATGCCGCTCGTGCCGGTGTTGGCAGAAATGGAGATGAACGGAGTACTGCTCGACACCAAGGCTCTTGCCGAGACATCGCGAACCTTGACCGACCGCATGAAGCAGATTGAACTGAACATATACAAGCTCGCCGGACACGAGTTCAACATAGCGTCGCCCAAGCAGGTGGGCGAGGTGCTCTTCGGCGAGATGAAGATTGTGGACAAGCCCAAGAAGACCAAGACCGGACAGTTCGTCACATCCGAAGAGGTGCTGCAACAGCTCCGTTCGAAGGCTCCAATCGTCGACGACATCCTCGCCCATCGAGGCTTGAAGAAGCTCCTCGGCACCTATGTCGACGCCCTGCCCAAGCTTATCAACCCCCGCACGGGACACATCCATACGTCGTTCAATCAGGCAGTTACAGCCACGGGGCGCCTCTCTTCGTCCGACCCTAACCTCCAGAACATACCCGTTCGTGGCGAGGACGGCAAGGAGATACGCAAGTGCTTCATTCCCGAACCGGGCTGTCTGTTCTTCTCAGCCGACTATTCACAGATTGAGTTGCGCGTCATGGCGCATCTGTCGGGCGACAAGAACATGATTGAGGCGTTCCGCGAGGGCTACGACATCCACGCCGCCACAGCCGCACGTATATATAAGGAGAAGATAGAAGACGTGAGTCGCGACCAACGAACCAAAGCCAAGCGCGCCAACTTCGGCATCATCTACGGCATCACGGTGTTCGGACTGGCAGAGCGTCTGGACATAAGCCGCGACGAAGCCAAGCAGCTCATCGACGGATATTTCGAGACATTCCCCGAGGTGCAAGCCTATATGGAGAAGGCGAAGGAACTGGCACGCGAGCACGGCTACGCCGAAACGTTCTTCCATCGTCGCCGCTATCTGCCCGACATCACGTCGCACAACGCCACCGTTCGCAACTTTGCCGAGCGCAACGCCATCAATGCTCCGATACAAGGTTCGGCTGCCGACATCATCAAGATTGCCATGGTGCACATCTACGAGCGCTTCCGCCGCGAGGGCATCAAGTCGAAAATGATTCTGCAGGTGCACGACGAACTCAACTTCTCGGTTCTGCCCGAGGAGAAGGAACGCGTTGAAAAGATTGTAATCGAAGAAATGCAGAACGCCTATCCGCTTCAGGTTCCGCTCGTTGCCGACTCAGGCTGGGGCGAAAACTGGCTGGAAGCACACTAAAAGCAGAATATAAATGCCTGAGCGTTTCTACGACGTTATGCACACATTAAGTTTCAAAGACACGACAGAAGACCTCACGGCATTCTGTCATCGCAATGGAGGAAAATTAATATGAAGCTATATCATGGTTGAGCTATAGGCTGACAAGCAAAAAAAATGTAGTCCTTTTGCATTGTAAAAGGACTCCTTTTGGTCATCAAAAGGACTACATTTGCAATGCAAAAGGACTACATTTGAAACGCAAAAGGACTCCTTTTGCAAAACGTCCGCAATTTTCTACAGCCACCGCATCAGAATATCCCACACCGCAATGATGTGACATACCGAACCGGCGAGCACAAAGAAGTGGAATACGGTGTGCATATACCGCTGCTTGCGCAGGCAGTAGAAGGCGGCACCTGTGATGTAAGCCACGCCCTCGGCTATAATCCATACTATAGCCGACGGACCCACACAGTGCATCAGCGGACCGAACGCCACGAGCACACTCAGTCCCATCACCACGTAGCATGCCGTCTCTACGTAGCTGTGGCTCTTAAGTCCGATGAAGCTCTTTATGGTTCCGGCTATTGCCGACAACCATATGAAGACGAACAGCGCCCATCCCCAATAGCCATACTCGCGCAGCGCCACCAGCGTGATGGGCGAATACGAACCCGCAATGTGCCAGTATATGGCTGCATGGTCCCACTTGCGCAGCCTCTCCTTCCACGGCGACCATGCCGACAGAGCGTGATAGACGGTAGAAGCTATGTAGCTCGACAGCATTCCGAATAGATATAGTATGATACCAGCCGTTGCCCAACCGTTACGCGCCCAACCACACCATACCAGGAACGCCGTGCCTACCACCACACCGAGAATTATACCCGCGCCATGCGACCACGAGTTCCATACCTCTTCTTTATGTGAGAAAAATATCTTCATACACTTTTGATATTCTAATTTGCTTATTTTATACTCTACTTTGCACAAAGTTAGTCATTATTTTTTTGTAAAGGGTTTTTTACCGCGACTTTCGCCATAATCGTCTTGTAATTCGGGATTTTTATCTAATTTTGCACATAAAAAGAATAATATGCGCAAACTCCGTACTATAGAAATGCAACGGCTCTCGGTTGACGAGTTTCACGAGGCTCCCAAACTGCCCCTTATCGTAGTGCTTGACGACGTGCGTTCGCTGCACAACGTGGGTTCGGTGTTCCGCTCGGCCGACGCATTCCGCGTCGAGGCGGTATACCTTTGCGGCATCACTGCCACCCCACCCCACCCCGAAATTCACAAGACGGCACTCGGAGGCGAGGACTCCGTAGCGTGGCGCTACTTCCCCACTGCCACCGAGGCGATTGAGTCGCTCCACAACGACGGCTTCTTCGTGTACAGCATAGAGCAGGTGGAGGGGTCGACCAAGCTTCAGAACCTGCAGCTCGACACCGACAAACACTACGCAATAGTGCTGGGCAACGAGGTGAAGGGAGTGCATCAGGAGGTGGTGGACATGTCGGACGGATGCCTCGAAATACCACAATTCGGCACCAAACACTCGCTCAATGTCAGCGTAACGGCTGGCATGGTAATATGGGAAGTGGCTAAAAAGTTTTTGTCGAAAACTTTTTAGGGTTGATAAGTTGTAGTGTTGAGATGGTGTGAACACCAACAACACCACAACATCACAACATCTTAATACAACAAAACAACATAGAAAATGGAATCTCACAACATTAGCAAAGTAGAACTGCGCAACCTTCAGATGGAGGACTACGATCAGCTCGCACGCTCGTTCAAGCGCATCTATGGCGACGAAGACGTGTTCTGGACAAAAGCTCAAATCAAGAAACTCATCACAATATTCCCCGAGGGACAGGTGGTGATAATCGTCGACGACAAGATAGTGGGATGCGCACTGTCTATTATTGTTGATTATAATATGGTGAAGGGCGACCACACCTACGCGCAGGTGACCGGCAACGAGACCTTCAACACCCATAACGCCAAGGGCAACATACTCTATGGCATCGAGGTGTTCATACATCCCGACTACCGCGGACTGCGTCTGGCACGACGCATGTACGAGTATCGCAAGGAACTCTGCGAAAAACTCAACCTCAAGGCCATCATGTTCGGCGGACGAATACCCAACTATCACAAGTATGCCGACAAGATGCGACCCAAGGAATATATCGAACGCGTACGCTCGCGCGAGATATACGACCCGGTGCTGACATTCCAGTTGAGCAACGACTTTCACGTTCGACGCGTCATGCGCAACTATCTGCCCAACGACGAGGAGTCGAAGCATTGCGCCACACTGCTGCAGTGGGACAACATCTACTATCAGCCGCCTACGGATTCGTATGTAGACAAGCGCCCGACGGTTCGTATCGGACTGGTACAGTGGCAGATGCGACCCTACAACTCGCTTGACGACCTGTTCGAACAGGTAGAGTTCTTCGTCGATTCGGTGAGCGACTACAAGAGCGATTTCATCCTCTTCCCCGAATACTTCAACGCGCCGCTCATGGCAAAGTTCAACGATATGGGCGAGGCTCAGTCCATACGCGCCATGGCACAGTATACCGAGCAGATACGCGACCGCTTCCGCGAGCTCGCCATATCATACAACATCAACATCATAACCGGCTCAATGCCTTACCTCAAGGAGGACAACTCGCTCTACAACGTAGGCTTCCTGTGCCGCCGCGACGGTACGGTAGACATGTACGAGAAGATACACGTGACGCCAGACGAACAGAAATGCTGGGGACTCTCGGGCGGCTCGCACATACAGACATTCGATACCGACTGCGGACGCATCGGAATCGTAATCTGCTACGACGTGGAATTCCCCGAACTCTCGCGTCTGATGGCCGACGACGGAATGAAAATACTCTTCGTTCCGTTCATGACCGACACGCAGAACGCCTACTCACGCGTTCGTGTCTGCGCCCAGGCACGCGCAATAGAAAACGAATGCTACGTGGCAATAGCCGGAAGTGTGGGCAACCTGCCGCGCGTTCACAACATGGACATACAGTATGCGCAGTCGGCAGTGTTCACTCCTTGCGACTTCGCATTCCCCAACGACGGCAAGCGCGCAGAAGCAACGCCCAACACCGAGATGATACTCGTGTCGGATGTCGACCTCTCGCTGCTCAACGAGCTGCACACCTACGGTGCCGTACGCAACCTGCGCGACCGCCGTGGCGACCTCTACAAGCTCGAGATGAAGCGCGCCGCCAAGGAATAAACTCACCTACAGATTATACACACCTGTAACATACATATATTATATAGATGAAGAAACTATTCATAGAGACATACGGCTGCCAGATGAACGTGGCCGACTCTGAAGTGGTAGCGTCCATAATGCAGATGGCAGGCTACGAACTCTGCGACGACGAGGACTGCGCCGACGCCATATTCCTCAACACTTGCTCAATACGAGAGAATGCCGAGAACAAGATATATGGACGACTTGAGACGCTGCATGCCGAACAGAAGAAGGGCCGACAGCTCATTATCGGTGTACTGGGATGTATGGCAGAGCGCGTGCGCCAGGACCTCATCGACAACCACCACGCCAACCTTGTGTGCGGACCCGACTCCTACCTCAACCTGCCCGATATGATAGCACAGTGCGAGAACGGACATAACGCCTGCAACATCGAACTGTCTACCACCGAAACCTACCGCGACGTCATCCCGCAGCGAATCGGTGCAGGACGCGTGAGTGGCTTCGTGAGCATCATGCGAGGCTGCAACAACTTCTGCCACTACTGCATTGTGCCCTACACAAGAGGCCGTGAGCGCTCGCGCGACGTTGAAAGCATACTGCGAGAGGTGAAGGATCTGCACGACAAGGGATTCAAGGAGGTAACCCTTCTGGGCCAGAACGTCAACAGCTACGGTCTGACTCCAGCCGGAAAGCGCATAGAAGGCGGATGCTCGTTTGCCGAACTGCTGCGCAAGGTGGCACAGAGCGTGCCCGACATGCGTGTGCGCTTCACCACATCCAACCCCGAAGACATGACCGACGACATACTGCACGCCATAGCCGACGAGCCCAACCTCTGCAAGCACATACACTTCCCGGCACAAAGCGGTTCTACAAAGATACTCAAACTGATGAACCGCAAGTATACACGCGAGCAGTATCTGGAACGCGTGGCAGCAATACGCCGCATCATACCCGACTGCGGTCTGACCACCGACCTGTTCGTAGGCTATCACGACGAGACTCCCGAGGATCACGCCGAAACCCTCTCGCTGGTGCGCGAATGTATGTTCGACTCGGCATTCATGTTCAAGTACAGCGAGCGGCCGGGCACCTACGCAGCCAAACACCTGCCCGACAACGTACCCGAAGAAGTGAAGATAGAGCGCCTCAACGAACTCATACGCCTCCAGACAGAAGTCTCGGCCGAGCAATACCGAAAGGACGTGGGCAAGACATTCGAAGTATTGGTTGAGGGTTATTCAAAGCGCTCACGCCAACAGCTTATGGGTCGCACCGAACAGAACAAAGCCGTGGTGTTCGACAAGAACAACCATCACATCGGCGATCGCGTAATGGTGAAGATAACCGGCTCTACATCAGCGACTCTCCTGGGCGAGCCCATCGACTAAGCAACAAATCACAACATCACAACGACACAACAATCCAACAACAGTATGAAAGAATTCCTACAAGTACTCAAGCGCTTTCTGCCGCCGTACAAGAAGTATCTGGCGCTGACGATAGTATTCAACATACTCTCGGCAGTGCTCAACATCTTCTCGTTTGCAGCTCTCATACCGATACTTCAGATACTCTTCCGCACCGAAGGAACCGGAACGGCAACGCAACTGATGCCCTGGTCGTTCGACAATCTGAAGGATGTGATATCCAACAACGCCGACTACTATGTCACGCAACTCATTCACTCCGTAGGATCGACTACCACGCTGCTGCTCATCGGACTGTTTCTGGCATTCACCACAATGCTCAAGACCGGCGCCTACTTCCTTTCGTCGGCCACAATCATCCCCATGCGCACCGGTATAGTACGCGACATACGCAACCAGCTCTACCGTAAGATAACGTCATTGCCCCTCGGATTCTTCTCCGACGAGCGCAAAGGCGACATCATCGCACGTATGACGGGCGACGTAGGAGAAGTGGAAAGCTCGATAATGTCGTCGCTCGACATGCTGTTCAAGAACCCGATACTCATCATCTTCTACTTCTCGGCACTGCTGTTCATATCGTGGCAGCTCACACTCTTCACGCTTATATTCGTGCCCATATTCGGTTGGTTTATGGGAGTGGTAGGACGCAAGCTCAAGCAGAACTCCATCAAGGCACAAAGTCTGTGGAGCGACACCATGTCGCAGGTTGAAGAAACACTCGGCGGACTGCGCATCATCAAGGCATTCTGCGCCGAAGACAAGATGAACGACCGCTTCGACCGCATCAACTCGAGCTATCGTACAGCCATACAACGCGTCAATATACGCCAGCAATTAGCCCATCCTATGAGCGAATTCCTCGGCACCGTGCTCATAATCATCGTGCTTTGGGTGGGCGGAGTGCTCGTGCTCGACAAGCAGATGCTGTCGGGTCCTACATTCATCTACTATCTCGTGATGCTCTACTCTATCATCAATCCGCTCAAGGACTTCTCCAAGGCAGGCTACAACGTACCCAAGGGACTCGCCTCAGTGGAGCGTATCGACAAGATACTCAAGGCAGAAGACACCATCAAGGAACCCGAAAACCCCGTCCATATCAAGTCGTTCGAGCACCAGATTGAGTTCCGCCACGTATCATTCAAGTATGGCGAGCAGTGGGTATTGAAGGACATCAACCTCGTAATCGAGAAGGGCAAGACCGTAGCACTTGTAGGACAGAGCGGCAGCGGCAAGTCGACACTCGTCGACCTCATACCGCGTTACTACGACGTTCAGGAAGGTGAGGTGCTCATCGACGGCATCGATGTGCGCAAGCTCGGCATCCACGACCTCCGACAGCTCATCGGCAACGTCAACCAGGAGGCCATTCTCTTCAACGATTCGTTTATAGGCAACATCACGTTCGGCGTCGAAAACGCCACAATGGAGCAAGTGGAGCAGGCGGCACGCATCGCCAATGCACACGACTTCATAATGCAGACCGAGCACGGATACGACACCAACATCGGCGACCGAGGCGGACGGCTCTCAGGCGGACAACGTCAGCGCGTCAGCATAGCACGAGCCATACTCAAGAACCCGCCAATCCTCATTCTCGATGAGGCAACATCGGCACTCGACACAGAGAGCGAGCGACTTGTTCAGGACGCTCTTGAGCGACTCATGACATCGCGCACCACCGTAGCCATTGCCCACCGACTGTCTACAATCAAGAATGCCAACGAGATATGTGTGCTGCACGAGGGACGCATCGTAGAACGTGGCACACACGACGAGCTAATCGCTCTCGGCGGATACTATCGCCGTCTGCACGAGATGCAGTCATAAATAACGTCCAAAATGGGCTTTCGTTGTTCAAAAAACATAAATTTGCTATACATTTTGCACAAAAAGCAAAAAATAGTATGCACAATGTTGCTTATCTCAGATATAATGTCTAATTTTGCTTACAATATGTAACAGTTGTAAATAGCATTATTGATAATTATACGAAAAACCATTAACACCATGGACAAAATAGACAATCTCGACAAGAAAATACTTAGTATACTGTCCAAGAACGCTCGCATACCATTCAAGGATGTTGCAGCTGAATGCGGAGTGTCACGCGCAGCCATCCACCAACGTGTACAGCACCTCATCAATGGTGGCGTCATAACCGGCAGCGGATTCGATGTCAACCCCAAAAGCATAGGATACAGCACATGCACCTATGTAGGATTGAACCTCGAACGCGGCAGCATGTACAAGGACGTAGTGAAGCAGCTGAAGGAGATACCCGAAATCGTGGAATGTCACTTCACCACCGGTTCGTACACAATGCTGCTCAAAGTGTACGCCCGCGACAACGAACAGCTCATGGATCTGCTCAACAACAAGATGCAGATGATACCAGGAGTTGTGTCTACAGAGACCCTCATCTCGCTCGACCAGAGCATCAAGCGCGAGATACCGGTACACCTCGAAGACGACGAACAGTAAACTATACAAACATAACGAAGACAACAAAGACAACTGAACGACGGTTGCCTTTGTTGTCTTTTTCTTTTTTTATACATATACTATGAACAAGTTCAACCTGCAACAACATCTCGACGAGACATACACCTCTGCCCCATCACACACCTACCGGCCACTCATAGGCATCACAACCAATCACGAAGGCATCGACGCAACGCTGCGCGAAGTGTACTACAAGCAGATAGTCAGCGCCGGAGGTACGCCCGTACTCATTCCGCCTGTGGCCGACAACGACGTGCTGCTCAGCACACTCGACACGCTCGACGCAATCGTCCTGAGCGGCGGAGGCGACTTCAACCCGCTCTGGGCGGGCGAACAACCCGTGCCACAACTGCACAATATCAACAACGAGCGCGACCTGCCCGAACTGCTGCTGACGCGCTACGCCTTCGACCGCCAGCTGCCTATGCTGGGCATCTGTCGCGGAATTCAGACGCTCGCAATGTCGCTCGGCGGACACGTAGAGCAGGACATCAAGCCCACCCCTACCCTAATCAAGCACTCGCAGACCTCGCATCAGTCCACACAGACACACAGCGTGAACATCAAACCGGGCACCATGCTGAGCGACATATTCGACGGCGAGGACACCATCTACGTCAACTCGTTCCACCATCAGGCTGTAGACAATCCCGGCAAACAC
This sequence comes from Leyella stercorea, assembly GCF_021531655.1. Next base: position 18,835 of record NZ_JADYUF010000011.1, on the reverse strand, counting down.
ATGCGCACCGCAGCACTGGCACCCGACGGCACCATCGAAGCCATAGAAAGCAGCGAGCAGAAGCCCGTAATCGGCGTACAATGGCATCCCGAATGGCTTGCCGACGACGGCCTGCCACTGTTCCGCTGGCTCGTCAGCGAGGCGGCAATCCACCACCAGATGCGGCTCTTCCACAGCCGCAACATCACGCTCGACTCCCACTGCGACACACCGATGTTCTTCCCCCAAGGCATACACTTCGACCAGCGCGACCCGCGAATACTATACGACCTGCACAAGATGCAGGAAGGCGGACCCGACGCCGTGACCATGGTGGCATATCTGCCGCAGCCAAAACCTGGCGAAACTTTCGCACAGATAGCACCGCTCGGAGCCAAGACACCACGCGAATATGCCGACCTGATATTCGACAAAATTGAAGACACCATACTGAGCGACTCCCGATACATAGCCCACGCACGTTCGGAGGCAGACATACTGCGCAACAAGCGGGACGGACTGCGCTCGCTACTGACCGGTATAGAAAACGGACTCGCCATCGAAGACGACATAAACAACGTGCAGCACTTTGCCAACCGCGGCATAACATACATCACACTGTGCCACAACGGCGACAACCAGATATGCGATTCGGCACGCCACTCGCTCAATACGCACGGCGGCGTGAGCCCTTTCGGAGCGCAGGTGATAACAGAGATGAACCGCCTTGGACTGATGGTCGACCTCAGCCATGCCGGCGAGAAATCATTCTACGACGCCCTGCAGATATCGCGCACACCGATAGTATGCTCGCACAGCAACTCACGCGCACTCTGCGACGTGCCGCGCAACATCACCGATGAGCAGATGCGTGCCCTCGCAGCAGCCGGAGGCGTATGCCAGATAACACTCTACAACGGATTCCTGCGCACCGACGGCAACGCAACCATAACCGACGCAATACGCCATCTGGAGCACGCCATCGACATAATGGGCATAGAACACGTAGGACTGGGCACCGACTTCGACGGCGACGGAGGCATACCGGGACTCGCCGACGCCTCCGAACTGGTCAACTTCACCAAGGCATTGCTGCGCCGACGCTACTCCGAAACAGACATGTCGCTCATCTGGGGAGGCAACTGGCTGCGCGTGATGAACCTCTGCCAGCAAAGCGCACAACGATAAAGTAGCACCCAAGGCACACGCTTATATCGCATTATATACACATATTTCGATTTAAAAGCGTAACTTTGCAGTGGAAACAAATAATAAAACAATAAATACATGGCATTAAAATGTGGTATAGTAGGACTCCCCAACGTGGGCAAGTCCACTCTTTTCAACTGCCTCTCCAACGCCAAAGCGCAGGCAGCCAACTTCCCATTCTGTACAATCGAGCCTAACGTAGGCGTGATAACAGTACCCGACGAGCGACTCACAAAGCTCGCCGAGATAGTGCATCCGGGCCGTATCGTGCCCGCAACATGCGAGATAGTAGACATAGCCGGACTCGTCAAGGGCGCAAGCAAGGGCGAAGGTCTGGGCAACAAGTTCCTCGGCAACATCCGCGAGACCGACGCCATCATACACGTACTGCGCTGCTTCGACGACGACAACATCGTGCGCGAGGGCGGTGCCAGCGTCAATCCCATAGAAGACAAGGAAGTAATCGACACCGAGCTGCAACTCAAGGACCTCGAAACCGTAGAGAGCCAGCTGCAGAAGCAGTCGAAGATAGCAGCCATTGGCAACAACAAGGACGCCAAGGTGGCAGTAGCCGTGCTCGAAGCCTACAAGCAGGTGCTGGAGCAGGGCAAGAACGCACGCACCGTGGAGTTCGAGTCGAAGGAGGAGCAGCGCTACGCTCACGACCTCTTCCTGCTCACAGCCAAGCCCGTACTGTACGTTTGCAACGTCGACGAGGCATCAGCCAAGAACGGCAACGAATACTCGGCACAGATAGCCGAAATAGCAAAGAGCGAAGGAGCGGAAATGCTTGTCATCGCAGCCAAGACCGAAGAGGACATAGCATCGCTCGAAACATACGAGGACAAGCAGATGTTTCTCGAAGAACTCGGACTGGAGGAGAGCGGCGTAAACCGACTTATCAAGAAGGCATACAGCCTGCTCAACCTCGAGACATTCATCACCGCCGGCGAAATGGAGGTGAAGGCATGGACCTATCACAAGGGATGGAAGGCTCCGCAGTGCGCCGGCGTCATCCACACCGACTTCGAAAAAGGCTTCATCCGCGCCGAAGTAATCAAGTACGACGACTATATCCAGTATGGCTCGGAAGCTGCCGTGCGCGAAGCAGGCAAGCTCTCGATCGAGGGTAAGGAGTATGTCGTGCAGGATGGAGATATCATGCACTTCCGTTTTAATGTGTAAGCGTTAAATAAAAAATGGAACATTTTTTATACATAACATGGGATCCGAGTGACACAGCAGTGTCGCTTGGCCCGCTGGCAATACACTGGTACTCGATGTGCTGGCTCGTCGGACTTGCCCTCGCCTATCTCTTAGTGCAGCGACTGTACAAAGAACAGAAGGTGAAGGAAGGACTTTTCGACCCGCTCTTCCTCTATTGCTTCATCGGAATACTCGCCGGAGCACGCCTGGGTCATTGTCTGTTCTACCAGCCCGACGTGTTTCTCACCAGCTGGCGACACTTCATCGAGATATTCCTGCCCATCGACATCAGCGACAGCGGCTCATGGCGATTCACGGGCTACCGCGGACTGGCATCGCACGGAGGCACACTGGGACTCATGCTTGCCCTCTGGATGTACGTCAGACGCACCAAGATGAACGTGTGGCAGGTGCTCGACAACATAGCCATTGCCACTCCAGTCACAGCCTGCTTCATCCGACTGGGTAACTTGATGAACTCCGAGATAATAGGACGCATCACCGACGTGCCCTGGGCATTCATCTTCGAGCGCGTCGACTCAATGCCACGCCACCCCGGACAGCTCTACGAGGCTATAGCCTATGCCCTACTCTTCTTCATAGGATGGCGAATCTACCGCAAACAACCGCAGCGTGTGGGCACAGGATTCTTCTTCGGACTCTGCCTCACCTACATCTTCACGGCACGATTCTTCATCGAATACACCAAGGAAGTGCAGGAAGCATTCGAGCAGACACTTCCGCTCAACATGGGACAGATGCTCAGCATACCGTTCGTCATCATCGGCATAGCATGTATGAAGGGCGGAAACTGGATGAAACGATTCGCTGACCTCGCAGCAGGTAACAAAAAGAAGTAACTCTACACTATCACTTACAAACGCCATATAAGACAGTCGCACACAGGAAGCGGCAATCTTATATGGCTTTTTTGTGTGTCTATTAGGAATTGACACATTCATATCCTACATGTTATCCACACTTGTTGATAACCTGTGGATAACTAACTTAACTCACTGAAACACAAGACATAGATATTAACAGAATCCGTTTATAACCCTGTTAATGTCCCTACAGTCCTGTATATAATGCACAGCAGTTATCAACAGGTGTGTGGATAACTACGTAAAATACTGATACTCAGCCTATAGATATTAACAAATGGTGTTGATGAAGAATTACAACAGGCAAGCAAAAGCTACTTATCAACATATCAACACAACCTGTTGATAACTCACTTAAAGCATTGAACGCCAATATGTAGTTATCAACAGGTAATGCGGATAACTATGTTTATAAGGCTAATTATAGGAGGTTATGGCGTCCTCGCCATAATCTGAGCAAGCAGAAAGACAAACTATAACCAAACAACAACTATAGCACAACCAACTCAAAGCCAACTGCTCAGGCTATGGCGAGGACGCCATAGCCTCCTACATTACACCTACGCCACAACAGGATATGCCCCATGCAAGCCATGCAAATATAGCACCTGTAGTAAAAAAGTGTTACAAATAAAAATCGCAAAATAGAAATCCGCAAAGCAGAAATCACCTGGTTATCCACCGTTTTTAAGGGGTTTTCCACACTATTCAACCCCTTTTATCCACAAAACAGGCACTTATCCACTGCAAATGTACCCCTTTGGCACAGCAAAACGACCTCCGTTGCATCGCAAAAGGACAACTTCTCAACACCAAAAGGACTACATTAGCAACAAAAAGGAGTCCTTTTGCACCCTGTATTCTTGCACACGCCAGGCTCCAACTAACGTAATCCGCTGTGTATAAGTACTATGAACGCTGCACGCCCAAAACTCAAGAAATTCGCACTAAGAATTTCCTGGTGCGCTCAACTGGCAGTATTGAGCCGAAAAAATGCAAATATAGTGTCGGAGCTGAGCTCCAGTTGTGGGGTTGAGGGGGTGAGATGGTGTTACTTTGCAGGTTAATTTTAGAAGCCAGGAACCCCCTTCGAAATCGCCATTTATCCACAACTGAAATACAATTGTTGATAACTAATGTAACAGACTGATATACAATGTATAGTTTTCAACAAATTCTGTGCATAAACCTGTGTATAAACAGGTTATCAACAGATTACAGGCATAGTGTTTATCAACATCCTGTAGAAAACTGTTGATAACCATGTAACGCAGTGAAACACAAACAGATATAATCCACAGGAGCCGTGTATAACATCTGTATGCACATAAAGTAGAGGAAAAATATATATCAAGTGGCAATCGACTCCTGTCTCAGCAGCACACTACACAGGCATCAACAGGAGGGCATGAGGTTGTAATCCTAATAGTAGGAGGTTATGGCGTCCTCGACATAACCTGCGCAGTTGACTATTAAAGGAAGCCGGTTTTATCAACCAGAACAACTCTTACTATTTGTGTTAGTTGGTTGCTCAGGTTATGGCGAGGACGCCATAACCTCCTACATTTACAGCTTTCAGCTACTATAGTTGCAATAATCGGCTACGACATCTGCAATCCTGTTTGTATTCTTCCTACTTTTATCCCTACAGTTATCCACATTTATCAACACCCGACGCAGCACAACCACACCTCAAACCAGTTATAAACACAGGAAAGCTTGTACCTGTTGATAACCCCATAAAGCCTGTGGATAACGTGTTGATAAAATTGTGGATAAGTTGGGAGTTATCAACATCACGACAGGCGCAATATGTGGAGTGTGGATAAATACCCAAGTTATTAAGTCGATATTTCAAAGTTTTCCACGTATATTTACCGAAAAAAGATATAAACTTATTAACTTTGCAAGTGTGAACCACAATCTGTGGATAATACACATACAACGCTCATTATCAGCAAGAAGTTATTAATGACACCTGTTGGTAATCCTGTGTCAAACGTTGATAACGAAATAACCAAAGAAATGGCCCAAAACTTACCAACAAGTTAACAACACATCATACTCATAATATTTTTCTTTTCAAAAAAAATAAAAAGAGTAAATATATAAATGGTGTTGACAAATGGGGTGGGAGACAGGCTTACAGGAAATAGAAGAAACAATAACATAAAACAATACGACAATGAACAAAGAGTGGATAGAGAAGGGATACATCGACGAACCAGTCGAAGCGTCTGTTGACTTGAAGAAAGAGATACGCCGCCTGTGCCGCGAGAAGGACGCAGTGCTGCTGGCTCATTACTACACGGTGGGCGACGTACAGGAAGTGGCCGACTTCGTTGGCGACTCATTGGCCCTTGCCCGCAAGGCAGCACAGACCGATGCCAAGATGATTGTGATGTGTGGAGTTCACTTTATGGCTGAAACGTGCAAGCTGCTTTCGCCCGACAAGAAGGTGCTGTGCCCCGATCTCACAGCCGGATGCTCGCTTGCCGACTCGTGTCGTGCCGAAGATCTGAAGAAGTTCAAGGACGAACATCCCGGATACAAGGTGGTGAGCTATGTCAACACTACTGCGGCTGTCAAGGCTCTGACCGATGTTGTGGTAACGTCGGGCAATGCCGAGAAGGTGATGGCGTCGTTCCCGAAGGACGAGAAGATAATCTTCGGTCCCGACTACAACCTTGGCAACTACATCAACAGTGTGTCGGGCCGCTCTATGTTGTTGTGGAACGGAGGCTGCCACGTACACGAGAAGTTCTCGGTAAAGGCAATACTGAAGCTCAAGGCAGAGCATCCTGACGCCGTGGTGATGGCACACCTGGAGTGCAAGGCGCCCGTTCTGGCTGTCGCCGACATAAAGGGTTCTACAGCCACCATGCTCAATTACGCCATAGCACATCCCGAAATCAAGGAATACATCATAGCCACCGAGGCAGGCATATTGCACGAGCTGGAGCGCAACTGCCCTGACGTGCGCTTCTACCCGGTTCCGCCGGAAGTGTCTGAGGGTGGAGTAGGGTGCTCATGCAACGAGTGTGAGTATATGAAGAAGAACACCCTCGAGAAAATCTACAACACTCTGCGCCACGAATGGCCCGAAGTGACCGTAGACCCGGCAATCGCCCGCGACGCCGTGAAGCCCATCGAGCGCATGCTTGAGCTGTCGTAAGTCGGTTGACGAAGAACGAGGGACAAGTTGACAAGGAACGAGGTACAAGTCAACTCGTCAACTTTTCTATTAATAAAATGCAATTTTTCGACATTATATATATTATATCATAGAAAAATAGTACTTTTGCACACGTATAATTACATAAAAAATAAAACACGTAAAGACAATTTATGGACAAACTTAGTTACGCTCTTGGCCTTGGCATCGGCCGACAGCTCTCGCAGATGGGTGCCGACAGCCTCAACATCGACGACTTCGCTCAGGCTATTAAGGACATCATAGCAGGCAAGCAGCCGCAGATTGCCGATCAGGAAGCGCAGACAATCGTTACCGAATTTTTCCAGCAGCAGGAGGCAAAGCAGCGCGCTGCCGCCGCCGAGAAGTATAAGGATAACAAGGAAAAGGGCGAAGCATGGCTCGCCGAGAAGGCTATGGAAGAGGGTGTAGTGTCCCTGCCTTCTGGTCTTATGTATCAGGTGCTCAACGAAGGAAGCGGCAAGAAGCCGACAGCCGAGGATACTGTAGAGTGCCACTACGAAGGCCGACTCATCGACGGAACCGTATTCGACAGCAGCTACAAGCGCGGCGAAAGCGCCACATTCCCCCTCAACGGCGTAATCGCAGGTTGGACAGAGGGCGTACAGCTTATGTCTGAGGGTGCCAAGTATCGCTTCTTCATCCCCTACCAGCTGGCTTACGGCGAGCGCGGTGCAGGAGCAGCCATCCCGCCGTTTGCAGCTCTCGTGTTCGATGTAGAGCTTATCAAGGTGATGTAATGCGTCAGCGTAATACAGAAAAACAATAAAAACACATAAGAAAATGAAGAAATTCTCAATCGTAGCCGCATTGGCTATCGCTGTAGCAAGCTTCGTGGCTTCTTGCGGCAACTCAGGCTCTAACAAGCCTAACCTTAAGAACGACGTAGACACACTGTCGTACGCCATCGGTCTGGCACAGACACAGGGTCTGAAGCAGTATCTCGTTCAGATGGATGTAGACACTACATACATGGATGCTTTCATTAAGGGTCTGCGTGAGGGCGCAAATGCCGGCGACGACAAGAAGAAGGCTGCCTACTATATGGGTATCCAGATCGGTCAGCAGATTAGCAACCGCATGGTTAAGGGCATCAACCACGAGCTCTTCGGCGAAGATTCTACCAAGACTATCTCAATGAAGAACTTCCTTGCCGGATTCATCCAGGGCGTAAAGGAGAAGAAGGGCCTCATGACAGTAGAACAGGCAAGCCAGGTTGCTCAGATGAAGATGATGGCTATCAAGTCAAAGCACATGGAAGAAGAATATGGTCCGCTCAAGAAGAAGGGCGAGGCGTGGATGGCAGCCAATGCAAAGAAGGCTGGCGTGAAGACTCTTCCTTCAGGCGTTCAGTACAAGGTTATCAAGGAAGGCAACGGCGCTATGCCTAAGGATACATCACTCGTAACCGTAAACTACGAGGGCCGACTCATCGACGGCACCGTATTCGACAGCAGCTACAAGCGTGGCCAGGCTGTAGACCTACGTGCCAACCAGGTTATCAAGGGCTGGACTGAGGCTCTCGTACACATGCCTGCAGGCTCGGTATGGGAAGTTTACATCCCGCAGGAGCTGGCTTACGGCGAGCGTGAGCAGGGTCAGATCAAGCCTTATTCACCGCTGGTGTTCAAGATTGAGCTCATCAAGGTGAACGGCAAGTAATTCCGCACACACAGAACAATAAAAAAACAATCAGGGCGACCCACAAGGCCGCCCTATTTTAAATGTATAAACCAATGAAGAAGTTGCTTATCATCGCTCTCGCCGTATTCGCGACGACAGCGTTTGCCGTCAATCCCGGCGTAAAGAAAGACAAGAAAAAGAAGAAAGCCGTAGCCGCTGCTGTCATCCAGCCTGCCTATCCGCAGCTGTTGAGTGCCAGCGATTCGCTGAGCTACGCAGCCGGAATGTTCACCACACGCGGACTCATGGACTACGTGAAGACGCAGTTTGGTATCGATTCTACCAATGTACAGACATTCATCGAGACTCTGCGCGAGGCTGTGTCGGCACAGCACGACAAGCAGTTTGCGGCACGTTGCGCTGCCATGCAGATTGCCCAGATGATCGACACACGCATCTATCCCAACGTAAGCAGCGACGTCAAGGGCACCGAGTACACCCTCGACAGCATCAAGTTCAACAGCGGATTCCTTGCAGCCGTGGCAAGCGACACCACACTCATGCATCAGGACTTTGCCGAACGCTACTTCCAGACCACCATGAAGGAGGCAAAGGAGCGTGCCGAACGACAGTACAAGCTCGACAACGAGGCGTGGATAAAGCAGAACGCTACAAAAGAAGGCGTGAAGACCACCACTTCCGGACTTCAGTATAAGGTATTAACAGCCGGCAAGGGCAGCATTGCCACCAAGGATGACAACGTTACGGTGAAGTACGAGGGACGCACCATCGACGGCAAAGTGTTCGACAGCAGCTACAAGCGCAACCCTGATACCACAACGTTCCGCCCCGACCAGGTCATCAAGGGTTGGACCGAGGCACTCTGCATGATGCCCGAGGGCAGCAAGTGGGAACTCTATATTCCGCAGAACCTTGGCTACGGAGCACGCTCGGCTGGCGAAATCAAGCCCTACTCAACACTCATCTTCACCGTTGAAGTGGTGAAGGTAGAGAAGAAAAAGTAAAAAGGCCCCACCCCCGGCCCCTCCCCCGTAGGGAGGGGAGCGGTATGCATTGATTGGTATGCATTGATTGCTAACATTGGGAGGCTATGGCGTTCCCACAATGGCCTGCGCTATTTGACATTACTCAGTTTACTTGCGCAGGCTACGGTGGGGACTCCATAGCCTCCTGCTATTTAATTTTCGAGTCAATTTTTGAGTAGCCTTTACATATTACTCCCCTCCCTACTGGGGAGGGGTTGGGGGTAGGGCTTTTAATTTTTATGTTATGCGAATGGACAAATACGGTCGCGAGCTTGACCTTATACTCCTCCTTGCCGACAACGGCAGCTACACGGCGCAGGAGATAGCCGACCGTCTGGGCATCACCCGACGCCATCTGTACAACTACTTCGACTATCTGCGCGACTGCGGATTCCTCCTTGTCAAGACCGGCACACGCTATCATCTCGACCGTTCGTCGCCATTCTTCCGCCGCTTGCACGAGAACATAGCGCTCAGCGAGGACGAGGCAGCCTACATATGTCGCCGTCTGGCCACGAGCGACCAGAGCGACTACACCGCACAGCGGGTGTGCCAGAAACTCTCACGCACATTCAACATCCCCGACGTCGTAAACCCCGAGGTGCAGCGGCGGGTCGACCAGTGCATGTCACGACTGAAGGAAGCCATGGCAGCACGCCGCATGGTGTCGCTCCACAACTACTCGTCGCCCCACAGCCACACCGTGTCCGACCGTATAGTAGAGCCGTACATGATGATGAACGACGGCCGCGACGTGCGTTGTCACGAAATAAGCTCGCATATAAACAAGACATTCAAGCTGTCGCGAATGGAAAGTGTCGAGATACTCGACGTGCCATGGGGGTTCGAAAACAAGCACAAGGATGTCTACACCGACATGTTCATGTTCTCGGGCGAGCAGCGCCATACCGTCACTCTGCATCTCGGACAGCTGTCGCACAATCTTATGATAGAGGAATATCCGCAGTCGGAGAAGTGCATCACAGCCAACGACGACGGCAGCTGGACATTCCACACCGACGTGGTGTCGTTTCTCGGCATAGGCCGCTTTGTGCTCGGACTCTACGACGACATAAAGATCATCGGCTGCCCGCAGTTCATCGACTATATAAATGAAAAAATAAAGTCGATGGGCAATTTTTATAAAGTATAACTAACAAACCTCCGTCAGATTGCAGTTTTGTTAGTTATACTTAACAGAATGATTACATCCTATTTTGAAAAGGAGTCCTTTTGGCTTCCAAAAGGATTCGTTTTGCCCTCCAAAAGGAGTCCTTTTACAATGCAAAAGGATTCGTTTTACAATGCAAAAGGAGTCCTTTTGTTTTTGGCAAATAATAGGAGGGGTGTGTCAAAAGTCAAAATGGCAAGAAGAAGGCTATCTGTAGGAGGGTATAGCTTCCCTGCTATACCCACTCAATCTACTGTAAATGAAGGCTGAGTGAGGGTGTGCAAAACTCTAAGCAGCACGCCCCGAAGGGGCAGAAGCACATAGCCCAGGGCAACGCCCTGAGGTAAAAAGCCATCAAAAACAATGCGCCCTGTAAGGGCAAAAGCGTTAATTATCAATGCTTTTGCCCTTGCAGGGCGTTTTGCTATTTTCAATCCGTACCCCCAAGGCGCTGCCTTGGGCTATGTGCTTATTGGGCTTTCAGCCCGTATAATTGAGTTTTGACACACCATCCTCCTACCGCTATCTCCATAACCTCCTACCGCTGTCGCGTAATATTATTCATTCTACAATTTCTCCGCAATCCAATACCCCACAGCCACGGCAATGAATCCCAGCACGACGCTGCCGCTGGTATATAATAATGTAGCCAGAGCGTGTCCGCCGCGCATAAGTGATAGGTTCTCGTTGCAGAAAGTAGAGAACGTAGTGAAGCCTCCGCAAAGTCCGGTAGTGAGCAGCTGCTTGGCCGAATCGCCGCCCAGCGAGCCGCGCGATGACAATCCGTAGAACACTCCGATAAGCAGACAGCCCACGACATTGACCGCCAGAGTGGGGTAGGGGAATACTCCCGTCATGTTGTCCTGAACGAATTTGGAAGCCAGGAAGCGCAGGGCCGAACCCATGCCGCCGCCCAACGCCACGATGATTAGCGAGCGTATCATAATCAATATAGTGTAGTGATGTAAAAAAATGCTGCTGCAAAGGTACACAGAAAATTATACAAAAAAAACAAAAATATTAAGCCAATGTTCGTTTATCCCATTGAAAATAACTAACTTTGCTACCATATTATATATTTTTTGATGTTATTTTAATTTTTAGATGAACGTAATTACAAAGACAGTATCATTGCCTGATGGCAGAACCATCAGCATTGAGACCGGGAAAGTGGCAAAGCAGACCGACGGAAGTGTTGTACTGCGTATGGGCAACACCGTACTTCTCGCCACTGTTTGTGCCGCAAAAGATGCAGTTCCCGGAACAGATTTCATGCCTTTGCAGGTAGACTACAAAGAGCAGTATTCAGCAGCAGGACGTTTCCCGGGCGGTTTCACAAAGCGTGAGGGCAAGTCTGGTGACAACGAAATCCTCACATCGCGTCTCGTTGACCGTGTGCTGCGTCCGCTCTTCCCGTCTAACTATCACGCCGAGGTATATGTGCAGATCATGCTTCTCAGCGCCGATGGCGTTGATCAGCCTGATGCTCTCGCAGGATTCGCAGCTTCAGCCGCTATGGCTTGTTCAGATATTCCTTTCGAATGCCCAATCTCTGAGGTGCGCGTAGCACGCATCAACGGTGAGTATGTAATCAACCCTACCTTCGAGCAGATGAAAGAAGCCGACATGGACATCATGGTTGGCGCTTCTGCCGAGAACATTATGATGGTAGAGGGTGAGATGAAGGAAGTGTCGGAGCAGGACATGATCGGTGCTTTGAAGGCTGCTATGGCTGCCATCAAGCCTATGTGCGAACTCCAGACAGAGCTCTCTAAGGAACTTGGCACAGACGTTAAGCGCGAGTATTGTCACGAGGTTAACGACGAGGAGTTGCGCGAGCAGATCCGCAAGGAGACCTACGACAAGTGCTACGCTATCGCTGAGGCTGGCGACCACGACAAGAAGTCGCGCGAAGAGGCCTTCGACAAGATCCTCGCCGACTTCCAGGAGGCTTACGATGCAGCCCACACTGAGCTGACACCTGAGGAACTTGACGAGAAGCATGCAGAAATGGTGCGCTACTATGCCGACGTTATGCGCGACTCAATGCGCCGTTGCATCCTCGACGAGGGCAAGCGTCTCGACGGTCGTAAGACCACCGACATCCGTCCTATCTGGTGCGAGGTGTCTCCGCTGCCTATGCCTCACGGAAGCGCAATCTTCACACGTGGCGAGACACAGAGCCTCTCTACATGTACACTCGGTACAAAGATGGACGAGAAACTCGTTGACGACGTACTGGAGAAGGGCTACCAGCGCTTCCTCCTTCACTATAACTTCCCGCCGTTCTGTACCGGTGAGGCTAAGGCTCAGCGCGGTGTTGGCCGTCGCGAGATTGGTCATGGCCACCTGGCATGGCGCGGTTTGAAGGGTCAGATTCCCGAAGACTTCCCCTACACAGTTCGTCTCGTTAGCCAGATCCTTGAGTCTAACGGTTCTTCTTCAATGGCTACAGTATGTGCCGGCACCCTCGCCCTCATGGACGCAGGCGTTCCTATGAAGGCTCCCGTATCAGGTATCGCTATGGGTCTGATCAAGAACCCGGGCGAGGAGAAGTACGCTGTGCTCAGCGATATCCTCGGCGACGAGGACCACTTGGGCGATATGGACTTCAAGACAACCGGTACTCCCAACGGTCTTACAGCCACACAGATGGACATCAAGTGCGACGGCTTGAGCTTCGAGATACTCGAGAAGGCTCTTATGCAGGCCAAGGCAGGCCGTGAGCACATCCTCAACTGCATGATGGAGACCATCTCTGAGCCACGCAAGGAGATGAAGCCGCAGGTTCCGCGCATCATCCAGATCGAGATACCTAAGGAGTTTATCGGTGCAGTTATCGGCCCTGGCGGCAAGATTATCCAGCAGATGCAGGAAGACACTGGCGCAACTATCACCATCGATGAGGCTGACGGCGTAGGCAAGGTACAGATTTCAGCCCCCAACAAGGACGCTATCGACGCTGCACTCGGCAAGATCAAGGCCATCGTAGCCATCCCTGAGGTAGGCGAGATTTACGAGGGAACAGTACGTTCTATCATGCCTTACGGCTGCTTCGTAGAGATTATGCCGGGCAAGGACGGACTCCTCCACATCTCTGAGATTGACTGGAAGCGTCTTGAGACAGTTGAAGAGGCTGGCATCAAGGAAGGCGACAAGATCAAGGTGAAGCTCATGGAGATCGACCCGAAGACCGGTAAGTACAAGCTTTCTCACCGCATCCTGCTCCCGAAACCCGAGGGTTACGTAGAGCGTGAGCGTCGTCCGCGTGGCGAACGTCGTCCGCGTCGTGAGGGTGGTGAGCGCCGTGACGGTCGTCGCGAACACCGCGAGCCGAAGGATTTCAACGACTCACTCGACCACAACAATGATATCTAATCATATCGCAATAGAAATATAAAAACCCTGCATTGCCGTCCACATCGGGCTGTGGTGCAGGGCTTTTTGTTAGTAACCTATATAAGAAACATAAACGAATATGGAACAAGTACTCTGGATTTACAATACGCTGTCGCGTAGAAAGGAAGTATTCAAGCCCCTGCACGCCCCCAATGTCGGCATGTATGTGTGCGGACCTACCGTCTATGGCGACCCGCATCTGGGACATGCACGCCCCGCTATCACCTTCGACATACTCTTCCGCTACCTCAAGCACCTCGGATATAAGGTGCGCTACGTGCGCAATATCACCGATGTTGGCCACTTGGAGCACGACGCTGACGAGGGAGACGACAAGATTGAGAAGAAGGCACGACTCAAACAGCTCGAGCCGATGGAGATAGCACAGTACTACACCAACCGCTATCACGCTGCCATGGAGGCGCTCAACGTGCTCCCGCCGAGCATAGAGCCGCACGCCACGGGCCACATCATCGAGCAGGAACAGCTCGTACAGCAGATTCTCGACAACGGTTTTGCCTACGAGAGCAACGGTTCTATCTACTTCGACGTGAAGAAGTATAACGAGAAATACCACTACGGCATACTCTCAGGACGCAATCTCGACGACGTGAAGGACGCATCGCGCGCACTCGACGGAGTGGGCGAGAAGCGCAATCAGGCCGACTTCGCACTCTGGAAGAAGGCATCGCCCGAGCATATCATGCGCTGGCCAAGCCCCTGGAGCGACGGATTCCCCGGCTGGCATTGCGAGTGTACAGCCATGGGACGCAAGTATCTCGGCTCACACTTCGACATTCACGGAGGCGGAATGGACCTCGTATTCCCTCACCACGAATGCGAGATAGCCCAGGCTGTGGCTTCGCAGGGCGACCAGATGGTTCATTACTGGATGCACAACAACATGATTACCATCAACGGTCAGAAGATGGGCAAGTCGCTCGGCAACTTCATCACCCTCGAAGAGTTCTTTACGGGCAACAACAAGAATCTCGACCAGCCCTATTCGCCCATGACTATACGCTTCTTCATACTCTCTGCACACTACCGCGGAACCGTTGATTTCTCCAATGAGGCTCTGCAGGCATCGCAGAAGGGACTTGAGAAGCTCATGAACGGCATCGCTGACCTCGACCGCATAGCTGCATCAGCCGAGAGCGACGAGGCCACTCACAAGCTCGTAAGCCAGCTTCGCGAGAAGTGTTACGACGCAATGAACGACGACTTCGCCACTCCGCTCGTCATAGCCCACCTCTTCGAGGCTTGCTCGGTAGTGAACAAGCTCGTCGACCATAAGGCTACTATCTCTGAGGCCGACCTCAAGGAGCTGGCTGATACAATGCGCCTGTTCGCATTCGAACTGCTCGGACTGCGTCCCGACAACGCCGGCTCGTCGTCACATCGCGAAGAAGCCTTCGGCAAGGTGGTGGATATGGTGCTCGACCTGCGCTCTAAGGCTAAGGCATCGAAGGACTGGGCCACCAGCGACCGAATCCGCGACGAACTCGCCGAACTCGGTTTTGAGGTGAAGGACACCAAGGACGGTGCCACATGGAAGCTCAAGTAGAGTTTTGAATTTTGAATTTTGAGGTTTGAATTGGTTGCGGCTTCGGCCGCAATTATGAATTTCTCAATTTAGAATTATTCGTTTCTCAATTTAGAATTATTATTTATGAAGCTGAAATATAACATTCTGGCAATCGTTGTCGCCATTGCCTTTAGTGGCTGTTCGTCGTCGAAGAAAGTAGGTGAGGCAGTCGACCTTAACGGCGAATGGAACATCGTTGAAGTCGGCGGCACTGCCATTGACACTACCAAGACAGAGTTCTGTCCCACACTGGGATTCGAAACAGCCAAGCAGAGCGTGTTCGGATGCGCCGGATGCAACTCCATCAACGGCACCGCACGCGTCGACGCTGCCAAGCAGACCATCTCGTTCAAGCAGATAGGCACGACGATGATGCTCTGCGCCAATATGGAGTATGAGCAGCAGATACTCAAGGCTCTTGAGAGCGTAAAGGCGTATAAGTCGGCAGGTGAAGGTCGTGTACAACTGACCAACGGCAGCGGCAAGGCCATGCTGACGTTGCAAAAACAATAATATAGTTATGAAGCACATCGTATTTCTTACCGGCGCCGGCATGTCGGTTGAGTCGGGTTTCAAGACATTCCGTGGCAACGACGGACTGTGGGAGAACTATCCCGTAGAACAAGTAGCCTCGCACGAGGGTTGGCTCAAGGACCCGACGCTCGTCACCAACTTCTATAATATGCTGCGCCACAAACTCTATGCGGCACAGCCCAACGAAGGACACCGTCTCATACATGATCTGGAGAAGGAGTATAAGGTGACTGTCATCACGCAGAACGTAGACAATCTGCACGAGAAGGCAGGTTCCACCAATGTCATACACCTGCACGGTGAACTTACCAAGGTGTGCTCATCGCGCAATCCCGACAACCCTCGCTATCAGCGCGAGTTGACCGAGGACAACTGCGAGGTACGTCCCGGCACGCTCTCGGGCGACGGATCGCTGGAGCGTCCGTTCATCGTCTTCTTCGGCGAGTCGGTGCCCATGATTAGCGTAGCAGCCGAGGCTGCCGAGCAAGCCGACATATTCGTCATCATAGGCACATCGCTCAACGTCTATCCGGCAGCCGGACTCATCCACTACGTGCGCCCCTCGGTGCCCGTATATCTTATCGATCCCGAGCCGTCGATGGGCGTAGGCCGCCAGCAGTTCACCCACATTCAGTGTGGTGCAAGCGAAGGAATGCGCAAGCTATGCAGCGACTATTTGTAGCTGAAAGTTGAAAACAAAAAAAGCGCCCTGCAAAGGCTTTAAGCATCAACAACGATTGCTTACAGCCTTTGCAGGGCGCTTTTGGCAAAAATAAATAAAAAAACATGAATCACGACCTATCCGACAATGACATATTCCAGACCCTCCGCGAGGGCAGCGAGGAGGCATTCGGCACGCTTTTCAGGCGCTATTATCCGCGTCTGCACCGCTTTGCGTGCAAATACATAGCCGACGAAGCCGCCGCAAGCGATGCTGTGCAGACGTGCTTCATGCGACTGTGGGAGCGTCGCTCGACGCTTGTAGGCGGCTCTTTGCAGTCGATGCTCTACACAATGCTGCGCAACGAGTGCCTCAACAGCCTCAAGCATACCGCCATAGTTGAAGGCTATGCACGTCAGGCGCAGTCAGTAGCCGACACCGAACCGCTCTATAACGCCGACTTTCTGGGTGCTGCCGACCATCAGTTGCTCTACGACGAACTGCAACTCAGCATTGACCGTGTCCTCGACACGCTGCCCCAGCGTACAGCCGACATATTCCGCATGTCGCGCTACGAATCGCTCAAGAACCGCGAGATAGCCCAGCAGCTCGGCATATCCACCACCGCCGTCGAGAAGCACATATCCAAGGCGCTCAAGACCATTGCCGCCCAGCTCGCCCAAAAGTACGGCACAAGTCTTGCGCTCTGTCTTATGCTCTGCCTGGAGCACGCACCGCAGGCTGTCTGACACAATACCGGCAAATAACCGCCTACGAAGGTTGGGCAGCCGGCGTTTCAGTTGTTACATAGTTATGACAAACCATTTAAAATCCACTTATGCACAATAATATATATATAACCGCCGAAGAGGCACGACAGCTTGCCTACAGCTACTTCGACGGCACAATATCCGATGACGACGAACAGCACCTCACGGCATACATAACCCACACCCCCAGTGCTACGGCACAGCTGCATGCGTGGGAGCAGGAGTGGCTCTCAGCGTACACGCCAAGCCCTGCCACCGAAGCCGCCTACCAGCAAATGGCATCACGCATCAGCGCCACCGCCACCCGTCTACGCCGCTTGCACACGTGGCGCATTGCCGCAATCGTGGCTTGCGCAGCCTCGCTCATAGCCTTCGTCTTCGGCATCGGCACCTACATCGGCCGCCTCACCGCCCCCGAACAGTACTTCACGTGTTCGGCACCCTACGGCAGTACAGCCACAATGCTGCTGCCCGACGGCTCGCGCGTTACGCTCAATGCCGGCTCAACGCTTCGCTATTCCAGCCGTTTCAGCACCAACGACCGCCGTGTAGAGCTGCAGGGCGAGGGCTACTTTGACGTTGCCCGTCGCGACGTTGCCCGCTTCACGGTGCACACCGACGGATATGACGTAGAAGTGAGGGGCACCCGGTTCTACGTTTCGGCATACCCCACCGACAACTACGTCACCACAACGCTCCTAAAGGGCAGCGTAGCCATCGCTTACGGCGACTCCTGCTACATGCTTAAGCCCGGCGAGCGTGCCACACTCAACCGTCTGACCCGCCAGATGCAGTGCTCGCAAGTCAGCAAGACAAGCAGCGGATGGAAGCAAGGCAACATCGACTGCGACGACATTTCGCTCGGCGAGCTGCGCCCCATTATCGAGCGCCGCTACAACGTGAGCATACATATAGCCGACAGCAGCCTCGCCGCCCGCCGACTCTACATCTCGCTCGTCAACAACGAGACCATCGACGAGGTGATGGCAGCCCTCAAGCGCACGCTTGACGTTAAGGTGCAGCGCAACGGACACAATATCGTAATAGAGCCGTAAGACTCACGTAAGTGAGAATTTTGAATTTTGAGTTTTGAATTTTGAATTGTTCTCGGCTACGTCTGCGATTTTAGGATTGTTCAGTTTTGAATTGTTCTTGGTTGCGTCTGCGATTTAGAATTGTCGAAAATAAGAATAATGCAGTATGTAGGAGTGTATACCAAAAGTCAAAGCAGCACGCCCCGAAGGGGCAGAAGCACATAGCCCAGGGCACCGCCCTGAGTAAAAGTATCGCAAATACCAATGCGCCCTGTAGGGGCAAAAGCGTTAATTATCAATGCTTTTGCCCCTACAGGGCGTTTCGCTTTTATCAATCCGTACAGAGGGTGTGTCAAAACTCCCAATATAAATAAAAAAAAACTCGTTGTACGTTCTTGTGTGGATGTACAACGAGTTTTTGTTTTTCTACAAAAAAGAGCCTTATAAACAATTTATATGGCGTTATATGGGTCAAATAAGCCCTCAAATAAGAGAAAAGACCTCCCTTAGTCATTTT
>NZ_JADYUF010000119.1 GCF_021531655.1 Leyella stercorea | reverse complement strand
GATCTACACACACACCACATTCGAACAATTGAAGAAAGTTTATAGTAAAGCCCATCCCAGGGCATAACCCTTAAAATCAAAAAAGGAGGTAACTATGGAAATCAAGATTCAGTCAATTCATTTTGACGCTACTGAGAAATTGCAAGACTTCATCGAGAAGAAAGTTGCAAAATTGGAGAAGACATTCG
Organism: Leyella stercorea; assembly: GCF_021531655.1. The sequence continues at coordinate 380 of NZ_JADYUF010000119.1, read as the reverse complement.
AAGACATCAAGACAGCCGAGGTACAGCTCAAGGTAGTGAAGCCAGCCACCGCACAGAACAAGGAGACAAGCCTTACGGTGAGCGTTCCCGGACAGACTCTTTTCGTAGAGAAGACATGCGATACATTTGAGGAGGGAGTAGACCTTTGTGTCGACGCAATGAAGGTACAATTAACCAAATTCAAAGAAAAAGCACGTAAAATGTAAAAAAAAATGCCGAAAAGTTTTGGCGAATAAAAAATAAGTCGTATCTTTGCAGCCGTTTTAGAACAGGTCCTAAATCGCCGTATAACGGCTGCAGGGATTTTGCCTCTTTAGCTCAGTTGGCCAGAGCACGTGATTTGTAATCTCGGGGTCGTTGGTTCGAATCCGACAAGAGGC
>NZ_JADYUF010000118.1 GCF_021531655.1 Leyella stercorea | reverse complement strand
AGCCGGACTTCATAACAATCAACCGTTTCCGCAACCGTCTGAAGGACGAGATCAATAACATATTCACACAGCTCGTACTCATTCTTGCAACGAAAGGTTATGTAAGCCTCGACGTGGAGTATGTAGACGGCACGAAGATAGAGTCGAAGTCAAACAAGTATACGTTTGTCTGGCGCAAGACGGTAGAGCGTAACCGTGCCAGGCTTATTGACAAGGTAAAGGCTCTGCTTGCCCAGGTTGACGACTGCATGGCACAAGACAATACCAAGACAGACGAAACGGTGGAATTCACCCCGTCACAACTTGCCGAAATATCCGCAGAACTTAATGCCTCGCTGTCCGACCCGCAATTGGAGATGGACAAGGAAGAAAAGAAGAAGAGGCGCAAGTTAGCCAAGGAACTCAAGGAACGTAGCGAGAAACTGGCTGAATACAACCAACATCTTGAAACTCTCGGTGACCGCAACTCTTATTCAAAGACCGACAAGGATGCCACATTCATGCACATGAAGGAGGATGCTATAAACGACGGGCTGACAAAACCCGGGTACAATCTTCAGATTGCAACCG
>NZ_JADYUF010000117.1 GCF_021531655.1 Leyella stercorea | reverse complement strand
AACATTGGTGCAAGATATAAGCGTATAAGAAAACGCCCAAGGGGTAAACCCTCACCGCAGCTCTACGCATACAAGAAAGAGAAGTTGCAAGAACTTGAAGAACATGATTCCAAAGGAGAACTTGTGCTGTATTATGCCGACGAAAGCCATGTCTGTACAAATGGATATGTTCCATATGGCTGGCAATTCAAGAATGAGGATGTTTACATCCCATCCGAGAAAGCAGCCCGGCTTAATATCTTTGGTATGATTACCAAAAGGAACCAATATAAAGGCTTTACCACAAAAAACTCCATAAACGCAGACAAGATTGTGGACTATCTTGACAGATTCTCTTTCAATGTCACGAAGAAGACCGTAATTGTCTTGGACAATGCTTCTGTTCATAGAAATCGGAAGGTGAAAGAACTGAGGAAAATTTGGGAGAATAGAGGATTGTTCCTCTTCTATCTTCCACCTTATTCTCCAGAACTTAATCCTGCCGAGATTCTTTGGCGTATACTTAAGGGCAAATGGATAAGACCGATAGATTACGAGACTACGGACTCGCTTTTCTATTGTACGAACAGGGCCTTGGCGTCTGTGGGTACGAACTTATTCGTGAATTATTCATATTTGTAAAATTAATTTTGAACAGTTACTTA
>NZ_JADYUF010000116.1 GCF_021531655.1 Leyella stercorea | reverse complement strand
CCCCCGTAGGGAGGGGAGTGGTATGATTTGAATGCTCAATATTATTGCCTCGAATTGCAATCAAAAATTAAACATTAATCATTAAAAATTAAACACTAAAAAAAGGAGTCCTTTTGGGTTGCAAAAGGGTTCGTTTTGGATTGCAAAAGGAGTCCTTTTGGAAGGTAAAAGGAGTCGTTTTGGAAGGCAAAAGGAGTCGTTTTGGAAATAGAACGAAAAAAGCCCCATACAAAAACCCACAAAGCCCTACCCCCTGCCCCTCCCCCGCAGGGAGGGGAGTGGTATGATTTGAGGGATTATTGGAGGGGGAATAGGCTAACTGTAGGAGGAGGGTGTGGTCAAAACTCAAACAATGCGGGCTGAAAGCCCAATAAGCTCATAGCCCAAGGCAGCGCCTTGGGTATACGAATTGAAAATAGCAATGCGCCCTGCAGGGGCAAAAGCATTGATAATTAACGCTTTTGCCCCTGCAGGGCGCATTGTTATTTGTGATACTTTTACCCAGGGCGTGTGCCCTGGGCTATGTGCTTCTGCCCCTTTGGGGCGTGCTGCTTTGACTTTTGACGCCCTCACTGTTATTCCATCCCCCACCATATCAGCATTCAAATCATATAACTCCCCTCCCTGCGGGGGAGGGGCAGGGGGTAGGGC
>NZ_JADYUF010000115.1 GCF_021531655.1 Leyella stercorea | reverse complement strand
TGTCTAATGGGTGCAAGTCCCTAACGAGCCCTAGTAGTGGGAATCGTCCAGCCAGAGAGACAAGGGTGTCCGTGGTGACGCGGAATCTGAAAGAAGTCAGCGGCAAACATCTGACCCAACGCACAGAAACTTGATATAAGGCTACTTGTAGGGATAAGGCTGCAAAAAGAGTCAAAGTCCAATAACTACTCGGAACTACAAGTAGTAAATCAAGTGGGTATAAGATGGAAAGACAACATGCTTAACTAGTGAGGTCTCACGGACGCATGGGTGAAGATGAGTTATTCGATGCACCACGACGGAGTAAAGCTTGCCGTGAGAAGTCAGCAGAGGTCATAGTACCCAAGACACGGGCTGTCTATAGGGAAGGACTGAATCGTGCAGTGCAACAGTAAATGACTGCTACCTTGAGAGTCGTTTGTAGTCAGATGTCCGAAAAGGAGCTCTCTATTCACACGATAGGACGGAATCCGACAATAGAATAGAAGTGACGTATCTCGAAGGGATGGCTGAAAACAACTTGCCACACATCGTGAGATGAGAAAGCACGAAACCGCCGTATGCGGAACCGCACGTACGGTGGTGTGGGAGGTCGGTAAATGTGAAAATAGGAGGCAAATGCCTTTTATGATTAGCATTTACCTCCTACCCAATT
>NZ_JADYUF010000114.1 GCF_021531655.1 Leyella stercorea | reverse complement strand
AATCATAAAGGTACTAAAAATTATTGAGATTACCAACTTTTACAAAGACTTTCTTATCCCGAACTCAGGTTATTACTTAATTCTGTATAATCCATAAAAAATTAATTTTGTTCGGGGGTTATCTCATCACTATGTTCGCAAAGAAAATCCAAAGGATCAATTTCGGCAGTTTCCTTCATCCTTTCTTCAATAAAGTCATTAGTAGAAGGTGCTATATTTAGCTTAATATTTTGGAATATTGGCAGCGATTTTATCTTATCTTGATACTTCACGAACTTATCTTCTCGCGGTGTAAGAGCAAAGCACAATGCACTTGCAAACACATCCGCTAACTGTATTCCAAACGCCTCGTGAGACTTAACGATTTCCATATTGCCAACAGGCAGAGGATAGACGTGCTTATCCTTGCCATATCCCACAACAGTTTCTGGCACATCCATATCTCTTAGGTGTTCCATAAACTCTTTATTTGCATAGAATGGTTCAGAAGAATCAAAAAGAACAGTATCTTTTTCCCTAGTTCTTTCATACCATTCTTGAATTGACACGGAAAACAATGGTATTGTTAGATCAATATAATATTTCTTGTCGGTTAAAGCCTCTTTAACTCAAGTTTCGGATTTAGAATTCAAGCCGTTTGAGCATACTCTCTAAGTGCAGCCAATCTCTTGTCAT
>NZ_JADYUF010000113.1 GCF_021531655.1 Leyella stercorea | reverse complement strand
TGACATACGGAAATACTCAAAGCCTTTTTTATACAATAAATTCAACCTCAAAGTCTAAATCCGAAACTTGAGTGAAGTTAGCAGAAGCATTGAGCATCAGAGCCGACTTGCAGAAGAGAGTGGGTCAACTGAAAGAGCGTATCAAGGAAAGTGCCAAAGTGCAGGAGGGCGATGAACCCTGCGATAACGTGGAGGAACTGTACAAGGAACTGGATGACGTACTCGTCCAGTTGGAAGACTTGATTTATCGCATCAACATCACCAACGTTCAGATAGTTCAGGACGGAGACTCCTTGACTCGATTGATAGCCAAGAGAGACGTCTTGTCGATGCGTGTCAAGGCATTGAAAGAGGTGGTGAACTACGTAGCAGCCAACGAAACTCGCTTTGGCAGAAACGAACTGAAATATGTTAGAACCATAGATATAAAGGCTCTTCGTAAGGAGGCTGATACCTATGCCAAGCAGTATCGGGAACTCGACCTGAAAATTCAGAGTTTGAACTGGACTGTAGATTTGGTGGATTTGCAAGACTTGCCCCGATAATGGAGCGAGGATTGAAATTTTCATTGAGTAGATTAAATTTTTCGGAGAAAAGATAGAGGCAGCAAGAGGCTGACATCAGGCAATAGGTCTGTGTAAGCATTATTAACCTGAGTTCGGGATAAGAAAGTCTTTGTAAAAGTTGGTAATCTCAATAATTTTTAGTACCTTTATGA
>NZ_JADYUF010000112.1 GCF_021531655.1 Leyella stercorea | reverse complement strand
ACCCCCGACCCCTCCCCCGTAGGGAGGGGAGTTATATGCTTTGAAAACTTGGGAAGAGGAATAAAAGGGAAAACTCAAAATTCAAAAATCAAAACTCAAAATTGCCGTAGGCAACAATTCAAAACTCAAAATTCAAAACTCAAAATTCACTATATGAAATTCAACAGAATCCTTCTTAAGCTCAGTGGCGAGAGCCTTATGGGCAAACAGAGCTTCGGCATCGACCCGGTTCGTTTGGGCGAGTATGCACAGCAGATTAAGGAAGTACACGAAATGGGTGTACAGATAGGCATCGTTATTGGCGGTGGCAACATATTCCGTGGACTTAGCGGAGCATCAAAGGGTTTCGACCGTGTTAAGGGCGACCAAATGGGAATGTGCGCTACAGTTATCAACTCATTGGCACTCAGCTCAGCTCTTGGCGCCATCGGCGTTAAGACAAAGGTGCTCACAGCCATACGCATGGAACCTATTGGCGAGTTCTACTCTAAGTGGAAGGCCATCGAGGCTATGGAGAACGGCTACGTATGCATATTCTCAGCCGGAACCGGTTCGCCCTACTTCACCACCGACACTGGTTCAAGTCTGCGCGGCATTGAGATTGAAGCCGACGTTATGCTCAAGGGCACACGTGTTGACGGCATCTACACCGCCGATCCAGAGAAAGACCCAACTGCAACCAAGTTCAGCGACATCACATACGACGAGATCTACACTCGCGGATTGAAGGTGAT
>NZ_JADYUF010000111.1 GCF_021531655.1 Leyella stercorea | reverse complement strand
GTCATTTTTGCCACCATTTTCTTTATATTAAAGGCAATGGCAAAGAAGGCAAAGTCCATTTTGACCTTGTCTACACCGATATGGCGAAAACGACGATATGCCATGTTGTATTTAATTTGTCCGAAAACAGCTTCCGGCTCAATACATCTTTTGCCTCTATGCCTTAAACCTTCCTCTGAGGTGAGCAGTTCACTAGCTTTCTGTCTGTAAGCTTCCAGTTTGTGATTCCGTTCAATCACACGTCTGTCCCCAGATGCATCGAAACACAGACAACGTAGCGGACATCCTTCACAGTTCTGTGCTGTATATGTTGCCCTATTGGAGACGTATCCACTCGCACTTGCCTTGTGGCTGGTTCCAGTGCGTGTCATGTGTTGTCCCATCGGACAAACGCAATAGTCCTCCTTCTTGTTGTAATAGAAGTTTTCCGAGCGGAACGGATCCGGTACATACTGCGGACGGTGCTCTATATGGAAGCGGTTGTATTTCACATAGGCAGCGGTGCCGTTCTGCTCCATAAACTCGTAATTCTCCTCGGAACCATAACCAGAGTCTGCCACTTCCGTTGACGCAAAGTGTCCGTAACGCTCACGGAACGACTCCATGAATGGGATGTAGGTAAGGGTGTCTGTAGGGTTGGGGAACAATGCAAAGTTGGTGATGAACTGGTTCTCGGTTGCAATCTGAAGATTGTACCCGGGTTTTGTCAGCCCGTCGTTTATAGCATCCTCCTTCATGTGCATGAA
>NZ_JADYUF010000110.1 GCF_021531655.1 Leyella stercorea | reverse complement strand
AGATTTCCGATAGGTGCATATTACATTTGCCCTCCAAACAATATGGATGGCAAAATGCAAGAATTGTAAAGTCCAAATGAAGTTTACTTTATAACAGCAAGCTGTCCGTCAACATTCTCTATGCAATAGTCAATGTTGATGGATGGCTTCTTTTCAAAGAAGCTATACGCAGCCAAAACAGAAAGGACATTCATTACGAAATTGAACACGCTACGATGTCTTGAATGTACAAGTTGTGCAACATTCTTAAGTTCGTCATTGATGGTTTCTATGACAGATCTTTTGCGCAACAGAATCTTGTCATACAATGGCATAAGCTTGTTTTTCATATTGCATTTCAAGCCAGTGACAATTTCTATACCGTCGTTAAACAATCTCTCAAACAAGCCATGCGAAATATATCCTTTGTCTGCGAATAATTTTCCGAACACATTATCACTCAATCTGTTAAAGACATCTGTATTCCTATCGTCAACATTCGCTTTCGTAAGCATAAAGTTAAGCAGTTCACCTCTCTCATTGCATATCAGGTGTAACTTGAAACCGAAATACCATCCCATGGTGCTTTTACCTCTTTCTGCATAATCACGGAACACCTTATTTCTTGTTATACGTTTGTTGTGGCATACAGGAATGCACGTGCTGTCAATGAAACTTATACCCGTGCATCTGCCAAAGCAAAACAGTTGGAGGAACAGCATCATCTCAACCGCGACTCTGGACTCGAGTTCAACAAAGCGGTTATATGAAAGCTGCTTGGGGAACAGGTCGTGCAGGTGAACCTTGACATAAAAAAGGTAA
>NZ_JADYUF010000010.1 GCF_021531655.1 Leyella stercorea | reverse complement strand
TGCGTTAGTTCAGTTGGTTAGAATACATGCCTGTCACGCATGGGGTCACGAGTTCGAGTCTCGTACGCACCGCTGATTAGATGAGGAGCTTTTAATTAAGCCCCTCATTTTTTGTATATATACATTTGCCAAAGAACTTATTGGCTTATGCCGACGAGAGCCTTATCGGGTGAGCCGAAATAGCCTCCCACATCTTCATTCCTTAACGATACATTTATCTTGTTAGATTACACCAGACATTTTGCGGATTTCTGAAGGAGAATACACTTTTTCGATGATAAAAACCAACAAGAACAACACCTCATCACTCGTATAGCCCACCAATCCGAAGAGGGCGATAATCATCGTCACGATGCCTGCTACGAGGATTCCGTTGCGGAAATTCAGTTGTGAAATCGAAACTATCGCAACATTATCATAATCATATCCAAGATTGAGTCCCAACATCATTTGATATTGACATTAGACACGGCCGTCAAATATTTGGACAAAGAATTTCACACCCTCATTTTTACTTTTCATCATTATCGAGGTCAAATAGATGTAACAGATAGAAGTTGAGGCTATGACGATAAACGACAATGATATAATAAAAACACTGAACGCAAGCCGGGAGACAGGCATCAGGATGCTGCTGAGCAAGTATCAGGAGCCTCTCTACTGGCACATCCGCCGACTTGTGGTGTCGCACGATGATGCCCAGGATGCCACACAAGAGACGTTTGTAAGGATGTTCCTGTCGCTCGAACAGTTTCGTGGCGACAGCTCATTGCGCACTTGGCTATACCGCATTGCTACCAACGAAGCGTTGCGACTCATCGGTAAGCGTCGTCAGGAGACAATTTCGCTCGACTCGGTTACGACAGGTGTTGACATTATAGCTTCTGATAATTATGTTGACTATGCCGACAAGCTTGCGGTGAAGTTGCAAAAGGCGATTCTAACACTTCCACCCAAGCAGCAGCTGGCTTTCAACCTACGCTACTATGACGAACTCGGTTTTGACGAGATAGCCAAGATAGCCGACTCTACTGCTACAAGCATCAAGGCAAGCTATCATATTGCTAAAGATAAAATTATAAAGTATATGAACTCAAATGATTAAGGATATGGACAAGAATTTCGATTTCAATCAAGTGGGCAAACGCATGCCATACTCTACTCCCGACGATTTCTTCGCCAAGATGCAGAGCAACATCCTTGATGCCGTACAGGATATGCCACAGAAGAATACGAAGATTAAGACGAATCGACGTACTGTCCGCAAGTGGCTTTGGCCTGTATCGTTGTCTGCAGCAGCTGCTGTTGTAGCAATGTTTGTCATCAACATACATTTCTTAGCTCCCAATACGCCAACGGCTTCAAGCGATATTCAGGATGTAGAGCAAGCCTTCGCACAACTATCCGAGTGCGACCAGGCTTATATCGTGGATGTGTATCAGGATGATGTGTTCATCAACAATTAAGGCAAATATATATATAACATAAACTAAAAAACACTGATTATGAAAAAGATTTTCAACGTAATGATGCTGGTCATCGCAATGACGATGTTCACCGTCAATTCTTTCGCTCAGGCTCCCAACAATAAGCAGCGCCTCACACGCGAGCAACTCTCAGAAAAGCAGGCTAAGTATATTGCCAATAACCTTGCTCTTGATGACGAGACTACAGCCAAGTTCATTAACACCTATACACAATGCCAGAAGGAGATTTGGGCTCTTGGTCCGCGTTCTTGTCGCAATGGCAATAACAATGGTCGCAATGGCAATAACAATGAGGAGCAAATTGGGCAGAATATCAAGAAGCGCTTCGAAATGAGCGAGAAGATTCTCGACATCCGACAGAAGTATTATAAGGAATACTCGAAGTTTATGACGCAGAAGCAGATTCAGCGTGTATACGAAATCGAGAAGAACATGATGAAGCGATTCGCTCAGCGTAAGGGCAAGAACGGACAACGCCTTATGCGCGGTCAACATGAACAACGCTTAATGAATAAGAACTCTACAAAATAAAAAATAGTAGGTTGGTCGTTGATTTGAAACTAATTTTGTACCTTTGCATTCGCTTACTCACGAGTAAGCATGTGCAAAGGTCCCGTAGCTTAGCTGAATAGAGCGTCAGATTCCGGTTCTGAAGGTCTTGGGTTTGAATCCCAACGGGATCACATAATATTAAGGAGAGTCACTTGTTGGCTCTCCTTTTGTGTTTAATGAGCAGCAAGATCTGGTTGAGAAAAAGTTCTGAAGGTCTTGGGTTTGAATCCCAACGGGATCACATATTAAGGTGTGGCTTTTAAAGAGCTGCACCTTTTTGCTTATAAAGAGCAGAAAGACCTGGTTGAGAAAAAGTTCTGAAGGTCTTGGGTTTGAATCCCAACGGGATCACATAATATTAAGGAGAGTCACTTGATAGCTCTCCTTTTGGGTTTAATAAGGGTTAACTGTAGGAGGCTATGGCGTCCTCGCCATGACCTGAGCAAGCAGCGATGCAAATACTAACTGCTCAGACATGGAGTCAGTGATGTTCGAAATCCAAGTATATTAATAATAAACGCCCAAGTATATTAATAATACATGCCTAAGTATATTAATGATACTTGTCCAAGTATATTAATGATACTTGTCCAAGTATATTTATATTAAAAAAAGTGGACCGGCAATCTGTTGCCAGTCCACTTTTTTAATGATATGTATTCATACCTTGAAGGGTATCATTCTGCTTTAATACCACTGCACAGCGTTGCTGTATCCCGAGCGTTTGTCATATTTGAGAGCGTCGGTCAGAGTAGCAGCGTTGCATCTGAACGAGAAGTTGTAGCTTGTGTACGGAGCGAGCACCACCGAGCACGACATGTTGAAGCAGTGCAGGTCGCGTTGCAGCGACGCTGTAGTCATTGACATCTTGTGCTGGTCGAAGTCGTAGCCAGACGAGAACGAGATGTTCCATCCGTCACTCAATCGTACGTTGCCGCTCACGTTAAGGTTTTGCGAGAACTTGTATGGATAGCGCATTGTCTTGGTATTGAATTTGCCACCGGTGTTCTCTCGCATTGTGATACCATAGCCGAACGTCAGCGACCACGGCATATTGAAGCGCATATATCCATCGGCATCAGTCTCCGCCTTGCCTACGCCACTCTTCTTTGCACCGCGCTGGCCTTCAATCATAGTGTCGTCCACATTCGATTCTATGTCGGTATCGATGCCGTCCTCGTCGTCCTTATTGCTTTTTTTCTTGTCCTCGGTATCGTCGCCACCACCAAACCATTTCTTTATCTTCTCTGGTGTAAGCGTGAATGAGAAGTTCTGCGATGTACCCTGGAATCGTCCGAACTTGCCCATTCCCCACAATGTTCGGTTGCCTACGTATGGTCTGCCGTTATTGTCCAGCTCATAGGCATACGAAGCGAATACTGCAGTCATATTGAACGTGTAGTTCTTCCACCATTTCAGTCGCACGCGCATTGTCAAGTCCGACAGCGGATGATAGTCGGTGGCAAGATTATAGCTCATGGCCAAACCGAGTTCGTCGATGATTGAGAGTTTCTTGATGCCCGTGCTGTCCTTGTCGCTCTTGATTTTCATCTCGACATTGTTCGATAGGTCGAACGATATATTGCCCGTCTTGCCCTTGCCCGGCACTCCGTACAGCTGACCCTGATAGGGCGAATACTCTACGAGTTCAACCGAACCGTCGGCATTGGTCTTCTGATAGGTCTTGTAATAGCCGTACCTTCCCTGTCCGAAGTCGGGCGCATAGCTGAAGCTTACGCTTGGAGTGATGACGTGACGAATGGCCTGTATCTTGTCGCCGAATATCTTGCGGTTCGGAGTGAAGAATCCGTAGAGCTTGGTCGACGCACTGATAGACATGTTATAGTTGTACACGTTGTTGAATCCGTATATCGTGTCGCACGCCTCTTTTTGTGCGGTCTCGTCCCACGAGCGCATAATCTTGTGCGTGTACATGCGGTCCTGGAAGTTGAACGAGGGCGAGATGTTGATATAGTTGAACAGTGTGAAGTTGCCGCTAATAGGAATAGAGTGGTTCCAACCGTTGCGCCAGTCCTTTATGAGGTTCGACTTGAGGAATCGCTCCTCCTTGGTGTTGATGCTGTTCGAAATCTGTCCGGTGTACGACATTGAAATCTTCTCATACCAGCGTTCGTTGCCCACGACGTGCTTGCGCTTGAACGGATAGAAGCGCGAGAGCGAGATGTTGAGGTCGGGCAGCGTCACCGACATTGAAGAGTCGCGCATGTTCTGCGAGAGGTTGGCTGTAGAGCTGAGCGACAGACCTATGCTTGAGAACGTAGTGCTCCACGACACAGACGATGTACGTGTCGACTGCGACAGCGTCTGAGGATTGTACAGCGAGTTGAGGTTGTTGCGTTCGTAGCTCGATGTAGCGAAATTGACGCTCGCCGAGAGCGAACTGTATGGATTTGCTTTTGAATCCTGGCGATGACTCCACTGCACTTTGAACGATTTCTGCTCCGAATAGTCGGGCATGTTCTTGTCGCCGGTCTTGGTATTCTGATAACTCAGGAAGAAGCTGCCCGAATAGCGGTAGCGCTTGTTGTAGTTGCTGGCTGCCGACAGTCCCCATGAGCCTTTGGTGTATATCTCGCCGAGGAGCTTGAGGTCCCACTTGTCGTTGATGGCAAAGTAGTATCCGCCGTCGCGCAGATAGAATCCGCGGTCGTTCTCGTCGCCGTATGTAGGCATGATGAATCCCGACGAATAGCTCTTGGTGAACGGGAAGAAGCCGTAAGGAATAGCCAGTGGCAATGGCACATCAGCCACAACGAGATAAGCCGGACCGAAGGTTACGTCCTTGCCCGGGCGCACCTTGCCTCGCGACAGCGCTATGTAGAAGTCGGGATGTTTCTTGTCGCACGTGGTGTAGCGTCCGTGTTGCAGATAGATGTCGCCGTTGTCGTTGCGCTTGGATATTTCGCTTTGCAGGAAACCGTCTTCCTGCTGGGTGTATACTTTTGAGATAAGGCCCTTCTTGGTCTTGAAGTTGAACGCCATAGTGTCGCTCTCATACTTGTCCTGACCCATGCTGAACACAGGCGTGCCCATAAGCGTCTGTCCCGTTGAGTCGGTAGTGTCGCGTGTTCCGGTGGCGTGTACGAGCGACGAGTCGATGCTCATGTATATCTTCTCGGCAGCGAGATCCATGTTCTCGTATTTCACAGTCGACTGTCCGTAGAGTTTCGCCGTCTTTGTCTTGGCGTCGTACACGAGCGAGTCGGAAGCCGAATAGTTTACGGGCGAGTTGATGCCATTGGCTCGTTGTCGGTTGATTGAGTCGAGACGAATGGAGTCGTCGATAGCGCGGTTGTGGTGATATATTGCAAGTTGCAGTGAGTCCATCTTTGTTGTGTCCACAATCTCGCGTCCCAGCGAGTCGCGCAGTATGGTGGCAATGCTGTCCTTAATGGAGTCGGCAGCCACGGCAGTGGTGTCGGCAGGTGCAGTCTTGCGCACTTTCTTGCGTTGCGAGTAGGGCATATCGGCTGCTGCCATCACGAAAATGACGGCACACAAAAGAAGGGCTATGACGGTCTTGGTTCTCAATTTTGCTGTTTATTATTATGTATGATTACAAATTCGGCTCAAACAAACGTTTCATATCGCGGAAGCGGGCGAGAGTTTCGCCTCCGAATTTGCTTAGACTTTTCTCTGCCTGCTCTATGGTTTTCTCGCGGTCGAGATGTGTCTTCGAGAAGAACTTGTCGGCATAGCAGATGAGTTTCTCCTCGATAGTCTCTGGCTGGAGGTCGTGATGTGGCAGAGGGAGGTTTTGCGACACGATGTCATTGAGCGTCAGTCCGGCTCCGGTGTGTCTCTCGCACACACGTGCATAGCTTTCTGGCAGACCTTCGGCGCGCAGCATTTCGGCTCCGCACACGCCGTGTCGTATATACGGTTCGGTGCCATGGCACTCGATACCGGGTGCGTCGACACGTACTATTCCTATGTCGTGCAACATGGCTGCGTTGCGAACAAAGTCGGTGTCGATGTTTAGTTCGGGGTGCATAGCAGCTATCCGTAGCGCACGTTGCGCTACAGACTGGCTATGAGTAAGGAGGATGTGGCGCAGCGCACCGCATCCTCCATAGTATTTGTCAATAATCTGTTGGTACATATTACGATTTTACTCGTGCTCGCGCTCGATGTAAGCGATGACGTCGCCCTTCGAAACCTTAGAGCCACGCTTGGCGTTTATCTCTACGATCTTGCCGCCCAAGGCTGCCGGAACCTCAACGAATTCGCCCCAAGGAGCCTGGATGTAGCAGAGTACGTCGCCCTCATTGTATTCCTTACCGATGAAAGGCTCGACTGTAGGAGCGCACTCGCCTTCGCCGGAGAATTCCCAGTAGATGTCGCCCTTGACCGGAGCAACGATGGCATCGGCCTTGGCGTGCTTGTAGGCGCTAAGCTGTTCGGGTGAGAGGTTGGCACCGAGCTTGGCATCCTTGAGCTTCTGCAGGTCGGCAAGGAAGTTCTTCTTGGCCTGTCCGCTCTTGAAGTTGCGATACTGTTCGGGGTGCATTGCAAGCTCGAACAGCTCCTCGTCGTCCTGACCATACTCCCATCCGTTCTCGTCCATTTCCTTGCGGAAGTCGTCGAGGGCGTCGGTGAGGAGTGTGTGGGCGTCAACATCGGTGAATTCGCGGCCCTGCTTCTTTGCAAGCTCAACGAGTTCAGGATCGATAGTGCCAGGAATCTTGCCCGACTTGCCGAGAATCATACCCCACATCGACTCGTCCATCATCACGAAGCGGCCCTTGCCCTGCTCGATAGTGAGAAGGTTCATCAGCGCAATGTTCTTGACATACTGCGAGAATGGTGTCACCAGTGGAGGATAGCCTACGCGCGGCCATACATACTCCACCTCGTCGAAGAGCTTGATGAGCAGGTCGTCCATGGAGAGTTCGTCCTCGCCCTTCTTCTTGCGTACGTTGTTGATAGTGGTGCGCATGCCGCCGAGGTCGGCCATCATCGATCCCATCATACCGCCAGGGAGTCCGCAACCGAGCAGAAGCGACGACATAATCTTGTTGCCGGGGTTGATGAAGTAGCCCAACCAGTCGTCGATGAACTCCTGGGTGAGTGCACGGGCCTTCATATATGCCGACATATTGATTTCGGGAACCTCGAAGCCTTCGTTCTTCAACATGCTTATTACAGAGATTACGTCCGGATGAACCTTACCCCATGACAACGGCTCGATGGCAGTATCGATGATGTCGGCACCGTTGTTGCATACCTCAAGGATTGAAGCCATTGACAGACCCGGACCTGAGTGGCCGTGATACTGTATGATGATTTCGGGATACTTGTCCTTTATCATCTTGGTCAGCTTGCCGAGGAATGCGGGCTGGCCGATACCAGCCATATCCTTCAAGCAGATTTCCTCTGCACCGGCAGCGATAACCTGATCGGCTATGTTCATGTAATACTCCAAAGTGTGAACCGGAGAGTTTGTGATACACAGCGCACACTGCGGTGTCATGCCACCTTCCTTAGCCCACTTGATGCTGGGGATGATATTGCGAACGTCGTTCAGTCCGTCGAAGATACGTGTGATGTTGGTACCCTGCTTTGCCTTAACCTTATACATAAGGGCGCGAACGTCGTCGGGCACAGGATACATACGCAAAGCGTTGAGACCACGGTCGAGCATGTGGGTCTTGATGCCTGCCTCGTTGAAGGGCTTGCAGAAGGCGCGCACAGCATCGTTAGGATTCTCGCCGGCGAGAAGGTTTACCTGCTCAAAGGCACCGCCGTTGGTTTCAACACGGGCGAAGCAACCCATCTCGATGATAACGGGAGCGATGCGCTCCAACTGGTCTTTGCGTGGCTGGAACTTGCCAGAAGACTGCCACATATCTCGATAGACGAGACTGAACTGGATTTTCTTTTTCATATCTATTATTTGTATTATTATAGATTTTTCGTTGATTACCTTATTCTATATGCTAAAGCCATGCCCTGACAGGCGCACGATAAACGGCTGTGCTACATAGGCATAATCTTTCAAATGTGCAAAATTAGGGAAAAAAATCCAAATCATAGGTATTACGGGGCAATTTTTAGTAATGTTAAGGGTTAAATGTTAGCAGCGTGATAATTGAGAGGTGGGGAGAGACTGAGGGAATGGGATAAGTAATAGTTCAGTTATCTTTATATATATGGAAGGAAGTCAAAATTCATATCTCAAAAAAAGGAGTCCTTTTGCACTTCAAAAGGGGTCCTTTTAGGAGGCCAAAGGAGTCCTTTTGGGAGGCAAAAGGGCTACATTTGCAATGCAAAAGGACTCCTTTTTTTGCAGGACTTTGTAAATGTCTGATTTTCAAGGGTGTTTTATTGGAAATCAGCTCATCTCGGCTCACTTACTTAGTATTTAACAAACCGAAACTGTTCGAACGATATTAGTAAACATCATTTGTTAAAATATTTCTTTAAATTAGGTTTGCTTATGTGTGGAAAAATAGGTGTTATTGTTGCATTGTGTTATGATTTCTTCATAAAACTTTAATTATTGATATTCTTATTGTTCGATTTGTAAGGTGTATTTATACAAAATACGTATTTTTTGCATTTTGTTAAACATTTGCTTGTTTCGTATTTACATTATCACTATATTTGCGAAATAAAATCGAAATATTTGTAAATCAATCCTAAATACTTACATATACTAACTGAATCCTCATTATTAATACTAATTTATAGAGAGAGAGCTTATGGAAAAAAGATTAGCATTTTTAATTCTTTGCTTCGCCAGCTTATTGTTTGGGGGGGGTAAAGCGATGGCTCAATCCGTTATTACGGGTACAGTACTTTCAATTGAAGACGAGACTCCTGTCGTAGGTGCGTCTGTTAAAGTTCAAGGCACCAATGATGGGGCTGTTACCGACATGTATGGTCGGTTCAGTCTTAAGAATGTTAAGTCAGGTACAAAACTTGTAATTTCATACATCGGTATGAAGTCAAGAACTGTTATGGCTCGCCAGAACATGCGTGTAATACTTGAAAATGACTCTAAGGCTCTTGATGAAGTGTTGGTGCAGGTGGCATATGGTGCTGCCAAGAAGTCGACACTTACCGGTGCCGTTTCGCAGGTAGACAGCAAGCAGATTGAGGTTCGACCAGTGTCGAGCGTTACTTCTGCTCTTGAGGGTTCTACTTCGGGTGTGCAGATTAACAGTACATACGGTCAGCCAGGTTCAGAGGCTACAATCCGTATTCGTGGATTTGGTACCGTCAACGGTTCTTCAAGTCCTCTCTATGTGCTCGACGGTGTACCTTTCGGTGGTAACATTTCCGACCTTAACTCAAGTGATATTGAGAGTATCACAGTGTTGAAGGACGCTGCTTCGTGCGCCCTCTACGGCAACCGTGCTTCTAACGGTGTTATTCTTATCACCTCTAAGCGTGGTAAGGGCGACCGTATGAGCTTCAACCTGAAGATTAATCAGGGTACATACTCACGTGGTATCAAGGAGTATGACTTGCTCAATGCCAACGAATTTATGGAGACCAACTGGCTGAATATGCGCAATGCACGTATTACTGCTGGCGACGATATGGCTACAGCTAATGCTTATGCCACTAACAACCTTATCAAGGAAAGACTTTATCTCAACATCTACAACAAGGCTAACGACCAATTGTTCGATGCCAATGGTAAGCTTGTTTCTGATGCACGCATACTTGACGGCTATGCCGAAGATCTTGATTGGTATGACGAGGCTGTGCGCAGTGGCTATCGTCAGGAGTACAGCTTCAGTGGAAGCCATGCCTCTTCTAAGAGCGACTATTACTTCTCTGTAGGCTATCTTGACGAGAAGGGTTATGTAACCAATTCTGACTTCAACCGTCTTACAGGTCGTGCTGCTTTGAATTTCCGTCCGAGAAATTGGTTCAATACAGGCTTTACAATTTCGGGTAGCCACCAGAAGACAAATTCTACAAGTGGTGATGATGCAAATTCTTTCACCAACGTATTTATGTATTGCCGCAATATTTCGCCTATCTATCCTGTACACTTGCACAATGCTGACGGTACTTATCGTCTGGACGCATCGGGCAACCGTCAGTTTGACCCCGGACAGTACACAGCTGAGGACGGCTCTGTAATACAGACACGTAACCAGTATGCCGACCGCCATGTGATTTGGGAGAACCTCTTGAACAAGAGCCGTACATTCCGCAACACTCTTCAGAGTTCAGCATACATGGACTTCAAGTTCCTCAACGACTTCACATTTACTGTTAAGGGCGAGGTGAACGTGCGCAATCAGGAGTATCGCTCATACGACAATGCCATTATCGGTAACGGTAAGGGTAACAATGGTCGTTCGTCACGAAGCATTTATCGCTACAAGAACTGGACTTTCCAGCAGCAGCTCAACTGGAACCACAAGTTTGGCGACCACAACGTAAGCGTATTGCTCGGTCATGAGAACTACAGCTACTTCTATGACTATACATATATTTATAAGACCAATCAGACATTTGAGGGTAAGGACAACCTGAGCAATTTCAACAACCTGACATCGGGCGACGGCTACAGCGACCGTTATCGCACAGAGAGCTATCTGGGTCGTGTACGCTATGACTATAAGGAGAAGTACAATCTTGAGGCTTCGTTCCGTCGCGACGGTTCGTCACGCTTCCATAAGGACAGCCGCTGGGGTAACTTCGGCAGTATCGGTGCCAACTGGGTTATTTCTAAGGAGGAATTCATGAAGCCAATAGAATGGGTCGACAACTTGAAGATACGTGCCGACTACGGTTTGGTAGGTAATGACGCAGGTGCTGGCTACTACTCTTATTTGGCACTCTATGCAGCCGATCAGAACCACAACAGCGGTGCATATTATCTTACACAGCTTGCTAATTCCGAACTTAAGTGGGAGACTGGACAGTCGTTTGGTTTTGGTATTGATGCACGTCTTTTCAACCGTTGGAACATCAGTGTTGAATACTTCGACAAGCGCAACAAGGACCTTCTCTTCGATGTATATCTGCCTCTATCAGCAGGTGCTACATCTTCAAGTTCGGCAGAATCGACTATCACCAAGAACTTGGGCGTGATTTCTAACCGAGGAATCGAGATCAATACCGATGTAGATATTTACAAGAGTCGTGATTGGACTGTTAACTTCGCAACCAATGCTTCGTTCATCAAGAATAAGATTATAGAGTTGCCAGAGCAGAACAAGGATGGTATCATCTCTGGAGCACAGAAGATTGTTGAGGGCAAGAGCCGTTACGAGTTCTTTACTTACACATACGTAGGTGTCGACCAGATGACAGGTAACTCTCTGTACAAGGCAAACCTTGAGGACTACTGCGTTAAGGCAGCCGACGGAACAGTAATCGGCAACCCCAAAGGCAGTGACATCACCTCGAAGACCGTTCATATCGGCGATAAGTACTATGTGAACAACACTACATATGCCATTAAGGAATTCCAAGGCTCAGCCATTCCTAAGGTATACGGCAGTTTCACACCGTCTGTAAGATTCCGCGACCTTACCCTGTCGGCTATGTTCACTTATTCATTGGGTGGCAAGATATATGATGGTGTATATGCAGGACTTATGGCTACAGGTACTTCAGCCTATAACAACCACAAGGATATCCTTAACTCTTGGAATGGTGTTCCTGAAGGCATGACTGAAGATTCGCCCAACCGTATATGGTATGGTGGCATTCCGCAGGTCAACAGTACTACAAGCTCTGACAACAACGGAACATCTTCAAGATGGATTACCAGTGCCAACTATATTGTATTGAAGAACATCAATATGAGCTACTCATTGCCAAAGGCATGGGTTAAAGCTCTTACCCTTGAGTCGGTACGCTTCAACTTCGCTTGCGAGAATGCTTTCACCAGCACCAAGCGTAGAGGTCTCAATCCGCAGCAGGGATTCAGCGGTTTCCAGTACAACTATCTTGTGACACCACGCGTGTTCACAGTAGGTCTGGATGTTAAGTTCTAATTTTTTTCACTGACATTAAAATCTTGCAACAATGAAAAAAGCATTATATATATTATCGGCTTGTGCATTGATGTTCACAGCTTCATGTAGTAGCGATTATCTTGAACTACAGCCGAACTCATCAGCCAGTACGGGTACTATCTTCGAAACTACCGACAATGTAAAGTTGGCTGTCAATGGTCTGTCAAAGCTTATGACCAAACAGTATCTGGGCCA
The DNA here is from genome assembly GCF_021531655.1 of Leyella stercorea. The sequence continues at coordinate 72,296 of NZ_JADYUF010000010.1, read as the reverse complement.
GCAGGGATGTAATGGTGAGGGTACAATACGTACATGGTATGGCAACTATCCTGGCAACGACTACCAGAAGAGCAATCTTACAGGATGGTCGTCTATCATCAATAGCCTGTTTCTGGAGCGTTCAACTTCTTTGTACGACTATTATCCTTGGTTCTATTATTACAAGGTGATTGGCAATGCCAATTCTGTAATCTGTCGTACTGACGATGCTGCTGGCACTGACGCAGAGAAAGCATTCTTGAAGGCTCAGGCACTTACTTTCCGTGCCTATTGTTATTCGCAGTTGCTGCAGCTGTACTCTAAGCGATGGATGGACAGCAACAATGGCAGTTCGCGTGGTGTAATATTGCGTATTGACGAGTCGAAGGATGAGATGCCTGCATCTACTCAGGCTCAGTGCTATGAGCAGATATATAAGGATCTTGACGAAGCGATAAAGTACTTCAACGAATGCGGAATAAAACGCGGTAAGGACGAGAAGCATCTGCCTGATGTTAATGCAGCCTATGCTGTGTATGCTTATGCAGCCCTCCATCGTGAGGATTGGCCTACTGCAGCCAAGTATGCCAAGATGGCGCGCGAGGGTCATCCGCTCTTATCTGGTAAAGATTATCCTGAAAGCGGATTCAGTGCTGACAACGACGAGTGGATATGGAATGTGTATAGCAATGAGGAGGAGACTCTTTATTTCTACCAGTTCTTTGCTTTTGAGTCGTCTAACTCAAGTGCCAATATTTGCCGTAACTATCCGGTAGCAATCAGCAAGGAATTGTACGATCAGATTCCAGAAACTGATGTTCGTCGCGGTATGTTCCTCGCTCCTAAGGATGGTGAAAGCTACGATCCTGCTACTGGATTGGCAGGTACAGCTATGGCTAAACGTGCAAGAAAGGATTTTGCAGGCAAGTTGTATGGTACAACTAAGGTATTTGCCTATATGTCGTTCAAGCATCTTGTACAGGCACAGCCTGGTGTAGGCGAGTTTGCTCTTTTCCGCGCTTCCGAAATGTATCTTATTGAGGCTGAGGCTTACTGCCATATGCCTGGTAAGGAAAGCGAAGCACAGGGATTGTTGTGTAACCTCAACCACGATTCGGGTCGTGATCCAAATTATGTTTGTACAAAGACTGGTCAGGACTTGCTCGACGAGGTACGTCTCTATTACCGTATAGAGATGTTCGGCGAGGGTCGCGACTGGTTCAACTACAAGCGTTGGGGATTGCCTATCGTGCGCCACGATGCGTCTCATGGTGGTAGCTTCCATAAACAGTTTGCTGTTACCATCAATCCTCAGGACAGCAATGGTTGGACATGGGTGATTCCTAACAAGGAGATTGACTATAATACAGCTATCTCAAGCCCGTTGGAGTAATGGGCAATTGGTGAATTTATAATTTAATTAGAACCCGTGGGGGCGTGTCGTGGTGGCACTCCCCCTTTTCTCGTAAATAATAACTAATGATAACATGAAAAGAAAATTGTTGACTCTTGGCCTGTGTCTGGCTACTTGCTTAATGGCATATGCCCAAAAAAAGCCGTTGGACCATACGGTGTACGACGGATGGAAAAGTATTGCCAACACACAGATGACTTCCGACGGACGATACCTTCTGTACGAAGTGAATCCGCAGGAGGGCAACGGTCAGCTGGTGGTGCGACGACTGAGCGATGGAAGCGAGCTCCTGTTGCCACGTGGCTATAAGGCCAACATCGCTACAAACAACCGCACTGCGTGCGTACTGATAAAGGCTCCATATGCCGAGATACGCAATGCCAGAAAACGCAAGGTGAAGAAGGACAAGATGCCGAAGGATTCGCTCGCCATAATCAATTTCGACGAGTGGACCATCAGCAAGTACGAGCGCATCAAGTCGTACAAGACGGGCATTGACAACAATGATGTGGTGGCTTACATCCATTCGCGCAAGCCCAATAAGAACAAGAAGAAGGCTGCGCGCGAACGCCTCGACGGTGATGTGCTTGTTGTGGTGAATACACTCACTGGCAAGCAGACCGAGGTGAAGAATGTGTCGGAATATGCTATCAATGCCGACGCAAGCAGCATGACGGTACTGGTGAATCCCGACAAGAAGAACAAGAAACTCAAGTCGTCGGCAACTGTCTACGACTTGCCTACAATGACCATGTCGGTGCTCTCGCAGGGAAAGAAGTACTACGGCGGTGCTCGATACAGCGTTGACGGCAGTAAGATAGTGTTCCTTGCTTCTACCGACACCATTACGACTGGCAACAAGCATTGCTCGCTCTTTTATGTGAGCAACGGGCTGTCGAGCGAGATTATACCGCAAGGCTACAGTCGTAATCTGCCAAGCGGATGGGGACTCAACGAGAACAGTGCTCCCGAGTTCTCGCAAGACGGACGTCGTGTGTTTATAGGTGTGGCACCATATATCGCGCCAAATGATTCGAGTATCATTGATGTTGAGACTGCGCAGGTGGACATTTGGAACTATAAGGACTATCAGATACAGCCGCAGCAGAAGGTGAATGTAGCCAATGCCAAGCGCAAGACTTATCTTAGCGTAATCAATCTGTCGGATCCCAATCAAATTGTTCCGCTCACAACAGCCATGTGGGACAGAGTGACTGTGATGAATCAAGGCAATTCGGAGTGGGCATTGTCGCAAGACAAGACCAAATACTACATACAGTCGCAGTGGGACGACGATGAGTTCAAGGACATCTCGTTGGTGAATGTCAACACTGGCAAGCGCATCAGTATTGCTGAGAAGGTTAATGCAATGGCTATGTCGTCGCCCGATGGCAAGTATGTCCTTTGGTACAACTTGAGCGATTCGGCTTATTACTGCTATAATGTGACAAGTGGAAAGACGGTGAATCTGACTCGTCAGACAGGCGTAAACTTCTACGACGAGACCGACGACCATCCTAACTTCCCGCCACCGTATGATACCGACCCCTTATGGACCAATGCCGACCAGAGCGTGCTTATCAGCGACCGCTACGATGTGTGGAAATTCAATCCTGATGGCAATGGATTCCAGAACCTTACCAATGGCAATGGACGCAAGTCGAACATCCAGCTTCGCCATCGTGTATACGACCGCCATGCTCCACGACTCTCAAAGTTGTGGACCGATAAGAATGTTGTCGACGAGAATGCACTGCTCTACATGACAGCCTTCGACGAGACTACGAAGAAGAACGGATTTGCCACGGTGCGTGTCAACGACAACAACTCATACCGTCTGAATGTGCTTGACACCTTCAGTTACGTAAACGTGTATAAGGCAGGGGCTGCCGATGTGGTGGCTTATCAGAAAGGCAACTTCAGCAATGCCTATAACATGCACGTGAGCGATGCCGCTTTTGCATATGAGAAGTGTGTGAGCGATATCAATCCGCAGATGAAGCAATACTTATGGGGTCATGCCCAGCTGGTACACTGGAAGGCTTACGACGGAACTCCGCTCGACGGACTGCTCTATGTGCCCGAAGGCATTGAGCCGGGAACCAAGTTACCAATGATGATTTACTTCTACGAGAAACGTTCGGAGACGCTTTACAATCATATCGACCCGCGTCCGAGTCGCTCAACGGTCAACCTTGCCTTCTATTGCAGTCGCGGGTACGTAGTGTTCGTTCCGGACATAGTATATAAGGTGGGTCATCCGGGCGAGAGTGCATACAACTGTATCGTGTCGGGTGCCAAGGCTATGTGCAGCCAGTTCAACTTCATCGACAGCACACGAATGGCTATTCAGGGACAAAGCTGGGGAGGCTATCAGACTGCCTATCTCGTTACACGCACCAATATGTTTTGCGCAGCCGGAGCTGGAGCGCCCGTGAGCAATATGACATCAGCCTATGGCGGTATACGTTGGGGTTCGGGTGTGTGTCGACAGATGCAGTACGAGCACGGACAGAGCCGCATTGGAGCAACCCTTTGGGACAAGGGCGGACTCGACCTGTATCTTGAAAACTCACCGCTGTTCGGTGCCAACCGTGTGGAGACACCGTTGCTCATCATGCACAACGACAACGACGGTGCCGTGCCATGGTATCAGGGCATTGAGTACTTCATGGCGTTGCGTCGATTGGGCAAGCCTGTGTGGATGTTGCAGTACAACCGCGAGGAGCACAATCTTGTGGAGCGTCGCAACTGCAAGGACTTGAGCATACGTTTGCAGCAGTTCTTCGACTACTATATGAAGGGTGCGCCCGAGCCAGCATGGATGAAGTATGGAGTGCCGGCTACACGCAAGGGACAGTATCTTGGCACCGAACTCACCGAATAAAACGGCAAGTTGACGTTTGAAATAAGTTTTTTTGTGTACCTTTGCCTATACATATACACATAAAACAGAAGACATATGAAGACAATAAACACACGTCTCAGCATACGCCGTTATGCCGACCGACCCGTAGACGACCAACTGTTGCGCCGATTGCTGGCTGAGGCTGAGCGCACGCAGACCATGGGCAACCTGCAGTTCTACAGTGTTGTGGTGACTCGCAGCGACGAGATGAAGCGCCGTCTGGCTCCTGCTCATTTCAATCAGCCTATGGTCACCGAGGCACCTGTAGTGTTGACGTTCTGCGCCGACACTCGCCGCACCACCGTATGGTGTGAAAACCGCGATGCACAGCCGGGTTATGACAATATGCTTTCGTATCAGAATGCAGCCACCGATGCTCTGCTCTTCTGCCAGACATTCTGCAATCTGGTTGAGGAGGAGGGATTGGGATGCTGCTTCCTTGGCACTACGGTCTACATGCCGCAGATGATTATCGACACATTGCAGCTGCCCGAGCTCGTGGTGCCGGTTGCAACGATTACGTTGGGATGGCCCGACGAGCAACCCGAACTGACCGACCGCCTTCCGCTTGACGCTATCATGCACAGCGAGACCTATCACGACTATACGCCCGAGAGCATCAACCGGTTCTATGCCGAGAAGGAAGCGCTTGAGGAGAGCAAAGAGTTCTGTCGCATCAACAACAAGCAGACGCTCGCCCAGGTGTTTACCGATTGTCGCTACACCAAGAAGGACAATGAGGCTATGTCGGCAGGACTGATGGACGTGTTGCGCCGTCAGGGATTTCTGAAGTAATGATAACAACTATCGAATGACTAAGACATTATCCCTATACGAACTCAACTCTATCGTGGCTTCGGTCATTGACATCGACATGCAGGGCGATTATTGGGTGGTGGCAGAGATTTCCGAACTGCGGGAGGTGCGTGGCCATTGCTACATGGAGCTTGTCGAGAAGGACGAACTCTCAAATACGCCCATTGCAAAAGCCTCTGCCAAGTGCTGGGCTTCACGATGGTGCATGCTCCGACCTATGTTCGAGCGCATCACCGGACAACGCCTGCATGCCGGAATGAAGGTGATGCTGAGCGTGCATGCGCAGTTTCATGCTGCCTACGGGTTCTCATGGATAGTCAGCGACATCAATCCCGAATATACAATGGGCGACCTTGCCCGTCGTCGTCAGCAGATAGTGGCGCAGCTCAAGGCCGAAGGAGTGTTCGACCTTCAGCGTGAGCTCACTCTTCCATTGTTCGCCCAGCGCATTGCAGTGGTGTCGAGCGATGGGGCTGCAGGCTATGGCGACTTCTGCCGTCAGCTACACGACAATAGCGCACATTATATATATAAGGTGGAATTGTTTGCTGCCACAATGCAGGGCGAGGCTGTTGAGCATAGCGTTATAGCCGCTCTCAATCGCATTTACAGCCGTCACGACAGTTTCGACGTTGTGGTGATAATACGTGGTGGTGGCGCTACGAGCGACCTTTCGGGTTTCGACACGCTCGCATTGGCTGAGAATGTGGCCAACTTTCCGCTTCCCGTCATAACGGGCATCGGACACGACCGCGACGAGAGCATTCTCGACATGGTGGCGCATACACGTGTCAAGACTCCTACAGCGGCTGCACAGTTGCTCGTCGACAACCTTGTTCGCACCGAATCTATGATTGATGCGGCACGCCAGAGCATCGTCGACAGCACGCAGCGACGCATGCAGCGCGAGCGTGTCAGGGTGGAGTCGCTGTCGGCTCGCATCCCCATGATGTTCTCGTTGGTGAAGACCAAGGAGGAAGCTCGTGTCGATATGTTGGCGCGACGCATTGAGACTGCCACACAGCGACGCATTGCTACGGCATTGATGCAGATAGACAGCTTGCAGGCGAAGCTTCAGTCGGCTGTCAACAGGCAACTTGTAGATGCCCGTCATCGTCTGCAACTTATAGAGCAGCGTGTTGAGGCTGTCAATCCTGAGCGACTTCTGCAGCGCGGCTACAGCATCACTACATACAACGGACGTGCCGTGCGCAATGCCACGGAACTGCCCGAAGGGGCTGTTGTGGAAACGCGTGTGGAAAAAGGAAAATTCACTTCGGTAGTAACCAAAAACAAATGATTATGGCAAGAGAAATGAAATACGAAACGGCAATGAACCAATTGCAGTCCATTGCCGATAAGATGGAGAACGGTGAGCTTGACATTGACTCGCTCTGCGAGCAACTGAAGACTGCGCAGAAACTTATAAAGCTGTGCAAGGACAAGCTCACTAAGACCGATGCCGAGATAAAGGCTGTGCTTGAGGAGAAATAATCATCGGCTCATCCGACATTTCTCACAATAATTCGTGACAAAGACCACGCAATCGTTTTGTCACGAATTACCATAAATTATTCACGAATTATGGATGTCATATATTAATGTATCACTTGATTTCATTGCGAATTCATGATAATTTGTGACAAAGACCACGCAATTGTTTTGTCACGAATTACCATAAATTATTCACGAATTAAGGATGTCATATATTAATGTATCACTTGAATTCATGGTGAATTCATGATAATTCGTGACAAAGACCATGCAATCGTTTTGTCACGAATTATTGTGAGAGATGTTAAGTGTTGAATGTTAATTGTTTGATTCGAAATTGAATAATTCACAATCGCAGGCGTAGCCGAGAACAATTCAAAACTCAAAACTCAAAATTCAAAACTCCTAAACACGCCAAAGCTTCTCGCCACGTATTGTGAGTGGCATCTCAATGTTGTCGGTGAATAGCATACCGGTGCCCAATCCTTGTGGCATACTGATGTTGGGCCCATATACGTCGGCTGCCAATTGTGCCACGGCGTTGAGTCCGACATTGCTCTCAAGCGCACTCGTTATCCACGAGCCGATGCCACGTTGGTGCGCCATGTCTATCCATTCGCGTGTGCCGCTTATTCCGCCGTGCAGCGACGGTTTAAGTATTATGTATTGCGGACGAATGGTGTCTAGCAGTTCCTTCTTCATTCCGGGCATGTTCACGCCTATAAGTTCCTCGTCGAGGGCAATGGGTATCGGCGACGAAGCACACAGTTGAGCCATACGCGCCCATTGATGCTGGCGTATGGGTTGTTCAATGGAGTGTATGTCGTAGCGAGCCAGTTGTTCGAGTCGGCTCGGAGCGTCCTCGAATGTGAATCCGCCGTTGGCGTCGACACGCAATTCTATCTGTTCCTTTGTGAAAGCCTGGCGTATGTGACGTATCAGGTCGAGCTCGCTATCGAATTCGATAGCACCGATTTTCAGCTTCACACAGTGGAATCCTGCTTCCATTTTCGATTCCAGTCGGGCAAGCATCTCGTCATGACTGCCCATCCATACCAGTCCGTTTATTGTTATACCTTCCTCGCCACGTGTGAATGGAGTGTCGAAGAGCATGCCCTTTCCGCCGTTCTGCAGGTCGGTCATGGCTGTCTCTATACCAAAAAGTATGGAAGGATAGGGGCGCAGCATGTCGTAGTTGACGTTGCCAGTCAGTTCTATCATACGGCAGATTGACTCCAGAGTCTTCTCGTATTCGGGGCGCGCGTCGCAACTGAGGTCGGGCAGAGGAGCACATTCGCCCACGCCCTTGCATCCCGGACGCTCGCTGTCCTCAATCTCTACAAACCACGACTTGCGTGTATTGTACACTCCGCGCGATGTTCCGGCAGGTTGCTTGAAGTGCAGCGTGCGCGGCGTGATGCTTATCTTGTATCTCATTGTTATTATAGTTGGTTGATGAGTGGGGCGTGTCAGTCTTCAGTTCTTCCAATAGTCATAATGCTTATCGTCACATCCTCAAGCTTCGCTATTTCCGTTGCGCATGCTGTCAGCGTCGCGCCGGTAGTGATGATGTCGTCGATGAGCAGTATGTGCATACCGCTTGGATGCTGTCCTTGTTTCAGTGCGAAGGCACCGCTTACGTTAGTTGAGCGTGATGTAGCTTTGGTCTGCGTCTGGCTTTGGGTGTAACGCACGCGCTCAACGATGTCCTCACGCACTGGTATATGAGTCAGTTCGCTTATGCCGCGTGCCACCTCACAGCTCTGGTTGTATCCACGTTCGCGTCGGCGCTTTTTGTGTAGCGGCATAGGCACAATTGCATCAATGCCGTCGAAGAATCCCGACGGCATATAGTCGGCAGCCATCATTCGTCCTATTTCCTCACCAATGTCTTCGCGTCCGCCATACTTCAGTCGGTAGATGAGGGTTGCGAAGGGTGTGTGAGGATGATATTTCACGAACGATGCACACCGCTCCACCGGCACAAGTCCCCACAACCGCCGTGCAGTGTGGTTGTCGTAGGGCGACGAGGCGTCGTCGGTGCGTGGCAGCAGAGCGTTGCATGTGGTGCAGATGAGCCTCTCGTTGATGCCAAGTCGGGTGCCGCACATCTCGCAAGCACGTGGTGCTATCAGGTCGATGAGGCTGCGCCATAGCGTGAGCAGCCGCTTCGTTATAGCTGTCTTGCTTTTCATTAAGGCAGTTTGGGATACTTGCTGAAGTCGGGCTTGCGCTTTTCGAGGAATGCCTTGCCTCCTTCTTGAGCCTCGTCGAGCATATAGTAGAGCATGGTAGCGTCGCCTGCCAGCTCCTGTATGCCCGCCTGACCGTCGAGTTCGGCGTTGAGTCCTGCCTTAATCATGCGCAGTGCCAACGGCGAACGTTCCATCATGATCTGTGCCCATTCTACGCAAGTGTCCTCAAGCTGGTCGAACGGCACCACCTTGTTGACCATTCCCATACGCTCGGCTTCAATGGCTGAGTACTGACGGCACAAGAACCATATCTCGCGAGCCTTCTTCTGACCCACGATACGAGCCAGATAGCTGGCACCAAAACCAGCGTCGAACGAACCAACCTTAGGTCCTGTCTGTCCGAAGATGGCGTTGTCGCTGGCAATAGTGAGGTCGCACATGAGGTGAAGCACGTGTCCGCCACCGATGGCGTATCCGTTTACCATTGCTATTACGGGCTTTGGCAGTGATCGTATCTGCTTCTGCACATCGAGAACGTTGAGGCGTGGCACACCGTCATCGCCTACATATCCGCCACGACCCTTAACGTGCATGTCGCCACCCGAGCAGAATGCCTTGTCGCCGGCACCCGTAAGGATGACCACACTGATGTGCTGAGCCTCGCGACACCATGCAAATGCCTGCGACATCTCCCACGTTGTGCGAGGTGTGAAGGCGTTGCGATAGCGCGGACGGTTAATTGTTATCTTGGCGATACCGTTGTATTCGTCAAACAATATTTCTTTGAAGTCGAAGCCTTCGATCTTCTTCCATTCTCTATTTTCCATTGTTCTTATTTGGGTTTATTGAATATTTACATTACAATCCTTTACAGCTTGAAGTATTTTTCAAGCGCCTTTACGTCGTCGTTGCTGTCGGTGAACACTTCGAGCAGCATCGGTCGTTCGCTCTCGCGTGTAAGCAATGTCACGATGCCAATCTGCATTTCGTCCATGTTTTTTGCCGACATGTAGCCTATATCGTTTTGGGTGCAGATGCCTTGAGCCGTGTTTTCGTGACTCGCCATGACCAGATCGTCGGCAGCCGGACTGTCGCTGAGTCCTGGCAGTTGTCTGAATATGCCGCCACCGCGATTGTTGAGCAGTATGATACGAAGATTGCCGCGCAGGTTGGAGTTCCAAAGGGCGTTCTGGTCGTAGAAGAAGCTCAGGTCGCCTATCACACAAACAGTCATGTCGTGCGTTGCGAGCGAGAATCCGGCAGCCGTCGACAGCGAACCTTCAATGCCGTTGACGCCACGGTTGCACCATACATAATGCTGTGCGTAGATGCACGCCAAGCGTACGGCTGAGCTGTTGGCGTAGTGAACGCATATATCTATGTCGAGGTCGGCAAGCTGCTCTTCAAAGTATTTTACAGTTGCCATCTGCGAGTATTCGGGTGCGTAGGCATCGGCATGGGCTGCACATGCGTCGAGGAACGACTGCCAGCGGTCGTGGAATCGGCATCGTTCGTCGGTGTCGGGAGTCTCGCACAGACTTGCAAGCAATGCGTTAATACTGTCGGTGTCGCATTCTACGATGTCGGTCAGCGTCATAAGCGGGTCGTGAATGTCTGCCGCATCGGGTGTGATGAGGCACGACGGAGCCTTTGCATTGCGCAGAAAGCGGCGTGCGGGTTTGCTTACGAGCGTGTCGCCTACGTAGATGACGTAGTCTGGATAGTATGCCGTCTTGTCGTCTTCGTCGTCGTTGATGCTACTGTTGTCGCTGACTATATATCTGATGGCTTCGTCGAAGTGAATTGTCATGTACGAAGGGTTTGACAGCGGTTCGCTCATTACCACATACCTCTCGCTCAGCGAGCGTATTGTTTCGTGCGAGATGGTGCCGTGAGCCAGTTGTCCAATCACAATCATGGGGCGCTTTGCCTCATGGAAAGCGTCGGGCATATCCATCGAAGCGTCCTTGATTACAGCACGCTTGATGTTGTTGAAGCGGCTGAGTTGGGGCAGTTGCTCGGTGCTGAATTCAAACAGCGGTTCGCTGATGGGCACGTTGATGTGTACGGGTGCATCCTGTCGGCACGTAGCAAGGTGCATGGCTTCGTTGACAAGTCGACGGCACAGCCATCGTTCTTCGTCGTTATGAGGTTCGGGCAGTTGCACAGCCTTGCGCACAAAGCGCCCGAGAGCGTCTGATTGTGGAATGGTCTGACCGTCGAGCTGGTCAATCCATTGCTGCGGACGGTCGGCAGAAATGACTACAAGCGGAACATGCTGATAGGCTGCTTCAGCCACAGCCGGCATCACGTTGAGCAATGCTGAGCCTGACGTTACGCACACTACGGTAGGGCGTCGGGTGGCTATAGCCAGTCCGAGAGCGTAGAAAGCCGCCGAACGTTCGTCGGTAACGGGTCGGCAGCGTATTGCCTCACACACGCTGAGGTTGTGCACGATGGGTGCGTTGCGGCTGCCTGGGCACACCACAGCGTCGCTGACACCATATTCAAGGAGCAGCGAAGTGAGTATGTTGACGTTTTCCTTATTGCTGTACATAGTCGAATAGTTTTCTTATAGTATTCATCTTGGCTTCAGTCTCGTTCCATTCGTCCTGCTCGGTGCTGTCTGCCAGCAGTCCGCCTCCGGCAAAGAGCCGGTACACGGCAGAGTCTTCCGCCTCGCTCTCGATGTGCATACATCTGAGCGTTACGAACAGGTGGGTGTCGCCATTCGGATTGAATGGTCCGGCAAAACCGCTGTAGTAGCCACGCGGTTGCGACTCGTTGTCGATGATGAAGCGTCGTGTCGCGTCCTTCGGAATGCCGCATACGGCAGGTGTAGGATGCAGAGCGTCCACCACATTGCCTATGAGCGCAGTGTCGTTCATGCTGAAACGTATGTCGGAGCGCAGGTGTTGCAGGTCGGCAGCATACGTAGTGTATGGTCCTTCGACGTTGATGTCGTCCGAGAATTGCCTTACACATTCGGTGATATACGTTTCTACATATTTCTGTTCACGCTTGTTCTTGTCGCTCCATTCGCCCGTTCCAGGTCGCATAGTGCCCGCCAGAGCCATGGTGTGCATCTGTCCGCAATGTCCGCCAATCAGAGTCTCGGGCGTAGCGACAAGCCATGTGCCGCTGCGCTTGGTTGAATAGAGTGCTATGAACATGCGCGGATAGAGCTGGCAGGCTCGTGCGAACAGTGTCAGTGCGCTTATGCGTGCTGTAGCTGTGAGACGGGTGCTGCGTGCCAATACGATTTTGGCGAAGCGTCCTGCCATCAGTTCGGCGTGAAAGCGGTTGAAGTCGGCGTTGTATTGCGTGCGTTCGGCAGTGCTGTCGCAGCTGTTCAGCGTGGTCGACATTTGTGTGTTGCCAGTGGCTGAGACAAGAGTGTGCAGCTGCGATGGCTCAATCGTTTCCCATTGGGTTGGTACAAGCAGTATGGGCATGTCGGTCGACGGAGCGAAAGGTGCAATGACAAATCCGCTTCGTCCGTTCAGTTCGGCTGCCGTTGACAATTCTTCAGGCTCGTCGTTCAGTTTGTTGTGAACGACGAGTGTGGTGTTGGGCAGTCGGAAATATACAAAACTCATATTGTCTTATTGTGGGTGCTATTCTTTTTGGGGCTTGCCCACATCCTTGCCTTTCATTACAAAGTTGGTGATCTCTACCGACGATATGAGTTCGCCGGCTCCGTTACATATTTCGATGTGCCACTGGTGCAGGGTTTTCCCCTTGTGCAGTATGCGTGCTGTGGCTGTGACGGTGTCGCCTTCGCGCACCGCCTTGACGTGGCTTCCGCTGACGTTGATGCCCACGCAGATGTTGTTGGGGCACAAAGTCATTGAGCCTACACCTGCCAGATTCTCTGCTAGCGCCAGTGTGGCGCCACCGCTGAGAAATCCGAATACCTGACGGTTGCGGCTGTCAACCTTCATTCGTGCCTGACAGGTGTCGGGGTCGGGTGTCGACAGAAACTCCATGCCGAGCGTGTTCGACAGTCCGTCTTGTTTCAGTCGTATCTCTTTAATTCTTTCTATGTCCATATCTTGTTTTTTATAATTGATGCTCTATCCTTCGCGGAAGAAGTCGAGAGCCTCCTTTATTTCTTCTTCGTTAGCAGTCTGGTTGATGCGTATGTCGCCGACATTGCCCAGAAGTGTGAAGTTGATGATGCCCGACGTGTTCTTCTTGTCGTGGCGCATCAGTTCGATGAGTGTCGGGTAGTCGTCGCATGTGATGTTGAATGTGCCGTAGTTTTCGCGTATGAAGCGTACGGTCTGGTGCATGCGGTCGGTGGGGAAAGCCGTCTTGCGTGCGCTCATATACAGTTCGCTGATGAGTCCGTACGCCACTGCGTATCCGTGCAGTATCGGTGTGCCGCGTCGCATGGCAAACGATTCGAAGGCATGTCCCATAGTATGGCCCAGGTTCAGTGCCTTGCGTATGCCGTGCTCGTGTGGGTCGGCTTCGACGATGCGCTCTTTCACCTTGATGGATTCTGCCACCATGTGTTGCAGCTGGCTGAGGTCGGGTGTGTCAAGATCGAATGTCACCAGTTCTGCCCATGTGTGTTCGTCGGAGATGAGTCCGTGCTTGAGCATCTCGGCATAGCCCGAGCAGATGTTGTCGTGGTCGAGTGTGTCAAGGAATTGTGTGTTGATGATGACGAAGCGGCTGTCGGAGAACACGCCGATTTCGTTCTTCAGTCCGCCGAAGTTGATGCCTGTCTTGCCTCCCACTGAAGCGTCGACCATTGCCAGGAGCGTTGTGGGTATGTTGATGAAGTCGATGCCTCGCTTGAATGTGCTTGCCGCAAAGCCTCCGAGGTCGGTCACCATTCCGCCGCCGAGATTTATCATCAGCGAGTGGCGTGTGGCTCCGCCGTTGCTCAGCGCCTGCCACACCTGCGAGAGTGTGTCGAGGTTTTTGTGAGTGTCGGTGGCTTTGATGATTATTGGGGTGCTGTTTTTGAGTGCTTTGAAGTTCTTGATTTTGGGCCAGCACAATTGTTGTGTTGTTTCGTCGGTGAGTACGAAAATGCGGTCGTGCTCACATTCTGATATGGCGTTTACAAGGTCGCGCTCGAGGTTTCCCGAAATTACTACTTTCTGTTTCATAAGGCTCAACGTGTTTATTCTTATGCTGTTTATTCACCTACAAATTTAACTAAAAATCCGCAAATTGCACTCATATCATCATCAAATATAATGGGGTATAAAAAAAAGTAGCCCTTTTGACTTGCAAAAGGACTACTTTTACTATCCAAAAGGACTCCTTTTGCCTGTCAAAAGGGCTCCTTTTGCAACTCAAAAGGACTCCTTTTCGAGAGGGTTGGAATCTCTTGGTGAAATTGGTTGTTATTACATCATCGGTCTGCCCATGCGCATCATCGGCATGCGTCCGCCACCCATTGGTGGGCGTCCATATCCTGGTCGGCGGTTGCTTGGTCCGTATTGTCCGCCGCGTCGTGCTTGCTTGCCTCCGAAGAGATTGAGTCGGTAGATGACGTGCAGCATTGCGTAGCTGTTGATGGAGTTGTACTCTACGTCGCTGCGGCTTGTTGCCGACACAGTACGCGAGAAGTTGCTCTGATTCTTGAGTATGTCGTAGAACTGGAGTGATATTGTCAATGCACGTCCGCGCATAAAACCTTGCGACAGCTGTGCGTTCCAAATCAGCTCGTTGGTGTTCATCGACTTGTCGGAATAGCCTCGGCGTGAGTTCTGGTGTATGTCGGTCGATAGGCTTGTACCCCACGGTGCGGTGAGGTTGATGGTTCCGCCGTAGGCAAACTGCCATGTGTCGAGATTGCTCTGCGGCTGCAGGTTGTTGCGGGCGTGCATATAGTCCATCGAGCCGTCAAGCTCTACCTCAAGCCATGAGTTGCGGAAGCTCATAGCGAGGCGTTCGCTTACGCTTGTCGACTTTGTCACGTTGCGCTGCGAGTCGGCGTTGCGGTTGAGCGACAGATAGCCCACACGGTTCTGGTAGTCGACGTTGGTGAATGTGTTGATGTTCCAGTAGCCCGTGGTGTCGATGGCCATATTGAATATGAACATGCCCGAAGCGTTCCAGTTGCCGTTGATGTTCTCTGGTCGGCTTATGCGTCCGCCGGTCTTCTCGTCGTACGTCACCTTGTAGCCGATGGAGTTGCGCGTGTTGGAGTAGTTGACGCTTGTCATTATCGACATCTGGTGTTTCTCGATGTAGTTGTTGTATTCGGCGCGCAGATTGTTGGTGAACGATGGCTTCAATCCGGGATTACCCTTGCTGATGTTGAGCGGATCGCTGTCGTCGGTGATGTCGAGCAGGTCGGTCATTGAGGGTTGCGACGTTGAGCCTCGATAGTTGATGCGCAGCTGGCTCACCTTCGAGAAGCGGTAGCGTAAGTCGAGTGTCGGCGTGATGTTGGTCACGGTGCGCACGGTGTCGACGTATTTGCCCTGATAGTCCTGTATGAACTTGGATGTCTGCGGCTGTACTTTCACACCGAAGTTGAGCTGATACTTCTGTCGGAGCATGCGGAACATCAGGTCGATGTCGTGCGTATAGTTCTTATATTCAGAGTAGCGGCTCAGCGACTTGTCCTCATATTCGGTGTAGGGCTTGTCGAGCAGACTGAGATAGCTGTCCCATTGGCGGTATTGCGGAGTGAGAGTGCCGAAGAAGTCTTCGCCCAGATTGGAGAAATTGTATGTGGCACGGTCGCTCTTGCTGTACGAATACTTGAACTGATAGCTCATCTGCAGGAACGTAGCCTTCCACAACGGCTCGCTGTATGTAGTCTGTACGCTGTAGCTGTACGTCTTGGTCGGCGTCACGTTGTAGCGGTTTGTCTGGTAGGTAGAGTCGGCGAGAGGATTGTCCTTCATCTTTATCTGATACAGATGGACGTTGTTGGTGGATAACGATTTGCTGTCGCCGTCCTTATAGTTGAAGTCGCCGCGCAGTGTGACGTTGCGTCCGCGGTTGCCAAGCTTGCGGTTTAATTGCAGCATTCCGCCAAACTGTTTGCTGTCGCTGTAGCTTATCGAGTTTGACTTCGAGGTGTTCACCATCTTGTCGGCTTCTGCCATTGTGCTGATGCCTTTGTCCGACAGCGGGTCGTCGGTGTACGAGTAGGGGTCGTCGTTGAACTGTGCAGAGGTGGAAGCCGAGCGTCCGTCGCTTGACGACAGGCTCATCGACGGGCGGAACATGATGTTGGTCATCGTGTCGGGTTTCCACTCGAATCGCATCTGGGCATTCCATGAGTTGCTGCGTGTGAACTGTTTGTTGAGCGAATTGGCAAACGATTTCGACGAACTCACGAAGTTCTCGGATGACGACTTCGACTGTGTGTTGCCGTTACTATGATTCCATCTCACCGAACCGTCCCACGAAAATGTCTTGCCATTGTCGTAGTTGAAGTTGGTGCCCACCATCTTTGATGTGTTCAGACCGTTGCGTCCGCCTCCGAACGAGCCGCGTCCGAATCCCATGTCGTTGGTATTGTTGAGCGAGCCGAATCCCATTACGCGTATCTTCGAGTTGAAGTAGGCACCCATAAGGCGTTCGGCAAATCGGTCGTGTGTTCCGTATGCAAGGTCGGCGTTGGAGAACATACCCTTGTTCATGCCCGGTTTCAGTCCGAAGTCGAGCACGGTCTGCTCGTTTCCGTCGTCAATGCCGGTGACACGTGAGAGGTCGCTCTTCTCATCGTAAGCCTTGATACGGTTTACGATGTTGGTAGGCAGGTTCTTCATGGCAGTCTTGGTGTCGCCCACCATGAATTCCTTTCCGTCCACCTTAATCTTCTTCACCTCCTTGCCGTTGATGGTAATCTTGCCGTCGTCGCCCACTTGCGCACCCGGCAGACGCTTCACCAGTTCCTCAATGGTAGAACCTTCTGGAGTGCGGAAAGCAGTAGCATTGTATATGAAGGTGTCCTTCTTGAGCGTCACCTTGGCAGCATTGGCTGTCACGGTGGTTCCCTTCAGGGCTATAGCCGACGATGCGAATACGATGTTTCCAACGTTCACGTTGTTGTCGTTGCTTACATTCACGTTGCGGTAGAGGGTCTTGTATCCCACGTTGGAGAACTTCAGTATGTACTTTCCGTTGTTTGGAGCGGTGATGCTGAATGCTCCATTGGCATCGGTCACGCTGCCTTTGACATACGAACTGTCCTGACGCAGCAGTTGTACGGCTGCCTGCTCCATACGCTCGTGAGTGTCTTTGTCGGTCAGCGTACCCGTGATTTTGCGGTCTTGGGCTGCCGCTCCCAATGCGCAGAGCATAAGTAGGAGCAAGAAGACGATCTTTTTCATTCTGTTGTTATTTTCTTGTTTGTGTATTTGTTATTTTCTTATTTATGTATTCTTTGTTTTCTTGTCAATAAAAAGGCAAATGCCAATTTACGTTTTTTATGACGTTTGTATGGCTTTGTGGTTTAATTATATAGAAACAAAAAAATGTAGAAAGTAAAAACGGAAGAAACAAAAAACAGCAAAAACAACATTGTTATACATAAATGATGATGCATATCAATGTTGTTTTTGCTGTTATATCCTTGTTTGTAGGAGTTTGCTTTATTTGTAGAGATATCGCTTGATACTCTTCTTAGGTGTCTTCTCAAACTCTTCCTTCACAATCTCTATTGCCGACAGACGGCAGTAGGGTGGTTGTACGGCGTTGAGTTCCTGACGGTTCTGCTCCATTATCTTCTCAAGATCGGCATCGTTGAGGCGCATAGTGTCGGCTTCGTCGAAGTCGGGATATACAAGACCGACGAGTTTCTCGCCGCGCTGCACTACAACCGACTCGTTCACCATAGCCAATGAGTTGAGTTTGTCCTCGATTTCCTCCGGATATATGTTCTGACCCGAAGCTCCGAGCAGCATATTCTTCGAACGTCCCTTGATGAATACGTTGCCGTCAGCGTCCATAAGTCCGAGGTCGCCGGTGTGATACCATCCCTCTGCATCGAGAGTTGAGGCTGTTGCTTCCTCGTTTTTGTAGTAGCCCAGCATGACGTTGAGTCCGCGTGCCAGGATTTCTCCGGGTACATTGGCTGGATCAGGACTGTCAATCTTCACCTCCATGTGTACTACTGGCTTGCCGCATGAACCTTGTACAAAGTCGTTGTGGTCGGCATAGCAGATTATAGGGGCACACTCAGTAGCGCCGTAGCCTACGGTGTAGGGGAATCCGATGCGCTTGAGGAACTGCTCTACTTCCTGATTGAAGGCTGCACCGCCTACAATGATTTCGTAGAAGTTGCCACCGAATGCCTTGACAACCTGCTCCTTTATCTTCTCGTTCACCTTCTTGCTCACGATAGGCATGTTCAGCAGGATGCGCATGCGGTTGTTCTGTATCTTGGGGAATACCTTCTTGCGGATGATCTTCTCGATAATGAGAGGCACAGCGATGATGATAGCAGGCTTCACCTCGGCAAATGCGGCTGCGATGATGGCTGGCGACGGTATGCGTGTGAGGTAGAACACGTGGCATCCGAACAAGAATTCAAATAAGAACTCAAATGCCATGCCGTACATGTGTGCCATAGGCAGGATGCTGATGATGTTGTCCCCCTTCTTGATAATCTTGCCCAAAACCGAGATAGCGAAGTCGTAGTTGCTCCACAAAGCACGATATGGAATCATAACGCCCTTCGAGAAGCCGGTGGTTCCACTGGTGTAGTTGATGAGAGCCAGCTCGTCAGGACTCTGCTCCTTGTAGTAGTGTACGTGTTCCTTGCGGAAATACTTAGGATATTTCTTTCCGAACATCTCGTTGAGGTGTTCGCGTGCATAGGTGAGTTTGTCGGTGCGCGACACTACGAGCGAGTAGTCGGGTATGTAGATGATGCCTTCGAGGTCGGGCATCTTTGTCTGGTCGATGATTGTAGCCACATAGTCGCCTACGAAGAGCAGCTTGGCTTCGCTGTGATTGACGATGTTGTGAATCTGGTCAGCAGTAAATTCGTGCAATATAGGTACTGCAACGGCTCCGTAGGTGAGTGTAGCAAGGAATGCAACAGCCCAGTTTGAACTGTTACGTCCGCATAAAGCGATCTTGTCGCCTTTAACTACACCACTGCTTTCGAACATGATGTGCAGTTTCTCTATTTTGCGTGCCACGTCGTGATATTGCAGAGTGGCCCCCTTAAAGTCGGTCAGGGCATCCTTGTCCCAATTGGTAATGATGCTCTGTTCGATAAGAGCGTTAAAACTCGGTATTTCCATTTTTTGTTTGTTTATCATTGTGAGGTGTTTTAGGATTTATTTGTAGAGGTATCGCTTGATGCTCTTTTTGGCAGTTTTCTGGAATTCCTCTTTCTGTATTTCTATTGCCGCTATCTTGCAGAAAGGCGGCAGCTGGTTGTTGAGGGTCTTAAGGTTTTCGTCCATTATTCCCTTTATGTCGTCGTCGTCGAAATCCATTGCTTCCTTGTCTTCCAATTCCGGATGTACGAGAGCAACGAGTTTGGTGTCGCGCTGTATTATTATGCTTTCGCCGACGAGCGGCATATTATTGAGCTTGTCCTCGATTTCCTCCGGATAGACGTTCTGTCCGTTGGCTCCGAGGAGCATGTTCTTGATACGTCCTTTGATATATATGTGTCCGCTTGGTTCCATTGTGGCGAGATCTCCGGTGTGAAACCATCCGTCTTTGTCAATAACTGCGTTTGTGGCTTCCTCGTTTTTGTAGTAGCCGAGCATCACGTTCATGCCCTTGGCGATGAGTTCGCCAGGCACGTTGGCTGGATCCGGGCTTACAACCTTCGCCTCCATGTGGTCAACAACTGGTCCGCACGACGCTATTTTGTATTTGTCGTAGTTGGCAAAGGTGATGAGCGGTGCGGTCTCGGTGGTGCCGTAGCCGATGGTGACGGGCACTCCCACGCTGTTGAGGAATTCCTCGATGCCCTGATTGAGCGGTGCTCCACCTACGATTATTTCGAATGCGTTGCCTCCGAAGGCCTCCATTATGCGGTCGCGGATGTGCTGCTTTATCTTTTTATTGATAACGGGCATGTTCAAGAGTAGCTTCATGCGGTTGGTCTGCACCTCTGCCAGCACCTTGCGACGTATGATTTTCTCTATTACGAGTGGCACAGCCACGATGAGTCGGGGCTTCACCTCGGCAAATGCTTCGGCTATAAGCGACGGCGACGGCATTCGGTTGAGGAAGTACAGGTGGCATCCGTTGATGAATCCGAAGAGGAATTCTACTGCCAGTCCGTACATGTGTGCCATTGGCAGAATGCTTACGAGATTAGAACCGGGCTTTACGTTGGGTGCAAGACACTTCAACACGTAGTCGATATTGCCCCACAGTGCGCGGTAAGGCAGCATTACGCCCTTTGAGAATCCCGTAGTGCCGCTGGTGTAGTTGATCATAGCCAGTTCTTCGGGGCTTTGCTCCTTATAGTAACTGATGTGTTCCTTGCGGAAGTATTTCGGATATCGCTTGCCGAATATCTCGTTCAGGTGTTCGCGTGCAAACGTAAGTTGCTCGCTGCGTGATATGACGATGGAGAAGTCGGGCAGGTATACGATGCCTTCGAGAGCCGGCATCATGTCTGGGTTGACTTGTGTGCACACCACGTCGCCTACAAACAGGAGTTTCGACTCGCTGTGATTGACTATGTTGTGTATCTGTTCGGGTGTGAACTCGTTTTGCACCGGTACGGCAATAGCGCCGTATGTCAGTGTGGCGAGGAATGCCACAGCCCAGTGGCTGCTGTTGCGTCCGCACAGGGCTATCTTGTCGCCGCGCTTCACACCGCTGTTTTCGAACATGATGTGGAGTTTTTCGATTTTCCGTGCTACATCGTGGAATTGCAGTGTTGCGCCTTTGTAGTCGGTGAATGCGTCCTTATCCCAAAACTTTATTACGCTGTCCTCTATATATTGGTTAAAACTTGGTATTTGCTCCATTGCACAATCTTCAAAATTTTGTGCAAAGGTACGTCATTATTTGCACATTCCCAAAACTTTTGTGCTGTAATTGGTGTTTGATAGTAATAATTGTATTCAAAAACGCCTCCTTACCTTATTATATAGTAAGGAGGCGTATATTTTGTTTATTCGTATCGCATTGATTTTGCAGGATGTATGTGCGAGACAAGATAGCTGGGTGCTATGAGCACGAATAGTGCTATGAGCATGGTGGCTATATTGAGCGCTACGATGAGCGTCCAGTCCAGTTCTACCGGTACCACGTCGACATAGTAGGTCTGAGGGTCGAGTTTGGCAAATCCGGTGAGTTTCTGTAGCAGTATGAGAACCAGTGCCAGCGCGTCGCCGATGAGCAGTCCCTTGCCTATGATGAATGCTGCAAACCACAGGAACGTGTGCCTTACTGTAGAATTGCGTGCGCCCAATGCCTTGAGCACTCCAATCATCGTGGTGCGTTCGAGAATGATGATGAGCAGTCCGCTTATCATTGTCACCACAGCCACGGCAGTCATTATGGCGAGTATTATCCACACGTTGAGGTCGAGAAGGTCGAGCCATGAGAATATCTGCGGGCTCAGCTCGCGTATGGTTTTCGACGAGAACGTGTTGCCATACTGGTCTTGTGTGCGGTTGACACGATTGATGATGTCGTTGGCGGTGGTGCCGAGTTGCTTGAAGTCGTTCACGGTCAGTTCGGCACCTGTCACCATATCGTCTGTCCAAGCGTTCAGTTTGCGTGCCGTGTATAGGTCGCAGAAGCACGTGGTCTTGTCGTATTGAGCCAGATTGGTCTGATAGACGCCGCTGATTGTGAAGCGTCGGGTGCGCACTCCGCCCTCGCCTATGAAGTAGGCGAATATCCGGTCGCCCGCCTTGACGCGCAGTTTGCTTGCCATATCCTTCGATATGAGTATGCGGTTGGTGCTCTGCTGGTCGGAGAAGTGGGGGATGCTGCCCTCCACCATACTCTTGTGTATGAAGGTGGAGTCGAATTCTGGTCCCACGCCCTTGAACATCACGCCCAGGAAGTCGTTGTCGGTCTTCAGTATGCCTTGCTTCATGGCGAAGCGTTGCACGTGCTTCACGCCGTCAGTTCTTTTCAGTACGTTCATCATCGAGTCGCCTATGGCTATAGGCTGGTCGATGGCTGACGACTGCAGGGTGTAGAAGTTGGCCACTTGTATATGGCTTCCGAACCCTACTACTTTATCGCGTATGGTGTGCTTGAATCCCAGCACCACGCACACGCTTATTATCATCACCGCCAGTCCGATAGCCACGCCAGCCACGGCAATGCGTATTGCTGGTTTCGACACCTTCTGTTGGTCGCCTATATGGTCGGAGTATAT
This sequence comes from Leyella stercorea, assembly GCF_021531655.1. The sequence continues at coordinate 50,184 of NZ_JADYUF010000010.1, read as the reverse complement.
GCGGCGGGCAATAAAAAGAGGAAAGTTCATTACTTTAGTGTTTAATTATTAATGATTAATGTTTAGTTGGTGTTTAAGTATAAATGTTTAATGTTTAATTAGCGTTTGTCTTATTCATTAAACCTTACTCATTAAACATCAAACATTAATAATTAAACACTAAACATTACTCATTAGCAACAACTCTTCCCGGATAAGCCTCCAGAGCCTTGCGCAGCACGATGAGTGCGCGTCCCAGATCCTCCTTCTTCAGCACGTAGGCTATGCGCACCTCGTCGCGTCCTACGCCGGGAGTGGTGTAGAATCCGGCTGCAGGAGCCATCATCACGGTCTCGCCTTCGTAGTCGAACTCCTCCAGACACCAGCGGCAGAACTTCTCGGAGTCGTCAACGGGCAGCTTTGCCACCGTGTAGAATGCGCCCATAGGTATCGGCGAGTAGACTCCAGGGATGCGGTTGAGTCCGTCGATGAGGCATTTGCGGCGCTCGACATACTCCTCGTACACGTCGCGGTAGTAGTCTTCGGGTGCGTCGAGCGAAGCCTCGGCTACAATCTGACCCAGCAGAGGAGGCGAGAGTCGTGCCTGGCACAGCTTCATTACGGCAGCGCGCACCTCAGCGTTCTTGGTTATGAGTGCGCCGATGCGAATGCCGCACTCCGAATAGCGCTTCGATACGGAGTCGATGAGTATGACGTTCTGCTCGATGCCCTCCAGATGGCATGCCGAGATGTAAGGCGAGCCGGTGTAGATATATTCGCGGTAGACCTCGTCGGAGAAGAGGTACAGGTCGTACTTCTTCACCAAGTCGCGTATCTGGTTCATCTCGCGTCGTGTGTACAGATAGCCTGTAGGGTTGTTGGGGTTGCAGATGAGTATGGCACGTGTGTGCTCGTTGATGAGTTCCTCAAACTTCTCCACCTTAGGCAGCGAGAATCCCTCCTCAATGGTAGTGGCTATGGTGCGTATCTTGGCACCAGCCGAGATGGCGAACGCCATATAGTTGGCGTAGGCAGGTTCGGGGATGATGATTTCGTCGCCCGGATTGAGGCACGACATGAATGCGAAGAGCACGGCTTCGGAGCCTCCCGACGTGATGATGATGTCGTCGGCGGTGACGTTGATGTTAAACCGCTTGTAGTATCCTGTGAGTTTCTGGCGATACGAGAGGTATCCTGCCGAAGGCGAATACTCCAGGACTTTGCGGTCGATGTGCTTCAGGGCATCAAGTCCAACTTGCGGTGTGGGCAGGTCGGGTTGGCCGATATTGAGGTGGTAGACTTTAACACCGCGCTCTTTGGCAGATGCAGCCAATGGGGCCAATTTGCGTATTGGCGATTCGGGCATTTCAAGTCCGCGTACTGAGATTTCTGGCATTTCTGTACTCTTATTTAATGATTAAGTTTTAAGCGCATTCTTATGCGCCTTGTTAAATGCAAAGTTACGATAAATTTCGATAAATAACAGCTTTTCCTTATTATCTTTTTGATAATTGTGTAATATTATCCAATAATGTAGGTTTATTGTATGTCATATTGTTAGTATTTGCAGGTCGATAAAACGGTATTATAACCGGTGCTTTTCAAAAGGACTCCTTTTGCCCTCCAAAAGGACTCGTTTTGCTCATCAAAAGGACTCCTTTTGCACCTCAAAAGGACTCGTTTTGCAAGCCAAAAGGACTCCTTTTGAAAATCCGATGGATTTGCTTCATCTGGCATTTGGGGTGACCATATTTGAAGTTCAAGTTTCATAGTGGATTGGCAATGCAAATAGTAGGAGGCTATGGCGTCCCCGCCGTAGCCTGAGCAGACTGCCGACACTTTCTTATTGTTGATTTTTCACATAGCTGCTTGCTCAGGTTATGGCGAGGACGCCATAACCTCCTACAGTCAGGTCTTCATTGAAAACAGTCGTAACACTCCATATTTCGGATGAATCTTAATTATAGAAATATGGCGAATGATTTCGTATGGTTTTGTCAATATATATAATATAATAAGGTGTAGAGCCTATACGAGCTTGCAGACTGAAAGATTTATACATCTTTTTATGTGAATTTAATAGAATAACGTATAAGTTATGTTATATTGTGTAATTAATTTTGTAATTTTGAACGTGTCAAACCTCTGATTCTATTATTTCAAATTATTAATGCGATTTATGTCAAGTTATTAATGATAGCCAATCAGATTATTGTTTGAAAACTCTTTGAATACGAACCATAAACGATTTCTTGCCTATGAACGACAAAGTATTGATGTGTATCGTGGCGTCTTTGTTGGCTGCACCGGTTGGTGTTTCGGCTAATAAAGTGGCAAACGATGAGCTCGCTGTGCAGAAAGCGCAACAGACGATTTACCAAATCAAGGGTATGGTGACTGATAGTAATGGCGACCCGTTGCCGGGCGTTACAGTGTCGGTGAAGTCGATTGACAGAATATGCCTTACCGACATCAACGGCAGATATGCGCTGCCCGTACCCAAAAACGGAGTGTACGAACTGGAATTCCGCATGATTGGTATGCGTATGGTGTCGTATCGTATCACCGTTCATGGCTCTACGCAGATGAAGACCATACAGCTCGACGACGACATCTCGGAACTTAACGAAGTTGTTGTGACCGGTTATGGCAACATCAAGAAGGGTGCCTACACGGGTTCGGCATCGGTAATGAGTGTCGAGAAGCAGAAAGACCTGCCCGTAATCTCGCTTGCGCAGATGATGGAAGGCAACCTCTCGGGCGTTGCCATCAGCACAGGCAACGGAACGCCGGGCGCCAATTCTACCATGCGCATACGCGGTATAGGTTCGCTCTCGGCTTCCAACGAGCCGCTTTATGTGCTCGACGGCGTGCCCATCATGTCGGGCAACTTCTCGTCGAACGGCATGAACTCGGGCGGCTTCGGCATACTCAGCACCCTCAATCCGTCGGACATAGAGAACGTGACAATCCTTAAGGATGCAGCTTCAGCCTCGCTCTACGGTGCACGTGGCGCCAACGGCGTTGTGCTCATCACCACCAAGAAGGCCGCGCAGGGCAAGACCACATACAATCTCAAGGCAAGCTTCGGCATAAGCGACATGGCTTATCGCTACCGCCCGACAATGGGAGGCGAGGAGCGACGCAACCTGGTGCTCGAGGGTTTTGTCAATGCCAATATCGATGCGGGTCAGACTGTGGAGTGGGCTGAGGAACATGCCGAGGAGATAATCGACAATTACGCCCCGCGTCCGGCTGGAGGCTATGCCGACTGGCAGAAGGCTCTGTTCAGAAAAGCGTTGCAGCAGAACTACGACTTCTCCGTAATGAGCGGCCGCGAGAACACACGTTTCGCCGCATCGGTCAACTATACCAATCAGGAGAGTGTGGCACGCAACTCGGGTTTTGAACGATACAGCGGCCATCTCAACGTCAACAACAAATACAAGAACTTCGACCTCGCTCTGAGCGGCATCTTCTCGCTCACCAAGGAGAAGCCGCTGCCCGGAGCACAGTACTACAGCAACCCTATGCATGCGCTCAAGTTTGCGCTCACGCCGTCGGTGCCCATATACAACGAGGACGGATCGTACAACAAAAGCGTCAAGGAACTCAACTACATGAACCTTGTTGAAGAGAACGAGATAAATACCCACCGCAGCCGAATAGCACGCACCTTCGCATCGGCTGAGGCTGGCTACACCATATTGAAGGGTTTGCGACTGTCTACAGTATTCAATGTGGACTATATCAACACCAACGAGTTCCGCTACTTCTCGCCCGAAAGTTCCGACGGCAGAAGCCCCAACGGACAGGGCGACTTCTATCGTGTGGAGAACCTTACCTACAACAGCAACACCCGACTCAACTACGCCGCCAAGTTCGGTGAGCACTCTGTCGACGTGCTTGCAGCCTACGAAATACACAGCTGGGACAAGGACTACGCCTTTGCCGAGGCAAAGAACTACGCCACCGACAAGAAGAATGTGCTCAACGTGGCATCTACGCCGGTAGAGATTGGCAACTACATTTCGGGCGACGCTATGCTCTCGTATGTGTTCCGTGCCAATTACGACTACAAGACACGCTACTATCTCTCGGCAAGTTTCCGTCGCGACGGTTCGTCACGTCTGCATCCCGACAACCGATGGGAGAACTTCTGGGCTATATCTGGCTCATGGCGCTTCTCGCATGAGAAGTTCCTCAAGTCGTGCGAGAACTGGCTCACCGACGGCAAGATACGACTCAGCTACGGCGTCAACGGCAATATCCCGTCGTCGCTCTATTCGTACAACGGAATGTATGACGTAACCTACAAGTACAACGACCTTCCGGCTATGGTGGAAAGCACGCTCAGCAACGACAAGCTCAGCTGGGAAAAGAACTACGCACTCAACGTTGGTCTCGACCTCACATTGTTCCGCCGGCTCAACATCACATTCGACTGGTATACCCGCGACACCCGCGACCTGCTCATGAGCAAGATGGTCGACCCGATAACAGGCTTCGGCTCTATCATGGACAACATCGGACGCATGCGCAATACGGGATTCGAGCTTGAGGTACGCTCTACCAATATCGACAACAAGGACTTCACATGGACCTCGACGTTCATGATGACGCACAACAAGAACAAGGTGCTCAAGCTCGCCGATGTGCCGCAATACTTCACCGGCAACTACTACGTCGTGAAGGAAGGCTACTCGCTCGGCACCATCTGTCTGCGCGAATATGCCGGCGTTGACCCCGAAAACGGTCTGCCTATGTACTATTCCAATGTCGAGAAGGACGGAGTGCGCTCGCGCGAAAAGGTGTACGACCCCAACGATGCGGTAATGGTGCCGCTGGAGAACATCTATCCCACCGTAAGCGGAAGCATCGGCAACACGTTCCGCTACAAGTATTTCGACCTTATGTTCAATCTAACCTATTCGCTCGGAGGCCACAGCTACGACGACGCAATGTGGGCACTTCAGGACGACGGCAAGTCCGCCACAGCGCCAAAGAGTATCGAGCTGCGCCGCCGCTGGCAGAAGCCGGGCGACCAGACCGACATTCCGCGCTATGTCTACGGACAGAACTACGGCGGATGGTGGCACTCGTCGCGTGGCATACACAGCACCGACCATCTGCGACTGAAGAGCCTCGTACTCGGAGTCAACGCTCCCGACTCGTGGATAAAGAAGCTCGGACTGAGCCGTGCACGCGTATACTTCTCGGGCAGCAACCTCCTTACATGGGCCAAGTACACACAGTACGACCCCGAACTCATGGGTACTGTGGGATTTGAAATCCCGCCTCTCAAGACATTCTCATTCGGTTTGGAAATTGGACTTTAAAAACGCAACACTATGAAGAAAAAAATATTTGCCGCATTGCTGGTGGCTCTGTTTATGTCATCATGCACAGGCGACTTCCTCGATAAGTCACCGTCTGACCAGGTAACAACCAAGGAGGCTATAACAACGTTGTCTGACGTGAAGAACGCCGTCAACGGATTGTACTCGCTCATGGCGTCGGTCTACTACTACGATTTGTCGATGTTCCTCTATGGCGACATCAAGGGCGACTGCATGCAGCCCACATCGTGGTCGGGAGGACGTCAGGGCTACTCCTTCTACTTCTTCGATCACACGGCTTCGGTGCCCAACAACGGCGGACTGTGGGGCCGTCCATACTACATCGTGCGCAACGCCTTCAACGTCATCAAGGCCATCGATGACGGCAAGGTGAACGCTACGCAAGCCGAACTTGCCAACTATCGTGGCGAGGCGCTTGCCGCAATAGCCCTCTGCTATTTCGACCTTACGCGACTGTATGGCTATCCTTATGCCAAGGACAACGGCGCTTCGCCCGGCGTGCCGTTGCTCGATCACGCCATAGGCTATGGCGAAACGTCGACTCGCAGCAGCGTGGCAGAGTGCTACGAATATATCATCAACAAGCTGAAGGAGGCGATTCCGCTGCTCTCAAATTCACGCAACGACGGACATCTCAATTCCTATGCAGCACGCGCATTGCTCGCCCGCACCTATCTGTATTGCGGAATGAACAAGGAAGCGTTCGGCACTGCCGACATGCTCATCAACGACTTGAAGTCGACGGGATTGTACTATCTTGTTGACAACGCCCACTATGCCGACATGTATGCATGGGGCAACAAGTTCGGAGCAGAGGCTTTGTTCCAGGTTTCTAACACTGCAACATCCAATCCAGGTCGCGACGGACTGTCGTATATGCTGCACTGGTGGGGATATGCAGCCGTTGTGCTGACCGACGATTTCGCACAGAAACTCAAGAGCGACCCTGCCGACGTGCGCAACCAGCTCGTTGCAACATATCAGGACGGTGGCGACCACCAGTACTATAATCTACTGCTGAAGTATCCGGGCGAGAACGGCTACAACTCTCCGTCGTTCGACAACAACTATACTGTAATACGTCTGTCGGAGGTGTACCTCATTGCTGCCGAGGCAGGACTGAAGGCAGGTGGCGAACTGCGCCAGCCGGCACTCGATTACCTCAACGATATAGTGCGAAGAGCCAATCCTGACGCTTCCGTAAGCGACGCTGAGTTCACGCTCGACCGTGTTCTCGACGAGCGCGCCAAGGAACTCGTTGGCGAGGGACATCGCTATTTCGACCTTCTGCGCAATGGCAAGAAGATAGTACGCCGAGGCGGTAAGCACCTGCCCAACGCTCCCGAAGAAATCGACTGGAACTACTATAAGTGCGTATTGCCTATAAGTCGTGATGAGTTTACGTTCAATCCTGACATGGAGCAGAACGAAGGTTACACTAAAGAATAAGTAAGGTTATGGAAAAGACAAGATTCAAGAGCTTGTGCTCGTACGTGTGGCTGGTGGTGATGCTGGCGTGTGTGGCGAGCTGTTCGGACGACGACGGGCTGCAACCGCAGCAAACCGACTTCGTGACGTATAAGATAAAGGGCTACGAAAATGCCAAGACTACAATCGATGCCGCTACGCATACCATTACCGTCAGGCTGTCCGACGACGTGACGGACGGCTCGGCGCTTGTGCCGGAGTTTACCGTCTCGGACGGTGCGCAGGCTTCTATCAACCGCGTCGTGCAGCAAAGCGGTGCCAATACGTTGAACTTCAACGACATGGTATTGTACACCGTGTCTAATGCCGACTATACGGTCAAGACACGTTGGCACGTTGTGGTGACCAACAACGACTACACAGCCCGGTATGGTATGGGCAATTTTCTGAGCTATTGGTGGTCGAACAACGGCACTTCCGACCAAGGCTATTATCTGCAACAGCAGCATACAGGACCTTATTCCGACGTGAATTGCGGTCCGGCATGCGCAACGATGGCGATGAAGTGGCGCAATCCGCAATTTACGGGCACCGTAGAGGACACTCGCAACAGTGCCGTGCATAGCGAAATAGACGGTGGCACGTGGTGGTATCCGCGCGATATTGTCAATTACTTGCAGCGTAATGGCGTTGACGCATACTACTGGAACTTCGATGGAGCTACCACTGAAGGCTTTATAAATAAGGTGCGCCAGCTCCTGGAGCAGAACAATCTGTGCATAGTATGCCTCAACAGCGCCAACCTCAGCGTTCAGACAGCCGTGTCGAAGGAGTATCACACACATAAATATTATAGTGACGGCTCGGGCCATTTCCTCCTTATCAAGGGCTATCGTGTAGTGAACGGCAAGACATGGTTTGAGATTCACGACCCGTGGGGACTCGACAAGAAGTATTCGGATGGCACCTACTGCGGAGCCAACCGCTACTATGCCGGCGAAGAAGTGGCAACATGTATCAAGTGGAACATTTGGACTGTCGTGGTGCCATACTCTTGATAAAGACAATCAGTGTAAAAAAATAGGAGGCTACGGCGTCCTCGTCGTAGCCTGAGCAGTTGGTTGGCATTTCAAATGTTAGGATGTTACTCCCTCATTTGGTTTGCGCTGTTTTATTGCTCAGGCTACGACGAGGACGCCGTAGCCTCCTATTTTTTTACACTGATTGTCTTTATCAAGAGTATGGCACCACGACAGTCCAAATGTTCCACTTGATACATGTTGCCACTTCTTCGCCGGCATAGTAGCGGTTGGCTCCGCAGTAGGTGCCATCCGAATACTTCTTGTCGAGTCCCCACGGGTCGTGAATCTCAAACCATGTCTTGCCGTTCACTACACGATAGCCCTTGATAAGGAGGAAATGGCCCGAGCCGTCACTATAATATTTATGTGTGTGATACTCCTTCGACACGGCTGTCTGAACGCTGAGGTTGGCGCTGTTGAGGCATACTATGCACAGATTGTTCTGCTCCAGGAGCTGGCGCACCTTATTTATAAAGCCTTCAGTGGTAGCTCCATCGAAGTTCCAGTAGTATGCGTCAACGCCATTACGCTGCAAGTAATTGACAATATCGCGCGGATACCACCACGTGCCACCGTCTATTTCGCTATGCACGGCACTGTTGCGAGTGTCCTCTACGGTGCCCGTAAATTGCGGATTGCGCCACTTCATCGCCATCGTTGCGCATGCCGGACCGCAATTCACGTCGGAATAAGGTCCTGTATGCTGCTGTTGCAGATAATAGCCTTGGTCGGAAGTGCCGTTGTTCGACCACCAATAGCTCAGAAAATTGCCCATACCATACCGGGCTGTGTAGTCGTTGTTGGTCACCACAACGTGCCAACGTGTCTTGACCGTATAGTCGGCATTAGACACGGTGTACAATACCATGTCGTTGAAGTTCAACGTATTGGCACCGCTTTGCTGCACGACGCGGTTGATAGAAGCCTGCGCACCGTCCGAGACGGTAAACTCCGGCACAAGCGCCGAGCCGTCCGTCACGTCGTCGGACAGCCTGACGGTAATGGTATGCGTAGCGGCATCGATTGTAGTCTTGGCATTTTCGTAGCCCTTTATCTTATACGTCACGAAGTCGGTTTGCTGCGGTTGCAGCCCGTCGTCGTCCGAACAGCTCGCCACACACGCCAGCATCACCACCAGCCACACGTACGAGCACAAGCTCTTGAATCTTGTCTTTTCCATAACCTTACTTATTCTTTAGTGTAACCTTCGTTCTGCTCCATGTCAGGATTGAACGTAAACTCATCACGACTTATAGGCAATACGCACTTATAGTAGTTCCAGTCGATTTCTTCGGGAGCGTTGGGCAGGTGCTTACCGCCTCGGCGTACTATCTTCTTGCCATTGCGCAGAAGGTCGAAATAGCGATGTCCCTCGCCAACGAGTTCCTTGGCGCGCTCGTCGAGAACACGGTCGAGCGTGAACTCAGCGTCGCTTACGGAAGCGTCAGGATTGGCTCTTCGCACTATATCGTTGAGGTAATCGAGTGCCGGCTGGCGCAGTTCGCCACCTGCCTTCAGTCCTGCCTCGGCAGCAATGAGGTACACCTCCGACAGACGTATTACAGTATAGTTGTTGTCGAACGACGGAGAGTTGTAGCCGTTCTCGCCCGGATACTTCAGCAGTAGATTATAGTACTGGTGGTCGCCACCGTCCTGATATGTTGCAACGAGCTGGTTGCGCACGTCGGCAGGGTCGCTCTTGAGTTTCTGTGCGAAATCGTCGGTCAGCACAACGGCTGCATATCCCCACCAGTGCAGCATATACGACAGTCCGTCGCGACCTGGATTGGATGTTGCAGTGTTAGAAACCTGGAACAAAGCCTCTGCTCCGAACTTGTTGCCCCATGCATACATGTCGGCATAGTGGGCGTTGTCAACAAGATAGTACAATCCCGTCGACTTCAAGTCGTTGATGAGCATGTCGGCAGTGCCGAACGCTTCCTTGTTCATTCCGCAATACAGATAGGTGCGGGCGAGCAATGCGCGTGCTGCATAGGAATTGAGATGTCCGTCGTTGCGTGAATTTGAGAGCAGCGGAATCGCCTCCTTCAGCTTGTTGATGATATATTCGTAGCACTCTGCCACGCTGCTGCGAGTCGACGTTTCGCCATAGCCTATGGCGTGATCGAGCAACGGCACGCCGGGCGAAGCGCCGTTGTCCTTGGCATAAGGATAGCCATACAGTCGCGTAAGGTCGAAATAGCAGAGGGCTATTGCGGCAAGCGCCTCGCCACGATAGTTGGCAAGTTCGGCTTGCGTAGCGTTCACCTTGCCGTCATCGATGGCCTTGATGACGTTGAAGGCGTTGCGCACGATGTAGTATGGACGGCCCCACAGTCCGCCGTTGTTGGGCACCGAAGCCGTGTGATCGAAGAAGTAGAAGGAGTAGCCCTGACGTCCTCCCGACCACGATGTGGGCTGCATGCAGTCGCCCTTGATGTCGCCATAGAGGAACATCGACAAATCGTAGTAGTAGACCGACGCCATGAGCGAGTACAATCCGTTGACGGCGTTCTTCACGTCAGACAACGTTGTTATAGCCTCCTTGGTTGTTACCTGGTCAGACGGTGACTTATCGAGGAAGTCGCCTGTGCATGATGACATAAACAGAGCCACCAGCAATGCGGCAAATATTTTTTTCTTCATAGTGTTGCGTTTTTAAAGTCCAATTTCCAAACCGAATGAGAATGTCTTGAGAGGCGGGATTTCAAATCCCACAGTACCCATGAGTTCGGGGTCGTACTGTGTGTACTTGGCCCATGTAAGGAGGTTGCTGCCCGAGAAGTATACGCGTGCACGGCTCAGTCCGAGCTTCTTTATCCACGAGTCGGGAGCGTTGACTCCGAGTACGAGGCTCTTCAGTCGCAGATGGTCGGTGCTGTGTATGCCACGCGACGAGTGCCACCATCCGCCGTAGTTCTGTCCGTAGACATAGCGCGGAATGTCGGTCTGGTCGCCCGGCTTCTGCCAGCGGCGGCGCAGCTCGATACTCTTTGGCGCTGTGGCGGACTTGCCGTCGTCCTGAAGTGCCCACATTGCGTCGTCGTAGCTGTGGCCTCCGAGCGAATAGGTTAGATTGAACATAAGGTCGAAATACTTGTAGCGGAACGTGTTGCCGATGCTTCCGCTTACGGTGGGATAGATGTTCTCCAGCGGCACCATTACCGCATCGTTGGGGTCGTACACCTTTTCGCGCGAGCGCACTCCGTCCTTCTCGACATTGGAATAGTACATAGGCAGACCGTTTTCGGGGTCAACGCCGGCATATTCGCGCAGACAGATGGTGCCGAGCGAGTAGCCTTCCTTCACGACGTAGTAGTTGCCGGTGAAGTATTGCGGCACATCGGCGAGCTTGAGCACCTTGTTCTTGTTGTGCGTCATCATGAACGTCGAGGTCCATGTGAAGTCCTTGTTGTCGATATTGGTAGAGCGTACCTCAAGCTCGAATCCCGTATTGCGCATGCGTCCGATGTTGTCCATGATAGAGCCGAAGCCTGTTATCGGGTCGACCATCTTGCTCATGAGCAGGTCGCGGGTGTCGCGGGTATACCAGTCGAATGTGATGTTGAGCCGGCGGAACAATGTGAGGTCGAGACCAACGTTGAGTGCGTAGTTCTTTTCCCAGCTGAGCTTGTCGTTGCTGAGCGTGCTTTCCACCATAGCCGGAAGGTCGTTGTACTTGTAGGTTACGTCATACATTCCGTTGTACGAATAGAGCGACGACGGGATATTGCCGTTGACGCCGTAGCTGAGTCGTATCTTGCCGTCGGTGAGCCAGTTCTCGCACGACTTGAGGAACTTCTCATGCGAGAAGCGCCATGAGCCAGATATAGCCCAGAAGTTCTCCCATCGGTTGTCGGGATGCAGACGTGACGAACCGTCGCGACGGAAACTTGCCGAGAGATAGTAGCGTGTCTTGTAGTCGTAATTGGCACGGAACACATACGAGAGCATAGCGTCGCCCGAAATGTAGTTGCCAATCTCTACCGGCGTAGATGCCACGTTGAGCACATTCTTCTTGTCGGTGGCGTAGTTCTTTGCCTCGGCAAAGGCGTAGTCCTTGTCCCAGCTGTGTATTTCGTAGGCTGCAAGCACGTCGACAGAGTGCTCACCGAACTTGGCGGCGTAGTTGAGTCGGGTGTTGCTGTTGTAGGTAAGGTTCTCCACACGATAGAAGTCGCCCTGTCCGTTGGGGCTTCTGCCGTCGGAACTTTCGGGCGAGAAGTAGCGGAACTCGTTGGTGTTGATATAGTCCACATTGAATACTGTAGACAGTCGCAAACCCTTCAATATGGTGTAGCCAGCCTCAGCCGATGCGAAGGTGCGTGCTATTCGGCTGCGGTGGGTATTTATCTCGTTCTCTTCAACAAGGTTCATGTAGTTGAGTTCCTTGACGCTTTTGTTGTACGATCCGTCCTCGTTGTATATGGGCACCGACGGCGTGAGCGCAAACTTGAGCGCATGCATAGGGTTGCTGTAGTACTGTGCTCCGGGCAGCGGCTTCTCCTTGGTGAGCGAGAAGATGCCGCTCAGAGCGAGGTCGAAGTTCTTGTATTTGTTGTTGACGTTGAGATGGCCGCTGTATCGTTCAAAACCCGAGTTGCGTGCCACACTCTCCTGATTGGTATAGTTGACCGATGCGGCGAAACGTGTGTTCTCGCGGCCGCTCATTACGGAGAAGTCGTAGTTCTGCTGCAACGCTTTTCTGAACAGAGCCTTCTGCCAGTCGGCATAGCCTCCAGCCGGACGCGGGGCGTAATTGTCGATTATCTCCTCGGCATGTTCCTCAGCCCACTCCACAGTCTGACCCGCATCGATATTGGCATTGACAAAACCCTCGAGCACCAGGTTGCGTCGCTCCTCGCCTCCCATTGTCGGGCGGTAGCGATAAGCCATGTCGCTTATGCCGAAGCTTGCCTTGAGATTGTATGTGGTCTTGCCCTGCGCGGCCTTCTTGGTGGTGATGAGCACAACGCCGTTGGCGCCACGTGCACCGTAGAGCGAGGCTGAAGCTGCATCCTTAAGGATTGTCACGTTCTCTATGTCCGACGGATTGAGGGTGCTGAGTATGCCGAAGCCGCCCGAGTTCATGCCGTTCGACGAGAAGTTGCCCGACATGATGGGCACGCCGTCGAGCACATAAAGCGGCTCGTTGGAAGCCGAGAGCGAACCTATACCGCGTATGCGCATGGTAGAATTGGCGCCCGGCGTTCCGTTGCCTGTGCTGATGGCAACGCCCGAGAGGTTGCCTTCCATCATCTGCGCAAGCGAGATTACGGGCAGGTCTTTCTGCTTCTCGACACTCATTACCGATGCCGAACCCGTGTAGGCACCCTTCTTGATGTTGCCATAACCGGTCACAACAACTTCGTTAAGTTCCGAGATGTCGTCGTCGAGCTGTATGGTCTTCATCTGCGTAGAGCCATGAACGGTGATACGATACGACACCATACGCATACCAATCATGCGGAATTCCAGTTCGTACACTCCGTTTTTGGGTACGGGCAGCGCATATCTGCCGTTGATGTCGGTAAGGCATATTCTGTCAATCGACTTCACCGACACTGTAACGCCCGGCAACGGGTCGCCATTACTATCAGTCACCATACCCTTGATTTGGTAAATCGTCTGTTGCGCTTTCTGCACAGCGAGCTCATCGTTTGCCACTTTATTAGCCGAAACACCAACCGGTGCAGCCAACAAAGACGCCACGATACACATCAATACTTTGTCGTTCATAGGCAAGAAATCGTTTATGGTTCGTATTCAAAGAGTTTTCAAACAATAATCTGATTGGCTATCATTAATAACTTGACATAAATCGCATTAATAATTTGAAATAATAGAATCAGAGGTTTGACACGTTCAAAATTACAAAATTAATTACACAATATAACATAACTTATACGTTATTCTATTAAATTCACATAAAAAGATGTATAAATCTTTCAGTCTGCAAGCTCGTATAGGCTCTACACCTTATTATATTATATATATTGACAAAACCATACGAAATCATTCGCCATATTTCTATAATTAAGATTCATCCGAAATATGGAGTGTTACGACTGTTTTCAATGAAGACCTGACTGTAGGAGGTTATGGCGTCCTCGCCATAACCTGAGCAAGCAGCTATGTGAAAAATCAACAATAAGAAAGTGTCGGCAGTCTGCTCAGGCTACGGCGGGGACGCCATAGCCTCCTACTATTTGCATTGCCAATCCACTATGAAACTTGAACTTCAAATATGGTCACCCCAAATGCCAGATGAAGCAAATCCATCGGATTTTCAAAAGGAGTCCTTTTGGCTTGCAAAACGAGTCCTTTTGAGGTGCAAAAGGAGTCCTTTTGATGAGCAAAACGAGTCCTTTTGGAGGGCAAAAGGAGTCCTTTTGAAAAGCACCGGTTATAATACCGTTTTATCGACCTGCAAATACTAACAATATGACATACAATAAACCTACATTATTGGATAATATTACACAATTATCAAAAAGATAATAAGGAAAAGCTGTTATTTATCGAAATTTATCGTAACTTTGCATTTAACAAGGCGCATAAGAATGCGCTTAAAACTTAATCATTAAATAAGAGTACAGAAATGCCAGAAATCTCAGTACGCGGACTTGAAATGCCCGAATCGCCAATACGCAAATTGGCCCCATTGGCTGCATCTGCCAAAGAGCGCGGTGTTAAAGTCTACCACCTCAATATCGGCCAACCCGACCTGCCCACACCGCAAGTTGGACTTGATGCCCTGAAGCACATCGACCGCAAAGTCCTGGAGTATTCGCCTTCGGCAGGATACCTCTCGTATCGCCAGAAACTCACAGGATACTACAAGCGGTTTAACATCAACGTCACCGCCGACGACATCATCATCACGTCGGGAGGCTCCGAAGCCGTGCTCTTCGCATTCATGTCGTGCCTCAATCCGGGCGACGAAATCATCATCCCCGAACCTGCCTACGCCAACTATATGGCGTTCGCCATCTCGGCTGGTGCCAAGATACGCACCATAGCCACTACCATTGAGGAGGGATTCTCGCTGCCTAAGGTGGAGAAGTTTGAGGAACTCATCAACGAGCACACACGTGCCATACTCATCTGCAACCCCAACAACCCTACAGGCTATCTGTACACACGACGCGAGATGAACCAGATACGCGACTTGGTGAAGAAGTACGACCTGTACCTCTTCTCCGACGAGGTCTACCGCGAATATATCTACACCGGCTCGCCTTACATCTCGGCATGCCATCTGGAGGGCATCGAGCAGAACGTCATACTCATCGACTCCGTATCGAAGCGCTATTCGGAGTGCGGCATTCGCATCGGCGCACTCATAACCAAGAACGCTGAGGTGCGCGCTGCCGTAATGAAGCTGTGCCAGGCACGACTCTCGCCTCCTCTGCTGGGTCAGATTGTAGCCGAGGCTTCGCTCGACGCACCCGAAGACTACTACCGCGACGTGTACGAGGAGTATGTCGAGCGCCGCAAATGCCTCATCGACGGACTCAACCGCATCCCTGGAGTCTACTCGCCGATACCTATGGGCGCATTCTACACGGTGGCAAAGCTGCCCGTTGACGACTCCGAGAAGTTCTGCCGCTGGTGTCTGGAGGAGTTCGACTACGAAGGCGAGACCGTGATGATGGCTCCTGCAGCCGGATTCTACACCACTCCCGGCGTAGGACGCGACGAGGTGCGCATAGCCTACGTGCTGAAGAAGGAGGATCTGGGACGCGCACTCATCGTGCTGCGCAAGGCTCTGGAGGCTTATCCGGGAAGAGTTGTTGCTAATGAGTAATGTTTAGTGTTTAATTATTAATGTTTGATGTTTAATGAGTAAGGTTTAATGAATAAGACAAACGCTAATTAAACATTAAACATTTATACTTAAACACCAACTAAACATTAATCATTAATAATTAAACACTAAAGTAATGAACTTTCCTCTTTTTATTGCCCGCCGCATATACTCCGACCATATAGGCGACCAACAGAAGGTGTCGAAACCAGCAATACGCATTGCCGTGGCTGGCGTGGCTATCGGACTGGCGGTGATGATAATAAGCGTGTGCGTGGTGCTGGGATTCAAGCACACCATACGCGATAAAGTAGTAGGGTTCGGAAGCCATATACAAGTGGCCAACTTCTACACCCTGCAGTCGTCAGCCATCGACCAGCCTATAGCCATAGGCGACTCGATGATGAACGTACTGAAAAGAACTGACGGCGTGAAGCACGTGCAACGCTTCGCCATGAAGCAAGGCATACTGAAGACCGACAACGACTTCCTGGGCGTGATGTTCAAGGGCGTGGGACCAGAATTCGACTCCACCTTCATACACAAGAGTATGGTGGAGGGCAGCATCCCCCACTTCTCCGACCAGCAGAGCACCAACCGCATACTCATATCGAAGGATATGGCAAGCAAACTGCGCGTCAAGGCGGGCGACCGGATATTCGCCTACTTCATAGGCGAGGGCGGAGTGCGCACCCGACGCTTCACAATCAGCGGCGTCTATCAGACCAATCTGGCTCAATACGACAAGACCACGTGCTTCTGCGACCTATACACGGCACGCAAACTGAACGCTTGGACAGACGATATGGTGACAGGTGCCGAACTGACCGTGAACGACTTCAAGCAACTCGGCACCACCGCCAACGACATCATCAATCGTGTCAACCGCACACAAGACCAGTATGGCAACACGTTCTCGTCGAAAACCATACGCGAGCTGAGCCCGCAGATATTCTCATGGCTCGACCTTCTCGACCTCAACGTGTGGATAATACTCGCCATAATGACTGCCGTGGCTGTGGTGACAATGATAAGCGGACTGCTCATCATCATTCTCGAACGCACCACGATGATTGGAGTGCTCAAGGCATTGGGCGCACGCAATTCTACAGTAAGGCACACGTTCCTGTGGTTTGCAGCATTCATCATAGGCAAGGGACTGCTCATCGGCGACGCGCTGGCACTGGTTCTCATACTGCTACAGAAACTCACCGGATTTGCCAAACTCGACCCTCAGACCTACTATGTCGACGTGGTACCGGTAGAACTGGACTGGACGCTCATCGTAGCGCTCAATATAGCCACCATGCTCATAGCACTATTCGTGCTCATAGCACCCAGCTATCTTGTCTCGCACATACATCCTGCAAAATCAATGCGATACGAATAAACAAAATATACGCCTCCTTACTATATAATAAGGTAAGGAGGCGTTTTTGAATACAATTATTACTATCAAACACCAATTACAGCACAAAAGTTTTGGGAATGTGCAAATAATGACGTACCTTTGCACAAAATTTTGAAGATTGTGCAATGGAGCAAATACCAAGTTTTAACCAATATATAGAGGACAGCGTAATAAAGTTTTGGGATAAGGACGCATTCACCGACTACAAAGGCGCAACACTGCAATTCCACGATGTAGCACGGAAAATCGAAAAACTCCACATCATGTTCGAAAACAGCGGTGTGAAGCGCGGCGACAAGATAGCCCTGTGCGGACGCAACAGCAGCCACTGGGCTGTGGCATTCCTCGCCACACTGACATACGGCGCTATTGCCGTACCGGTGCAAAACGAGTTCACACCCGAACAGATACACAACATAGTCAATCACAGCGAGTCGAAACTCCTGTTTGTAGGCGACGTGGTGTGCACACAAGTCAACCCAGACATGATGCCGGCTCTCGAAGGCATCGTATACCTGCCCGACTTCTCCATCGTCATATCACGCAGCGAGCAACTTACGTTTGCACGCGAACACCTGAACGAGATATTCGGCAAGCGATATCCGAAATACTTCCGCAAGGAACACATCAGTTACTATAAGGAGCAAAGCCCCGAAGAACTGGCTATGATCAACTACACCAGCGGCACTACGGGATTCTCAAAGGGCGTAATGCTGCCTTACCGCGCACTGTGGGGCAATATCGACTACGTGTTGAAGTGTCTTGCACCCAACGTAAAGCCCGGTTCTAATCTCGTAAGCATTCTGCCAATGGCACACATGTACGGACTGGCAGTAGAATTCCTCTTCGGATTCATCAACGGATGCCACCTGTACTTCCTCAACCGAATGCCGTCGCCGTCGCTTATAGCCGAAGCATTTGCCGAGGTGAAGCCCCGACTCATCGTGGCTGTGCCACTCGTAATAGAGAAAATCATACGTCGCAAGGTGCTGGCAGAGGTGCAGACCAACCGCATGAAGCTACTCTTGAACATGCCCGTTATCAATAAAAAGATAAAGCAGCACATCCGCGACCGCATAATGGAGGCCTTCGGAGGCAACGCATTCGAAATAATCGTAGGTGGAGCACCGCTCAATCAGGGCATCGAGGAATTCCTCAACAGCGTGGGAGTGCCCGTCACCATCGGCTACGGCACCACCGAGACCGCACCGCTCATCACCTTTGCCAACTACGACAAATACAAAATAGCGTCGTGCGGACCAGTTGTTGACCACATGGAGGCGAAGGTTGTAAGCCCGGATCCAGCCAACGTGCCTGGCGAACTCATCGCCAAGGGCATGAACGTGATGCTCGGCTACTACAAAAACGAGGAAGCCACAAACGCAGTTATTGACAAAGACGGATGGTTTCACACCGGAGATCTCGCCACAATGGAACCAAGCGGACACATATATATCAAAGGACGTATCAAGAACATGCTCCTCGGAGCCAACGGACAGAACGTCTATCCGGAGGAAATCGAGGACAAGCTCAATAATATGCCGCTCGTCGGCGAAAGCATAATAATACAGCGCGACACCAAACTCGTTGCTCTCGTACATCCGGAATTGGAAGACAAGGAAGCAATGGATTTCGACGACGACGACATAAAGGGAATAATGGACGAAAACCTTAAGACCCTCAACAACCAGCTGCCGCCTTTCTGCAAGATAGCGGCAATAGAAATACAGAAAGAGGAATTCCAGAAAACTGCCAAAAAGAGCATCAAGCGATACCTCTACAAATAAATCCTAAAACACCTCACAATGATAAACAAACAAAAAATGGAAATACCGAGTTTTAACGCTCTTATCGAACAGAGCATCATTACCAATTGGGACAAGGATGCCCTGACCGACTTTAAGGGGGCCACTCTGCAATATCACGACGTGGCACGCAAAATAGAGAAACTGCACATCATGTTCGAAAGCAGTGGTGTAGTTAAAGGCGACAAGATCGCTTTATGCGGACGTAACAGTTCAAACTGGGCTGTTGCATTCCTTGCTACACTCACCTACGGAGCCGTTGCAGTACCTATATTGCACGAATTTACTGCTGACCAGATTCACAACATCGTCAATCACAGCGAAGCCAAGCTGCTCTTCGTAGGCGACTATGTGGCTACAATCATCGACCAGACAAAGATGCCCGACCTCGAAGGCATCATCTACATACCCGACTACTCGCTCGTAGTGTCGCGCACCGACAAACTCACCTATGCACGCGAACACCTCAACGAGATGTTCGGAAAGAAATATCCTAAGTATTTCCGCAAGGAACACGTACACTACTACAAGGAGCAGAGTCCTGACGAGCTGGCTCTCATCAACTACACCAGTGGAACCACCGGCTTCTCGAAGGGCGTTATGATTCCATATCGTGCTTTGTGGAGCAACTACGACTTCGCTATCTCGGTTTTGGGCAAGATTATCAAGAAGGGGGACAACATCATCAGCATCCTGCCTATGGCACACATGTACGGCATGGCATTTGAGTTCTTATTTGAATTCTTGTTCGGATGCCACGTGTTCTACCTCACACGCATACCGTCGCCAGCCATCATCGCAGCCGCATTTGCCGAGGTGAAGCCTGCTATCATCATCGCTGTGCCTCTCATTATCGAGAAGATCATCCGCAAGAAGGTATTCCCCAAGATACAGAACAACCGCATGCGCATCCTGCTGAACATGCCTATCGTGAGCAAGAAGGTGAACGAGAAGATAAAGGAGCAGGTTGTCAAGGCATTCGGTGGCAACTTCTACGAAATCATTGTAGGCGGTGCAGCCTTCAATCAGGAAGTAGAGCAGTTCCTCAAGCGCATCGGATTCCCCTACACCGTAGGCTACGGCGCTACTGAGTGTGCCCCTATAATCTGCTATGCCGACCACAACGACTTTGTACAAGGTTCATGCGGCAAGCCAGTAGTACACATGGAGGTGAAGATTGACAGTCCTGATCCAGCCAATGTACCCGGAGAAATCCTGGCACGCGGACTCAACGTCATGCTGGGCTACTACAAAAACGAGGAAGCAACAGCCTCAACTCTCGATGCAGAGGGATGGTATCACACCGGCGACCTCGGACTTATGGACGCTGACGGCAACGTATTCATCAAGGGACGTTCGAAGAATATGCTGCTCGGAGCTTCGGGTCAGAACATATATCCGGAGGAAATCGAGGACAAACTCAACTCATTGGCTATGGTGAACGAGTCGGTTGTAGTGCAGCGCGGCGAGAAACTCGTCGGTCTTGTATATCCCGACTTCGACGAAGCCGACACTATGCGCCTCAACGATGCCGATCTTGAGAAGATAATGGAGCAGAACCGTCAGGAACTCAACGCCGTACAACCACCCTACTGCCGTCTGTCGGCAATAGAGATTGTGAAGGAAGAGTTTGAGAAGACACCTAAGAAGAGTATCAAGCGATATCTCTACAAATAAAGCAAACTCCTACAAACAAGGATATAACAGCAAAAACAACATTGATATGCATCATCATTTATGTATAACAATGTTGTTTTTGCTGTTTTTTGTTTCTTCCGTTTTTACTTTCTACATTTTTTTGTTTCTATATAATTAAACCACAAAGCCATACAAACGTCATAAAAAACGTAAATTGGCATTTGCCTTTTTATTGACAAGAAAACAAAGAATACATAAATAAGAAAATAACAAATACACAAACAAGAAAATAACAACAGAATGAAAAAGATCGTCTTCTTGCTCCTACTTATGCTCTGCGCATTGGGAGCGGCAGCCCAAGACCGCAAAATCACGGGTACGCTGACCGACAAAGACACTCACGAGCGTATGGAGCAGGCAGCCGTACAACTGCTGCGTCAGGACAGTTCGTATGTCAAAGGCAGCGTGACCGATGCCAATGGAGCATTCAGCATCACCGCTCCAAACAACGGAAAGTACATACTGAAGTTCTCCAACGTGGGATACAAGACCCTCTACCGCAACGTGAATGTAAGCAACGACAACAACGTGAACGTTGGAAACATCGTATTCGCATCGTCGGCTATAGCCCTGAAGGGAACCACCGTGACAGCCAATGCTGCCAAGGTGACGCTCAAGAAGGACACCTTCATATACAATGCTACTGCTTTCCGCACTCCAGAAGGTTCTACCATTGAGGAACTGGTGAAGCGTCTGCCGGGTGCGCAAGTGGGCGACGACGGCAAGATTACCATCAACGGCAAGGAGGTGAAGAAGATTAAGGTGGACGGAAAGGAATTCATGGTGGGCGACACCAAGACTGCCATGAAGAACCTGCCTACCAACATCGTAAACCGTATCAAGGCTTACGATGAGAAGAGCGACCTCTCACGTGTCACCGGCATTGACGACGGAAACGAGCAGACCGTGCTCGACTTCGGACTGAAACCGGGCATGAACAAGGGTATGTTCTCCAACGCCGACCTTGCATACGGAACACACGACCGATTTGCCGAACGCCTTATGGGTGCCTACTTCAACTCGAAGATACGCGTAATGGGATTCGGCTCGCTCAACAATACCAACGACATGGGATTCGGACGCGGCTCGTTCGGAGGCGGACGCAACGGTCTGAACACATCAAAGATGGTGGGCACCAACTTCAACTACGACAATGGCAAGACATTTTCGTGGGACGGTTCGGTGAGATGGAATCATAGTAACGGCAACACACAGTCGAAGTCGTCATCCGAGAACTTCGTGAGTTCGTCGAAATCGTTTGCCAATTCGCTCAACAAACAGTTCACACGCAGCAACTCATGGAATGCCCAGATGCGATTCGAGTGGAAACCCGACACGATGACCAACATCATGTTCCGCCCGTCGATGAGCCTGTCGTCAAGCGACGGACGCTCGGCTTCCACCTCTGCACAGTTCAACGACGACCCCTACTCGTACACCGACGACCCGCTGTCGGACAAAGGCATCAGCACAATGGCAGAAGCCGACAAGATGGTGAACACCTCGAAGTCAAACTCGATAAGCTACAGCGACAGCAAACAGTTTGGCGGAATGCTGCAATTAAACCGCAAGCTTGGCAACCGCGGACGCAACGTCACACTGCGCGGCGACTTCAACTATAAGGACGGCGACAGCAAATCGTTATCCACCAACAACGTCCATCTGTATCAGATAAAGATGAAGGACAATCCTCTCGCCGACTCTACCTACCAGACAAACCGCTACAACGTGACGCCGACCAAGACGTACAGCTACAGCGTACAGACTACATACAGCGAGCCGTTGTGGAAGGCTACGTTCCTGCAGATGAGCTATCAGTTCAAGTATTCGTACAGCAAGAGCGACCGTGCCACATACAATTTCTCCAATCTGGGCGAAGACTTCTTCGGCACTCTCACTCCGCAATACCGCCAATGGGACAGCTATCTCAGTCTGCTCGACAAGCCCTACACCGAATATGAGGACAAGTCGCTGAGCCGCTACTCTGAATATAAGAACTATACGCACGACATCGACCTGATGTTCCGCATGCTCCGACAGAAGTATCAGCTCAACTTCGGTGTGAAAGTACAGCCGCAGACATCCAAGTTCATACAGGACTATCAGGGCAAATACGTCGACACCGTGCGCACCGTGACCAACATCACGCCGACACTCGACTTACGCTACCGCTTCTCGAAGGTGAGCCAGCTGCGCATCAACTATCGAGGCTCAACGTCGCAACCCTCAATGACCGACCTGCTCGACATCACCGACGACAGCGATCCGCTCAACATCAGCAAGGGTAATCCCGGATTGAAGCCATCGTTCACCAACAATCTGCGCGCCGAATACAACAACTACATCGAGAAACACCAGATGTCGATAATGACAAGCGTCAACTACTCCAACACGCGCAACTCCATCGGCTACAAGGTGACGTACGACGAGAAGACCGGCGGACGCATAAGCCGACCAGAGAACATCAACGGCAACTGGAACGCTTCGGGCATGTTCATATTCAATATGGCCATCGACACCACGGGCTACTGGAACATCAACACATTCACCAACGTCGACTACCAGAACCGTGTGGGCTATCTGTCGCTCAACCGCAACGCCGACTCGCAGCGCAACGTGACAAAGTCGACAAGCGTAAGCGAACGCCTCGCTATGAGCTTCCGCAACTCATGGCTTGAGGTAGAGCTTGACGGCTCGATGGACTATATGCACGCCCGCAACAACCTGCAGCCGCAGAGCAATCTCGACACATGGCAGTTTGCCTACGGCGGAACCATCAACCTCACCGCACCGTGGGGTACAAGCCTATCGACCGACATACACCAGAACTCACGCCGAGGCTATTCCGACAAGTCGATGAACACCAACGAGCTGATTTGGAACGCACAGCTGTCGCAAGGTTTTATGCGCGGACGTGCATTGACAATATCACTCCAGTTCTACGACATACTCAAGAATCAGAGCAACTTCTCGCGTACTGTGTCGGCAACAAGCCGCAGCGACGTAGAGTACAACTCCATCAACAGCTACGCAATGCTGCACGTCATCTACCGACTCAATCTCTTCGGAGGCAAGCAAGCACGACGCGGCGGACAATACGGACCAAGCAACCGCCGACCAGGATATGGACGCCCACCAATGGGTGGCGGACGCATGCCGATGATGCGCATGGGCAGACCGATGATGTAATAACAACCAATTTCACCAAGAGATTCCAACCCTCTCGAAAAGGAGTCCTTTTGAGTTGCAAAAGGAGCCCTTTTGACAGGCAAAAGGAGTCCTTTTGGATAGTAAAAGTAGTCCTTTTGCAAGTCAAAAGGGCTACTTTTTTTTATACCCCATTATATTTGATGATGATATGAGTGCAATTTGCGGATTTTTAGTTAAATTTGTAGGTGAATAAACAGCATAAGAATAAACACGTTGAGCCTTATGAAACAGAAAGTAGTAATTTCGGGAAACCTCGAGCGCGACCTTGTAAACGCCATATCAGAATGTGAGCACGACCGCATTTTCGTACTCACCGACGAAACAACACAACAATTGTGCTGGCCCAAAATCAAGAACTTCAAAGCACTCAAAAACAGCACCCCAATAATCATCAAAGCCACCGACACTCACAAAAACCTCGACACACTCTCGCAGGTGTGGCAGGCGCTGAGCAACGGCGGAGCCACACGCCACTCGCTGATGATAAATCTCGGCGGCGGAATGGTGACCGACCTCGGAGGCTTTGCGGCAAGCACATTCAAGCGAGGCATCGACTTCATCAACATACCCACAACGCTCCTGGCAATGGTCGACGCTTCAGTGGGAGGCAAGACAGGCATCAACTTCGGCGGACTGAAGAACGAAATCGGCGTGTTCTCCGACAGCCGCTTCGTCATCATCAACACACAATTCCTTGACACACTCGACCACGACAACATCTGCTCGGGCTATGCCGAGATGCTCAAGCACGGACTCATCTCCGACGAACACACATGGGCAGAACTGGTGACATTCGATCTTGACACACCCGACCTCAGCCAGCTGCAACACATGGTGGCAGAATCCATCAAGGTGAAAGAGCGCATCGTCGAAGCCGACCCACACGAGCACGGCATACGCAAGGCACTGAACCTGGGCCATACTATGGGACATGCCTTCGAATCGTTTGCCATGCGACGCGGCACACCGATACTGCACGGATACGCAGTGGCGTACGGACTCATCAGCGAACTGTATATGAGCGCACGCAAGACGGCTTTCCCCACCGACCGCATGCACCAGACCGTACGCTTCATACGCGAAAACTACGGCACATTCAACATCACATGCGACGACTACCCGACACTCATCGAACTGATGCGCCACGACAAGAAGAACACGTCGGGCATCATCAACTTCACACTTCTGGGCAATGTCGGCGACATACGCATCAACCAGACTGCTAACGAAGAAGAAATAAAGGAGGCTCTCGACTTCTTCCGCGAAGGATAGAGCATCAATTATAAAAAACAAGATATGGACATAGAAAGAATTAAAGAGATACGACTGAAACAAGACGGACTGTCGAACACGCTCGGCATGGAGTTTCTGTCGACACCCGACCCCGACACCTGTCAGGCACGAATGAAGGTTGACAGCCGCAACCGTCAGGTATTCGGATTTCTCAGCGGTGGCGCCACACTGGCGCTAGCAGAGAATCTGGCAGGTGTAGGCTCAATGACTTTGTGCCCCAACAACATCTGCGTGGGCATCAACGTCAGCGGAAGCCACGTCAAGGCGGTGCGCGAAGGCGACACCGTCACAGCCACAGCACGCATACTGCACAAGGGGAAAACCCTGCACCAGTGGCACATCGAAATATGTAACGGAGCCGGCGAACTCATATCGTCGGTAGAGATCACCAACTTTGTAATGAAAGGCAAGGATGTGGGCAAGCCCCAAAAAGAATAGCACCCACAATAAGACAATATGAGTTTTGTATATTTCCGACTGCCCAACACCACACTCGTCGTTCACAACAAACTGAACGACGAGCCTGAAGAATTGTCAACGGCAGCCGAACTGAACGGACGAAGCGGATTTGTCATTGCACCTTTCGCTCCGTCGACCGACATGCCCATACTGCTTGTACCAACCCAATGGGAAACGATTGAGCCATCGCAGCTGCACACTCTTGTCTCAGCCACTGGCAACACACAAATGTCGACCACGCTGAACAGCTGCGACAGCACTGCCGAACGCACGCAATACAACGCCGACTTCAACCGCTTTCACGCCGAACTGATGGCAGGACGCTTCGCCAAAATCGTATTGGCACGCAGCACCCGTCTCACAGCTACAGCACGCATAAGCGCACTGACACTGTTCGCACGAGCCTGCCAGCTCTATCCGCGCATGTTCATAGCACTCTATTCAACCAAGCGCAGCGGCACATGGCTTGTCGCTACGCCCGAGACTCTGATTGGCGGACATTGCGGACAGATGCACACCATGGCTCTGGCGGGCACTATGCGACCTGGAACGGGCGAATGGAGCGACAAGAACAAGCGTGAACAGAAATATGTAGAAACGTATATCACCGAATGTGTAAGGCAATTCTCGGACGACATCAACGTCGAAGGACCATACACTACGTATGCTGCCGACCTGCAACACCTGCGCTCCGACATACGTTTCAGCATGAACGACACTGCGCTCATAGGCAATGTGGTGGACGCTCTGCATCCTACACCTGCCGTATGCGGCATTCCGAAGGACGCGACACGACGCTTCATCATCGACAACGAGTCGCAACCGCGTGGCTACTACAGCGGTTTTGCCGGACCATTCAATCCGAATGGCGACACCCACCTGTTCGTAACGCTCAGATGTATGCACATCGAGAGCGAGGCGGAAGACTCTGCCGTGTACCGGCTCTTTGCCGGAGGCGGACTGCTGGCAGACAGCACCGAGCAGGACGAATGGAACGAGACTGAAGCCAAGATGAATACTATAAGAAAACTATTCGACTATGTACAGCAATAAGGAAAACGTCAACATACTCACTTCGCTGCTCCTTGAATATGGTGTCAGCGACGCTGTGGTGTGCCCAGGCAGCCGCAACGCACCCATCGTGCACAACCTCAGCGTGTGTGAGGCAATACGCTGCCGACCCGTTACCGACGAACGTTCGGCGGCTTTCTACGCTCTCGGACTGGCTATAGCCACCCGACGCCCTACCGTAGTGTGCGTAACGTCAGGCTCAGCATTGCTCAACGTGATGCCGGCTGTGGCTGAAGCAGCCTATCAGCATGTTCCGCTTGTAGTCATTTCTGCCGACCGTCCGCAGCAATGGATTGACCAGCTCGACGGTCAGACCATTCCACAATCAGACGCTCTCGGGCGCTTTGTGCGCAAGGCTGTGCAACTGCCCGAACCTCATAACGACGAAGAACGATGGCTGTGCCGTCGACTTGTCAACGAAGCCATGCACCTTGCTACGTGCCGACAGGATGCACCCGTACACATCAACGTGCCCATCAGCGAACCGCTGTTTGAATTCAGCACCGAGCAACTGCCCCAACTCAGCCGCTTCAACAACATCAAGCGTGCTGTAATCAAGGACGCTTCGATGGATATGCCCGACGCTTTCCATGAGGCAAAGCGCCCCATGATTGTGATTGGACAACTGGCTCACGGCACCATCTCGCACGAAACAATACGCTCGCTGAGCGAGAGGTATGTGGTAATGAGCGAACCGCTGTCAAACCCTTCGTACATGACAATTCACTTCGACGAAGCCATCAGATATATAGTCAGCGACAACAGTAGCATCAACGACGACGAAGACGACAAGACGGCATACTATCCAGACTACGTCATCTACGTAGGCGACACGCTCGTAAGCAAACCCGCACGCCGCTTTCTGCGCAATGCAAAGGCTCCGTCGTGCCTCATCACACCCGATGCGGCAGACATTCACGACCCGCTTATGACGCTGACCGACATCGTAGAATGCGACACCGACAGTATTAACGCATTGCTTGCAAGTCTGTGCGAGACTCCCGACACCGACGAACGATGCCGATTCCACGACCGCTGGCAGTCGTTCCTCGACGCATGTGCAGCCCATGCCGATGCCTACGCACCCGAATACTCGCAGATGGCAACTGTAAAATACTTTGAAGAGCAGCTTGCCGACCTCGACATAGATATATGCGTTCACTACGCCAACAGCTCAGCCGTACGCTTGGCGTGCATCTACGCACAGCATTATGTATGGTGCAACCGTGGCGTCAACGGCATTGAAGGTTCGCTGTCGACGGCTGCCGGATTCTCGCTCGCAACGCACGACATGACTGTTTGTGTGATAGGCGACCTGAGCTTCTTCTACGACCAGAACGCCCTTTGGAACTCCAACCTGCGCGGCAATCTTCGTATCATACTGCTCAACAATCGCGGTGGCGGCATATTCAGACAACTGCCAGGACTCAGCGACAGTCCGGCTGCCGACGATCTGGTCATGGCGAGTCACGAAAACACGGCTCAAGGCATCTGCACCCAAAACGATATAGGCTACATGTCGGCAAAAAACATGGACGAAATGCAGATTGGCATCGTGACATTGCTTACACGCGAGAGCGAACGACCGATGCTGCTCGAAGTGTTCACCGACAGCAACGACGACGTAAAGGCGCTTGAAAAATACTTCAAGCTGTAAAGGATTGTAATGTAAATATTCAATAAACCCAAATAAGAACAATGGAAAATAGAGAATGGAAGAAGATCGAAGGCTTCGACTTCAAAGAAATATTGTTTGACGAATACAACGGTATCGCCAAGATAACAATTAACCGTCCGCGCTATCGCAACGCCTTCACACCTCGCACAACGTGGGAGATGTCGCAGGCATTTGCATGGTGTCGCGAGGCTCAGCACATCAGTGTGGTCATCCTTACGGGTGCCGGCGACAAGGCATTCTGCTCGGGTGGCGACATGCACGTTAAGGGTCGTGGCGGATATGTAGGCGATGACGGTGTGCCACGCCTCAACGTTCTCGATGTGCAGAAGCAGATACGATCACTGCCAAAGCCCGTAATAGCAATGGTAAACGGATACGCCATCGGTGGCGGACACGTGCTTCACCTCATGTGCGACCTCACTATTGCCAGCGACAACGCCATCTTCGGACAGACAGGACCTAAGGTTGGTTCGTTCGACGCTGGTTTTGGTGCCAGCTATCTGGCTCGTATCGTGGGTCAGAAGAAGGCTCGCGAGATATGGTTCTTGTGCCGTCAGTACTCAGCCATTGAAGCCGAGCGTATGGGAATGGTCAACAAGGTGGTGCCGTTCGACCAGCTTGAGGACACTTGCGTAGAATGGGCACAGATCATGATGGAACGTTCGCCGTTGGCACTGCGCATGATTAAGGCAGGACTCAACGCCGAACTCGACGGTCAGGCGGGCATACAGGAGCTGGCAGGCGACGCTACCATGCTCTACTATATGCTCGACGAGGCTCAAGAAGGAGGCAAGGCATTCCTCGAAAAGCGCAAGCCCGACTTCAGCAAGTATCCCAAACTGCCTTAATGAAAAGCAAGACAGCTATAACGAAGCGGCTGCTCACGCTATGGCGCAGCCTCATCGACCTGATAGCACCACGTGCTTGCGAGATGTGCGGCACCCGACTTGGCATCAACGAGAGGCTCATCTGCACCACATGCAACGCTCTGCTGCCACGCACCGACGACGCCTCGTCGCCCTACGACAACCACACTGCACGGCGGTTGTGGGGACTTGTGCCGGTGGAGCGGTGTGCATCGTTCGTGAAATATCATCCTCACACACCCTTCGCAACCCTCATCTACCGACTGAAGTATGGCGGACGCGAAGACATTGGTGAGGAAATAGGACGAATGATGGCTGCCGACTATATGCCGTCGGGATTCTTCGACGGCATTGATGCAATTGTGCCTATGCCGCTACACAAAAAGCGCCGACGCGAACGTGGATACAACCAGAGCTGTGAGGTGGCACGCGGCATAAGCGAACTGACTCATATACCAGTGCGTGAGGACATCGTTGAGCGCGTGCGTTACACCCAAAGCCAGACGCAGACCAAAGCTACATCACGCTCAACTAACGTAAGCGGTGCCTTCGCACTGAAACAAGGACAGCATCCAAGCGGTATGCACATACTGCTCATCGACGACATCATCACTACCGGCGCGACGCTGACAGCATGCGCAACGGAAATAGCGAAGCTTGAGGATGTGACGATAAGCATTATGACTATTGGAAGAACTGAAGACTGACACGCCCCACTCATCAACCAACTATAATAACAATGAGATACAAGATAAGCATCACGCCGCGCACGCTGCACTTCAAGCAACCTGCCGGAACATCGCGCGGAGTGTACAATACACGCAAGTCGTGGTTTGTAGAGATTGAGGACAGCGAGCGTCCGGGATGCAAGGGCGTGGGCGAATGTGCTCCTCTGCCCGACCTCAGTTGCGACGCGCGCCCCGAATACGAGAAGACTCTGGAGTCAATCTGCCGTATGATAGAACTGACTGGCAACGTCAACTACGACATGCTGCGCCCCTATCCTTCCATACTTTTTGGTATAGAGACAGCCATGACCGACCTGCAGAACGGCGGAAAGGGCATGCTCTTCGACACTCCATTCACACGTGGCGAGGAAGGTATAACAATAAACGGACTGGTATGGATGGGCAGTCATGACGAGATGCTTGCCCGACTGGAATCGAAAATGGAAGCAGGATTCCACTGTGTGAAGCTGAAAATCGGTGCTATCGAATTCGATAGCGAGCTCGACCTGATACGTCACATACGCCAGGCTTTCACAAAGGAACAGATAGAATTGCGTGTCGACGCCAACGGCGGATTCACATTCGAGGACGCTCCGAGCCGACTCGAACAACTGGCTCGCTACGACATACACTCCATTGAACAACCCATACGCCAGCATCAATGGGCGCGTATGGCTCAACTGTGTGCTTCGTCGCCGATACCCATTGCCCTCGACGAGGAACTTATAGGCGTGAACATGCCCGGAATGAAGAAGGAACTGCTAGACACCATTCGTCCGCAATACATAATACTTAAACCGTCGCTGCACGGCGGAATAAGCGGCACACGCGAATGGATAGACATGGCGCACCAACGTGGCATCGGCTCGTGGATAACGAGTGCGCTTGAGAGCAATGTCGGACTCAACGCCGTGGCACAATTGGCAGCCGACGTATATGGGCCCAACATCAGTATGCCACAAGGATTGGGCACCGGTATGCTATTCACCGACAACATTGAGATGCCACTCACAATACGTGGCGAGAAGCTTTGGCGTGTTTAGGAGTTTTGAATTTTGAGTTTTGAGTTTTGAATTGTTCTCGGCTACGCCTGCGATTGTGAATTATTCAATTTCGAATCAAACAATTAACATTCAACACTTAACATCTCTCACAATAATTCGTGACAAAACGATTGCATGGTCTTTGTCACGAATTATCATGAATTCACCATGAATTCAAGTGATACATTAATATATGACATCCTTAATTCGTGAATAATTTATGGTAATTCGTGACAAAACAATTGCGTGGTCTTTGTCACAAATTATCATGAATTCGCAATGAAATCAAGTGATACATTAATATATGACATCCATAATTCGTGAATAATTTATGGTAATTCGTGACAAAACGATTGCGTGGTCTTTGTCACGAATTATTGTGAGAAATGTCGGATGAGCCGATGATTATTTCTCCTCAAGCACAGCCTTTATCTCGGCATCGGTCTTAGTGAGCTTGTCCTTGCACAGCTTTATAAGTTTCTGCGCAGTCTTCAGTTGCTCGCAGAGCGAGTCAATGTCAAGCTCACCGTTCTCCATCTTATCGGCAATGGACTGCAATTGGTTCATTGCCGTTTCGTATTTCATTTCTCTTGCCATAATCATTTGTTTTTGGTTACTACCGAAGTGAATTTTCCTTTTTCCACACGCGTTTCCACAACAGCCCCTTCGGGCAGTTCCGTGGCATTGCGCACGGCACGTCCGTTGTATGTAGTGATGCTGTAGCCGCGCTGCAGAAGTCGCTCAGGATTGACAGCCTCAACACGCTGCTCTATAAGTTGCAGACGATGACGGGC
This sequence comes from Leyella stercorea, assembly GCF_021531655.1. Next base: position 18,469 of record NZ_JADYUF010000010.1, on the reverse strand, counting down.
ATCTACAAGTTGCCTGTTGACAGCCGACTGAAGCTTCGCCTGCAAGCTGTCTATCTGCATCAATGCCGTAGCAATGCGTCGCTGTGTGGCAGTCTCAATGCGTCGCGCCAACATATCGACACGAGCTTCCTCCTTGGTCTTCACCAACGAGAACATCATGGGGATGCGAGCCGACAGCGACTCCACCCTGACACGCTCGCGCTGCATGCGTCGCTGCGTGCTGTCGACGATGCTCTGGCGTGCCGCATCAATCATAGATTCGGTGCGAACAAGGTTGTCGACGAGCAACTGTGCAGCCGCTGTAGGAGTCTTGACACGTGTATGCGCCACCATGTCGAGAATGCTCTCGTCGCGGTCGTGTCCGATGCCCGTTATGACGGGAAGCGGAAAGTTGGCCACATTCTCAGCCAATGCGAGCGTGTCGAAACCCGAAAGGTCGCTCGTAGCGCCACCACCACGTATTATCACCACAACGTCGAAACTGTCGTGACGGCTGTAAATGCGATTGAGAGCGGCTATAACGCTATGCTCAACAGCCTCGCCCTGCATTGTGGCAGCAAACAATTCCACCTTATATATATAATGTGCGCTATTGTCGTGTAGCTGACGGCAGAAGTCGCCATAGCCTGCAGCCCCATCGCTCGACACCACTGCAATGCGCTGGGCGAACAATGGAAGAGTGAGCTCACGCTGAAGGTCGAACACTCCTTCGGCCTTGAGCTGCGCCACTATCTGCTGACGACGACGGGCAAGGTCGCCCATTGTATATTCGGGATTGATGTCGCTGACTATCCATGAGAACCCGTAGGCAGCATGAAACTGCGCATGCACGCTCAGCATCACCTTCATTCCGGCATGCAGGCGTTGTCCGGTGATGCGCTCGAACATAGGTCGGAGCATGCACCATCGTGAAGCCCAGCACTTGGCAGAGGCTTTTGCAATGGGCGTATTTGAGAGTTCGTCCTTCTCGACAAGCTCCATGTAGCAATGGCCACGCACCTCCCGCAGTTCGGAAATCTCTGCCACCACCCAATAATCGCCCTGCATGTCGATGTCAATGACCGAAGCCACGATAGAGTTGAGTTCGTATAGGGATAATGTCTTAGTCATTCGATAGTTGTTATCATTACTTCAGAAATCCCTGACGGCGCAACACGTCCATCAGTCCTGCCGACATAGCCTCATTGTCCTTCTTGGTGTAGCGACAATCGGTAAACACCTGGGCGAGCGTCTGCTTGTTGTTGATGCGACAGAACTCTTTGCTCTCCTCAAGCGCTTCCTTCTCGGCATAGAACCGGTTGATGCTCTCGGGCGTATAGTCGTGATAGGTCTCGCTGTGCATGATAGCGTCAAGCGGAAGGCGGTCGGTCAGTTCGGGTTGCTCGTCGGGCCATCCCAACGTAATCGTTGCAACCGGCACCACGAGCTCGGGCAGCTGCAATGTGTCGATAATCATCTGCGGCATGTAGACCGTAGTGCCAAGGAAGCAGCATCCCAATCCCTCCTCCTCAACCAGATTGCAGAATGTCTGGCAGAAGAGCAGAGCATCGGTGGCTGCATTCTGATACGAAAGCATATTGTCATAACCCGGCTGTGCATCGCGGTTTTCACACCATACGGTGGTGCGGCGAGTGTCGGCGCAGAACGTCAACACTACAGGTGCCTCGGTGACCATAGGCTGATTGAAATGAGCAGGAGCCAGACGGCGCTTCATCTCGTCGCTGCGAGTCACCACAACACTGTAGAACTGCAGGTTGCCCATGGTCTGCGTGCGCTCAGCCTCAGCCAGCAATCGGCGCAACAGTTGGTCGTCTACGGGTCGGTCGGCATAACGGCGTATGCTGAGACGTGTGTTTATTGTCTTCATATGTCTTCTGTTTTATGTGTATATGTATAGGCAAAGGTACACAAAAAAACTTATTTCAAACGTCAACTTGCCGTTTTATTCGGTGAGTTCGGTGCCAAGATACTGTCCCTTGCGTGTAGCCGGCACTCCATACTTCATCCATGCTGGCTCGGGCGCACCCTTCATATAGTAGTCGAAGAACTGCTGCAAACGTATGCTCAAGTCCTTGCAGTTGCGACGCTCCACAAGATTGTGCTCCTCGCGGTTGTACTGCAACATCCACACAGGCTTGCCCAATCGACGCAACGCCATGAAGTACTCAATGCCCTGATACCATGGCACGGCACCGTCGTTGTCGTTGTGCATGATGAGCAACGGTGTCTCCACACGGTTGGCACCGAACAGCGGTGAGTTTTCAAGATACAGGTCGAGTCCGCCCTTGTCCCAAAGGGTTGCTCCAATGCGGCTCTGTCCGTGCTCGTACTGCATCTGTCGACACACACCCGAACCCCAACGTATACCGCCATAGGCTGATGTCATATTGCTCACGGGCGCTCCAGCTCCGGCTGCGCAAAACATATTGGTGCGTGTAACGAGATAGGCAGTCTGATAGCCTCCCCAGCTTTGTCCCTGAATAGCCATTCGTGTGCTGTCGATGAAGTTGAACTGGCTGCACATAGCCTTGGCACCCGACACGATACAGTTGTATGCACTCTCGCCCGGATGACCCACCTTATATACTATGTCCGGAACGAACACTACGTACCCGCGACTGCAATAGAAGGCAAGGTTGACCGTTGAGCGACTCGGACGCGGGTCGATATGATTGTAAAGCGTCTCCGAACGTTTCTCGTAGAAGTAAATCATCATTGGTAACTTGGTTCCCGGCTCAATGCCTTCGGGCACATAGAGCAGTCCGTCGAGCGGAGTTCCGTCGTAAGCCTTCCAGTGTACCAGCTGGGCATGACCCCATAAGTATTGCTTCATCTGCGGATTGATATCGCTCACACACTTCTCATATGCAAAAGCGGCATCGCTCACGTGCATGTTATAGGCATTGCTGAAGTTGCCTTTCTGATAAGCCACCACATCGGCAGCCCCTGCCTTATACACGTTTACGTAACTGAAGGTGTCAAGCACATTCAGACGGTATGAGTTGTTGTCGTTGACACGCACCGTGGCAAATCCGTTCTTCTTCGTAGTCTCGTCGAAGGCTGTCATGTAGAGCAGTGCATTCTCGTCGACAACATTCTTATCGGTCCACAACTTTGAGAGTCGTGGAGCATGGCGGTCGTATACACGATGGCGAAGCTGGATGTTCGACTTGCGTCCATTGCCATTGGTAAGGTTCTGGAATCCATTGCCATCAGGATTGAATTTCCACACATCGTAGCGGTCGCTGATAAGCACGCTCTGGTCGGCATTGGTCCATAAGGGGTCGGTATCATACGGTGGCGGGAAGTTAGGATGGTCGTCGGTCTCGTCGTAGAAGTTTACGCCTGTCTGACGAGTCAGATTCACCGTCTTTCCACTTGTCACATTATAGCAGTAATAAGCCGAATCGCTCAAGTTGTACCAAAGGACATACTTGCCATCGGGCGACGACATAGCCATTGCATTAACCTTCTCAGCAATACTGATGCGCTTGCCAGTGTTGACATTCACCAACGAGATGTCCTTGAACTCATCGTCGTCCCACTGCGACTGTATGTAGTATTTGGTCTTGTCTTGCGACAATGCCCACTCCGAATTGCCTTGATTCATCACAGTCACTCTGTCCCACATGGCTGTTGTGAGCGGAACAATTTGATTGGGATCCGACAGATTGATTACGCTAAGATAAGTCTTGCGCTTGGCATTGGCTACATTCACCTTCTGCTGCGGCTGTATCTGATAGTCCTTATAGTTCCAAATGTCCACCTGCGCAGTCTCAACATCAATGATACTCGAATCATTTGGCGCGATATATGGTGCCACACCTATAAACACACGACGTCCGTCTTGCGAGAACTCGGGAGCACTGTTCTCGTTGAGTCCCCATCCGCTTGGCAGATTACGACTGTAGCCTTGCGGTATAATCTCGCTCGACAGCCCGTTGCTCACATAAAAGAGCGAGCAATGCTTGTTGCCAGTCGTAATGGTGTCGGTAGAAGCAAGGAACACTATCTTACTGCCGTCAACGCTGTATCGAGCACCGCCGTAGTACTTCTTTCCCTGCGAGAGCACCGACATGGTCATTGTAGGCAAGTCGTAGACAGTTGCCGACGACTTGAGTTTCTTGTTCTTCTTGTCGGGATTCACCAGTACCGTCATGCTGCTTGCGTCGGCATTGATAGCATATTCCGACACATTCTTCACCTCGGTCTGCTTGCCAGTGAGTGTATTCACCACAACAAGCACATCACCGTCGAGGCGTTCGCGCGCAGCCTTCTTCTTGTTCTTATTGGGCTTGCGCGAATGGATGTAAGCCACCACATCATTGTTGTCAATGCCCGTCTTGTACGACTTGATGCGCTCGTACTTGCTGATGGTCCACTCGTCGAAATTGATTATGGCGAGCGAATCCTTCGGCATCTTGTCCTTCTTCACCTTGCGTTTTCTGGCATTGCGTATCTCGGCATATGGAGCCTTTATCAGTACGCACGCAGTGCGGTTGTTTGTAGCGATGTTGGCCTTATAGCCACGTGGCAACAGGAGCTCGCTTCCATCGCTCAGTCGTCGCACCACCAGCTGACCGTTGCCCTCCTGCGGATTCACTTCGTACAGAAGGTATCGTCCGTCGGAAGTCATCTGTGTGTTGGCAATACTTTTCCATCCGTCGTACACCGTATGGTCCAACGGCTTTTTTTGGGCATATGCCATTAAGCAAGTAGCCAGACACAGGCCAAGAGTCAACAATTTTCTTTTCATGTTATCATTAGTTATTATTTACGAGAAAAGGGGGAGTGCCACCACGACACGCCCCCACGGGTTCTAATTAAATTATAAATTCACCAATTGCCCATTACTCCAACGGGCTTGAGATAGCTGTATTATAGTCAATCTCCTTGTTAGGAATCACCCATGTCCAACCATTGCTGTCCTGAGGATTGATGGTAACAGCAAACTGTTTATGGAAGCTACCACCATGAGACGCATCGTGGCGCACGATAGGCAATCCCCAACGCTTGTAGTTGAACCAGTCGCGACCCTCGCCGAACATCTCTATACGGTAATAGAGACGTACCTCGTCGAGCAAGTCCTGACCAGTCTTTGTACAAACATAATTTGGATCACGACCCGAATCGTGGTTGAGGTTACACAACAATCCCTGTGCTTCGCTTTCCTTACCAGGCATATGGCAGTAAGCCTCAGCCTCAATAAGATACATTTCGGAAGCGCGGAAAAGAGCAAACTCGCCTACACCAGGCTGTGCCTGTACAAGATGCTTGAACGACATATAGGCAAATACCTTAGTTGTACCATACAACTTGCCTGCAAAATCCTTTCTTGCACGTTTAGCCATAGCTGTACCTGCCAATCCAGTAGCAGGATCGTAGCTTTCACCATCCTTAGGAGCGAGGAACATACCGCGACGAACATCAGTTTCTGGAATCTGATCGTACAATTCCTTGCTGATTGCTACCGGATAGTTACGGCAAATATTGGCACTTGAGTTAGACGACTCAAAAGCAAAGAACTGGTAGAAATAAAGAGTCTCCTCCTCATTGCTATACACATTCCATATCCACTCGTCGTTGTCAGCACTGAATCCGCTTTCAGGATAATCTTTACCAGATAAGAGCGGATGACCCTCGCGCGCCATCTTGGCATACTTGGCTGCAGTAGGCCAATCCTCACGATGGAGGGCTGCATAAGCATACACAGCATAGGCTGCATTAACATCAGGCAGATGCTTCTCGTCCTTACCGCGTTTTATTCCGCATTCGTTGAAGTACTTTATCGCTTCGTCAAGATCCTTATATATCTGCTCATAGCACTGAGCCTGAGTAGATGCAGGCATCTCATCCTTCGACTCGTCAATACGCAATATTACACCACGCGAACTGCCATTGTTGCTGTCCATCCATCGCTTAGAGTACAGCTGCAGCAACTGCGAATAACAATAGGCACGGAAAGTAAGTGCCTGAGCCTTCAAGAATGCTTTCTCTGCGTCAGTGCCAGCAGCATCGTCAGTACGACAGATTACAGAATTGGCATTGCCAATCACCTTGTAATAATAGAACCAAGGATAATAGTCGTACAAAGAAGTTGAACGCTCCAGAAACAGGCTATTGATGATAGACGACCATCCTGTAAGATTGCTCTTCTGGTAGTCGTTGCCAGGATAGTTGCCATACCATGTACGTATTGTACCCTCACCATTACATCCCTGCTGGCCCAGATACTGTTTGGTCATAAGCTTTGACAGACCATTGACAGCCAACTTTACATTGTCGGTAGTTTCGAAGATAGTACCCGTACTGGCTGATGAGTTCGGCTGTAGTTCAAGATAATCGCTACTACATGAAGCTGTGAACATCAATGCACAAGCCGATAATATATATAATGCTTTTTTCATTGTTGCAAGATTTTAATGTCAGTGAAAAAAATTAGAACTTAACATCCAGACCTACTGTGAACACGCGTGGTGTCACAAGATAGTTGTACTGGAAACCGCTGAATCCCTGCTGCGGATTGAGACCTCTACGCTTGGTGCTGGTGAAAGCATTCTCGCAAGCGAAGTTGAAGCGTACCGACTCAAGGGTAAGAGCTTTAACCCATGCCTTTGGCAATGAGTAGCTCATATTGATGTTCTTCAATACAATATAGTTGGCACTGGTAATCCATCTTGAAGATGTTCCGTTGTTGTCAGAGCTTGTAGTACTGTTGACCTGCGGAATGCCACCATACCATATACGGTTGGGCGAATCTTCAGTCATGCCTTCAGGAACACCATTCCAAGAGTTAAGGATATCCTTGTGGTTGTTATAGGCTGAAGTACCTGTAGCCATAAGTCCTGCATATACACCATCATATATCTTGCCACCCAATGAATAAGTGAACATAGCCGACAGGGTAAGGTCGCGGAATCTTACAGACGGTGTGAAACTGCCGTATACCTTAGGAATGGCTGAGCCTTGGAATTCCTTAATGGCATATGTAGTGTTGTTCACATAGTACTTATCGCCGATATGAACGGTCTTCGAGGTGATGTCACTGCCTTTGGGGTTGCCGATTACTGTTCCGTCGGCTGCCTTAACGCAGTAGTCCTCAAGGTTTGCCTTGTACAGAGAGTTACCTGTCATCTGGTCGACACCTACGTATGTGTAAGTAAAGAACTCGTAACGGCTCTTGCCCTCAACAATCTTCTGTGCTCCAGAGATGATACCATCCTTGTTCTGCTCTGGCAACTCTATAATCTTATTCTTGATGAACGAAGCATTGGTTGCGAAGTTAACAGTCCAATCACGACTCTTGTAAATATCTACATCGGTATTGATCTCGATTCCTCGGTTAGAAATCACGCCCAAGTTCTTGGTGATAGTCGATTCTGCCGAACTTGAAGATGTAGCACCTGCTGATAGAGGCAGATATACATCGAAGAGAAGGTCCTTGTTGCGCTTGTCGAAGTATTCAACACTGATGTTCCAACGGTTGAAAAGACGTGCATCAATACCAAAACCAAACGACTGTCCAGTCTCCCACTTAAGTTCGGAATTAGCAAGCTGTGTAAGATAATATGCACCGCTGTTGTGGTTCTGATCGGCTGCATAGAGTGCCAAATAAGAGTAGTAGCCAGCACCTGCGTCATTACCTACCAAACCGTAGTCGGCACGTATCTTCAAGTTGTCGACCCATTCTATTGGCTTCATGAATTCCTCCTTAGAAATAACCCAGTTGGCACCGATACTGCCGAAGTTACCCCAGCGGCTGTCCTTATGGAAGCGTGACGAACCGTCGCGACGGAACGAAGCCTCAAGATTGTACTTCTCCTTATAGTCATAGCGTACACGACCCAGATAGCTCTCTGTGCGATAACGGTCGCTGTAGCCGTCGCCCGATGTCAGGTTGTTGAAATTGCTCAGGTTGTCCTTACCCTCAAATGTCTGATTGGTCTTATAAATATATGTATAGTCATAGAAGTAGCTGTAGTTCTCATGACCGAGCAATACGCTTACGTTGTGGTCGCCAAACTTGTGGTTCCAGTTGAGCTGCTGCTGGAAAGTCCAGTTCTTGTAGCGATAAATGCTTCGTGACGAACGACCATTGTTACCCTTACCGTTACCGATAATGGCATTGTCGTATGAGCGATACTCCTGATTGCGCACGTTCACCTCGCCCTTAACAGTAAATGTGAAGTCGTTGAGGAACTTGAAGTCCATGTATGCTGAACTCTGAAGAGTGTTGCGGAATGTACGGCTCTTGTTCAAGAGGTTCTCCCAAATCACATGGCGGTCGGCATACTGGTTACGTGTCTGTATTACAGAGCCGTCCTCAGCTGTGTACTGTCCGGGGTCAAACTGACGGTTGCCCGATGCGTCCAGACGATAAGTACCGTCAGCATTGTGCAAGTGTACAGGATAGATAGGCGAAATATTGCGGCAATACATAAATACGTTGGTGAAAGAATTTGCATCATCACCACTTGTAGAATTTGTCTTCTGGTGGCTACCCGAAATTGTAAAGCCTGTATTGAACCAATTTCTCGGACGGAAATTCAAAGCAGCACGACCTGTAAGACGGTTGAAGTCAGAATTGGTTACATAACCCTTCTCGTCAAGATAGCCTACAGAGAAGTAATAGTCGCTCTTAGAAGAGGCATGGCTTCCACTGAAGCTGTACTCCTGACGATAGCCACTGCGCACAGCCTCGTCATACCAATCAAGATCTTCGGCATAGCCGTCAAGTATGCGTGCATCAGAAACAAGCTTACCATTGGCATCGAACAATTGGTCGTTAGCCTTGTTGTAGATGTTGAGATAAAGTCTTTCCTTGATAAGGTTGTTAGTGGCATAAGCATTAGCTGTAGCCATATCGTCGCCAGCAGTAATACGTGCATTGCGCATATTCAGCCAGTTGGTCTCCATAAATTCGTTGGCATTGAGCAAGTCATACTCCTTGATACCACGTGAGTATGTACCCTGATTAATCTTCAGGTTGAAGCTCATACGGTCGCCCTTACCACGCTTAGAGGTGATAAGAATAACACCGTTAGAAGCACGGTTGCCGTAGAGGGCGCACGAAGCAGCGTCCTTCAACACTGTGATACTCTCAATATCACTTGAGTTAAGGTCGGAAATGTTACCACCGAAAGGTACACCGTCGAGCACATAGAGAGGACTTGAAGAACCGTTGACGGTACCAAATCCACGAATACGGATTGTAGCCTCTGAACCTGGCTGACCGTATGTACTGTTAATCTGCACACCCGAAGTAGAACCCTCAAGAGCAGAAGTAACGCTCGACACTGGTCGAACCTCAATCTGCTTGCTGTCTACCTGCGAAACGGCACCGGTAAGTGTCGACTTCTTGGCAGCACCATATGCCACCTGCACCAACACTTCATCAAGAGCCTTAGAGTCATTTTCAAGTATTACACGCATGTTCTGGCGAGCCATAACAGTTCTTGACTTCATACCGATGTATGAAATTACAAGTTTTGTACCTGACTTAACATTCTTAAGACTGAACCGACCATACATGTCGGTAACAGCCCCATCATTGGTGCCTTGAACTTTAACAGACGCACCTACGACAGGAGTCTCGTCTTCAATTGAAAGTACTGTACCCGTAATAACGGATTGAGCCATCGCTTTACCCCCCCCAAACAATAAGCTGGCGAAGCAAAGAATTAAAAATGCTAATCTTTTTTCCATAAGCTCTCTCTCTATAAATTAGTATTAATAATGAGGATTCAGTTAGTATATGTAAGTATTTAGGATTGATTTACAAATATTTCGATTTTATTTCGCAAATATAGTGATAATGTAAATACGAAACAAGCAAATGTTTAACAAAATGCAAAAAATACGTATTTTGTATAAATACACCTTACAAATCGAACAATAAGAATATCAATAATTAAAGTTTTATGAAGAAATCATAACACAATGCAACAATAACACCTATTTTTCCACACATAAGCAAACCTAATTTAAAGAAATATTTTAACAAATGATGTTTACTAATATCGTTCGAACAGTTTCGGTTTGTTAAATACTAAGTAAGTGAGCCGAGATGAGCTGATTTCCAATAAAACACCCTTGAAAATCAGACATTTACAAAGTCCTGCAAAAAAAGGAGTCCTTTTGCATTGCAAATGTAGCCCTTTTGCCTCCCAAAAGGACTCCTTTGGCCTCCTAAAAGGACCCCTTTTGAAGTGCAAAAGGACTCCTTTTTTTGAGATATGAATTTTGACTTCCTTCCATATATATAAAGATAACTGAACTATTACTTATCCCATTCCCTCAGTCTCTCCCCACCTCTCAATTATCACGCTGCTAACATTTAACCCTTAACATTACTAAAAATTGCCCCGTAATACCTATGATTTGGATTTTTTTCCCTAATTTTGCACATTTGAAAGATTATGCCTATGTAGCACAGCCGTTTATCGTGCGCCTGTCAGGGCATGGCTTTAGCATATAGAATAAGGTAATCAACGAAAAATCTATAATAATACAAATAATAGATATGAAAAAGAAAATCCAGTTCAGTCTCGTCTATCGAGATATGTGGCAGTCTTCTGGCAAGTTCCAGCCACGCAAAGACCAGTTGGAGCGCATCGCTCCCGTTATCATCGAGATGGGTTGCTTCGCCCGTGTTGAAACCAACGGCGGTGCCTTTGAGCAGGTAAACCTTCTCGCCGGCGAGAATCCTAACGATGCTGTGCGCGCCTTCTGCAAGCCCTTCAACGAGGCAGGCATCAAGACCCACATGCTCGACCGTGGTCTCAACGCTTTGCGTATGTATCCTGTGCCCGACGACGTTCGCGCCCTTATGTATAAGGTTAAGGCAAAGCAGGGTACCAACATCACACGTATCTTCGACGGACTGAACGACGTTCGCAATATCATCCCCAGCATCAAGTGGGCTAAGGAAGGTGGCATGACACCGCAGTGTGCGCTGTGTATCACAAACTCTCCGGTTCACACTTTGGAGTATTACATGAACATAGCCGATCAGGTTATCGCTGCCGGTGCAGAGGAAATCTGCTTGAAGGATATGGCTGGTATCGGCCAGCCCGCATTCCTCGGCAAGCTGACCAAGATGATAAAGGACAAGTATCCCGAAATCATCATACAGTATCACGGCCACTCAGGTCCGGGTCTGTCAATGGCTTCAATCCTTGAGGTATGCAACAACGGTGCCGACATCATCGATACTGCCATCGAGCCGTTGTCATGGGGTAAGGTTCATCCGGACGTAATCTCTGTAATAAGCATGTTGAAGAACGAAGGCTTCGAGGTTCCCGAAATCAATATGTCGGCATATATGAAGGCCCGTGCACTCACCCAGGAGTTCATCGACGACTGGTTGGGCTACTTCATCAACCCCGGCAACAAGATTATGTCGTCGCTTCTGCTCGGTTGCGGACTCCCTGGCGGTATGATGGGATCGATGATGGCCGACCTCGGCGGCATGCGCACCACTATCAACAACGTACGCAAGAAGAAGGGCGAGGACGAACTCTCCATGGACGACCTGCTCATCAAGCTCTTCGACGAGGTGGAGTATGTATGGCCGCGCGTAGGCTATCCTCCACTGGTGACACCATTCTCGCAGTATGTCAAGAACATTGCGCTGATGAACCTTCTCACTATCGAGCAGGGCAAGGGCCGCTTCGTGATGATGGACGAGTCGATGTGGGGTATGATTCTCGGCAAGTCGGGCAAGATTCCTGGCACTATCGATCCTGAACTCGTTGAGCTTGCAAAGAAGCAGGGCCGCGAATTCACCGATGTTGACGCCCACACACTCCTCACCGACGCCCTCGACGACTTCCGCAAGGAAATGGACGAGAACGGATGGGAGTATGGTCAGGACGACGAGGAGCTGTTCGAGCTTGCAATGCACCCCGAACAGTATCGCAACTTCAAGAGCGGACAGGCCAAGAAGAACTTCCTTGCCGACCTGCAGAAGCTCAAGGATGCCAAGCTCGGTGCCAACCTCTCACCCGAACAGCTTAGCGCCTACAAGCACGCCAAGGCCGATGCCATCGTTGCTCCGGTCAAGGGCGACATCTACTGGGAATTCTCCGGCGAAGGCGAGTGCGCTCCTACAGTCGAGCCTTTCATCGGTAAGGAATACAATGAGGGCGACGTACTCTGCTACATCCAGGCTCCTTGGGGCGAATTCGTTGAGGTTCCGGCAGCCTTGGGCGGCAAGATCGTAGAGATAAACGCCAAGCGTGGCTCTAAGGTTTCGAAGGGCGACGTCATCGCTTACATCGAGCGCGAGCACGAGTAAAATCGTAATATGTACCAACAGATTATTGACAAATACTATGGAGGATGCGGTGCGCTGCGCCACATCCTCCTTACTCATAGCCAGTCTGTAGCGCAACGTGCGCTACGGATAGCTGCTATGCACCCCGAACTAAACATCGACACCGACTTTGTTCGCAACGCAGCCATGTTGCACGACATAGGAATAGTACGTGTCGACGCACCCGGTATCGAGTGCCATGGCACCGAACCGTATATACGACACGGCGTGTGCGGAGCCGAAATGCTGCGCGCCGAAGGTCTGCCAGAAAGCTATGCACGTGTGTGCGAGAGACACACCGGAGCCGGACTGACGCTCAATGACATCGTGTCGCAAAACCTCCCTCTGCCACATCACGACCTCCAGCCAGAGACTATCGAGGAGAAACTCATCTGCTATGCCGACAAGTTCTTCTCGAAGACACATCTCGACCGCGAGAAAACCATAGAGCAGGCAGAGAAAAGTCTAAGCAAATTCGGAGGCGAAACTCTCGCCCGCTTCCGCGATATGAAACGTTTGTTTGAGCCGAATTTGTAATCATACATAATAATAAACAGCAAAATTGAGAACCAAGACCGTCATAGCCCTTCTTTTGTGTGCCGTCATTTTCGTGATGGCAGCAGCCGATATGCCCTACTCGCAACGCAAGAAAGTGCGCAAGACTGCACCTGCCGACACCACTGCCGTGGCTGCCGACTCCATTAAGGACAGCATTGCCACCATACTGCGCGACTCGCTGGGACGCGAGATTGTGGACACAACAAAGATGGACTCACTGCAACTTGCAATATATCACCACAACCGCGCTATCGACGACTCCATTCGTCTCGACTCAATCAACCGACAACGAGCCAATGGCATCAACTCGCCCGTAAACTATTCGGCTTCCGACTCGCTCGTGTACGACGCCAAGACAAAGACGGCGAAACTCTACGGACAGTCGACTGTGAAATACGAGAACATGGATCTCGCTGCCGAGAAGATATACATGAGCATCGACTCGTCGCTCGTACACGCCACCGGAACACGCGACACTACCGACTCAACGGGACAGACGCTTATGGGCACGCCTGTGTTCAGCATGGGTCAGGACAAGTATGAGAGCGACACTATGGCGTTCAACTTCAAGACCAAGAAGGGCCTTATCTCAAAAGTATACACCCAGCAGGAAGACGGTTTCCTGCAAAGCGAAATATCCAAGCGCAACGACAACGGCGACATCTATCTGCAACACGGACGCTACACCACGTGCGACAAGAAACATCCCGACTTCTACATAGCGCTGTCGCGAGGCAAGGTGCGCCCGGGCAAGGACGTAACCTTCGGTCCGGCTTATCTCGTTGTGGCTGATGTGCCATTGCCACTGGCTATTCCTTACGGCTTCTTCCCGTTCACCAAGAGCTATTCGTCGGGATTCATCATGCCTACATACGGCGACGAGAACGACCGCGGATTCTATCTGCGCGACGGCGGATACTACTTTGCCATCAACGACAAGTGGGACCTCAAGCTCCTCGGCGAGATATACACCAAAGGCTCATGGGGACTGTCGGCAGCCAGCAACTACAACAAGCGCTACCGCTATTCGGGCAGCTTCTTCCTGAGTTATCAGAATACCAAGACCGGCGACAAGAACATGCCCGACTATTCGGAGCAGAAATCGTTCAAAGTGCAGTGGAGTCATCGCCAGGATTCAAAAGCAAATCCATACAGTTCGCTCTCGGCGAGCGTCAATTTCGCTACATCGAGCTACGAACGCAACAACCTCAACTCGCTGTACAATCCTCAGACGCTGTCGCAGTCGACACGTACATCGTCTGTGTCGTGGAGCACTACGTTCTCAAGCATAGGTCTGTCGCTCAGCTCTACAGCCAACCTCTCGCAGAACATGCGCGACTCTTCAATGTCGGTGACGCTGCCCGACCTCAACATCTCGCTCTCGCGCTTCTATCCGTTCAAGCGCAAGCACGTCGTGGGCAACGAACGCTGGTATGAGAAGATTTCAATGTCGTACACCGGACAGATTTCGAACAGCATCAACACCAAGGAGGAGCGATTCCTCAAGTCGAACCTCATAAAGGACTGGCGCAACGGTTGGAACCACTCTATTCCTATTAGCGGCAACTTCACACTGTTCAACTATATCAACATCTCGCCCTCGTTCAACTTCCAGGACCGCATGTACACGCACAAGATTATGCGCTCGTGGGACGAGACCGCACAAAAAGAGGCGTGCGACACGATATACGGATTCAACAACGTGTACAACTATAACATGTCTATCAGTGCGTCGACCAAGCTCTACGGATTCTTCACTCCGAACCGCAAGATATTCGGCGACAAGATACAGGCCATTCGTCACGTCATCACTCCAAGCGTAAGCTTCAGCTATGCGCCCGACTTCGGACAGGGAAGGTACGGCTATTACAAGACCTATCAGAAGACCAATGCCGACGGTTCGGTTGAACTCGTAGAGTATTCGCCCTATCAGGGTCAGCTGTACGGAGTGCCGGGCAAGGGCAAGACGGGCAATATATCGTTCGACCTATCGAACAATGTCGAGATGAAAATCAAGAGCGACAAGGACAGCACGGGCATCAAGAAACTCTCAATCATCGACGAACTCGGTTTGGCCATGAGCTATAATCTTGCCACCGACTATCATCCGCTGTCGGACTTGACAATGCGCGTGCGACTGAAATGGTGGAAGAACTACACGTTCAATATGACTGCAGTATTCGCTTCGTATGCCTATGAGCTGGACAATAACGGCAGACCATACGTAGGCAACCGAACATTGTGGGGAATGGGCAAGTTCGGACGATTCCAGGGTACATCGCAGAACTTCTCATTCACGCTTACACCAGAGAAGATAAAGAAATGGTTTGGTGGTGGCGACGATACCGAGGACAAGAAAAAAAGCAATAAGGACGACGAGGACGGCATCGATACCGACATAGAATCGAATGTGGACGACACTATGATTGAAGGCCAGCGCGGTGCAAAGAAGAGTGGCGTAGGCAAGGCGGAGACTGATGCCGATGGATATATGCGCTTCAATATGCCGTGGTCGCTGACGTTCGGCTATGGTATCACAATGCGAGAGAACACCGGTGGCAAATTCAATACCAAGACAATGCGCTATCCATACAAGTTCTCGCAAAACCTTAACGTGAGCGGCAACGTACGATTGAGTGACGGATGGAACATCTCGTTCTCGTCTGGCTACGACTTCGACCAGCACAAGATGTCAATGACTACAGCGTCGCTGCAACGCGACCTGCACTGCTTCAACATGTCGTGCTCGGTGGTGCTCGCTCCGTACACAAGCTACAACTTCTCGTTCAGATGCAACGCTGCTACTCTGACCGACGCTCTCAAATATGACAAACGCTCGGGATACAGCAACGCTGTGCAGTGGTATTAAAGCAGAATGATACCCTTCAAGGTATGAATACATATCATTAAAAAAGTGGACTGGCAACAGATTGCCGGTCCACTTTTTTTAATATAAATATACTTGGACAAGTATCATTAATATACTTGGACAAGTATCATTAATATACTTAGGCATGTATTATTAATATACTTGGGCGTTTATTATTAATATACTTGGATTTCGAACATCACTGACTCCATGTCTGAGCAGTTAGTATTTGCATCGCTGCTTGCTCAGGTCATGGCGAGGACGCCATAGCCTCCTACAGTTAACCCTTATTAAACCCAAAAGGAGAGCTATCAAGTGACTCTCCTTAATATTATGTGATCCCGTTGGGATTCAAACCCAAGACCTTCAGAACTTTTTCTCAACCAGGTCTTTCTGCTCTTTATAAGCAAAAAGGTGCAGCTCTTTAAAAGCCACACCTTAATATGTGATCCCGTTGGGATTCAAACCCAAGACCTTCAGAACTTTTTCTCAACCAGATCTTGCTGCTCATTAAACACAAAAGGAGAGCCAACAAGTGACTCTCCTTAATATTATGTGATCCCGTTGGGATTCAAACCCAAGACCTTCAGAACCGGAATCTGACGCTCTATTCAGCTAAGCTACGGGACCTTTGCACATGCTTACTCGTGAGTAAGCGAATGCAAAGGTACAAAATTAGTTTCAAATCAACGACCAACCTACTATTTTTTATTTTGTAGAGTTCTTATTCATTAAGCGTTGTTCATGTTGACCGCGCATAAGGCGTTGTCCGTTCTTGCCCTTACGCTGAGCGAATCGCTTCATCATGTTCTTCTCGATTTCGTATACACGCTGAATCTGCTTCTGCGTCATAAACTTCGAGTATTCCTTATAATACTTCTGTCGGATGTCGAGAATCTTCTCGCTCATTTCGAAGCGCTTCTTGATATTCTGCCCAATTTGCTCCTCATTGTTATTGCCATTGCGACCATTGTTATTGCCATTGCGACAAGAACGCGGACCAAGAGCCCAAATCTCCTTCTGGCATTGTGTATAGGTGTTAATGAACTTGGCTGTAGTCTCGTCATCAAGAGCAAGGTTATTGGCAATATACTTAGCCTGCTTTTCTGAGAGTTGCTCGCGTGTGAGGCGCTGCTTATTGTTGGGAGCCTGAGCGAAAGAATTGACGGTGAACATCGTCATTGCGATGACCAGCATCATTACGTTGAAAATCTTTTTCATAATCAGTGTTTTTTAGTTTATGTTATATATATATTTGCCTTAATTGTTGATGAACACATCATCCTGATACACATCCACGATATAAGCCTGGTCGCACTCGGATAGTTGTGCGAAGGCTTGCTCTACATCCTGAATATCGCTTGAAGCCGTTGGCGTATTGGGAGCTAAGAAATGTATGTTGATGACAAACATTGCTACAACAGCAGCTGCTGCAGACAACGATACAGGCCAAAGCCACTTGCGGACAGTACGTCGATTCGTCTTAATCTTCGTATTCTTCTGTGGCATATCCTGTACGGCATCAAGGATGTTGCTCTGCATCTTGGCGAAGAAATCGTCGGGAGTAGAGTATGGCATGCGTTTGCCCACTTGATTGAAATCGAAATTCTTGTCCATATCCTTAATCATTTGAGTTCATATACTTTATAATTTTATCTTTAGCAATATGATAGCTTGCCTTGATGCTTGTAGCAGTAGAGTCGGCTATCTTGGCTATCTCGTCAAAACCGAGTTCGTCATAGTAGCGTAGGTTGAAAGCCAGCTGCTGCTTGGGTGGAAGTGTTAGAATCGCCTTTTGCAACTTCACCGCAAGCTTGTCGGCATAGTCAACATAATTATCAGAAGCTATAATGTCAACACCTGTCGTAACCGAGTCGAGCGAAATTGTCTCCTGACGACGCTTACCGATGAGTCGCAACGCTTCGTTGGTAGCAATGCGGTATAGCCAAGTGCGCAATGAGCTGTCGCCACGAAACTGTTCGAGCGACAGGAACATCCTTACAAACGTCTCTTGTGTGGCATCCTGGGCATCATCGTGCGACACCACAAGTCGGCGGATGTGCCAGTAGAGAGGCTCCTGATACTTGCTCAGCAGCATCCTGATGCCTGTCTCCCGGCTTGCGTTCAGTGTTTTTATTATATCATTGTCGTTTATCGTCATAGCCTCAACTTCTATCTGTTACATCTATTTGACCTCGATAATGATGAAAAGTAAAAATGAGGGTGTGAAATTCTTTGTCCAAATATTTGACGGCCGTGTCTAATGTCAATATCAAATGATGTTGGGACTCAATCTTGGATATGATTATGATAATGTTGCGATAGTTTCGATTTCACAACTGAATTTCCGCAACGGAATCCTCGTAGCAGGCATCGTGACGATGATTATCGCCCTCTTCGGATTGGTGGGCTATACGAGTGATGAGGTGTTGTTCTTGTTGGTTTTTATCATCGAAAAAGTGTATTCTCCTTCAGAAATCCGCAAAATGTCTGGTGTAATCTAACAAGATAAATGTATCGTTAAGGAATGAAGATGTGGGAGGCTATTTCGGCTCACCCGATAAGGCTCTCGTCGGCATAAGCCAATAAGTTCTTTGGCAAATGTATATATACAAAAAATGAGGGGCTTAATTAAAAGCTCCTCATCTAATCAGCGGTGCGTACGAGACTCGAACTCGTGACCCCATGCGTGACAGGCATGTATTCTAACCAACTGAACTAACGCA
>NZ_JADYUF010000109.1 GCF_021531655.1 Leyella stercorea | reverse complement strand
GAGTTGGAATCTGAAAGAAGCCGGCGGCAAACATCTGACCTAACGGACAGAAACTTCATACAAGGCATATGACCGTGGGTAAGGTTGCAAAAAGAACCAAAGCCCTATAGCTATTCGGAACGGTCGGTGTAAATGAAGTGGGTATAAGATGGAAAGACAATGCCCTTATCCGAGGAGGTCTCACGGACGCTTCAAATAGTTTTTTTTACGAAAGAAGCGGAGTAAAGCTTGCCGTGAGAAGTCAGCAGACGCCATAGTAGTGCAATACTCGATAACGTTGCATGAATGGCTGAACCTAACAATTAAACGATAGTAATTGAAACATACCTTATGAAGGAAAGAATGCAGAAAACATTATCCCAAGTTAATGGCTGCCCCCAAAGAGATAGGTCGGAAACCGAATGGTATGGGGGAGTGCAGACCTTCATGTGGATGTGTGAAGAGAACATCGTGGAAGTACCATTCGACAAGGAACACCTCCTCGAGCAAATCCTTAGTCCTGCGAATCTCAACCGAGCCTACAAGGCTGTTATGAGGAACAAGGGCTGTGGTGGTATTGACAAGATGTCGTGTGAGCAGCTGCTCCCATGGCTCATGACCAACAAGGATGTGCTCATCCGTTCCTTGATGGACGGCTCTTACCGTCCGAACCCAGTGAAAAGGGTAGAAATCCCCAAGGACAACGGCAAGATGCGCCTGTTGGGAATACCTACAGTAGTAGACCGTGTGGTGCAACAAGCCATCAACCAAGTACTGACTCCCATCTATGAGAACCAATTCTCCAAGACAAGCTACGGCTTCCGACCGAGAAGAGGATGCCATGATGCACTGCGTGGAGCGCAAAGGATAATCAACGAGGGCTACACCTATGTAGTA
>NZ_JADYUF010000108.1 GCF_021531655.1 Leyella stercorea | reverse complement strand
TGCTTCGAGTACGGGACTCTCACCCTCTATGGTCGTTCTTTCCAGAACGTTCCTCTCACAAGCATCTTGCCACAGCGTGGTCCTACAACCCCATGGTTGCGTTGCCACAATCATGGTTTGGGCTCTTCCCCGTTCGCTCGCCACTACTAGGGGAATCATTAACTTATTTTCTCTTCCTGCAGGTACTAAGATGTTTCAGTTCCCTGCGTTAGCTCTACGCTATTGCGTAGTGACTGTCCTTCAGACAGACGGGTTGTCCCATTCGGAAATCCTCGGATTAAAGGTTATTTGCACCTACCCGAGGCTTATCGCAGCTTATCACGTCCTTCATCGCCTCCGTGAGCCAAGGCATCCACCTTGCGCCCTTTTCTACTTTCTTCGAATCTCTCGTCTGATTGCTCAGACAAGAAACCGTAGCTCATACTTTCAGCTGTTGTTATTGATTTAACTTACAGTTTTGCTTGTATCAATATGTCAAAGACCGTTTCCCTTAAAAGGGATGGTGAGAAGCAAGGACTTGAACCTCGATGTATGCCGGACTCTATATATTATATAATGTATAGCGTCTTCATTGTTTCTCTATTTGGTAAGACAGTGCGCCAAGAAGCGTGGGAGAAGGAAAGCAAACCATAACTCTTTATAAGCCTTGATGAGCCTTGATAGGCATCTTTGGGCATTTCTGAGCCTTTGCTGACCTTAATAGTGGAATCCCGTTTCTCCAGAAAGGAGGTGTTCCAGCCGCACCTTCCGGTACGGCTACCTTGTTACGACTTAGCCCCAATCACCGGTTTCACCCTAGGCCGATCCTTGCGGTTACGGACTTCAGGCGCCCCCGGCTTTCATGGCTTGACGGGCGGTGTGTACAAGGCCCGGGAACGTATTCACCGCGCCATGGCTGATGCGCGATTACTAGCGAATCCAGCTTCGTGGGGTCGGGTTGCAGACCCCAGTCCGAACTGAGACATGTTTTAGGGATT
>NZ_JADYUF010000107.1 GCF_021531655.1 Leyella stercorea | reverse complement strand
TACCCCAATTCGGGATAAAATAGCGATTAGTTGCATATGAAGACAGATACACGAGTTCTCTTCTCATGCCATCAGACATGAGCTGTATATAAAGAATCGAAAGAGATTATTCTGTCCTTAGAACAATGTAAGTTGCTTCGTGTCTTCGATGCAGTATCCTTGCAATGCCTTTGGCTTGTTATCAAAGAAACAATATGCTCCCAAGGCTGAAATAAGGTTCATGATAAAGTTGCTTACAGATCTATGGCGTGAATGTACAATCTGTGCCGTATTCTTCAGCATGTCGTTAATGGTTTCGATAATGTATCTCTTGCGCAGCATCATTCTGTCATAGAACGGCATCAGCTTGTTTTTCATGTTTACGCGCAACCCTGTCACCAGCTGTATTCCATCCTCAAAGAGGAAGTCAAACAGCTTCTGTGAAATATAGCCTTTGTCAGCAAACAGCTTGCCATACAAACGTTTAGCAAGGACCTTGAACACATTCGGGTCCTTGTCGCTGACATTTGCACCTGTAAGTACAAACGCTATTATCTCGCCTCTGTCATTGCACGCAAGGTGGAGCTTAAAGCCATGACACCAACCCATAGTTCCTTTTCCGTCAGTGGCAATTCCCTTGAATACCTTATTGGCATATCTCCTGAGATTATGGCATACGGGTATCATCGTGGAATCAACGAATGTTATGCCAGTACATCTTCCGAAAGCCCCCAGATTAAGGAAGAACATGAGCTGGAAGAACACGCGGCTTTCCAACTCCACAAAGCGGTTGTACGACACTGCTTTCGGAAAATAAGACTTCATCGTACCCTTAATAAAGAACAGGTAGTAGTGCTTGAAAGTGCGGAATGTACCGAAATGGAAATACAACAGAATCGTCATGATTTCACTGTCGGACAACGATGCCGCACGCCGTCTACGCTTCACTCCGCTATTGTCTTCAAGTAGATTTCCTGCATTTTCTGCATCAAAATGTTTGCAAAACTCGTCTATTATATAAAATAATTCTGTAACTTTGTAATCGGTAGTCATATCAAATATTTCTGTAACTAATTGATTTTCACCTATAAAGATACAAAATATTTGTGAGACTACCAACTTTTTTATGAACTATTTCTTATCCCGAACTGGGGTA
>NZ_JADYUF010000106.1 GCF_021531655.1 Leyella stercorea | reverse complement strand
GCTGAAGCCTAGTGGTATCCTGAGTAACGCGGAACACGAGGAATTCTGCGCGAATCCGCCGGGACCATCCGGTAAGGCTAAATACTCCCGTGAGACCGATAGCGAACCAGTACTGTGAAGGAAAGGTGAAAAGAACCCCGAGCAGGGGAGTGAAAGAGATCCTGAAACCTTGCGCCTACAAGCGGTCGGAGCTGCCTATGGCAGTGACGGCGTGCCTTTTGCATAATGAACCTACGAGTTACCATCTCTGGCGAGGTTAAGCGGGATGACCCGCGCAACCGCAGTGAAAGCGAGCCTGAAGAGGGCGTTTAGTCAGAGGGGGTAGACGCGAAACCAAGTGATCTACACTTGTCCAGGTTGAAGTCCCGGTAACACGGGATGGAGGACCGAACCAATAAGCGTTGAAAAGCTTCTGGATGAGATGAGTGTAGGAGTGAAAGGCCAATCAAACTTGGAGATAGCTCGTACTCCCCGAAAGGCATTTAGGTGCCGCGTCGGATGGTCACCGTGAGAGGTAGAGCGACCGATAGGACAAGAGGGCTTCACCGCCTATCGAGTCCTGACGAACTCCGAATGCTCACGGTCTGCAGTCCGGCAGTAAGGGGGCGGGTGCTAAGGTCCGTCCCCGAGAGGAGAAGAATCCAGACCGCCGTCTAAGGTCCCGGAATTCTGTCTAAGTTAGTCTAACGAAGTGGGGTCTCAGTGACAGCCAGGATGTTGGCTTGGAAGCAGCCATTCATTCAAAGAGTGCGTAACAGCTCACTGGTCGAGAGTCCCTGCATGGATAATAATCGGGTATAAGGCAGATACCGAAGTCGCGGGATAGCAATTTATAAAAGTATCGGTAGGGGAGCATTCCATATCCGTCGAATGGTGCGGGTAACCTATCCTGGAGGATATGGAAAAGCAAATGTAGGTATAAGTAACGATAAGGAGGGTAAGATTCCCTCCCGCCGCAAGACTAAGGTTTCCCGGGCAATGTCAATCATCCCGGGGTCAGTCGGGTCCTAAGTCTCAGCCGAACGGCGAGGGCGATGGCAGACACGGTCAACATTCCGTGACTACCTTGGGCAGCGATGCGGAGACGGAGCAGTGAAACTTCCGCGAACCGACGGAATGGTTCGTTAAAGAGTGTAGGTGT
>NZ_JADYUF010000105.1 GCF_021531655.1 Leyella stercorea | reverse complement strand
AAAGATATTTTACAATGTAGAGTTTGATCCTGGCTCAGGATGAACGCTAGCTACAGGCTTAACACATGCAAGTCGAGGGGCAGCATGACGGAAGCTTGCTTCCGTTGATGGCGACCGGCGCACGGGTGAGTAACGCGTATCCAACCTGCCCTTGTCCATCGGATAACCCGTCGAAAGGCGGACTAACACGATATGCAGTCCACAGCAGGCATCTAACGTGGACGAAATGTGAAGGAGAAGGATGGGGATGCGTCTGATTAGCTTGTTGGCGGGGTAACGGCCCACCAAGGCGACGATCAGTAGGGGTTCTGAGAGGAAGGTCCCCCACATTGGAACTGAGACACGGTCCAAACTCCTACGGGAGGCAGCAGTGAGGAATATTGGTCAATGGGCGAGAGCCTGAACCAGCCAAGTAGCGTGCAGGAAGACGGCCCTATGGGTTGTAAACTGCTTTTATACGGGGATAAAGTGGGCCACGTGTGGCTTATTGCAGGTACCGTATGAATAAGGACCGGCTAATTCCGTGCCAGCAGCCGCGGTAATACGGAAGGTCCGGGCGTTATCCGGATTTATTGGGTTTAAAGGGAGCGTAGGCCGTCTGTTAAGCGTGTTGTGAAATGTCGGGGCTCAACCTGGGCATTGCAGCGCGAACTGGCAGACTTGAGTGCGCAGGAAGTAGGCGGAATTCGTCGTGTAGCGGTGAAATGCTTAGATATGACGAAGAACTCCGATTGCGAAGGCAGCCTGCTGTAGCGTAACTGACGCTGAAGCTCGAAAGCGTGGGTATCGAACAGGATTAGATACCCTGGTAGTCCACGCGGTAAACGATGGATGCTCGCTGTTTGCGTCTGACGTAAGCGGCCAAGCGAAAGCGTTAAGCATCCCACCTGGGGAGTACGCCGGCAACGGTGAAACTCAAAGGAATTGACGGGGGCCCGCACAAGCGGAGGAACATGTGGTTTAATTCGATGATACGCGAGGAACCTTACCCGGGCTTGAACTGCAGGCGGACGATTCAGAGATGATGAGGCCCTTCGGGGCGCCTGTGGAGGTGCTGCATGGTTGTCGTCAGCTCGTGCCGTGAGGTGTCGGCTTAAGTGCCATAACGAGCGCAACCCCTGTTCTCAGTTGCCATCGGGTGATGCCGGGCACTCTGTGAAGACTGCCTCCGCAAGGAGTGAGGAAGGTGGGGATGACGTCAAATCAGCACGGCCCTTACGTCCGGGGCTACACACGTGTTACAATGGCATGTACAGAAAGC
>NZ_JADYUF010000104.1 GCF_021531655.1 Leyella stercorea | reverse complement strand
AGGTAGGTTCTATTAATTGATTAATTCAAGTGGAAGCCGTTCCGCCAGACTCAATCTTTCGGAATCAGTAGCTCATCCGAGGACTTCGGCTATCGATTGTGTTCGTTTATCCACTCATTGACATGTTGTTTTTAACGATTTGAGACGTATGGACACAACTATCCCTTGCTGGTGATAAGCTGCGGCTGGTATATGTTGATCTGTACATATCTGAATATGTTATAGACGAGGTTGGTCAGAGCATTGGCTGCTTTGGCTCGCATCATTCCGATGCTGCGAACAAGTGAGCCGTTCATGGCTCCCTCGACGAATCCGAAGATGTGTTCAATGCGGCATCTATCCTTAGACTTGATGCGGTTGTTCTGCTTCTGCTCGTCAGTCAGAGGGTTGTTGCGATGTCCTTTCTCGCAGATAACAGGATTCATCCCGCACTCTTTTACGATGTCTTCCTTTGATTCGTAACCTGCATCAAGGAACAAGTCCTGTCCTTTGTCCTTCTCTTCAATGAGGGGTTTGATAACATTTGAGTCATGTACGCTTGCGTCTGTAGTGTGATACTTCTCTATGAGTTTGGTCTTCTTGTCTGCTTTGATGTGATTCTTGTAACCATAGTGATTTTCACCACGTTTCTTCGTCCATCGGGCATCAACATCCTTGTGAGATTTTTTGTGCATCTTGCGCTTCTTTTCCTTCTCGGATTCACCTTCTTCAGCATTCCACAGGTCTTTACCATTGCCAGCCTTGATCTGCTTGTTTTCCTCCTTGGTATTTCTCTGCCTTGGAGCCTCAACAAAGGTCGCGTCAATTATCTTGCCCTCATTGAATGAGAGCCCCTTGTTTTCAAGGAAGGTTCGAAACTCATCAAACAGGCAGTCGAAGGTGCCATCCTCAGCAAGCCTATTCTTACATGCCCAAACGGTCTTCTCGTCAGGAACCTCTGCCACCGTATGAATGCCAAGGAACTGGCGGAAGCTGGTACGGTCTATAATCTGATACTGTATCTGGTGATCGCCCAAACCATAGTAACGCTGAAGGAATATAACCTTGAACATAAGAACAACATCAATCTGCGGACGTCCTGCTGGAGTCTTGCAGTCTTTCTTGACCAGCACTTCTTCAAGTGCGGGACGGAACATCTCAAAGTCAACCAAGGCAGCGAGCTGCTCAAGAGGATTGCCCATCTGGGAGAGAGCTTCAATTGTAAACTCCTCCTCAAACAGGTTTTCACCCATTGGCTTGCGGTATATAGTAGTTTTCTGCATGTTTCTGTATGATTTCTACAGCAAAAATACGACTATTTATTGAATTATTAAATTAAATAACTAATTATCAATATGTTAATTTATAGAACATCCCT
>NZ_JADYUF010000102.1 GCF_021531655.1 Leyella stercorea | reverse complement strand
GGATCAAATAATATTGTTGTGTTTTTAACAATTCAATATTATTGTTTATCTTTGCGTCATGAATAGAACTCAGCCATAGATTACAAGTCCGTATTGTCCTTATTTCTTCCAGCAGGACTCCTTGACTATTTCGATATAACAGAAGCTTCCAATATGGGAGATTATTTTATGTTGGTCTTAGTTGAGAAAGATATTGTGCCTGAGAACTTACAAGGCCTTCCTTTAATTTCCAATGGTTTTCACAAGCCAATAACAGTCACAGATTTTCCCGTCCGTGACCATACCATGTATTTTAGGATAAAGCGACGCAGATGGCTTGACAAGTCTAACGGCAAGAGCTACAGTCGCGACTGGAATCTTGTTGCATCCGGAACCAGAATTACCGCTGAGTTCGGAGCTTTTTTAAAAGAATTACCTTGATACCCATGCAGTGAGCATCAAGAGTGTAGCAGAGTTTACGCATTTGAAGGCAAATGTCCTAAATGACTACTACAAGAACCATCTGAGCGGTTTTCATTCCTGGAATCAGAAAAAACATTCAGAGGAGTTTACCCTTTACGCCTGCAATCTCGGCGAACATCTTGCCATAGACGAGTCTTCACTGAGCAATGGAGAACTGTATACAATTGTGACCAACAAGGACGGGCACGGGAGGAAGGGTACGCTTGTAGCAATGGTAAAGGGAGTGAAATCGGACTTCATAATCAAGAAGTTACAGCGTCTTCCTGTCGGCAAACGTGCAATGGTCAAGTCTGTTACCATGGACATGTCAAACTCTATGTATAAGATAGTACGTAAGTGTTTTCCCAATGCAGAGCAGATCGTAGACCGATTCCATGTGCAGAAACTTATGTATGATGCTCTTCAGGACTTACGTATAAAGCACCGTTGGGAAGTGATGGCGTGGGATAATCGCATGCGTGCTTTGTACAAGGAGAAAGGGCTTGAATACAAGCCTGAAATATTAAGCTGTGGAGACACTCTTAAGCAGCTTATGGTAAGATGCAGCAGGTTGCTTGTAAGAAAACCGAATGACTGGACCGAATCACAGGCAGAAAGAGCCAAGGTTCTGTTCTGTCGATTTCCGGACATGAAAGAGTTTTATTATCTTGCTTTAAGATTGGGTAAGATATATTCGGATTACGACAACAAGGACGTGACACGACCCAAACTCGCATTATGGTTTAATCAGGTTGAGCAATGGAACTGTGAAGAGTTTAATACAGTCATCAAGACGTTTCAAAACCATTATGACAGAATACTGAATTTCTTCAATGACAAAAGAACTAACGCCAGTGCCGAATCGTTCAACTGCAAGCTAAAAACATTCAGAACTGAATTCAGAGGAGTGAATGATCTGAAGTTCTATCTTTATAGGGTAAAACAGTTGTTTGTATAAGAAATGCAGATTGTTAAAAACACAACAATATTATTTGATCC
>NZ_JADYUF010000101.1 GCF_021531655.1 Leyella stercorea | reverse complement strand
CTTCGTTCGGGAATCGAAGAACAATCGAAGATGGATCGAAGAAGTATCGGAGGTACATCTGAGGCAAAACGGAGGCAATACGGAGATGCATCGAAACTCTAATGGGAAGCCATGAGAAAGGCAACCCGAACAAAACTTTATTTTTTAATCATTTAAATCCAAATTATTATGGCAAGACTTACTGGAATTATTTCCAAACTCAACGGTTCTGCAGGTAACCTTACCTTCAGACAAAAAAGTGGCAAGACTATCGTGTCGGAAAAGATCACACAGACTACAAATGCGAAGACCGAACTTCAGGTGAAGCACCGCATGAAGTGGGCAAATATCATTCGCGAGTATCAGGTGCTGCAACCATACATGAAGTTGGCATTCGGAGGAACCCGTAACGGTCGCAACGACTACAACAAGTTCGTGTCGACCAACCTCTCGATGGCTCCTGTATACCTAACCAAGGCGGAGGTGAATGCCGGTATGTGCATCGTGGCTCCTTACGAGATTACCCAGGGTAACGTCAAATCGATTGCGATAAGCGGAAAGGGCAAGAAGGCGGTTACGGACATCAGTCTTGGCGCGCTTAACATTACCAGTACGACGACGGTGGCGGAGTTCTCGAATGCTGTGGTGCTGAACAACAAGCTGTACGAGTATGGCGACCAAATCACTTATTTCCTGGTACATCAAGTGGTGAACGAAGTGACCAACATCCCTATGGCGGAGGTGGATGCCTGTTGCATTGTGCTCAACAAGAGCAATGAGGCGAAGCTTCTCTCGCTTGTGGACGCCAGAGGTTTCTCGGTGCAGGAAGGGCATCTTGCTGCACTTGCTTCTAACGACTTCGGCAACCATGGTATGGTGTGGATTCACTCACGCAAGCATAACGCCAAGACGGTAATCTCTACGCAGTATCTTGTATGCGAGAACGCATTACTCGAACAGTATCAGAACGAGGATGCTTATCTGAATGCAGTGGAGAGCTATGGCGGTGTGAACGATGTGTATCTCACTCCGAGTGGAAAACTCAAGCCTTCTTCTACTTCTTCGTCTACCAAGCCTTCTAAGCCTTCTAACCCATCGGGTGGTTCGGATGGTAACACTGATAATAGTGGTACTACTGAGAACCCTGGCAATACCGGTTCGGAGGATGGCAGCGGTAATCTTGAGCCAAACGTCTAATTGTATTGTGATTTATGAAACTCATTGTATTAATGTACTTAAAGACTACAAGTATGAAAATCGACTGGAAACGTGTGGCACTGTATGTGCTGCGAGTGATTGAACTGATTGTCACAGGCGCCGTTGGCGGCGCCGTGACGCAAATCTAAAGCGCGAAGCGCAATTTTGAATTTTGAATGTTGAATTTTGATTTTTGAGTTGTTCTCGGCTATGCCTGCGATTGAGAGTTGGTCAATTATGAGTTGTTTCGCACCCTAACAATTTAACA
>NZ_JADYUF010000100.1 GCF_021531655.1 Leyella stercorea | reverse complement strand
GCCCTACCCTTTATACACATCTTTTGTTCTTTGAAATCATTGGAATTCTGTATATTTGTCAGATGAAAAGTTCCCCATTTACGAGTCTGACATTTAACGACAAGCGGATTAGCGCAAGAGCTAATTTGACATTATCGAAGATGATTGCCACAGGCAACTCCGTCATAAATAGAATTTTTAGTAACTTTGCGGATAAAATTGCTACATACAGAATGTTCAACAATCCCAAGGTTACAATGGAATCTATTGTTAGTGCCTATGCGGACGCTTGCAAGGCGCGAATGGCTGAAAGCCATTGCACACATGTACTCTGTCTTCAAGATACATGTGAGATAAATTATAACGGTCACAATCTCCGCATGCATAAAAAGGGGAAAACTCCAGGCTGTGTCTCTAATGGTGAGACAGGCTGTTTCCTCCATCCTACACTTGCGGTTGATCCGGAGACCTTTACTCCTTATGGCTTCACTCATATACATTTGTGGAACCGTGAAGAGGGAAATCCCGGATGCCGTGAGCGCAAATACAAGAAACTGCCGGCGGAGTTGAAAGAATCATACCGTTGGAGCGAATCCATAGACAAGACCGCAGACCTTATAGGAGAAGACGTATTGATAACAATGCTTAGTGACCGCGAGTCAGATGTTTATGAGGTGTTGAAGCGTGGCAAAAACAACGTCAAGCTAATCGTGCGCTCAAACCAAGACCGTCGTATAAAAGGCTCAGAATGTAGGTTGCATGAATTTATGTTATCCGTTTCACCGTCCGGTCAGTACGAGTTTCACCTTCCTGCCTCACACGGGCGCAAGGCCAGAACGGCAAAGATGGAAGTACGTTTCGCGGAAGTTTGTTTGGAGCGTCCAGCAGGCAGTCCGAAATCGGCAGATGCCAATATTGTATACAATTGCATAAAGGTGTCTGAGGCTCAGGGAACCGTACCAGAAGGAGAAGATCCCATAGAATGGGTGCTTCTGACAAATCATGAAGTCTCGAATGTGGAACAGGCTCTACAATGCGTCTCTTGGTACAGATGCCGCTGGTTTATAGAGGAATTGTTCAGACTGCTGAAGAAGAAAGGATTCATGATAGAGGACATACAGCTTGAGGATACAACGAGTGTAGAGAAGAACATCCTCTTTTCTGCATATGCCGCATTGTATTGCATTTCTCTGAAACACGCTTTTGACCTTGCGGACAAATACCAAGCCGTGCCAGCCTCAATAATGTTTAGTGAAAACGATATTGAGGCGGCAAAACTCTTGTCTACCATGGTGAATGGCAGAACATTGAAGCAGAAGAATCCTTTCAAAGAAGGCTCACTGCCATGGATAGCATGGATTGTTGCAAGACTCGGAGCATGGTCAGGCTACAGCAGCCAATCACGTCCAGGATATACAACTTTCAAAACAGGACTTGACAATTTCTTCTGCAAATGTGAGATGTTGAGAATTGTCAAAGATGTGTATAAAGGGTAGGGC